>NZ_CAMFKW010000033.1 GCF_945957345.1 uncultured Allobosea sp. | reverse complement strand
GTCGCCGACATGGCCGCCTATGACGGCTTCTACAAGAAGCTGATCGAGACGATTCCGCTCAAGAACGTGACCTCGCGCTTCGCGATGGAGCGGATCAAGGCGACGACGGCCTACAAGGTGCCGGACCTGCCCCGCACCTGAGGCAGACGGGAAAACGCGCGGCGCATGACAGCGCGGCGCGGCGGATGCTAGGTAACGGTCAGTTCGCCCATCGCGCTGCCCGAGGAGCCGCCTTGTCCGCTTCCCGCTCCGTTCTCCTGATCATCGGCGGCGGCATCGCCGCCTACAAGATGCTGGAGGTCATCCGCCGCCTGAAGGATCGCGGCATCGCCTCGCGCTGCATCGTGACCAAGGCCGGCGAACAGTTCGTGACGCCGCTCACCGTCTCGTCGCTGGCGGGCGAGCGCTGCTTCACCGACATGTTCTCGCTGACAGACGAGGCCGATATCGGCCATATCCAGCTCTCGCGCTCGACCGATCTCGTCGTCGTTGCGCCGGCCACCGCCGATCTGATCGCCAAGATGGCGAACGGGCATGCCGACGACCTCGCCTCGACCGCGCTGCTCGCCACCGACAAGCGCGTGCTGATCGCGCCCGCGATGAACCCGCGCATGTGGCAGCACCCGGCGACGCGCCGAAACATGGCGCAGCTCGAAAAGGACGGCGTGCTCGTCGTCGGCCCCAATGTCGGGGCGATGGCCGAGCGCGGCGAAAGCGGGCCGGGCCGCATGGCCGAGCCGCCGGAAATCCTCGCTGCGATCGAACTCGCGCTCGCCGGCGAGAAGCCCAATGCGCAGCGCGCCATCGGCTTCCTCGGCCGGCTGCCGGGCGGCGACCATGCGACAGGCTCGCTCGCCGGCCAGCATGTGCTGATCACGTCGGGGCCGACGCATGAACCGATCGATCCCGTGCGCTACATCGCCAACCGCTCCTCCGGGAAACAGGGCCATGCCATCGCAGCCGCCGCTGCCGCCGCCGGAGCGCGGGTCACGTTGGTCAGCGGGCCGGTGAACCTGGCCGATCCGGCGGGCGTCGAGACGATCCATGTCGAATCGGCCCGCGAGATGCTCGCCGCCGTCGAGACGGCGCTGCCCGCCGATATCGCGATCTTCGCCGCCGCCGTCGCCGATTGGCGCGTGGCGGACGCGGCCTCCGACAAGCTGAAGAAGGACGGCAAGGCGCTGCCGCCGCTCTCGCTGGTCGAGAACCCCGACATCCTCGCCACCGTCGCGCATCGCAAGAGCGGCCGCCCGCCGCTGGTCGTCGGCTTCGCCGCCGAGACGCAGAACGTGATCGACTATGCCCGCGCCAAGCTCGCCCGGAAGGGCTGCGACCTGATCGTCGCCAATGATGTCGGCGGCACCGGCGTGATGGGCGGCGACGCCAATACCGTCCACCTCGTCACCAAGTCCGGCGTCGAGACCTGGCCGACCTTGCCGAAGGGCGAGGTCGCGGCGCGGCTCATCGCCCATATCGCCGGGCTGACAGCTGCCCGGCAGGCGGATTGACGATGGTCACTGTCCTGCTGCAGCGCCTGCCGCATGGCGCCGACTTGCCCTTGCCGGCCTATGAGACGGCAGGCGCAGCCGGGCTCGACCTGCGCGCCGCCATTGACGCGCCGGTCACACTCGCCCCCGGCGCCCGCGCACTGATTCCATCCGGCCTCGCCATGCAGCTGCCGGAGGGCTTCGAGGGGCAGATACGGCCCCGCTCGGGGCTGGCGCTGCGCCATGGCGTTACCGTCCTCAACGCGCCCGGCACGGTCGATTGCGATTATCGTGGCGAGGTCTCGGTCGTGCTGATCAACCATGGCAGCGAGCCTTTCACGGTCACGCGCGGCGACCGCATTGCCCAGTTCGTCATCGCTCCGGTCACCCATGCCCTTCTCTCGGAGGTCGAGACGCTCAGCCAAACCGCGCGTGGCGCCGGCGGCTACGGCTCGACCGGTATCAGCGGCGGCGGAACGCGCGTCGGAGGCGGCGCATGATCCTGCTCTCGCGCCGCAGCCTGCTCGCGATCGCCGCGGTGGTCGATATCGCCCTGCATGCCAGGCCGCAGCCGGTTGCGGCCAAGCTGCTCGCCGCGCGCCATGCCCTGCCGCCGCGCCATCTTGAAACCCTGCTGCAGACGCTGGTGCGCGTCGGCATCCTCAAGGGCGTGCGCGGCCCGCGCGGCGGCTACGAACTCGCCCGCGAACGGCGCAAGATCACGGCCGGCGACATCGCGCGCGCCGCGATGCAGGAGGCCATCGAGGAAGGACTCGGACCGGAACCGCAATCGCGGCTGGTCGATGAGGTCGTCGGGCCAGAGGTCGAACAGGCTTCGGCCGCGTTCCTGGCCGCGCTCGATACGGTCACGGTCGAGGAATTGTGCCGGAGGGCACAGACGAAAGCCGTCTTCGGCGATCCCGCCGCGAAAGGCGATTTCACAATTTGATTATGTGATTTATTTCCTTAATCGACAGTTTTTGTGAATTGATTTAGCGTCACGACCGAACATTCTCTCGTCCAGAGGAGTCATGTCATGGCCGAAGCCCAGAAATCGACGAAGGCGCCCGGACGCGGACGCGTCTACAACTCGATCACCGACACGATCGGCGATACGCCGCTGGTCAAGCTGAACCGTCTGCCGGCCGAGCGCGGGGTCAAGGCGACGATCCTGGCCAAGCTCGAGTTCTTCAATCCGATCTCGAGCGTGAAGGACCGCATCGGCGTCAACATGATCGATGCGCTGGAGGCTTCCGGCGCACTGAAGCCCGGCGGCACGCTGATCGAGCCGACCTCGGGCAATACCGGCATCGCGCTCGCCTTCGTCGCCGCCGCGCGCGGCTATCGCCTGATCCTGGTCATGCCCGAGACGATGTCGTTGGAGCGGCGCAAGATGCTCGCCCTGCTCGGCGCCGAACTCGTGCTGACGCCCGGCCCCGGCGGCATGCGCGGCGCTGTCGCCAAGGCCGAGGAACTCAAGAACGAGATCCCCGGCGCGATCATCCCGCAGCAGTTCGAGAACCCGCATAATCCCGAGATCCACCGCAAGACGACCGCCGAGGAGATCTGGAACGACACCGACGGCGCGGTCGATATCGTCATCTCCGGCGTCGGCACCGGCGGCACCATCACCGGCGTCGGCCAGGTGCTGAAGGCCCGCAAGCCGGGCGTGAAGATGGTCGCGGTCGAGCCGGAGGATTCCCCGGTCCTGTCCGGCGGCCAGCCCGGTCCGCACAAGATCCAGGGCATTGGTGCCGGCTTCGTGCCGGGCATCCTCGATCGCGGCGTGATCGACGAGGTCGTCACCGTCGGCAACCAGACGGCCTTCGAGACGGCGCGCGCGCTCGCCAGGAGCGAGGGCATCCCGGCCGGCATCTCGTCGGGTGCAGCGGTCGCGGCGGCGCTCGAAGTCGGCGCCCGGCCGGAGAATGCCGGCAAGACCATCGTGGTGATCATCCCCTCCTTCGCCGAGCGCTACATCTCCAGCGCGCTGTTCGAGGGTCTGTGATCGAAACGGCGATCCAGATCGTCCGGCTGGTGGAAAGCCTGCCGGACGATTTCGAGGCGCTGCGCCATGAGGCCAGCGCCGAAAGCTACCGCTTCATCGAAGGGCTGCGCGAGGAATGGCTCGCCGGCCATTACGGCGGTGCGGACGAGCGCTTCACCACCTTCGCCGCCTTCCATGAGGGCGAGTTGGCCGGGATCGGCGCGCTGACGCCCGATCCCTATGATCCTGCGCCCGATCTCCTGCGCGTCCGCCATGTCTATGTCCGGCCGCTGCATCGCGGTGCCGGCGTCGGCCGCATGCTGGCCGCCGCGCTAATCCAGCAGGGACTGGACTTGGCGCCCAAGCTCTCATTGCGCGCCGCCGATCCGCGCGCGAGCGCCTTCTGGGAAGCGAACGGCTTCACGGTCGACACGAGCGGAACGCGCCGCTCGCATCTGCTGACGCGCTGAGCGCGTCTCAGTGCACCAGAATCAATCGGTTGTTCCAGGGATCGGTGACCGTCGGCACGCCATCGGCTTCGCTGCCGCCGGCCGCCAGGATGCGCTCGCGCATCGCGGCGAAGTCCTGCTCGTCGCGCGCGACCAGCTCGAAACGATCGAGCCCCGCCTCGCCCGGCTGGCGCGGGCCGGCGCCACGGCTGCCCCAGATATTGCCGGCGATATGATGGTGGTAGCCGCCGCTGGAGAGGAAGCTCGCGCCGGGATAATGCACCATCAGGTCGAAGCCGAGCAGGTCGCGGTAGAAGGCCTCCGCAGCCAGGGTATCGCCGACGCGCAGATGGATATGGCCCATGCCCGTGCCCGCGGGCATGCCGACATAGGTTGCCTCATCGGCCTCGCTTAAGAGCCTGTCGAGATCGAGCCGCTCGGTCGCCATGGCGATGCTGCCATCGGGCTTGCGTGGCCATTCGTCCCGCTTGCGATCACGATAGATCTCGATGCCGTTGCCCTCGGGATCGGAGAGATAGAGCGCCTCGCTGACGAGATGGTCGGAGGCGCCTTCGAGCGGGATGCGCGTGACTGCGGCGTGCCTCAGCCAGTTGGCGAGATCGCGCCGCGAGGGCAGCAGGATGGCCAGATGGAACAGGCCGGCGGCCGAGGTCGGCCGGGCGGCGCCCGCTTCCAGCCGGACGAGAACTTGCCCGCCGATGCCGAGATCGGCGCTTGCCGCATCCTGCCGGATCAGGCGAAGGCCGATCGCGTCGCGGTAATACGCCGTCAGTGCCGGGAGATCTCGGACCTTCAGCGTCACCGCACCGATGAAGACCGGCGCCTTGTGGGCTTCGAGAGTGGCGGCGGGAGCCGTCCGTTCGATGGTTGCGACCATGGGAAATCCTTTCGCGGCGGTCATGCCGGCCGCGCCCCTAAAATGGCCCTTCTGCCTGATCTTGTCGCCCACCCGGCCGGCAAGGCTGCGATTGCAGGGTTGCAATGACGCGTGCTCAGCCGGGGCGTGGCCGATCGATGGCGAAATGGCGGAACCAGCGCTTCTCCCGGCCGCTCACCAGCGCCCCGATCAGGCGCGACGCCATGAAGCTGAAGGTGATGCCGTTGCCGCCATAGCCATAAGCCGCCAGCAGGCGCGGATGGCCGGGCACCTGTCCGATCAATGGCAGGCCATCCTCGGTCTGGCCGAAGGCGCCCGACCAGGCATGATCGAGATCGAGGTTGGCTTGCGGGATCAAGGCATGCAGGCGCGCCTGCAATGCCTTGGCCTTTCCCGGGCCGAGCGCCTCGCGCCGGTCGGGATCGTCGAAAGACTCGTCCTCACCACCGAAGACGATGCGGCCATCCGCGGTCGTACGGCAGTAGCAGTAATCCTCCGATGACTCCCAGACGAGCGCAGGACCGGGCCACAAGGCCTGCGGCGTTTGCGGCACCGTCGCGACCGCCCAGCTCGACGCGACGCGGTGCAGATCGTCGCTGACGATATCCGGCATGACATAGCCGGTGGCGAGCACGATCCGATCGGCCTCGACGACGTGCCCGCTGGCGAGGGTGACGGCGGCGGAACGGCCAGCGCCGTCGAAGCCCACCGCCTCGTCGCGGATCAAGCGCGCCCCGCGCTGCACCGATGTCGCGATGAGGCCGTGACAGAGGCTGAGCGGGTCGGCCTCGGCCGAGCCTGGCGAGACGATGGCCGCCGCCCGGTCGAAGCCGAAGGCCTCACGGAGGGCGGCATGCTCGACGAAGCTGCCGGGCAGCCCGGCCCGATCGCGCATCTTCATTTCATCGAGCAGTTCGCGCGGGCCGCTTTCGCCCGCCGCGAGATAGACAGTCTGGCGGGGTGCGAAGGCGCAGGGCAATGCGAGCTCGCCGACGAGGTGGCGCAAGCCCTCGACAGCCTGGAAGCTCAGGCGATAGGTTTCCGCCGCAGCCGCGAAGCCATAGAGCGCCGCGAGCTGGGACAGCCTGAGGTCGATCTCCCATTGCAGCATCGCGGTCGAGGCCGCCGTGCTGCCGAAGCCTTCGCGCTCCCGGTCGATCAGGACGACATCGCGCCCCATTGCCGTCAGATGCTCGGCGACCAGCGCGCCGGTGATGCCGCCGCCGACGATCACGACGTCGCAGCGCGCATCGGAGTCAAGGATCGCCCCCGCCGGGCGCTGCAGAAGCGGACGCCACGGCCCCTTGCCGGTCCGCAGGTCCTCGTGACGCGTGTCCTGTGGATCGAGCATCAATCCGCCCTCGCACGGCCAACCCGGTCGGCCATGGTGGCGCCGCGCTGGCCGAGCGGCTTCGGACGGCCGGTCGTGGTGTCATGCGCCGTCTGGTGCTCCAGCTCGGCATTGAGTTCGGCTCCCGCCAGCACGATCGTCGCCGAGAGCCAGAGCCAGGTCATGAACACGACGACGGTGGCAAGCGAGCCATAGGCCGCCGTGTAATTGCCGAGCGTCGAGACATACCAGGAAAACAGATAGGAGGCCGCACCCCAGAAGAGCGCGGCGGCGATGGCACCGGGCATGACCCAGATGAAGCGCACGCGCTCGCGGCTGGGGCCGATCCAGTAGAGAACCGCTATCGAGAGCGTCGCCATGACGAAGAAGGACGGCCAGCGGATCAGCCGGATCAGGCGCTCGAGCTCGGAATGGAAGGGAAACAGCGCCGTCACCACCGGCAGGCTGGCGATCGCGATCAGCGCGGCCGTCAGCAGAACGACGCCGCTGACGGTGGTGAAAAGCGAGATCGCGTTGAGCTTGAAGAAGCTGCGCTTCTCGGCCTCGCGATAGATGATGTTCAGCGCATCGAAGAGCGCCTTCACCGCCGCGTTGGCCGACCAGGTCGCCACGCCCAGGCTGATCCAGAATGTCAGCGACAGGTTGAAGCCGGACTGGGTCGAAAGCCGCATCGCCTGCTCGTGGATCAGATCACGCGCGGCTTGCGGGAACATGGTCGTGACGGTGTCGAGCTGCTCCGCGATAGTCGCGGGATTGGTGAAATAGCGGTAGATCGTGACCAGCAGCGACAAGGCCGGCACGAGCGAGAGCAGCGTGAAGAAAGCGACCGCACCGGCGAGCGAGGTCAGGCGGTTGTCGGCGACATTGCCGATGAAGCGCAGCAGCACGTCCTTCCAGCCGAGCCATGTCATCTGCAGTGGCGTCTTCGCCAGCCGGCCGCGTACCTCTTCCCGCCTGCGCCGCCCAAGCTTGTCCGTCACCACTCCCGACAGATAGCCGAGCGCGATCCCGATCCCGGCGGCGCCCGTGATCCGTTTGAGGAAAGCCATGTCGGGATTCGTGCTCCATCTGCCGTTCCATCGCAGCTTGCGAGCAACGGGCTGCATTCGCAATCGTTCCGGCATGAGGCCGGGGGTGGAACCGCTTAGCCGATTGTTAACCTTAATGCTTCGTTATTGCGAAGCGCGGCCGCGAGCGGCAGGCGCTGTTCCACCCAGCGGAAAGCCCGATGACGAAGCTGCTCAGAACCGGCCTGACGGGCCTCGCGATCCTGCTGTCGGGTGCGGCTGGTGCGGCCGACCTGCGCAAGGTCGCCTTGCCGCCGGCCCCGGAACTGCCGGCGCTCTATTCCTGGACGGGTTTTTATGCCGGCCTCCAGGGCGGCTATGCGTGGGGCGACAGCCGGTTGCGGGTCGGGGGCGCCTTTGCGCCGACCAGCTTCCGTATCGGGAAGGATGCTGCCTTCGGGGGCGCCCATGCGGGCTTCAATTATCAGGTCGACGGTATCGTTCTCGGCGTCGAGGGCGATATCGAGGCGCTCGACAGCCGCAGCCGTTTCGACGGGATCGGGTTGTCCGGCCGCGTCAGCCAGGACTGGCAGGGCTCGGCGCGCGCGCGCCTCGGCCTCGCCTTCGATCGCTGGATGGTCTACGGCACCGGCGGCGCCTCCTTCACCGAATACGAACGGCGCGTCGTCGCGCCCGGCGCCGGCTTCGGCGAGCGGCTGACCAGCGCCAGGACCGGCTGGAATGTCGGCGCCGGCGTCAATTTCGCCTTCACCGATCAGCTGATCCTCGGCGCCGAATATCGCTACACCGATTTCGGCCGGAACCGCTTCGCCAGCTCCGGCGCCTTCCCGGGCCTGACCGGCTCGCAGGAATTGTCGAGCCACAGCGCCCGCGCCAGCGTCGCCTACAAGTTCTGAGGCTTCCTCAGAACCCCGTACGCTGGCGGATCGCAGCGGCCAGCGTACCGTCGTCGAGATAATCGAGCTCGCCGCCGACAGGCACGCCATGGGCGAGCTTGGTCACCTTCACCGGCAGATGCGCCAGGAGGTCGGTGATGAAATGCGCCGTGGTCTGGCCGTCGACCGTGGCGCTGAGCGCGAGGATGACCTCCTTCACCAAGGGGTCGGAAGCCCGCGCCGCCAGCGCGTCGAGCGAGAGATGCTCCGGCCGGACGCCGTCGAGCGCCGAAAGCACGCCGCCCAGCACGTGATAGCGGCCGGAAACCGCGCCCGAGCGCTCCAGCGCCCAGAGATCGGAGATGTCGGCGACGACGACGATCAGTGAATCGTCCCGGCGCGGATCGGTGCAGAGCCCGCAGGGGTCGCTGGTATCGACATTGCCGCAGCGGGCGCAGACGACGATGCGCTCGCGCGCCACCGCCATCGCTTCCGAAAGCGGGCCCAGCAGTTGTTCGCGCTTCTTGACGAGATGCAGCGCCGCGCGCCGGGCCGAGCGCGGCCCGAGCCCCGGCAGCTTGGCCAGGAGCTGGATCAACCTTTCGATCTCGGGACCGGCAATGGCGCGGGACATTGAGGTAAGCGACCTTCTGGTCCCCTCAGCCCTCATCCTGAGGAGCCGCGTAGCGGCGTCTCGAAGGATATTCCAGAGCACGCTGGAGCATCCTTCGAGACGCAGCCTGCGGCTGCTCCTCAGGATAAGGGCTGAGGGGAAAGCCTCAAAACAGCTTCATGCCCGGCGGGATCGGCAGGCCCTTGGTGATCTCGGCCATGCGCTCCTGCATGACGCGCTCGCCGCGGGTGCGGGCGTCGTTGCTGGCTGCGACGATCAGGTCCTCGAGGATCTCGCGCTCGTCCGGCACCATCAGGCTCGGATCGATCTTCACGCCCTTGAGCGCGCCCTTGGCGGTCATCGTCACGGTGACCATGCCGCCGCCGGCGCCACCTTCGACCTCGATCGAGTCGAGCTCGGCCTGCATGTCGGCCATCTTCTGCTGCATCTGCTGCGCCTGCTTCATCAGGCCCATCATGTCGCGCATCGGAAATCCTCCTCGAAATCGTCAGAAATCGATGCCGTCGAAATCCGGTTCGGAATCGTCGAACAGGGGCTCGGCATCGGGCAGGTATTCGTCTTCGGTCGGCATGGACGCCGCCGCCTCGGCCGCCGCGATGGCCCGGGGATCGCGGACATCGACGATGCGGGCGCCGGGAAAGCGCTCCAGCACCGCCTTGACGGCAGGATGAGCCGCGGCGTCGCTCTCGCGTTGATCCTTCGCCGCCGCCGCCTGCTCCCGCATGGTGGCGGCGCCCTCCTCGTTGACGACGGCGACCATCCAGGTCTGGCCGGTCCATTCCTTGAGGCGGCGCGAGAGGTCCTGCGCAAGGGTGCGCGAGGCACCCTCGGCGAGCGAAAATTCGATGCGGCCGGCCTCGAAGCGGACGAGCCGGATATCGCGTTCCAGAGCGATCTTGAGCGTGATGTCGCGATGCTGCGAGGCCAGCGCGACGACATCCTCCAGCGTAGCGACGATCGCCATCGGTGCCGCGATCGCACGCGCGACCGGAGCGGGCGCAGGGTTGGCGCTGGCCAGGATCGGGCGGGCGGCGAGCGCGGTGTTGCCGCCACCGGAGGGCGGGCGCGGCATGCCCATGCCATTGCCGCCACCGTTGCCCGCGGGGACGGAGCCCATGCCGTCGCGCAACATCTTCAGCGCCTCGTCCGGCGTCGGCAGGTCGGCGGCATGGGCGAGGCGGACGAGCACCATCTCGGCGGCCATGACCGGCCGGTCGGCCTGCTTCACCTCGGCAATGCCCTTGAGCAGCATCTGCCAGGTGCGGGCGAGGATGCGGACCGAGAGGCGCTGGGCGAAATCGCCGCCGCGCACGCGCTCGGCCTGGGCGAGGCTGTTGTCCTTCACCGCCTCGGGCACGAGCTTGAGGCGCGTGACGAGATGGGTGAATTCGGCGAGGTCGTTCAGCACGACGACCGGATCGGCGCCGGCATCGTATTGCGCGCGCAATTCGCCCAGCGCCGCGGCGATGTCACCCTTCATCACGGCTTCGAAGAGGTCGATGACGCGGGCACGATCGGCAAGGCCGAGCATCGAACGGATATCGTCGAGCGTGATGCGGCCGGCCGCATGGGCGATGGACTGGTCGAGGATCGAGAGCGAATCGCGCACCGAGCCCTCGGCGGCGCGGGCGATCGCCGCGAGCGCCTCCTGCTCGGCATCGACGCTCTCGGCCCGGCAAATATTGGCGAGATGATCGACCAGCATATCGGATTCGACGCGGCGCAGGTCGAAGCGCTGGCAGCGCGACAGCACCGTGATCGGCACCTTGCGGATTTCCGTCGTCGCGAAGATGAATTTCGCATGCGGCGGCGGCTCCTCCAGCGTCTTCAGGAAAGCGTTGAAGGCGCCGGTCGAGAGCATGTGCACCTCGTCGACGATATAGACCTTGTAGCGGGCTGAGACGGGCGCATAGCGCACGGCGTCGTTGATCTGGCGGATGTTGTCGACGCTGTTGTTGGAGGCCGCGTCGATCTCCATCACGTCGATATGGCGGCCCTCGATGATCTCGCGGCAATGGATGCCGAATTCGCGCAGGTCCGTGGTCGGGGCGCCCTGTCCGTCCGGCGTCTGGAAATTGAGGGCACGCGCCAGGATGCGGGCGGTCGTGGTCTTGCCGACGCCGCGCACGCCGGTCAGCATCCAGGCCTGCGGTATGCGGCCGGCCGCGAAAGCGTTGGTCAGCGTGCGCACCATCGCTTCCTGGCCGATCAGGTCGCCGAAATGCGCCGGGCGGTACTTGCGAGCGAGCACGCGATAGGGCGCGGGCGCGCCATTCGCGGACGGCTGCGGCGCAGGCGCCGGATCGAAACCGGCGAAGCCCGGTTCGTCAGCAGAGGCGGCGTCGATCTGGTCGGTCATGCGGACTGGTTTCGCCAATCGGGAGGCGAGGGTCAATGGCGCCGCGCTGGTTCCGTAATGCGGACCGGCGCTTTATCGGGCGCATGAGGTGGGAGGCTGGACGAAGACCCGTTCGGTCTCGTTAGGGCTGCTTCCTTCCGGACCTGACCCGGTTGGCGAGTGAGACGTCCCTCGCCAACCTCCCGCCCGCTATATCGGGGATGTCGCGGGGAATCGCAAGCCGGCATCGCAGAGACCGCGAAGCTTCGTCGCACTCAGGCTCATGGCTGCCAGTTTGGCGTTGACTTGGTGTCGTCCATCCGTCATAAGCCCGCGACCTGCGCAGCCGAAAGGCGGCGCCGACCCTTATCGCATGACAGGCTCGGTTGGCCATGCTTTCCCCGGAAAGCCGCGGCCGTCGTGCTCATAAAGGCCCCGGAGACGGACCGTGAAGAGAACCTATCAACCCAGCAAGCTGGTTCGCAAGCGCCGCCACGGCTATCGCGCCCGTATGGCGACCAAGGGCGGCCGCAAGGTCATCGCCGCTCGCCGCGCCCACGGCCGCAAGCGCCTGTCGGCCTGACGAGCCCTGGCGCGTCACGACAGCGCGCCGGTTTCGGAAGACAGGCCAATCGCCATGCGCCTCGCCCGTCTGACGCAACGCAAAGAATTCCTGGCGGCGGCCGAACACGGCCGCCGTTTTCGTTCGTCCGCCTTCATGGCGCAGGTGCGCGACGCCGCGCCCGACGAGGCCCGCAAGGGCGGCGAACCCGTGGCCTTGAGACTCGGCCTCACCGCCTCGCGCAAGACCGGCAATGCCGTGAAGCGCAACCGTATCCGCCGGCGCCTGCGCGAAGCGGCCAAGCAAGCGCTCGCCAGCCAGACCGAGCGCCCCTGCGACGTCGTGATCGTCGCGCGCTCCGACGTGCTGACTGCTCACTTTAAGACGCTCGTCGCCGATCTTTCGATTGCCATCGACCGGGCAAAGCCTCACAAGCCGCATGCCGACAGGCGCCGCCCGCATCCCAAGCGCGGCACCCCGTCGCAAGCCTGACCCGCCGCGCCTTTACCGGACCAAGCGAGATCCGTTCCCGACCATGATGAAAGAAGACAACCGCAATCTGCTTCTCGCGATCGTCCTGTCGGTGATCATCCTGCTCGGCTGGCAGTTCTTCTACGCCAAGCCGCAGATGGACAAGCAGCAGGAGGCCGCCCGGCAGACCCAGCAGGCCCAGAGCCAGCAGGCCGCCGCGACGCCCGGCTCCACCCCGGCCCCCGCCGGACCCGGCCAGCCCGCAGGATCGGCCGCGCCCGGCGCTGCCGCGACGCAATCGATCGGCACACGCGAGCAGGCGCTGGCGGCTAGCCCACGCATCAAGATCGACACGCCCAAGATCGCCGGCTCGATCTCGCTGACCGGCGCGCGCATCGACGACGTCTCGCTCAAGGCCTATCACGAGACGGTCGACCCGAAGAGCCCGATCATCGTGCTGCTCTCGCCGGTCGGCGGGCCTGACGCCTATTATTCCGATTTCGGCTGGGTCGCTGCACCCGGCACGGCGGTGACGCTGCCGAACGCCACGACGGTCTGGACCGCCGACAACCAGGTGCTGACCCCGGCCAAGCCGGTGACGCTGAGCTGGAACAACGGCCAGGGCCTGACCTTCAAGCGCGTCATCAGCGTCGACGACAACGCCATGTTCACGATCCGCGACGAGGTCGAGAACAAGGGCGGCGCGGCCGTGACCCTGTTCCCCTATGGCCAGATCGTCCGCCAGGGCAAGCCGCATACGCTCGGCTATTACGTGCTGCACGAGGGTCTCGTCGGCTATCTCGGCGAACAGGGCCTGCAGGAATACACCTACGACAAGCTCGACAAGGAGCCGCTGCTCTCGCCGGGCACGACCGGCAAGACCTGGAAGGACGCCGTCGGCGGCTTCGTCGGCATCACCGACAAGTACTGGGCGGCCGCGGTCGTCCCCGACCAGCAACGCAAGTACGAGGGCCGCTATTCCTCGGTCCAGACCGGCACCGGCCGCACCTATCAGGCCGATTTCCTCGGCGAGGGCATCGCGGTGGCGCCCGGCGCCACGGCCTCGTCCAATGCCCGGCTCTTCGCCGGCGCCAAGGAGGTCGCGGCGATCAACGGCTATGAGGAAAGCCAGCAGATCAAGCGCTTCGACCTGCTGATCGACTGGGGCTGGTTCTATTTCTTCACCAAGCCGCTCTTCTTCGTGCTCGACTGGATCTACAAGCACATCGGCAATTTCGGTGTCGCGATCCTGATCGTCACGGTGCTGCTCAAGGGCCTGTTCTTCCCGCTCGCCAACAAGTCCTACGCCTCGATGGCGAAGATGAAGGCGCTGCAGCCGGAAATGACGGCGATCCGCGAGCGCTATGCCGACGACAAGATGAAGCAGCAGCAGGCTCTGATGGAGCTGTACAAGACGCAGAAGATCAATCCGGTCGCCGGCTGCTGGCCGGTGCTGCTGCAGATCCCGGTGTTCTTCGCGCTCTACAAGATCCTGTTCATCACCATCGAAATGCGGCATGCGCCGTTCTTCGGCTGGATCCACGATCTCGCGGCGCCGGACCCGACCAACCTGTTCAACCTGTTCGGGCTGATCCCGTTCACGCCGCCAGCCATGCTGCATCTCGGCGCCTGGCCGCTGATCATGGGTGTGACGATGTTCATCCAGATGAAGATGAACCCGGAGCCGCCGGACCCGGTGCAGAAGATGATGTTCACCTGGATGCCGGTGTTCTTCACCTTCCTGCTCGGCTCGTTCCCGGCCGGCCTGGTGATCTACTGGAGCTGGAACAACCTGCTCTCGGTGACCCAGCAGGGCTACATCATGAAGAAGAACGGGGTGAAGATCGAGTTATTCGACAACCTCAAGGGCATGTTCGGCAAGAAGCCGGCAGCCGCAGGCGGCGCACCCAACCCCGCCAACAGCAACAAGAAGTGAGAGATCGAAGGGCGGGGTTTCCCGCCCTTCGCTTTTGAAGGCCGTCCCGATGCCCTTGCCCGATCCGAGCACGCGCCATCCCATCCCCGGCTGGAAGGGCACGGCCTTCCTGAAGGCGGTGGTCGACCATCCGCTGATCGAGATCGGCGACTACAGCTATTACGACGACTCGCGCGGGCCGGAGCATTTCGTCGCCCGCTGCGTGCGCTATCATTTCGACTTCATCGGCGACCGGCTCATCATCGGCAAATTCGTCGCCATCGCGCAGGCGGCGCAGTTCATCATGAACGGCGCCAACCACCCGATCGGCGGCTTCTCGACCTTTCCCTTCCAGATGTTCGGCCTCGGCGATCCCGAAAGCCTGAAGCGCCCCGGCCCGAACAATCGCGGCGACATGGTGATCGGCAACGATGTCTGGATCGGGCGCGAGGCGGTGATCATGCCGGGCGTGACGATCGGCGACGGTGCGATCATCGGCACGCGGGCGCAGGTGACCAAGGACGTGCCTGCTTATGCGGTCGTCGCCGGCAATCCCGGCCGCGTCGTGAAGATGCGTTTCGCGCCCGAGATCATCGCGGAATTGCTGGCGATCCGCTGGTGGGACTGGCCGGCGGACAAGATCGCGCGTCATGTCGACGCGATCCAGGGCGCCGATATCGACGCGCTTCGCGCAGCCGTGTAGGCAGGGCTCCATGACCACATCCACGACAAAACCCTATGACGCCGAGGAGATCGAGGCCGCCCGCAAGCTCTTCGAGGGGTCGTGGGATTTCGTCTGGGCCTCGACCAAGATCGACGACCTGCCGCCGATGGTCGGGCAGGAGATCGCCTTCGCCGGGCGTTCCAATGTCGGCAAGTCCAGTCTGATCAACGCGCTGACGCGACGCAACGCGCTGGCGCGGACCTCGCATACGCCCGGCCGGACGCAGCAGCTCAATTTCTTCCGCCAGGTCGAGCACGAGGAGCCCGCAGGGGCGGGACCTCAAGGCGGCAAGCGCGGCTCTCGCGAAAAACCGGTTCCGGTTTACTCGCCCCATGCGCCGACCATCGTCGACATGCCCGGATACGGCTATGCCGCCGTCGGCAAGGAGAAGGTCGCGGCCTGGACGAAGTTGATCCACGACTACCTGCGCGGCCGCTCCAACCTGATGCGCGTCTATGTGCTGATCGACGCCCGCCACGGCATCAAGGATGTCGACGGCGCCGTGCTGGAGACGCTCGACAAGGCCGCCGTGTCCTATCAGGTCGTGCTGACCAAGGGCGATGCGCTGAAGAAGGCCGATCAGACCTTCATGACCGAGGCGACCTATGACGAGATCAAGCGCCGTCCGGCCGCCTTCCCGGAAGTGCTGCTGACCTCCAGCGAAACCGGCATGGGCATCCCGGAATTCCGCGCCGCGATCGGCCGCGTGCTGGCGGAGCACGGCTAAACGCCATGACCGCGACGCGCCTGCATCTCGCGCTTGCCGCCCTGATGGGCTTCGTCGGCGTCGCCCTGCTGGCGGCGGCGGCCCATGTCGCGATCGACCCGGGCCATGTCCAGACCGCCGGGCAGATGCTGCTGTTCCATGCCTCCGTCGTCATCGGCGCGACCGCGGCGCGCCGGGGCGGGCATCTCCATGACCTGCTGGCGCGAATCGCGCTCTCGGCGATCATGGTCGGCGCATGCCTGTTCGCGGTCGATCTCGCCCGGCGCGGCTTCGCCAACGAGGCGTTGTTCCCGCGGGCGGCTCCGACCGGCGGCTGGTTCATGCTCGGCGGCTGGCTCGGGCTCGCCGTCGCCGCTGTGACCGCGAAGCGCGGCTGAGCGGCGTCAGCGTTCTTCCGCCTCGGCCGATCTTGAGCTAGAAGCGCCCGCATCTGTCCTTGCGGCCGCGCGGAGCCTGCCCGAATGACCGACCATCCCCATCTGACGCCGTCGCAATCCGCCGAGCTCCTGGTGCAGGCGCTGCCGCATATGCAGCGCTACGACCAGGAGATCATCGTCATCAAGTATGGCGGCAACGCCATGGGCGACGCGGCCACTGCCGAGGATTTCGCCGAGGACATCGTGCTGCTCGAGCAGTCCGGCCTGAAGCCGGTCGTCTGCCATGGCGGCGGCCCGCAGATCGCGGCGATGCTGAAGAAGCTCGGCATCCAGTCCGAGTTCAAGCAGGGCCTGCGCGTCACCGACGAGGCGACCGTCGAGGTCGTCGAGATGGTGCTGGCCGGCTCGGTCAACAAGGAGATCGTCGGCTACATCACCCGCGAGGGCGGGCGGGCCATCGGGCTCTGCGGCAAGGACGGCAACATGGTCACCGCCCGCAAGGTGACCCGTACCGTCGTCGACCCCGATTCCAAGATCGAGGAAGTCCTGGACCTCGGCTTCGTCGGCGAGCCCGAGAAGGTCAACACCACCGTTCTGGACGCGGTGCTGAAGGCCGAATTGATCCCGGTGCTGGCGCCGGTCTGCGCCGCCGCCGACGGCCAGACCTATAATGTCAACGCAGACACTTTCGCTGGCGCGATTGCCGGGGCGCTCAATGCCAAGCGCCTGCTGCTGCTCACCGACGTGCCGGGCGTGCTGAACAAGGACAAGCAGCTCATTCCGGAGCTCACGGTCGAGGAATGCCGCCACCTGATCGCAGACGGCACGATCTCCGGCGGCATGATCCCGAAGATCGAGACCTGTATCTACGCGCTGGAGAAGGGTGTCGAGGCCGTCGTCATCCTCGACGGCAAGGTGCCGCATGCGGCGCTGATCGAGCTCTTCACCGATACCGGCGCCGGCACGATCATCCGGCGTTGAGATAAAACTCTGACACCGTCATCCCGGGCGTAGCGAAGCGCAGACCCGGGATGACAGTATCAAGGGTTTCAAGAGCCACCTTGATTAAGCCCCCGCCAAGGACTTGCGGCGCAGACTCCGGCTCGCCACATCTCGGAGTCCAATGAAAATACTCGCAGACACACCTGCCGCGACCCCGCCGCTGACGGCGGAAGGCTTCGCGCATGTCGACCACTGGATCTTCGACCTCGACAACACGCTGTACTCGCATGAATGCCGTGTCTGGCCGCAGGTCAACGAGCGCATCACCCTGTTCCTGCAGGAATTGTTCGGGCTCGACGGCCTTTCCTCGCATGCGCTGCGGCAATATTACTATCACCGCTACGGCACGACGCTGAAGGGGCTGATGGAGGAGCACCAGATCGATCCCGATCGGTTCCTCGACTTCGCCCATGACATCGACCTGACGCTGCTCGAACCCAATCCGGAGCTCGGCGCGGCGCTCGCGGCGCTGCCCGGCCGCAAGCTGATCCTGACCAACGGCTCGGTCGGCCACGCGAAGAACGTCGCCGGCAAGCTCGGCATCCTCGACCAGTTCGAGGATATCTTCGACATCGTCCATGCCGGCTTCCTGCCGAAGCCCGAACGTGCGACCTACGAGAATTTCCTCGCCAAGCACTCCGTCGATCCCGGCCGCGCCGCGATGTTCGAGGATATCGAGAAGAACCTGATCGTCCCCAGCGATCTCGGCATGAAGACCGTGCTGATCGTGCCGAAGACGCCCGACCCCTTCCGCGAGGCCTGGGAGCAGGTCGCGATCGAGGCCGGCCATGTCCATCATGTCACGGCCGACCTCACCGGCTTCCTGAGGCCGCTCGGACGTTCCGGCGGACGGCAAGCCTGAGCCGGAGGCGTTTCCCCCCGCTCAGCTCCCAAAAAAAGGAAATTCCGTTCTTCTTTACGAACTCCTTGGGAGCTGATACTGCTCCTGTCCGTTATAAAGAACGGATCGAGAGTTCCATGTCGTCACCGGACAAAGCCGCAGCCAAGCTGCATCCCGAGACCCGCCTCGTCCATGACGGCATCCTGCGATCCCAGTTCGGCGAGACATCGGAAGCCCTCTACCTGACGCAGGGCCATGTCTACGACAATGCCGCGCAGGCCGAAGGCCGCTTCCTGAACACCGATCCCGGCTTCCAGTATGGCCGGCTCGGCAATCCGACGACGGCGATGCTGGAGGCCCGCATGGCCTCCTTCGAGGGGGCCGAGGCCTGCCGCGCCACGGCTACCGGCATGGCGGCCGTCACCGCTGCGATGATGGCGCCGGTGCGGGCCGGCGACCATGTCGTGGCTGCGAGCGCTCTCTTCGGCTCCTGTCGCTACATCATCGAGGACCATCTGCCGCGCTACGGCGTCGAGACCACGCTGGTCGAGGGCACCGATCTCGACGCCTGGCGCAGGGCGGTGCGCCCCAACACCAAGCTGTTCTTCCTGGAATCGCCATCGAACCCGACGCTCGAAGTGCTGGACATCGCGGCCATCGCCAAGATCGCCAAGGAGGCCGGCGCCAAGCTCGTGGTCGACAATGTCTTCGCCACGCCGCTCTTCCAGCGCCCGCTCGAGCTCGGCGCCGATATCGTCGTCTATTCCGCGACCAAGCATATCGACGGCCAGGGCCGCTGCCTCGGCGGGCTGATCCTCGGCTCGAAGGAGCTGATCGAGGCCGATATCCAGAACTACCTGCGCCAGACCGGCCCGATCCTGTCGCCCTTCAACGCCTGGGTGATGCTGAAGGCGCTAGAGACGCTGCCTTTGCGCGTCGCCAAGCAGGCGCAGAACGCGACGGCGGTCGCCGACTGGCTGGCGGCACAGAGCAAGCCGACCAAGGTGATCTTCCCCGGCCACAAGAACCATCCGCAGGCCGAGATCATCAAGCGCCAGATGAGCGGCCCCTCGACGATGATCGCCTTCGAAGTGCCCGGCGGCAAGGAAGGCGCCTATCGCCTGCTCGACGCCTGCAAGCTGATCCGCATCTCGAACAATCTCGGCGACGCCAAGAGCCTGATCGTCCATCCGGCGACGACGACGCATCAGCGCTTCACGCCTGAGGTGCGCGCTGCGATGGGCGTCAGCGACGGGCTGATCCGCCTCTCGATCGGGCTTGAGCACCCTGACGACCTGATCGCCGACCTGGAGCAGGCGCTGGCGAAGGTGTGAGCTACGGTTTTTCCGTCATGGTCGGGCTTGTCCCGACCATCCACGTCTTCCTTCGTGGCACACGGTGTTCAAGACGTGGATGCTCGCCACAAGGGCGAGCATGACGGCTGAGGCCCCGCCCCAGTGGCCATCGCCGCCCGCCCCTGCTAAAGCGGGGCCGTTTCCCGCTATAGCATCGGACCGAAAAGTGGATTCCACTTTTCGGACAAATCCGATGCGATAACATATCGATAGATCGTCGTTATCGCGTCCTATCGGACGCGCGACGATCTAGAGGCTTGAGAGGCCAGCATGCGTTCGGGCGAAGTGAAGCGCCGCACCAACGAGACCGATATTGCGGTCTCGCTCCTGATCGACGGCACCGGCAAGGCCGATATCGCCACCGGCGTCGGCTTCTTCGACCATATGCTCGACCTCTTCGCCCGCCATTCGCTTGTTGATCTCACGGTCAAGGTGAAGGGCGACACGCATATCGACTACCACCACTCGGTCGAGGATGCCGGCATCGCCATGGGCGAGGCCCTGAAACAGGCGCTCGGCACCAAGAAGGGCATCCGACGCTATGCCGATGTCCATCTGCCGATGGACGAGACGCTGACCCGCGTCGCCGTCGACGTCTCGGGCCGGCCGTTCCTGGTGTTCCGCACCGAGTTCAAGGCGCATAAGATCGGCACCTTCGACACCGAGCTGGTGCGCGAGTTCTTCCAGGCCTTCGCGATCAATGCCGGCATTACGCTCCACGTCGAGACGCTCTATGGCGACAACGCCCATCACATCGCCGAGAGCTGCTTCAAGGGGCTGGCGCGGGCGCTGCGGCAGGCACTGGACGTCGATCCGCGCGAGGGCGACCGCGTCCCCTCGACCAAGGGCGCGCTGTAGGAGGTCCGGATGCCGTTCTACACCGTCATGACGCCGCCGCCCGATGGTGGCGACCGGCGCGAGGAGATCGAGCAGGCGCGGCTCGTCCCCGAGCATTTCGCCTGGGGCGCCTTCCTGTTCACCGGTCTCTGGCTGCTGGGCAAGCGGCTCTGGCTGGCGACGCTGCTGTTCGTGCTGTTCTGGGCTGCCGTGTTCTATCTGAACAGCCGCTTCGGCCTGCATGCCAGCGCGCTCACGCTGATCTATTGGGCGGTCGCGCTGCTCCTCGGCGTCGAGGGCAACAACCTCGTCACCCGCAAGCTCGCCCGCCAGGGCTGGCGGCTCGCCGATGTCGTCGAGGCCCGCACGCTGGCCGAAGCCGAGCGCCGCTATTTCGAGCGGGCGCTGGCCGGTGAGGCGACGCTGCCCCGCATCGAGGCCGCACCGGCTGCGGCCGGCCCCCGGCCGAGTGGGCCGCTGCCGATCATCGGCCTGTTCCCGGAGGCTCGCGGACGATGAGCCAGAGCGTCGCGATCATCGATTACGGCTCGGGCAACCTGCACTCGGCCGCGAAAGCCTTCGAGCGGGCGGCAACCGAGGCTGGCATCCCTTCGACCATCCATGTCACCAGCGATACCGACGTGGTGCGCGCGGCCGATCGCATCGTGCTGCCGGGCGTCGGCGCCTTCGCCGATTGCCGGCGCGGGCTCGATGCCGTGCCGGGCATGGTCGAGACGCTGGAGGAGGTCGTGCGGGCCAAAGGCCGCCCCTTCCTCGGCATCTGCGTCGGCATGCAGCTCCTCGCCTCGCGTGGGCTGGAATACACGACCACGCAAGGACTCGGCTGGATTCCCGGCGACGTCACGCTGATCAAGCCGAAGGACGACGCCCTCAAGATCCCGCATATGGGCTGGAACACGCTGCACAAGCAGGATGAGCACCCCCTGCTCGACGGCATCGAGACCGGCCCGCAGGGGCTGCACGCCTATTTCGTGCATTCCTATGCGCTGGCAGCGTCGCGGCCGCAGGACGTGCTGGCCCTGACCGACCATGGCGGGCCGGTGACCGCGATGGTCGCGCATGGCAACGTCGCGGGCACTCAATTCCACCCCGAGAAGAGCCAGAAGCTGGGGCTGAAGCTCATCACGAATTTCCTGAGCTGGGCACCATGATCCTCTTTCCCGCGATCGACCTGAAGGAAGGCCGCTGCGTTCGGCTGAAGCAGGGCGACATGGCGCAGGCCACGGTCTTCAACGACGATCCGGCCGCGCAAGCCGCCGAGTTCGAGGCCCAGGGCTTCCCGTGGCTGCATGTCGTCGATCTCGACGGCGCCTTCGCCGGCAAGCCGATGAACGCGGCGGCGGTCGAGGCTATCCTGAAGCGCGTCGCGTTTCCGGTGCAGCTCGGCGGCGGTATCCGCGACATGACGACGGTCGCAGGCTGGCTCGAGAAAGGCATCCGTCGCGTCATCATCGGCACGGCGGCGGTGCGCGATCCCGGCTTCGTGCGCGAGGCGGCGAAGGCGTTTCCGGGGCGGGTCGCGGTCGGCATCGACGCGCGCGACGGCTTCGTCGCCGTGGAAGGCTGGGCCGAGACCTCCTCGCTGGCCGCGGCCGATCTCGGCAAGCGCTTCGAGGATGCCGGTGTCGCCGCGATCGTCTACACCGACATCGCCCGCGACGGCATGCTCCAAGGCATCAACTGGGAGGGCACGATCGCGCTGGCGCAGGCTGTATCGATCCCGGTGATCGCCTCGGGCGGGCTCGCCTCGATGGCCGATATCGAGCGGCTCTGCGCCACTGATGCCGCGATCCTCGAAGGCGCGATCACCGGCCGGGCGCTCTATGACGGGCGGATCGATCCCGCGGCAGCGCTGAAGCGGCTGGCCGCCTGAATCTCCTCTCCGACCTCCTCGCAGTCGCTCGCTCCAGGCGCCGTCATGCTCGCCCTTGTGGCGAGCATCCACGTCTTGAATGCAACATTCGACCAGTGAAGACGTGGATGGTCGGCACAAGGCCGACCATGACGAAGAAGGTGGCATGCCCGAACCCGCGCATCACTTCGCGCGGAAGGACAGTGGCTCAGCGCACGAACTGATCGTAGATCTTTGCGAATTCGCCGGTCGCCTTGGCCAGATGCAGCCACTGGTCGACGAAGCCCTTGAAGGTCGCGTCGCCGCGCGGGAGCATGTAGCCCATCTCGCCATATTGCAGTGGCTCGTCGGGATTGACCGCGCAGAGGCCGGGCTTGGCCTTCTCCTGCACCTTCACCTCGATCGACTCGGCGATCATCAGGTCGGCCTTGCCTGCGAGGATCTGGTCGAAGATCGTGACGTTGTCGGGGAAGACCTCGATCTTGGCCTGCTTGAAATTGGCCCGCACGAAACGCTCGTTGGTGCCGCCGGGATTGACGATGACGCGGGTCTCCGGCTTGTCGATATCGGCGACGGTCTGGAACTTCGCCTTGTCGGCGCAGCGCACGATCGGCGCCTTGCCGTTGACGAGGTAGGGTGAGGAGAAGAACACCTTCTTCTGCCGGTCTAGCGTCACCGAGATGCCGCCCATCGCGACATCGCATTTGCCCGAGCCCATGTCGGTCAGCAGGTCGGCCCATTTCGTCTGGACGAACTTGGCCTCGACGCCGAGCGCCTTGGCGAGCGATTTCGCCAGCTCGATATCGATGCCCTCGAAGGAACCGTCCTTCGCCAGGGTGAAGGGCTTGTAGTCGCCGGTGGTGCAGACCTGAAGCGCGCCGCGGCTCTGGACGGCGTCGAGCAGGCTCGGGGCCGTCTGCGCCTGCGTACCTGTAGTGGCTGCGAAAGCAAGGCCGGCGGCAATTCCGGCTCGGCGGATCATCGATGCGATAACCATGGAACTCCCCTCATTGGACTGCTATCAGTCGCCGCCAGCAGAGCAGGGTTGCCCTTTGCGATCAATCCGCCCTGCGCCCGCAGGACAGCGTTGCCGCCGATGACCCTGAAGACCCGCATCATCCCCTGCCTCGACGTCAAGGACGGCCGTGTCGTCAAGGGCGTCAAGTTCGTCGACCTCATCGATGCCGGCGACCCCGTCGAGGCCGCCAAGGCCTATGACGCGGCCGGCGCCGACGAGCTCTGCTTCCTCGACATCACCGCGAGCCATGAGGACCGCGGCATCCTGTTCGACGTGGTGACGCGCACGGCCGAGGCCTGCTTCATGCCGCTCACCGTCGGCGGCGGCGTGCGCAAGGTCGAGGATATCCGCGCGCTGCTGCTCGCCGGAGCCGACAAGGTCTCGATCAATACGGCCGCCGTAACCAACCGCCAGTTCGTCAAGGAAGCGGCCGAGAAATTCGGCGACCAATGCGTCGTCGTCGCGATCGACGCCAAGCAGGTCTCGCCCGGCCGTTGGGAGATCTTCACCCATGGCGGGCGCAACGCCACCGGCATCGAGGCCGTCGCCTTCGCGCGCGAGGTCGTCTCGCTCGGCGCGGGTGAATTGCTGGTCACCTCGATGGACCGCGACGGCACCAAGGCCGGCTACGATCTCGGCCTGACGCGCGCGATCGCGGACGCCGTCCCGGTCCCGGTCATCGCATCCGGCGGCGTCGGCGATCTCGACGATCTCGTCGCAGGGGTCGCGCAAGGCCATGCCTCGGCCGTGCTCGCCGCCTCGATCTTCCATTTCGGTACCTACACGATCGGGCAGGCCAAGGCGCATATGGCGGAAGCCGGCCTCAGGATGAGACTGGACTGAGATGACGGGCTTCACCCTCTCCGATCTCGAGGCCCGCGTCGCCGAGCGCGCCGCAGCCTCGCCCGATGAGTCCTGGACGGCGAAGCTCATCGCCGCCGGCCCCGAGCGCGCTGCTAAGAAGTTCGGCGAGGAGGCGGTCGAGGCCGTTATCGCAGCCGTGAAGGGTGATCGCGCCGAACTGATCGCCGAGAGTGCCGACGTGCTCTATCATCTTTTGGTTGTCCTCAAGGCGCGCGATGTTGCATTGCAAGACGTCTTGAGCCAGCTTGAGGCCCGCACGGCCCGCTCCGGACTGGCGGAAAAGGCGGCCAGACCCCGGTAATCAGCCGGTTGAGTTGCGTGAGGATGGACCCGGCAGGATGACCCTCCCTTGAATCTCGAAGCCTGGATTGCGGGCCGCGTCATGGACCAGCGCCTGATCTCCTCTCCGCCCGAACGCGATCTGGTCTCGCCCTATCGCGCCTTCTCGCGCGACGAGTGGGCGCATCTGCGCGCAGACCAGCCGCTGACGCTCTCCGTCGATGATCTCACCAAGCTGCAATCGATCAACGACCCGATCTCGCTCGACGAGATCGTGGCGATCTACCTGCCGCTGTCGCGCCTGCTCTCGCTCTATGTCGCGGCGACACAGGGGCTGTTCAAGGCGACGCAGCGCTTCCTGATGGCCGAATCCGAGGTCAAGGTGCCCTATGTGATCGGCGTCGCCGGCTCGGTCGCCGTCGGCAAGTCGACCACGGCGCGCGTGCTGAAGGCGCTGCTCTCGCGCTGGCCGAACACGCCGAAGGTCGAACTCGTCACCACCGACGGCTTCCTGCTGCCCAATGCCGAGCTGGAACGGCGCGGACTGATGCAGCGCAAGGGTTTCCCGGAGAGCTATGACGGCGCGGCGATCCTGCGCTTCCTCTCGGACGTCAAGGCCGGCAAGCCGCGGGTGACCGCGCCGGTCTATTCGCATCTCGTCTACGATGTCGTGCCGGGCGAGACCGTGACGGTCGAGCGCCCTGATATCCTGATCCTCGAAGGACTCAACGTCCTGCAGCCGAGCCGGATGCCGAAGGACGGCACGGCCATCCCGTTCGTCTCCGACTATTTCGATTTCTCGGTCTATCTCGATGCCGACGAGAACGACCTGCACCGCTGGTACGTCAACCGCTTCATGACGCTGCGCCAGACGGCCTTCCGCGATCCGCGCTCGTTCTTCCGCAAATATGCGGAGATCGGCGAGGAGGAGGCGCTCGCCATCGCCGAGAAGCTCTGGACCGGCATCAACCTGCCGAACCTGCAGGACAACATCCTGCCGACCCGCCAGCGTGCCAGCCTGATCCTGACCAAGGGCGCGAGCCATCGCATCCAGCAGGTCGCGCTGCGCCGGCTGTAGCGCCTGGCCGCACACGCGCGATGACGACCTATGTCGCCCTGCTGCATTCGATCGTGCTCGGCCCGGGCAAGCGGCTGGTGATGGCCGACCTGAAAGCCATGGCGGCAGAACTCGGCTTCGCCGATCCGCGCACTTGGGTCGCCACCGGCAACATGATCTTCGAGGGCGAGGAGGCACCGCTTCCGGAGATCGAGGGCCGGCTGGAAGCGGCCTTCGCGGCCCGTTTCGGCAAGCCTGTCGACATCATCCTGCGCACGGCGCCAACCTGGAGGCGGCTCGCCGCCCGGAATCCCTTCCCCGGCAGGAACGGTGCCCATATCGGCATCCGCGTCATGCGCCAGCCACTCGGGCCCGAATTTCTCCCCCGGCTCGAGGCTATCGCAACGCCCGGCATGGGCCTTGCGCTTGTAGACGGCGATCTCTGGATCGATTTCGCGGGGGAGCCGAGCGAAGCAAGGCTGCTCTCGCATCTGACGACCAAAAAGCTCGGCATCGGCACGCTGCGCAATGCCAACACGGTCAAGGCGCTGGCCGCGATGCTCTCGTGATGCTCGACCTCTCATCCCTCACCGCGATGGCGGCCGCGGCCTTCGTCGCCGCAACGCTGCTGCCGGCTCAGTCGGAAGCCGTCTTCGTCGGGCTGCTGGCGGCGAAGAGCGTCGATCCGCTCGCACTCTTCCTGACGGCAAGCATGGCGAACACGGCCGGCTCGATCCTCAACTGGTGGCTCGGCCTGATGATCGCGCGCCACGGCGTCGACAAGCTGCCGGCCCGCCTGCGGCCCGATCCCAAGCGCTTCGCCCAGGCACAGAGCCTGTTCGCCCGCTTCGGCTGGCCCTCGCTACTCCTTGCCTGGCTGCCAATCGTCGGCGATCCCTTGACCTTCGCGGCGGGGACGCTGAACTACCCGTTCTGGCGCTTCACCGTCCTCGTCTTCATCGGCAAGGCCGGACGCTATGCGGCGCTCTGGGCGGGCTGGGCGAGCTTCGCCTGAGCGTTCGGGAGCCCGCGGATCGCATTTTTGGCCGATACTTCCCTTAGGTCATCCGCATATCGTTTGCGAAACCGGACGGGCCGGGCTACCAGCGAGGCGTCCGTTCAAGGAGATCAGACTATGAGCATTCAGCGTATCGGCGTCGGCCCGCGCATGTCCAAGGCCGTCGTGCACGGCAACACCGTCTATCTGGCCGGCCAGGTCGCGGACAAGGCTGCCGGCAAGAGCGTCGGCGAGCAGACCGCCGACATCCTCGGCATCATCGACGGCCTCCTGGCCGAGGCCGGCACCGACAAGACGAAGCTGCTGATGGTCAACATCTGGCTCTCCGACATGTCGACCTTCGCCGAGATGAACGCCGTCTGGGACAAGTGGGTCGTCGCCGGCGCCACGCCGGGCCGGGCCACGGTCGAGGCCAAGCTGGCTGCGCCGCAGTTCACGGTCGAGATCGCGGTCATCGCCGCGAAGTAAGTCGATTTCGATCGCCGCGTGTCCGGACGGGCCCGCGGCGATCCCAGCATCATCGGACCGGAGCAGGAGGCAGCCATCAGCCAATCCGACCAGATCGCTCCGCTCCTGGCGCGCGTCGCCGGACATCGCGGCATATCGCCGATGGCGATGGCGGCCATGATGGCGGACTGGCTGCGCCGCGCCGGCTCCTCCTTGCCAAGCGAGAGCCTGCTCGATCGCAAGGCTACCGATTTTCTTGCGCTGGCCGCGCGCCTGACTGCAACGCTGGGCGACACCGAGATCAGGCGCCTGCGTGGCGAGGCAGCCAAGGCGATCACCGAGGGGCGCTTCCCCGAAGCCGACAAAAACCTCGCCCAGGCCGAGCTCCATGCCATCGGTGGCTCTTCCGACCTGTCGGCGCTCCCGCTCGAACGGCGGCTGCTGATCGGCGAAAATCGCGCCGACCGGGCCGCGCTCAGTTTTCTGCGCACCACGGCCGAGGCTTATCGCGAAGCCGCCGCCCGCTTTGGCGAAGCCTCCGCCCTGATCGGCCTCGCCGCGATCGACCGCAGCCGCGATACGGCACTCGACCAGGCGAAGACGCTGGCCCGGATCAGCGAGGATTTCGGCGGTCGGGAGGGCTATGACGCCGCTATCCCCGCCCTGCGACGGCTGCTCGAAGGGCTGGACAGCCTGGCCGATACCGTCGCCTTCGCCGAGGCCCAGGAAGCGCTCGCCGCCTCGCTCGACAAGCTCGGCGCGCTGACCAGCGACGCCAAGCTGCTCGACCAGGCTCTCACACATTGCCGGGCCGGGCTCGAAGATCTCCGCCATGACGAGGCGCCCGCGCTCTGGCGCGCGCTGAAGCTGCGGTTGGGCCGGCTCGCGGTCAATCTCGGCGTCTCGCAGAAGGATGACAACCTGCTGGAGGAGGCGGTCGCGACCTATGCCACCGCGCTCGCCGTCTGGAAGCGCAGCGACGACGAGGCCCGCTGGCTCGAAGCCGAGCACATGATCTCGCGCGCCCGCGCGACGCTCGGCCGGCGCCGCAGCGACTTGTCCCTGCTGGAGCGCGCCTTCAACGGACTCAACCGGGTCTCCCAGGCGACGGACCGCGGCCGCACGCCGATGCGCTGGGCCGAACTCCAGGACCAGATGGGCAGCGTGCTTGCCGCAATGGGCGAACGCTATAGCGAACCCGTCGTGATCGAGGAGGCGATCGCCGCCTTCGCCGCCGCGCTGGAAGAATATCGCCAAGACCGCGCACCGCTGCTCTGGGTGCAGACACGGGCCAACCAGGCCGAGGCGATGCTCCAACTCGCGCGCCGCAACAAGGACAAGGCGCTGGCGCAGCAGGCTTTGGCGCAGTTGATGGCGGCGACCCAGGCCGCGCTCAAGGCGGCCAATGGAAGCGCGGTTGCAGCCGATTTGCAGAAGCGGCTCGGAGCGGCCGGCGTGGTTGCAGCCAAGCTGATCGAGAGCTGATCCCGCCGCCCCTCTCTCAACGCGGCCGGCGTGCCACCAATCGCTCCAGCGCGGCATCCAGCGTCGCGTCGCGCTTGGCGAAGCAGAAGCGGACGACGTTCTTCACCGCGCCCTCGGCATAAAAAGCGCTGACCGGGATCGCGGCGACACCATTCTCGGTCACCAGCCTGCGGCAGAAGTCGACATCGTCGCTCTCGCCGAGCGGGGCGATGTCGACATTGAGGAAATAGGTGCCGGCGCTCGGCAGCACGGCAAAGCCGAGATCCCGCAAGCCGGCTGCGAAGCGATCACGCGAGCGCTGGAAATCGGCGCGCATACCCTCGTAATAGCCGTCATCCTTGCCGAGGCCATAGGCGACGGCGGCCTGAAGGTTCGGCGGCGTCGTGAAGGTGAGGAACTGATGCGCCTTGGACAGCACGCGCATGATCGCCGGCGCCGCCATGACGAGCCCGACCTTCCAGCCGGTCAGCGAGAAGATCTTGCCCGCCGAGGAGATCTTGACGGTGCGCTCGCGCATGTCAGGACGTCCGAGCACGGAGGCATGGCGATGTCCGTCGAACACGACATGCTCCCAGACCTCGTCGCAGATCGCGATCGCGTCATGCCGGACGCAGAAATCGGCGAGCAGGTCGAGATCGGCTTGGCCGAAGATCGTCGCGGTCGGGTTCAGCGGATTGTTGAAGAGCACGACTTTCGTCTTCGGCGAGAAGGCTTTTGCCAGCGCCTCTTCGGTCAGGCCGAAATGCGGCGGGGTCAGCGTCACGAATTTCGGGATGCCGCCGGCGCGCCGCACCAGCGGCAGATAGGCATCATACATCGGCTCGAACAGCACGACCTCGTCGCCGGGCGTGATCAGCGCCATCAGCGCGCCGGCGATCGCCTCGGTCGCGCCGGACGTCACCATGATCTCGCTGCTGGGGTCGAGATCGAGCCCCTGCCAGTGCTTGTAATGCTTCGCCGCGGCCTCGCGCAGCTCGGGCAGTCCCATCATCGGCGGGTACTGATTCCAGCCGTCGACCACCGCCTCGGCCGCCTTCCGACGCACGTCGAGCGGGCCGGGATCGTCCGGAAAACCCTGGCCGAGATTGACCGCGCCGGTTTCGCGCGCGAGCTGCGACATAACCTCGAAGACGGTCGTGGGGAGGGCGGAGAGGATCGGATTCATCTGGGGTGGGATCGGCTCGGCGAAGGCGGGAGCCGAGGGTTTAACATGTCGGACCGGCCTGCGCACCCGGCGGAAAACCGGTCTCGGGGCTGCGCAGAAAATAGCGAATGATGAATGTTGACATTCGTCAGCGTTCAGTGTTTATTCAGTTCAGCCGGCCTTCGACGGACGCCCGTTGCGACTTCGCCCCTTTGGCGCAGCAGGATGCCGTAGGAGGCCGGCAAACCTTGTCAGGATGATGCAAGCCGTCTCCCGACGCGCGAGCTCCGCGCCAAACTCTCCCACTCTCCTTGCGTGAAGATTGCCGCTGCCGGTTTCCGCGCCTATGCGAACCGCGCTAAGCAGGCGCATGGCCCGCTCCCCCGTTCCCGCGATTATGATCCTCGGCACCGGCTCCAATGTCGGGAAGTCGCTGATCGTCGCCGGACTGTGCCGGCTTTTCGCGAATCGTGGCCTGAAAGTACGGCCGTTCAAACCCCAGAACATGTCGAACAATGCCGCCGCGACCGGCGCAGGCGAGATCGGCCGGGCACAGGCGCTGCAAGCCCGCGCCGCCCGCATCGCTCCTCATCCCGACATGAATCCGGTGCTGCTCAAGCCGGAAGGCGAGCAAGGCAGCCAGATCATCCTGCAGGGCCGCGTCGCCGGCCGCCTCGCCTCGCGCGACTTCGCCCGGCGCGGCGATTTCCTGCCGCAGGTCCTGGAGAGTTTCGAACGCCTTGGCGACGGCGCCGATCTCGTGATCGTCGAGGGCGCGGGATCGCCGGCGGAGACGAATTTGCGCGCCCGCGACATCGCCAATCTCGGATTTGCGCGCGCGGCGAATGTCCCGGCCGTGCTGATCGGCGATATCGACCGCGGCGGCGTGATCGCAAGCCTCGTCGGAACCCATGCCGTGCTCGACGCCGAAGACCGGGCGATGATCCGCGCCTTCGCGATCAACCGCTTCCGGGGCGCTGTCGAATTGTTCGCGCCCGGCGTCGCGACGATCGCGGAAGCGACGGGCTGGCCCAGTCTCGGTGTCGTACCCTGGTTTGCGGATGCGGTGCGTCTGCCGGCGGAGGACGGACTCGACATCCGCTCGGAGCGGAAGTCCGGCGCGCTGGTCAAAATCGCGGTGCCTGTCCTGCCGGGCATCGCCAATTTCGACGATCTCGACCCGCTCAAGCTGGAGGCGGACGTCGATCTCGTCATGATCGGGCCGGGTCAGCCGCTGCCGGGCGACGCCGACCTCGTCATCCTGCCGGGCTCCAAGACGACGCTGCGCGATCTCGCTGCACTGCGCCGGGAGGGTTGGGATATCGATATCCTCGCCCATCGCCGCCGGGGCGGGCGTGTTCTCGGGCTGTGCGGCGGCTATCAGATGCTCGGCAGAGTCGTACGCGATCCGCTCGGGCTGGAAGGGCCGCCCGGAGAAGCGCCCGGCCTCGGCCTGCTCGATGTCGAGACCACGCTTGATGCCGAGAAGACCGTCCGCGAGGTGGATTTCAACGACGCCGGGAGCAGCGCTCCGGGCCGGGCCTACGAAATCCATCTCGGCCGCACGTACGGTGCCGACACGGCCCGCGCGCCGTTCCGGGTCGAAGGGCGCGCGGAGGGGGCGGCGAGCCCGGACGGGCGCGTCGCCGGCAGCTATCTGCATGGCGTCTTTGCTTCCGACGCTGTGCGCTCCGCGTGGCTCTCTGCCATCGACGACCAGCGGCGTGGATCGAGCCTGCATTACGAAGACGCGATCGAAGCGACCCTGGATGCCCTTGCAGCGCATCTGGAACGCCATTTCGACACCGAAGCGCTGCTCGAACTCGCCCGAACCCGCATGTCCGCCCGGCCGGTCATTTCGGGAACCGCAATCGCCCCAGGTGGTTCTCCTGACAGGAGCGAGCAGGAGGATTGATGCACATCAAGGCAAAAGTCTTTATTCACCATTACGTTGACGAATGACGAAATTCGTCATAACGATCAATTCTTCACCGTTTTCGTTTAAAACAACCCAGCCGGCGGCGCCGTGAGTAACTCCGAACGCGATACCAGGCAGACCATCGTCGACACCGCCGAGCGCTTCTTCCGCGATATCGGGTACCAGAAGACGACCGTGGCGGATATCGCCAAATCCCTGCGGATGAGCCCCGCCAACGTCTATCGCTTCTTCGACTCCAAGAAGTCGATCAACGAGGCCGTGCTGGAGCGCTACAAGCGCGAGCAGGAAGAGGCGATCGCCACTATCGCAGACGAGGACCGGCCCGCAGCCGAGCGCCTGCGCGACATTCTCGCGACCTCCTATCGCCTGAACGCCGCCCGCTTCGCCGGTCATGCCCGGATGCAGGAAATGGTCTGCGCCGCGATGGAGGAGAGCTGGGACGCGATCATCGCCCATATCGAGCGTTTCGACGTCGTGCTGCGCCGTGTCGTCGCCGACGGCATCGCGCGCGGCGAGTTCCGGCCGATGGAGCCGGCCCATGCCACGGGCTGCATCCGCACGGCGATGATCCGCTTCATGCACCCGCTGCTGATCACGCAATGCGAATGCATTCCCGGCCCGGATTCGGACGCGATGATCGCCTTCATCCTCAGCGCGCTGGAAGCCAGGCCGCAAGCCCGCTGAGCGACTTCGCCCGGAAATGCGCTAGTTCTTTGAATTTGCGCCGGCTTTATTCGAAAACCGCGCCCCAATTTTCGGGCCGATGCTCCAGGCGGTCCCCGCCCGACGCGTTGACAAGCCGCCGAGGGAGCGGGATACCGCCCGGACATGGCCATCCTGCCCAAACAGAATCTCAAGAAGCTCGCCGTCGTCCTGCATGACCTCGCGGTCACGGCGCTGGCGATCTGGCTCGTCTTCGTCGTGCGGTTCGAGGGCGCGCTACTCGACGAGCATCTGCGCTACCTGCCGCGCTTCCTGCCCTTCTTCGTGGCCTATGCCGGGCTGATCTACTGGCTGTTCTCGCTCTACCGCTCGAAATGGCGCTTCGCCTCGCTGCCGGACCTCTCGAACATCGTCAAGGCGGTCTCCGTTCTGACCGTCTCGCTCCTCGCGGTCGACTATGTGCTGGTGGCGCCGAACTTCTACGGCGCCTTCTATTTCGGCAAGATCTCGATCGCGCTGTACTGGCTCGTCCAGATCGCGCTGCTCGGCGGGCCCCGCCTCGCCTATCGCTATTTCAAATATGCGCGCTCGCGCACCACGGCCGTACGCGAGGCGAACCTGCCGGCACTGCTGCTCGGGCGTGGCGTCGAGGTCGAGATGGTGATCCGCGCCATGGAAGCCGGCACGATGCGGCGCCTGCGGCCAGCCGGCATCCTCTCGCCACGCAGCGACGATCTCGGCCAGTCGATCCGCGGCGTTCCGGTGCTCGGGCTGCTCGGCGATATCGAGCGGATCGCGGGCGAGGCGATGGAGCGCGGCGAAGCCTTCCGCCGCATCGTCGCCACGCCCTCCGCCCTGTTGCCCGAGGCGCAGCCGGAGAGATGGCTGGCACGCACGCGCAAGCTCGCCTTGCCGATCTCGCGCATCGACAGCCTCGGCGAGGGCGTGCGCGACACCGAGGTCGCGCCGCTCGAGATCGAGGATCTGCTGGTCCGCTCGACCGTTTCGATCGATCGCGAAAGGCTGGGCTCCTTCCTGAAGGGCAAACGCGTCATCGTCACCGGCGGCGGCGGCTCGATCGGGTCCGAGATATGCCTGCGCTGCGCCGCCTTCGGCGCGGCCGAGCTGCTCGTGGTCGAGAGCTCGGAACCCGCCCTGTTCCAGATCACCGAGCAGCTCGCGGTGCACGCGCCTGACACCGCCGTCTCCGGCGTGCTGGCCGATGTGCGCGACCGCGAGCGCATCATGCCGCTCTTTGCCGGTTTCAAGCCCGACATCGTCGTCCATGCGGCAGCGCTCAAGCACGTGCCCTATCTGGAAGCCGACTGGAGCGAGGGCATCAAGACCAATATCTTCGGCTCGGTGAACGTGACCGACGCGGCTGTGGCCGCCGGCGCGCGGACCTTCGTGCTGATCTCCACCGACAAGGCAATCGAGCCGGTCTCGATGCTGGGCGCGACCAAGCGCTTCGCCGAGATCTATGCGCAGTCGCGCGATGCCGAACTCGTCGCCGCGGATTCCGGCATCCGCCTCGTCGCGGTACGCTTCGGCAACGTGCTCGGCTCGGCCGGCTCGGTGGTGCCGAAATTCAAGGCCCAGATCGCCCGCGGCGGCCCGGTGACGGTCACCAGCCCGGAGATGATCCGCTATTTCATGACGATCCGCGAAGCCTGCGACCTCGTGCTGACCGCTGCCTCCCATGCCCGCGCGAGCGAGGCCGAGGCCGAGCGGGCCGCCGTCTACGTGCTCAAGATGGGCCAGCCGATGCGGATCATGGACCTCGCCGAACGAATGATCCGCCTCGCCGGCTTCGAGCCGGGCGAGGATATCGAGATCATCGTCTCAGGCGTCAGGCCCGGCGAGCGCTTGAACGAGATCCTGTTCGCCCGCGACGAACCGATGGCCGAGACCGGGCTCGACGGCGTGATGGCCGCCAAGCCGATCTTCGCCGGCCGCGCCCGGATCGAAGCCTGGCTGGCGCAGTTGCTGGCCGCCGTGAAGGCCAACGACCATGCCGCGGCCAATGCCGTGCTCGACGAGGCGATCCCGGATTTCAGCTTGCGCGACTCGCGGCAGCCAGCCGCGCCAGCGCAGCCTTCGTCTCTGCCTGCGGCCGCCAGCCAGCACTGAGCAGGCGCTCCGGCCGGGCGACGAGGCTACCCGCCAGCTTCAGGAAGGTCTCCTCGCGACCCGCAAGGCGCGCCAGCCGGCGCAGCCAGGCCTCGGGCACAGGCAGCAGGCCGGGACCACGCCCTGTGCCGGAACGCATCGCCGCCAGCATATCGGAGACGCTGATCGGCTCGGGATCGGACAGCGCATAGGCCCGTCGCGCCGGGCAGGCAGGGGTCAGCGCGAACAGGATGGCGCTGGCTAGGTTCTCGACGGCGAGCAGCGAGCGTGGCGCCTTCAAGCCGCCGAGGGGCAACGGCACGGGCAGGCGCGCCAGCCGGAGCAAGGCGGCCATATTGGCCTTCACACCCGGCCCGTAGATCAGGACCGGGCGCAGCGCGATCCAATCGAGGTCGAGCGCGGCAAGCCCTTGCTCCGCCGCGAGCTTTGAGCGGCCATAAACGTCTCCGGGCGCGGGCTGCGCGTCCTCGCGCAGCGGCGGACCGTCGGAGGCGGCGGTCATGGCCTTGATCGAAGAGAGATAGACGAAGCGGCCGACCCCGGCTGCTTCGGCGGCACGGGCGAGCTCCAGCGTGACCTCGGTGTTGATGCGCCGGTAGAGTGCCGCGTCGAGGCCCGGCCCGGCATGGGCGAGGCCGGCCATGTGCACGACATGGTCGACATCCTCGAGCGCGACGCGCCAGTCGACGGGCATTATCAGATCCCCGGTCACGACGGCTTCCGCTCCCGCCGGGACCGCCTGCGGATTGCGTTGGGCGAGCCGCGGCCGATAACCGGCCTGCAGCAGCGCCGCGACGACATGCGGCCCGACGAAGCCGCTCGCACCGGTGACGAGGACGCGCTTCTCAGCCATGGCGCGGATCTGTGGCGAAGCGATGCAAGAGCAGGCCGGTGAGCAGGGCGGCGATTGCCAGGCAGGCGAATTGTACCCAAAGAGCCGGCCAGACCAGCGATGCGCCCGCGAGCGCGACAAGCGCGAGATTGAGCAGGGCGACCCGGCCGACAACGCCCATCACGCTGAAGCCGTTCGTCGTCGCCTGCTGGTAGAAATGCGAGCGATGGGCTTCCCAGACCTTCTCGCCGCGGGCGAGACGCCTGAGCAGTGTGATCGTGGCATCGGCGATATGATAGAACGGCAGGATCAGGGCCGCGGCGAAGGCGCCCGTACCGGCCAGCCGATAGAGCAGATAGGCCGTGACGAGCCCGATCGGCAGCGAGCCGACATCGCCGAGGAAAAGGCGCGCCACCGGCCGGTTGAAAGGGGCGAAGCCGAGGAGGCCGCCACAGAGCGCGGCGGCAAGCCAGCCCGTCACCGGATCGATCACGCCCGTCATGGCGGCGAGCGCTAGAGCGGCTGCCAACGGCACCATCCCGGCAACGGTTATCCAGTCGAGCCCATCCATGAAATTGACGAGATTGACGAACCACACGCCCGCCAGAAGCGCCAAAGCCCGCTCGACCGACAGGGGCATGATTTCGGGGAACAGGCGCAATTCCGGGGCGGCGCGGAACAGCACGAAGCCGACGCAGGCCGCCTGCAGAACGAGCCGGATGCTTGCCGGCAAGGGCCGGATATCGTCCCAGGCGCCGACGATGCCAAGTCCCGTCACCGCCAGGAAGAGCACCAGAACCGCGCGAGCCGCTTCGCCCTCGACGGGCGCCAACCAGAGCGCCCCTCCCAGCGCTGCGAAGGCGCCGGCGAGAACGGCGATACCGCCACCCTGCGGCGTGGGTATCTTGTGGCTGGAGCGCGCATTAGGCCGCGCCAGCGCATAGCGCAGGAGAAGGGGGCGCAGCCCCACGCACAGCACCGCCGCCAGGACGGCGGCGGTGACGCAGATTACGAGAGGGCGGAGCACGTTATCCAAAGTGCCCGCAACATAGTCGAGGTGGCGCAAAAGCCTAGAGGCTGCGCCGCCTTATCCGCGCGAAGCGGCTTGGGGTTAGTTCCGGAAGCCGATCAGCACGCCATCGGCGCCGAGCTGGAGCTGCAGCCCCTGGCGACGGGTGGCGAGCTTGAGCGTCACGCCCTTGTCGTTGCGCAGCCAGGTCGTGCCGCGGCCTGCATCACCGACAGCCCAGCCTTCCTTCAACTGGACATAGGCGCCGGCGAAGTCCGAGACGCGATGCAGCCCGTAGACCGTACCGGATGCAACCGAGCGCGCCGCGCCGATCGAACCGATGCCGAGCCCGCCGACCGTGACCGGATAGGAACGGCCGCGATAGCGCAAGGTGCCGCCCCCGGCCTCGCCGGAGGCGATGAAACCGGCCTGGACCTGCTCGAGCCGCACGGTGCCCGTCGACGGGCCGAGCGCGCGCTGCTGCGCCAGGGCCGGCGTGGCCAGCATCAGAACGGCCGCGATGGTGGTGGTTGTCTGCCTGATCGTCATCATATCCTGCTCCTTGCGCCGAACCGGTGGCGCAGCGGATCAACCCGCGAAACGCGGATTCGATCCCAAGGCACGCAAGGATTGTCGTGTGCAGGGCGCGCAACCGGAAAACCGCGGCCCTATCGAGGCGGAAGGCGGGTTACTTCCCGCCCTTCTCGTTGCGCAAGGCGTTGGCGACCTGGTCGACGAGACGGCGCGGATCGGGATGCCCGTCATATTCGATGACGCCGACATTCAGCGTGTTCTGGAGCACCGTCTGGCCCTCGATCGAGAAATGGGTCGCGGCATAGCTCTCGACGATGCTGCGAGCGAACACCGCCGCCTCCCTGGCATCGGCCCCGACGCGAATGATCAGGAAGGTCTCGCGGCCCATGCTGAAGACCGTGTCGCTCGACCGCACCGCGTTCAGCAGCATGGCAGCCGTCTGCTGGACGACCGTGTCGGCGCCGGCCTCGCCGAGGCGCGCACGCAACGCGTCGAACTGCGAAATCTCCAGCATGATCATCGAGAAAGGCCGGCTCGTCCGGCGGCGCAGCGCGACCTCGCGGGAGATGGCCGCCCGCAGATAGCGGCGGTTCAACAGGCGCGACAGCGGGTCCCTGGCGCTGCCCATGTCGAAGGAATGGCTGAACTGGACGCTCAGGAGATTGTTGATCTGGCCGGCGATCATCCTGATCTCGCGCAGATGCTCCTCGCGGCGCGCCGCCTCCACTTCATCGCGCAATTGCCGGACATGGCCGTCCGCTTCGCCGACGAGTCGGGCGATCGACGCATATTCCGCGGTCCGGCCGAAGAGCAGGTTCGCCCTGTGGGAGAACCACAGGCCGAATTCGGAGCGGCTCAGCGGCAGCACGCCACCCGCCTCGCCGGCAATATGAGACCCGAAGAAGACCGCCTGTGCCCATTCGGCGAGGGACGCCTTCTGCTTTTCCCGCTCTGCGCGGAAGTCATGATCGATCGAGACCTGACGAAGCGCCTCTTCCGCCCGCAGATTGCGATCGAGCCCGCTGATATGGGCGGCAACGATCGCTGCCGTCGCGACATCGATCACGCCCGCGACGTAGAGCGCCGCCTGGACGAACTCGTCACGCGACAACCGGGTGTGCTTGAGATTGTTGTAGATGCCGCGCTTGAAGACGCGCGCTGCAAGCAGGCTCAGCGAAGTCGGAATCTGGATGCGGGCATGGGTCGACCCGATCTCGGACTGGCGCATGAGGAAGGGCGTCGCTTCGATCGGCTCCTTCGGGAATGTCTCGACGAGCCATTGCGACAGCGCGCCCCGAAACCGCCGGGCGATGACCTCGTTGTCGAACAGGGCCTGAATCCGGACATGGCGCGCGAGATCCCGCCAGAGCTCGTCAACCATCTCGTCGGCGAAATGCTTGACGGTGCTTGCTACCATAGCGCGCACAGAGGGCGGTACATTGCTGCTCAAGGTTGAGATTTCAACCTTCAGTTTCGCGAAATCTTCGTCTTCCCAAAGCGCAGCGCTCAGCATTTGACCTTATCCGGCAGAACATAGGCTCCCGACGAGGTCAATCGATAGTATCTTATAGTTATCAAACGACAACAAACCTGCAGCATGCTCATTAAGAGTGCGTTAACCGCTCTTAACGTGTTAACATCCCACGATTCAAAAGCCACAAAATCTGTAGAATAATCGCCCGAAAACCACCTTTCCCTGCAAAACAGCAGCCTAAAATATAAATTTGACCCAAGTGGTTCAACTTGATTAACAAACCGTTGAGCATGCCCTTCAACGACACCGTTCGTTATTTAACTTGGTTAGAGCTTTCTTCCCGGCGTCACATCGCGCCAGGGACAAACAATGGCCTTCAACCTCTTCAGCAGTGGTACTGCTTCAGCGCAGATCGCGGCGATCCATCGCTCCCAAGCCGTGATCGAGTTCGACGTCACGGGAACGGTTCTCTGCGCCAACGAGAATTTCCTGGCAGCGACCGGCTATCAGCTCGCGGAGATCATCGGTCGTCCCCACGCGTTGTTCCTGCGCAAGGACGAGGTCGATGCGCTGGAAGCCCTCCAGCTCACGGTCGCGGAAACCCGTGAGGTCGTCGCGGCCGCAAAGCAGAAGAACCTCAATCCGCGCATCGACATCGCCGACAAGGCCGGCGACCTGCGTAATATCTGCGAGGGCGTCAACGCGCTGATCGAGACGCTCTGCGATGTCGTGACGACGACGGCCGACATCTCCGGCACGCTGTCGACCGGCTCCTCGACGATCAACCAGGACAGCCGCAACCTCGCGCAGCGCACCGAGGAACAGGCCAACGGGATCGAGGAAGTCGCCAAGGTCGTCGCCCATCTCGACGAGATGACGCAGCAGAGCGCGACGATGGTCGAGCAGAGCCATGCGGTCGCCGGCACGCGCGAAGACTCGGCCAAGCGGCTTCAGTCCCTCATCACCTCCTTCCAGATTCCGCTGGAGCGGCTGAGCGGCAAGGTCGACCGCGTGGCCTTCACGCGACCGGCAAGGGGCGAGGCCGAGCCGGCGCCGACCGTCCCCGCCCGGCTGCGGCGCAAGGTGCTGCGCGCCATCAACGGCCGCCACGACGGCTGGTCGAAATTCTGAAACGCCGCCGATCACCCTCCCCTGCCTGCACCCTGCAGCCGCAGCCCGACCGTCACACCATTTTCACGGACAGAACAATGACCCAGGAAGATCTCAGCAGTTGCATCGCCGGGCTGACCAGCGCCCAGATCAGCCTGTTCGGCATCCTGTTCAAGCATCTGGAGAACCACCTGGGCGGCGAGATCAAGCACGACTTCGCCGATGAACTCAGCCGGATCATGGCGATCGCCGAGCAGAGCGGACAGCCGCTCCAGCCCTTCCAGCGCATCGTCTTCGAACATATCGCGGACTGGCTGAAATCGCCGGAACGCAGCTGGACGCCGATCGTGATCGACGGCGCCAGAGCCGCAAAGGGCGCCGCGGGCACGGCAACGCCGTCATCGGCTGGCCAAGGCACTACGATAGGCTGAATTTTCCAGGAAATTTGGAGCGGGCGATCGGGATCGAACCGACGACATTCAGCTTGGGAAGCTGACGTTCTACCACTGAACTACGCCCGCATGCCCTTCACGCTGACGAAGCAGCGCGTGGCAGGCCCGCGTTCATAGCGGGTCCGGGGCCGGGTGTCATCCGGGAATCGCGGGCGATCGCGGGAAGACCGAGCAGGCGCCCGCTCAACCCTTGAAATGCTTGGAGAGCTTGAGCGCCTGGCCCTGGTAGTTCGACTTGAGATCGGCGCCGTAGAGCGCCTCCGGCCGGGCCGCCATGCTCTCATAGACGAGGCGACCGACGATCTGGCCGTCCTCGATGATGAAGGGCACGTCGCGGGAACGGACTTCCAGTACGGCGCGCGCGCCCTGGCCGCCGGCGGCGCGATGGCCGAAGCCCGGGTCGAAGAAGCCGGCATAATGCACGCGGAACTCACCGACCAGCGCGTCGAAAGGCGTCATCTCGGCGGCATAATCCGGCGGGACATGCACCGCTTCCTTGGAGGCGAGGATGTAGAACTGGCCGGGATCGAGGATCATGCTGCCCGAGCCGTCATCGTGGATCGGCTCCCAGAAATCGGCGGCGCGATAGGCGCCGACGCGATCGACATCGATCAGCGCCGTGTGATGCTTGCCGCGATAGCCGAGCAGGCCGTCGAAGCCCGAGAGATCGACGCTGACGGCGACGCCGCCCTGGAAGGAGGGCTCGGCCGCGCTGACCAGCGTCTCGCGCAGGTGGATTTCACCGAGCGCTCGGTCGTCGAGGCGGGTCTCTCCGGAGCGGAAGCGGATCTGCGAGAGACGCGAGCCAGAGCGAACCAGAACCGGGAAGGTGCGCGGCGAGATCTCGATGAAGAGCGGGCCCTCATAGCCGTCCTCGACGAGGTCGAACTCGCGGGCGCGGTCGGTGATGACGCGGGTGAAGACGTCGAGCCGGCCGGTCGAGCTCTTCGGGTTCGCAGCGGCGCGCAGGCCCTTGGGCAGGCGCAGGCCTTCCATCAATTCGGCGATATAGACGCAGTCGGTCTCCAGGACCGCGCCCTGCGTCAGATCGATCTCGTGCAGCGAGAGATCCTCGATCCGGCTGCGCACCGTGCGCTCCGGGCCGGGCAAGAACGAGGCGCGGACGCGATAGGCGCGTGCGCCCAGGCGCAGGTCGAGGCTCGCAGGCTGGATCTGCCCCTCGGCCGGCGACCGCGCGAGCGTGATCGCACCCGCCTCGATGAAGGCGCGGATGGAGCTGTCGGGCTGGATGCCGGGCTTGAAGGTCAGCATGCGCATTCCGCTGGGGACAATCGGTCATAGCTAGCGAAACGGCCCCCCAAGGCCAAGCTTGCCGACAGCAGGGCATGCATAGGCCGCCGGGTTGTCCACGCCAGAATCGCCGCATCCCCGCATTGACGCTGGCGCCGGCTGGCCGATAACACATCACGGCGGCAAAGCCGCGACCGGCCGAAGCGGAGCCTTCGATGTATCAGGCCCAGACGCATGGCGTGCGCGTGACCGCGGCGCCGAGTTTCATGGATGCGGAATCCTCGCATGCGCAGGGCCGCTATTTCTGGGCCTATGCGATCGAGATCGTGAATCTCTCGACGCAGACCGTGCAGTTGATGACCCGGCACTGGTTCATCACCGATGGACGCGGCGAGGTCCACGAGGTCCGCGGCGAGGGGGTGGTCGGCAAGCAGCCCGTGCTGCGACCGGGCGAGAGCTTCAACTACACCTCGGGCTGCCCGCTGACGACGCCTGATGGTTCGATGCACGGTTTCTACGCCATGCAGGACGAAAACGGTACGATCTTCGATGTCGAAGTGCCGCTCTTCCCGCTCGATTCCCCCTATGTGAAGAAGGTTCTGCATTGACCGCCTCCGCTGAAACCGGGCAGCGCTATACGCCGCTCGAGATGCTCGCCCGCCTCGTTGCTTTCGACACGGTGAGCGACAAGTCCAACCTGGCCCTGCTCGATTTCGTCGAGGATTACCTCACCGGCTGGGGCGTCTCTTCGGTGCGCTTCCCCAATGAGACCGGCGATAAGGCCGCCCTGTTCGCCACCGTCGGTCCGCAGGATTGCGGCGGCATCGTGCTCTCCGGCCATACCGACGTGGTGCCGGTGGCAGGCCAGGCCTGGAGCCGCGACCCGTTCACGCTGCATGTCGAGGACGGCAAGGCCTATGGTCGCGGTGCCGTTGATATGAAGGCTTTCCTGGCGCTTGGGCTGGCACTGGTGCCGGATTTCCTGGCGGCGAACCTGAAGATGCCGATCCACCTCTTCCTGTCCTATGACGAGGAGGTGACCTGCCTCGGCGTGGTCGACGGCATCAATGCCATGGGCAAGACCCTGCCGCGGCCGCGCGCCGTCATCGTCGGCGAGCCGACCATGCTCGACATCTGCGACGCGCATAAGGGCGTGCGGACCTTCCAGACCATCGTGAAGGGCTTCGCCGCGCATTCCTCCAAGCCGCAGCTGGGCGCCAGCGCCGTTCATGCCGGCGCGCTGCTTGCGGCCGAGCTCGACCATATGGCGGAGGATGCCAAGCAGCGGCCGGACACGAGCGGCCGCTTCGACCCGCCCTATGACACCATCCATATCGGCACATTCCATGGCGGCATCGCCCGCAACATCCTGGCCGATCGCAGCGAAATCCTCTGGGAGATCCGAACGGTTCCGAGTTCCGATCCCGAAGCCGGCCCCGCCCGCTTCGCGAAGGTGGCCGACAAGGTGCTGGCGCGGATGCGCTCGACCGCACCGAGTTCGGCGATCGAGACGCAGATGACTTCGGATGTGCCCGGTCTGGCGCCCGATCCGGGTTCGGAGGCCGAGCGGCTCGCCATGCGGCTCTCCGGCCGGAACCATACGATCGCCGTCGCCTTTGCGACCGAAGCCGGGCATTTCCAGCAGGCGGGGCTCCCGACCGTGGTCTGCGGGCCCGGCTCGATCGATCAGGCGCACCAGCCGGACGAATACATCACGCTGGAGCAACTGGCGGCCGGCGAGGCCTTCATGCGCAAGCTGATGGCCGAGTGCCAGGCGGGATAAGTTACTCGCCGAGCCGAAATCTCGCGCTCGTCATGCTCGCCCTTTGTGGCGAGCATCCACGTCTTGCACACCGCGTGGCATCGATGACGGCGTGGATGGTCGGGACAAGCCCGACCATGACGGGAGCGGCGTGCTAAAACGCCTATTCGCCCGCCGCCTGACCGTCCTCGACCTCGGCAGGGGCGAAGGAATAGCGCCGCGAGCAAAATTCGCAGGTGACGCCGAGCTTGCCGTCGTCGGCGATCATCGCCTTGCGATCCTCGGGCGCGAAACCGCGCAGCATCGAGAGTACGCGCTCGCGCGAGCAGCGGCAGGCCTCATGCACGGTGACCGGCTCGAAGACGCGGGCGCCGCGCTCATGGAACAGGCGATAGAGCAGCCGCTCGCTTTCCAGCGTCGGGTCGAGCAATTCGTGATCCTCGACCGTCTCGACCAGCGAGCGCGCCTCCATCCAGGCATCGTCGGCGATGCCGTCCGGATCATCGTTGCCGGCGAGGATCTCATGGCCCTCGGGCGCGTCGCCGGGATGCATGTCGGCGGCGCGCAGGCGGTCCGGCGAATGCGGCATGAACTGCACGAGGATGCCACCGGCACGCCATTGCGGGCGCCCGCCGGTGGTGACGGTCCCGACGCCAAGGCGGACCCGCGTCGGGATCTGCTCGGACTGGCGGAAATACTGGTGCGCGACCTCTTCGAGGCTCTGGCGCTTCAGCGGCACGATGCCCTGGTAGCGTGTCGTGGCCGTGCCCTGGTCGACGGTCATGGCGAGATGCCCCTCGCCGAGGAGCTCTCCCGTCGAGACCTTGTCGAGCGCGATCGCCTCGACGAGCTTGGCCTCGTCGATATGGGCGACGGCGCGGAAATTGTCCGGCGCGTTGAAATCGACGACCATCATCGGGATGGCGCCGTCGCTCTTGGTCTGGAGCTGGAAGCGACCCTCGAACTTGAGCGCGGTGCCGAGCAGGACAGTCAGCGCCGCCGCCTCCCCGAGCACGCGCGAGACGGGCTCGGGATAGCCGTGGCGATCGAGGATCGTATCGATCGACGCGCCCAGCCGCACGACGCGGCCGCGCACGTCGAGATCGGGCACGGCGAAGGGGATGACCCGATCGTCGAGCCCGGCGGTATCCATGACGTCGTCCAGGGCCATCAGGCCGCCGCCCCGCCGAAGCACCAGGCCAGGATGCCCTTCTGCGCATGCAGGCGGTTCTCGGCCTCGTCGAAGACGGCCGATTGCGGGCCGTCCATGATCGCGTCCGTGACCTCCTCGCCGCGCGAGGCCGGCAGACAGTGCATGAAGATCGCGTCCTTCTCGGCGCGCTGCATCAGCCTGTCGTCCACTTGGTAGGGCCGCAGCAGGTTGTGGCGGCTGCCTTCCTCGTCGCCCATCGAGACCCAGCAATCGGTGATGACGCAATCGGCGCCCTCGACCGCCTCCTCGGGCCGGTTGGTCAGCGTGATCTTGGCGCCCTGCTTCTTGGCCCAGGCGATCAAGGCCGGCGGCGGCGCCAGCTCCTCGGGCGTCGCGACGGACAATTCGAAATCGAGCCGGCCGGCAGCATGGACCCAGGAGGTCAGCACATTGTTGGTATCACCGGTCCAGGCAATGCGCTTGCCCTCGATCGCGCCCTTGCGCTGCTCGAAGGTCATGACATCGGCCATGACCTGGCAGGGATGCTGGCGCTTGGTCAGGCCGTTGATCACCGGCACCGTGGCGTATTTCGCCATCTCGACCAGCGAATCGTGATCCAGGATGCGGATCATGATCGCATCGACATAGCGCGAGAGCACGCGGGCGGTGTCCGCAATGGTCTCGCGCTCGCCGAGCTCGATCTCATGGCCGGCGACCATCATCGGCGAACCGCCGAGCTCACGAATGCCCACATCGAAGGAGACGCGGGTGCGCAAGGACGGCTGCTCGAAGATGGTGGCGATGACCTTGCCCTCGAGCACGCGGTCGCCGACGGCTGCAGGGGTGCGGCGTCGCGACTTGATCTCCTCGCCGGTGCGCAGGATCGCGCGCAGCTCGTTGCCGGAGAAATCGGAGAGATCGAGGAAATGGCGCGTCACTGGCGCTTCCTTACGCTTCGCTGGTGTGGGTCTTGCGGATGAACTTATTCGGCAGCCGGGCGCTTCAGCGTGGCCTCGACGGCGGATGCTGCCTTGTCGAGACGCGACACCGCCTCGGCCACGTCGGCCTCGGTGATGATCAGCGGCGGCAGCAGGCGCACGACATTGTCGCCGGCGCCGACGACGAGCAGGCCCTGGGCGCGGGCTTCGTTGACGAAGTCGGTGTTCAGCGTGTGCAGCTTGAGGCCGAGCATCAGACCCTCGCCGCGGATCTCGGCGATGACGTCCGGATGCTTGTCCTTGAGCTCGGCCAGCGACTGCTTCAGCCGGAGCGCGATCTGGCCGACATTCTCGATGAAGCCGGGGGCCAGCACGACGTCGAGCACGGCATTGCCGACGGCCATAGCGAGCGGATTGCCGCCGAAGGTGGTGCCATGGGTGCCGAGCGTCATGCCCGAGGCCGCCTCTTCGGTCGCCAGGCAGGCGCCCATCGGGAAGCCGCCGCCGATGCCCTTGGCGATCGACATGATGTCGGGCGTCACGCCGTATTTCTCGTGGGCGAAAAACTTGCCCGTGCGGCCGACGCCGGTCTGGATTTCGTCGAAGATCAGCATCAGGCCGTTCTCGTCGCAGAGATCGCGCAACAGCTTGAGGAAGCGGGCCGGCACCGAGCGCAGGCCGCCTTCGCCCTGGATCGGCTCGATCATCAGCGCGGCGGTTTCCGGCGTGATCGCGGCGCGCAGCGCCTTCTCGTCGTCGAAGGGTACCTGGTCGAAGCCGTCGACCTTCGGGCCGAAGCCGTCGATATATTTCTGCTGGCCGCCGGCGGCGATGGTCGCCAGCGTGCGGCCGTGGAAGGCCCCCTCGAAGGTGATGATGCGGTAGCGCTCGGGATGGCCCTTCGCGGCATGGTATTTCCGCGCCATCTTGATGGCGCACTCGTTCGCCTCGGCACCCGAATTGGTGAAGAAGACACGCTCGGCGAAGGTCGCCTCGCAGAGCCGGCGGGCCAGCCGCTCGCCATCCGGCGCGCCATAGAGGTTCGAGGTGTGCCAGATCTTGCCGGCCTGCTCGGTCAGCGTCTTGACGAGATGCGGATGGGCGTGGCCGAGCGCGTTGACCGCGATGCCGGCGCCGAAATCGAGATAGCGGGTGCCATCGGCCGTGATCGCCCAGGGGCCTTCGCCGCGCTCGAAGGCGACGGGGGCGCGGGCATAGGTCGGAACGAGCACGGACTGGCTGGCGGAAACAGGGGCGGGAGCCATGAGACGAAGATCCTCGCGAAGGGGACGGGTGAGAAACGGATTGGCGCTGAACGGAGAACGACGATCCGGGATGGATGCTGCAGGCATGCAGCCACGATAAGACCCGGTGACGACGTTATCGTCGCACCCAGCTCCTGATCTCTCGTCGCGCCGTCATCCGCATCGTCGGAACCTTGATCCGCCAAACATAAGCGCCGCCCGAGCGGGGCGGCGTCACCTTGTGGATAAATATGCTTAAGGCGGCCGCGACTGTCAATTGAATGCCGCTGGGACAGTGTTGCCGAAAGGATTCGCTTGACCGCTCAATCGCGAATCGTCTGGGGAAAAGCCGAATTGGGATTCGCCGACTCTTGTTCGCGAGTCACCGCAGCTTGTATGGTCGGCTTCGTCAGATACGACATTTCGTGCGGCGCCTCCTGTACCGTCTGTTGCGGCAGCAACGGCTTTGTCTCAGCGACAAAAGCCGCCGGTCCCGGATTCCGTCACGAAGCGCCCTTAAAGGCAGGCCTCGCAAGGGACCCGCCGGACAAGACAGGTGATGCGGATGAACGAAGCCGGAGCATGGACGGAAGAGCGCGTCGAGCAGCTCAAGAAGCTCTGGAGCGACGGGCTGAGCGCCAGCCAGATCGCGGCCGAGCTGGGCAATGTCACGCGCAACGCGGTGATCGGCAAGGTCCATCGCCTCGGCCTCTCGGGCCGGGCCAAGAGCGCGGCGCAGCCCGCCGCGCCGCGCAACAGCGCCCCGCGCAAGGCTCCGGCCCGCTCGCCGAGCCATCCGATGGCCGGTGCAGCCTCAACCCCGACGCGCGGCGCCCATGCGCTGGCGCCGGACTTCGCCCCCGAGGCAGAGATCGAGGTCGAGGCCGCGCCTGCACTGTCCGAGGATGTGGTGATCCCGTTCTCCGAGCGCGTCACCATCATGGACCTGCGCGAGTACATGTGCCGCTGGCCGATGGGCGACCCGACGACCCCCGAGTTCCGCTTCTGCGGCGCCCGCTCGCAGACCGGCCTGCCCTATTGCAGCCACCACGCCCGCATCGCCTATCAGCCCGCCGCCGACCGCCGTCGCGACCGGGGCAAGGTCCGGGCCTGATCGGCTCGCGGCATCGAACAAAAGAAAACCGGCCGAAAGGCCGGTTTTTTGTTGCCCGATGGGGGGCTCGTCATGCTGGGCTTGACCCGAGAATGACAGCAACCTCATAGCCTCCGCCTCTTCTCCAGCGAGCGGCTCCAGCGCGAGAGCGCGAAGCAGATCAGCCAGTAGATCGCGCCCGAGAAAGCATAGGCCTCCATGTTCATGCCGACCCAGTTGGGGTCGGCGAGCGAGGCCTGGGCGATGCCGAGCAGGTCGAGGATCGAGACCACCAGCACCAGCGTCGTGTTCTTGATCAGCGCGATGAACTCGTTGGTCATCGCCGGCAGCGAAATGCGCAGCGCCTGCGGCAGGACGATCAGGCCGGTCGCCTTCCAGTAGTTCAGGCCGAGTGCCGTCGCCGCCTCGCGCTGGCCCCTGGGCAGGGCCTGCAGGCCGCCGCGCACCGCTTCCGCCATATAGGCGGCGATGACGAAGCCGAGCCCGATCACGGCACGCGCCAGCCGGTCGATGCCGATGCCGCCGGGCAGGATCAGGGGCAGCAGGAGCGAGGCGAGGAAGATCACCGCGATGATCGGCACGCCGCGCCAGAACTCGATGAAGATCACGCTGATCAGCCGGATGATCCTGAGTTCCGATTGCCGGCCGAGCGCGAAGAGGATGCCGAGCGGAATCGCAATCAGGCTCGAATAGATCGAGATGAACAGGGTGAGCGTCAGTCCGCCCCATTCGCGCGTCTCGACATAGCGCAGGCCGAAACCGCCCGAGAGCAGCCAGATACCGAGCGGCGGCAGGATCACCAGCATCACAAGGCCAAGCTTCAGCTTGAGACGCTGCGGCGCCAGGATGACCGACGCGATCCCCAGCACGAAGGCGATGCCAGCGATATCGACGCGCCAGCGCTGGTCGACAGGGTAGAGCCCGTACATGAACTGGCCGAAACGGGCGCGGATGAAGACCCAGCAGGCGCCGCCGGGGACGCAATCGGCCCGCGTCGAGCCCACCCAGGTCGCGTCGATCACGGCCCAGCGGATCAGCGGGATGGCGATCCAGGCGATCAGCACGAAGAGCACCACCGAGACGAAGCCGGTGAAGGGCGTACCGAACAGGCGCTCGCGCCAGAGCGAGAGGGAGGAGGACCGGTTCATCGCGTCACCAGGGCGATGCGGGCGTTGTACCAGTTCATCAGCGCGGAGACGGCCAAGCCGATGACCAGATAGACCGCGAGCGTCATCGCGATGATCTCGATCGCCTGACCGGTATTGTTGAGTGCCGAGCCCATGAACAGGCTGACCACGTCGGGATAGGCGATCGCCGCGCCGAAGGACGAGTTCTTGAGCACATTCAGATACTGGTTGGTCAATGGCGGGGTCATCACCCTAAGCGCCTGCGGGATGACGACGAGGCTGAGGATCCGGCCGGGGCGCAGACCCAGCGCCGAAGCTGCCTCGCTTTGCCCCTTCGCCACGGATTCGATGCCGCCGCGCACGATCTCGGCGATGAAGCCGGCGGTGTAGGTGACGAGCGCCGCGAGCAGCGCGACGAATTCAGGGATGACGACGAAGCCGCCGCGATAGTTGAAGCCGCGCAGCACGGGGATGTCCCAGCGCGTGGCGAGGCTGGCCCAGGCGATGGCGAGCGCCGGCACGACCAGGATCAGGCCGACCCCAATGACGAGCAGCGGCGCGTCCTGCCCGGTGCGCTCCTTGCGCTTGCGCGCCCAGGCGCTGGCCAGCCAGTAGCAGACCCAGGACACCAGGATCGCCAGCGCCGCCCAGCGGAAATTGCCGGGCGCATCGGGCAACGGGATGGTGATGCCGCGATTGTTGAGGAAGGCGACGCCGAACAGGCCGATGCTCTGGCGCGGCTGCGGCAAGGCGGCGATGACGCCGAAATACCAGAACAGCACGAAGAACAAGAGCGGGATGTTGCGGACGAACTCGATATAGGCGCCGGCGATGGTCGAAAGCAGCCAGTGCGAGGACAGCCTGGCAATGCCGATGGCGAAGCCGAGCAGCGTTGCCAGCACGATCGCGATCACCGTCACCAGCATGGTGTTGGCAACGCCGACCCAGAACAGGGCGAAGATGTCGTCCGACTGGGTGTAGCCGGTCAGGACGAAAGGCACCTCGATGCCCGAAGTGCGCCAGAGGAAGTCGAAGCCCGAGGCGATGCCGGCCTTGACCATGTTCTCCGAGGCATTGCGCACGAAGAACACGGTGAGGCCGACGAGCAGCAGGATCAGGGCGATCTGGTAGAACCAGTCCCGGACCCGCTTGTCGTTGATGAAGGATAGGACGTTCATGCCGCGAGGCCTTCGCAACTTGCGTCGGAAACGCGCGGTCATCCCGGGCGGGGCGAAGCGTAAACCCGGGATCCATGCCGGAACAGTTCAGGCATGAATCCCGGATCGGCGCGGCTGACGCCGCTTGTCCAGGATGACGCGCTGGCGGGGTCGCTAGGCGTCCGCTCTCACTGGAACGGCGGGGTGAAGAGCAGGCCGCCCTTGGTCCAGAGCTGGTTCTGGCCGCGCTCGAGCTTCAGGCTCGAACCCATGCCGACATTGCGCTCGTAGCTCTCGCCGTAGTTCCCGACCTGCTTGATGGCGTTGTACATCCAGTCGTTGGAGAGCCCCATCATCGCGCCGAAGCCACCCTCGGCGCCGAGCAGGCGGCGCACTTCGGTGTTCTTCGAATTGGCCTTCATCTCGTCGACATTCTTGGAGGTGACGCCCAGCATCTCCGCCGCGATCGTGCCGTTCAGCACCCAGCGCACGATGAGCTGCCAGCGCTCGTCGCCCCAGCGCGTCACCGGGCCCTGCGGATCGTTCGAGATCGGCTGGGTCAGGATGACGTGATCGTCGGGGTTCTTGAGCTTCGCACGCTGGCCGGCCAACGCGCCGACGCCGGCGGTATAGGCGTCGCAGCGGCCAGCGTCATAGGCGGCGATGGCGTCGTCGTTCTTCTGGAAATTGGTGATGGTCACCTTGAGGTTGCGCTCGCGGAACCAGTCGGCGGCGTTCTTTTCCTCGGTCGAGCCGGCGGCGACGCAGACCGAGGCGCCGTCGAGACCCGCGGCATCCTTCACGCCGGCCGACTTACGGACGATGAAGGTCTGGCCCTCGTAGAAATTGATGCCCTGGAAGTTGAGGCCGAGCGTCGCGTTGCGCGAGAAGGTGATGGTCGAGTTGCGCGAGAGCACGTCGACCTGGCCGGACTGCAGGATCGGCCAGCGCTGCTGCACCGAGGTCGGCGTGTACTTCACCTTGTTGGCGTCGCCGAGCACCGCGGCGGCGAGCGCCTTGCAGTAATCGACATCGAGCCCGCTCCACTCGCCCTTGTCATTGGCGAAGGAGAAGCCGGGCAGGCCGAGATGCACGCCGCATTCGAGATTGCCGCGCGCCTTGACGGCGTCGAGCGTCGGGCTCGGCGCCAGTTGCTGCGCCTGCGCCACCGAAGCTCCCGCAGCGAGCAAAACCACCGCACCCAAGATCCTGAACGTCATATCCGTCTCCCCGAAGCCGTCAGCGGCCTTCTGTGTTGATGGCGGACTATGCAACAGCCCATCGGAAAGCGATAGCGCGCCGAAAGACGAGTGGACGGACGGCCCCGGCCATGCCGGTTTCAATTGCCGAAGATGGTATTGAGCTGGCTGCCGACCATGATGAAGGTGGTGCGCTTGGGCACCTCCTTCAGGCGGACCGCGCCGATATAGGTCATCGCCGAGCGCACGCCGCCCATCAGCTCCTGCATCGTGCCCTCGACCGGGCCGCGATAGGGCACCTCGACGGTCTTGCCTTCGGAAGCCCGGTACTTGGCGACGCCGCCGGAATACTTGTTCATCGCCGTGTCCGAGGACATGCCGTAGAAGGTCATCGCGACCGGCACCTTCTCGCCATTGCGCTCCTCGTAGCGAATCTCGCCCTCGCATTCGTCATGGCCGGCGAGCATGCCACCCATCATCACGAAATCGGCGCCGCCGCCATAGGCCTTGGCGACGTCGCCCGGCACGGTGAGCCCGCCGTCGCCGCAGACAAAGCCCTTGAGGCCATGGGCCGCATCCGCGCATTCGATGATGGCGGAGAGCTGCGGATAGCCGACGCCTGTCATCTTGCGGGTGGTGCAGACCGAGCCCGGCCCGATGCCGACCTTGACGATATCGGCGCCGGCCAGGATCAGCGCCTCGGTCATGTCGCCGGTCACGACATTGCCCGCCATGATCGCCGCATCCGGGAAGGCGGCGCGCGTCGCCTTGACCGTGTCGACGAACTTCTCGGTATAGCCGTTGGCGACGTCGAGGCAGATCTTGGTGATCGGCGATTGGGCGTGCACGGCCTTCAGCTTGTCATGGTCGGAATCGGTGGTGCCCAGCGAATAGAAGGCGTTGGCCGAGCCCGGCTCGCGGAAGAAGGCGATCAATTCATCGGCGCTGTAATGCTTGTGCAGGGCGACCATGGCACCGTGCTTCAGCAGCGTGCGGGCCATCGCCATAGTGCCGACCACGTCCATATTGGCGGCGATCAGCGGAAAACCCTTCCACTCCCGCCCCGTATGGGCGAAGCGGAACGAGCGCTCGACATCGACCTCGGCGCGGCTGCCCAGCGTCGAGCGCTTCGGGCGAATCAGCACATCGCGGAAGTCGAGCTTCGGGTCGTTTTCGATGCGCATGACCTTGCCTCTGGCTGTCGTGCCGCGGGCTCAAGGCCCAGCGGCCGCACGCGGGAGAGGCGTGCGCCGATTCATAGCGCCCTGGATGGGAACGGCGCAATCCCGGGCGTTCAGGCCGAGGCGGGCGGCGGGCTCGTCCGGGCGTTCTTGCGGATCGTGTAGAGCGTCGCGCCGATGACGACGGCCGCGCCGAACCAGGTCGTGAGCGCCGGAATCTCGGCGAAGAAGACGAAGCCGGTGAAGCTCGCCAGCAGCAACCGGCTGAAATCCAGCGGCGCCAACGCCGCCGCCTCGCCGACCTGATAGGCGCGGGTGATCAGCCATTGCCCGGCCGTGCCGAAAAGGCTGAGCGTGATCAGCCAGAACCATTGATTGGGCGTCGGCGCCTGCCACCAGAGGAAGGTGGGCAAGGCGAGAAGCACGATCAGCACGATGCCCTGATAGAGCAGGATCGTATCGGTGCGTTCGCTTGCGGCGAGCTTGCGGACACTGACGGTGATGGCGGCACCGCAGACCGCCCCGGCCACCGCGAGCAGGGCATAGATGTCGAGCCCCTCCGAACTCGGCCGCAGCATGATCAGCACGCCGGCGAAGCCGATCACAGTCGCGGCCCAGCGGCGGCCGTCGACGACCTCCTTGAGGAAGAGCACCGCCGCGATGGTGACGAAGAGCACCTGGCTGAAGCCGATCGCTGTCGCCTGGGCGAGCGGAATTTTCACGACCGCGGTGAAGCCGCACAGCATCGAGAGCAGCGTGACGACGCTGCGGAAGATCTGGAGACCGACCCGGTCGGTGTGCAGGGCCCGCCGCAGACTCCCCGCCGCGAAGAGCAGCAGGATCGCGGTCATGATCACCTGCCGGATCAGCAGAATCTGCACCAGCGGGATGCCCTGCCCGACATGCTTGATGCCGGCGACCATCACCGCATAGACGAGCATGGACGAGAACATGAAGACCGAGCCGCGCAGATTCGGGCTTGCTCCGCGCCACCAGTAGCGAAGGCGCTGACTGCGGCTCTGCAACCAGCCGAATCTGCCTGGGATCGTGCTGCCCGACGGCTCAGCCTCGACGATCGGGACGGAGTGGGAAAGCCCGGCTTCGGACGGTGCGGAAACGGCCGGCTCCTGCCATGCCGGGGCGTCGCCCTCGAACCCCGCCCGATCCTGCCGGCCGGACTGCCGCTCCTCGCTCATCACCCTCAACCAGTGGTCGGCGGCCGATGAACGGCCCGGCATGTCATCTCTAGTGCCAAATCATTGAGGAAACGTCGCAATTCGGCCAATGACAAAGTCACATGGCCGCATTGTGCCGGCCGCGCGACGCGCAGGGGCGGCATACCCGGCATGGGCTGTGCAATGGCGCCGACAGATTCTAGGACGAGCCTGAAAGGGACCTGCCGCTTGACGCTTCAAGACCGCCCATATCCCTGTCGACTTGCTGCGGAAGTTGGTCCCATCGGCGCGCGCCGCCGAACCGGGCGCGGCGGATCGACCCGATGAAGGTCCTTCTCGGCGACTTCGTCGGCGGATTGCGCCAGCTCGCTCCCAGCCGCTTTCCCTATCGCCGCTTTGCGCTCGCCCTGGCACTCGGCGGCCTCGGCGGCTGGCTATTCGTGCAGGCCAAGCTGCCGCTGCCCTGGATGCTGGGCTCGATGGTGTTCTGCACCTTTGCCGCCCTGATCAACCTGCCCGTCGCCGCGCCGGCCGTAATCCGCCCGCCGATGACGGCGGTGATCGGCGTGATGCTGGGCGCCTCGTTCAAGCCGGACGTGGTTTCGCAACTGCCGAACTGGCTACCGACGCTCGCCGGGCTCGTGCTGTTCATGGTCGCCTGCGGGCTGTGCTGCGTCAGCTATTTCCGCCGCGTCGCCGGGTTCGATCCGGTCACCGCCTTCTTCTCGGGCATGCCGGGCGGCCTGATCGAGATGGTCACGGTCGGCGAGGAGAAGGGCGGCGATGCCCGCATCATCGCGCTGATCCATTCGGCCCGCATCCTGCTCGTTGTGATGACGCTGCCCTTCATCGTGCAATGGATCGGTGGCGTCACGCTGGGCGGCGGGCGCGTCGCCGGCCCATCGATCATGCAGACACCTTTTAGTTCCGAGCTCTGGCTGATCGGCTGCGGCATCGCCGGCGTGATCGTCGGACACTGGCTGCGGATGCCGGCGAAATTCCTGCTCGGCCCGATGCTGGTCAGCGCCATCGTGCATGTCACGGGCCTGAGCGCCGCCCTGCCGCCGGCCGAGATCGTCAATGCGGCGCAGCTCATCCTCGGCGTGACGATCGGCTGCCGCTTCGTCGGCACGGCGCCGCGCATCATCCTGCGCGTGCTCCTGCTCTCGGTCGGTTCGACCGTGATCCTGTTGGCGCTGACGCTGGGCTTCGCCTGGCTCGTCGCGCAGCTCTCCGTGCACGGCCATGTCCCGCTGATCCTGGCCTACTCGCCCGGCGGCCTCGCCGAGATGAGCCTGATCGCGCTGGCGCTCCATACCGAAGTCGCCTTCGTCGCGGCCCACCACATCATCCGCGTCTTCCTGGTGATGGTCTCGGCGGGGCCGATCTTCGGGCTGATCGGCCGTGCGAACCGCAAGCCAGCAGCCGAATAACCGCCCGTTCACCGCGGCGAACCATCTCCGACCGCGTCGGTCCGGCTCAAGCGACGCTCGGGAGCTCAGCCGTTCCGCCGACCGCCGGCTGCATATTGCCGGGCCATGCGCAGGAGGAAAGCCGGGTTTCCGAGCACATAGCGCCGCCAGAGCCGGCGCGGCTCGAGCCAGAACCGGTAGAGCCATTCAAGCCGCACCTGGCGCAGGAGCTCAGGCGCTCGCGGGACTTCGTCGGCGAAGAAATCGAAGAGCGCCCCGACACCGGCCGCGACGGAACAATGCTGCGGCCCAAGCTTGTCGGCGATGAAGCGCTCCTGCAGCGGGTTGCCCATTGCCACCAGCAGCAGGTCGGGGCGTTGCGCCTTCAGCCTGTCGAGCAGCGCACTCTCCTCTCCGGCGGAGAAATAGCCGTGCGAGACGACGCTGAAACGATGCGCCGGATAGAGCTGCGTCAGGTTCGCGGCAGCCCGCTCCGCGACGCCTGGCCGGCCGCCCAGCAAGGCGACCCGCATCGGCCGCCCGGGGCAGGCGAACAGAGCCGGGAAGAAGTCGGTTCCGTTAAGGTTCGCCGGAAAGGCCTTGCCATAGAGCAGCCAGCTGCCGAGATCGACGCCGATGCCGTCCGCCAGCACGAGGAAGGTCGAGAGGCTGCGCTGAAGCGCGGCATTGCCAGCGGCAACGTTGACCAGGTTGGCGTTGCAGAAGGCCAGCTTCACGTGGCCGCCGGTCCGCACCGCGTCCGTGACCTCGGCGACCGCCGTCTCGCGCTCCATCACGGCGATACCGATGCCGCCGATATCGCGCTTGGCATAGCCTGGCCGCTTCCGGCTTCCGGCATCGCTGGCGATGGAGAGGGAGGCGGTTGCGCTCACGGTGTTCTCGGTCAGGGGCGTGGCAGCCCATTGCGAATATCGTGATTGTCTTGGCTGTTCCGCAGTCCGGGTCAAGGCAAAGCCGGATCAAAGGTGAACGGCTTATTCCCGCGATCCGCGAACGCGCGTTAATGGCAATCCTCTTGCAGCAACAAGGCCTTGTACCGAACCGGAACGAAAGCCGCCGACGGCTCCGCCGCCGCCTGCCGGACTCGTTCCGACCCGGCACAGACTCTGCCTTGGCCGCCTCGATCCGGCACGTGACGGAGGCTCTTCCTTCCGGATTTTTTTGCAATCGTCCTTAACGCCTTGCATGGCGGGTCTGCAGATTTGTCCGAAGCCATCGCACCCTCTGGCCGCTGCCAATCCGGCCGGCTAGGGTGATTCGCATAAGAGTTCGGGAGGGCTGGGCATGAACCAAATCGATTTAAAGAAGCGCATCGCCATCGTGACCGGCGGGGCGCAAGGCATCGGCCGCGCCGTCGCCGAGCGCTTCGCGCAGAGTGGCGCGACGGTCGCGATCTGGGATGTGGATGCAGCGCTCGCAGCCAAGGCCGCGGCAGAGATCGGCCATGGCGCGATCGGCGTCGGCGTCGATGTGACCGATGCCGAGGCCGTCCAGAAGGCGAGCGACGCGCTGGAGGCGCAGCATGGCAGCATCGATATCCTCGTCACCAGCGCCGGCATCGCCGGGCCCAACCACAAGACCTGGGAATACCCGCTGGAGGACTGGGCCCGCGTCATGAAGCTCAATGTCGACGGCACGCTGCATTGCTGCCGCTCGGTGATCCCCGGCATGGTCAAGCGCAATTACGGACGCATCGTCCTGGTGGCCTCGATCGCCGGCAAGGAGGGCAACCCCAACGCCTCCGCCTACTCCGCATCGAAGGCGGCGGTGATCGCGTTGACGAAGTCGCTCGGCAAGGAGCTCGCCGACAAGGATATCGCGGTGAACTGCATCACGCCCGCAGCCGCGCGCACCCGCATCTTCGACCAGATGAGCGAGGAGCATATCGGCTACATGCTCGCGAAGATTCCGCGCGGACGCTTCCTGCTGCCCGACGAGGTCGCCGCGATGGTCGCGTTCCTCGCCTCGGCCGAGAACAGCTTCACCACGGCCGGCGTGTTCGATCTTTCCGGCGGCCGCGCCACCTACTGAGGCGGCGCGAATGCTGCGGACGATGCCGTGGCGGAGAAGCTGCTTGGTGAAATTGCCGGTCGCAGTTTTCGGAACCCTGCTCTAGCTTGGCGGCATGAAGCAGACGCTCCCCTCCGCCGCCGTCCTCGGCGCTCGCGCCTTCGCCGCGCTTGCCGGCCTCAACCGCTTCAGCGACGAGCCCGGCAAGCTGACGCGGCTCTATCTCTCGCCGGCGCACAAGCAGGCGGCGGAATGGGTCAAGGGCGCGATGGAAGTCGCGGGGCTCAACGCCTTCATCGACGCCGCAGGCTCGGTGCAGGGCCGCCGCGAAGGCACCGTGCCGGGCGCGCCGGCCGTGCTGATCGGCTCGCATATCGACACCGTGAAGGATGGCGGGCGCTTCGACGGCAATCTCGGCGTCGTCGCCGGCATCCTCGCGGCGCAGGCCTTGCGCGATGCCGGGATCAGCCTGCCCTTCCCGCTGGAGGTGATCGGCTTCGGCGACGAGGAGAATGTCCGCTTTCCCACGCATCTCTCGACCTCGGAGGCGCTGGCCGGCGCCTATGACCCGGCCTGGCTGGAAGCGCGCGACAGCGAAGGCGTGAAGCTCGGCGAGGCGCTCGTCGCCTTCGGCGGCAATCCGGCGGGGATCGCGGCGCTGGCCCGCAAGCCCGGCTCGATCCAGGCCTATCTCGAAGTCCATATCGAGCAGGGGCCGGTGCTGGAGGCGGAGAACGAGCCGGTCGGCATCGTCACCGCCATCAACGCGCAAAGCCGCGCGCGGGTGCGCGTCACCGGCGAGGCGGGCCATGCCGGCACCGTGCCGATGGCGTTGCGCAAGGATGCCTTGACCGCCGCTGCCGAGATGGCGCTGGCGCTGGAGCGGATCGCCGGCGCGCATGAGCTGGCGGTCGGAACGGTCGGCGTGCTGCGCCCCGAGCCCGGCGCCACCAATGTCGTGCCCGGCGCGGTCGAGTTCACCATCGACTACCGCGCCCCGAAGAACGAGACGCTCGCGTCGATGGAGGCGCAGATCCAGACCGGCTTCGCGGAGATCGCGGCGCGGCGCGGCGTCGGACTCGAGATCGTCCCCTATGCCAGAGCCGCGGCGGTGCCGATGGAGCCCAGGCTGCAGGATGCCTTCGCCGCCGGCATCGCCCGGACCGGAAGCAACCTCGCCGGCCGGCGCCTGCCTTCCGGCGCCGGGCATGACGCCATGGCGATCGCGCAGGTCGCGCCCGTCGCCATGCTCTTCGTGCGCAACGAGAAGGGCATCAGCCATTCGCCGCTGGAGAATATGACCGAGGCCGATGCCGGCATCGCCGTTCGCGTCCTGCTCGAAACGATTCTGGAGCTCGCCGAAAAGGCGAAGTAGAACAATTCCAGCCGCGACACCGCGCGCCATTCCGCAAGCCGCCCGAAAGGCCTAGGAAAGCGCGCCGCAGGAGGCTGGAATGGATTTCGAGAGTTTCTTCCGCGAGGAGCTGGACGGGTTACGCCGTGAAGGCCGCTATCGCGTCTTCGCCGACCTGGAGCGCCAGGCCGGCCGCTTCCCTATCGCGACCTATCATGGCGAGAGCGGCCCGCGCGACGTCACTGTCTGGTGCTCGAACGACTATCTCGGCATGGGCCAGCATCCGAAGGTGCTCGCCGCGATGCATGAGGCGCTCGACGGCAGCGGCGCCGGCGCCGGCGGCACCCGCAATATCGGCGGCACCAACCATTACCATGTCCTGCTGGAGCGCGAGCTGGCCGACCTGCACGGCAAGGACGCCGCGCTGATCTTCAATTCCGGCTATGTCTCGAACTGGGCCTCGCTCTCGACGCTGGCCGCGCGCATCCCCGGCTGCATCGTGCTGACGGACGGGCTGAACCATGCTTCGATGATCGAGGGCATCCGGCATTCGCGCGCCGAAAAGCACATCTTCGCCCATAACGACCCGCACGATCTGCGCCGCAAGCTCGCAGCGCTCGATCCGAACCGGCCGAAGCTGATCGCCTTCGAGTCGGTCTATTCGATGGATGGCGACATCGCCCCGGTCCGCGAAATCTGCGACATCGCCGACGAATTCGGCGCGATGACCTATATCGATGAGGTCCATGCCGTCGGGCTTTATGGCGCACGCGGCGGCGGCATCTCGGAGCGCGAGGGGCTGACCGACCGGCTGACCCTGATCCAAGGCACGCTGGCGAAGTCCTATGGCGTGATCGGCGGCTATATCACCGGCTCGGCCGCGCTATGCGACTTCATCCGCAGTTTCGCCTCCGGCTTCATCTTCTCCAGCTCGCTGCCGCCTGCGGTGGCGGCCGGCGCGATCGCCGCGATCCGGCATCTCAAGGAAAGCTCGGCCGAGCGCGAGCGCCAGCAGGATCGCGTCGCGGCTTTGCGGGCGAAGCTCGACGCGATCGGCATCCCGCATCTCGCCAATCCCAGCCATATCGTGCCGGTGATGGTCGGCGATGCGCAGGCCTGCAAGGCGATCAGCGACGAGTTGCTCGCCCGCTTCGACATCTATGTCCAGCCGATCAACTATCCGACCGTGCCGCGCGGCACGGAGCGGCTGCGGATCACGCCCTCGCCCTTCCATTCCGACGCCGATATCGACGCGCTGGTAGCGGCGCTAGGCGCGATCTGGGCAAGGGATGGGCTGAAGCGGGCGGCCTGAGGCCGCTAGAGCTTTTGTTTTTACGCAATTCCGGACGCAAAACCGCTGCGCACTTTTGCTGGAGTTGCTCTAGCCCCGCTTGGCTACGATCATCAGGATCGCCGAGAGCAGCCCGAAGACGGTGACCAGACCGGCAAGGATCAGGGTTCCCAGCCACAGCGACAGGAAGCCCTCGATCTCGGCCTTGTCCGGCGCCGCAGCGTCGTAGAGCACGGTCACTTGATCACCCCTGCGATAGGCCGGTGGGCTCGTGCTCCATGAGGTCATGAAGGTGACGGCCTGCCCCTGCGCCGTACGGAAGCTCACGACCGGCCGATAGGTCGAGTCACCACCGCCATGCCGCATCTCGACCACGGTCCCGGCGGCGCGCTCGGCGCGCGCCAGGAGCTTGCGGTTATGGCTGTAAGTGAAATAGCAGGCCGTCGCGAGAATGACGGCGACGATGCCGAAAACGCAGCCGATGCGCCAGAACAGGAGCCTGCCATCCTGGGCGAGGCCCCCAACCTTCTGCTTCCTGCGGCTTTCGCCCATCCGCTCTCAGAGATTGAAGACGCGGTGGGGGACGAATTCACCGTTCTGGACCGAGCCCGTCGAGACCAGCGTACCCGCGCAGGTGGCGTAGGCGGCCTCCAGCTCGATCGGAGCGCCGGCGCCGCGCAGCAGGGCGCTCTGGCCGCGCTTGAGGCGGGCCGCGGCGTCGCGATGCAGCACGATCTCCGGGATCAGCGTCAGCGCCGCCTTGACCGGCTGGAGGGCCGTCAGCGCGCTTTCCGGGCTCTCGCGCAGGGTCTCGACGCTTGCGGCGTCCGCGACCGCGAACGGCCCGACGCGGGTGCGGCGCAGATGCGCGACATGGCCGAGGCAGCCGAGTTCCAGGCCGAGATCGCGAGCGATGGCGCGGACATAGGTGCCCTTGCCGCATTCCGCCTCGAAAGTGGTGGTGGCGCCGTCATGGCTGACGATGCGGAGTGCGTCGATCTCGACGGGGCGCGCCTCCAGCTCGACCTCCTCGCCGTCGCGGGCGAGGTCATAGGCGCGCTCACCGGCGATCTTGATCGCCGAGAATTTGGGCGGCGTCTGCAGGATCGTGCCGGTGAAGCGCGGCAGCAGGGCTGCGATCGCGGCCTCGTCCGGGCGCTTGTCCGAGGTCGCGATAACGCTGCCCTCGGTGTCATCGGTATTGGTCTGCGTGCCCCAGGCGACAGTGAACTGATAGGCCTTGCGGCCGTCCATGACGAAGGGAACGGTCTTGGTCGCCTCGCCCAGCGCGATCGGCAGCAGGCCGGAGGCCAGCGGATCGAGCGTGCCGGCATGGCCGGCCTTCTTGGCGCCGAAGGCGCGCTTCACGACGCTGACCGCATGGGTCGAGGTCATGCCGATCGGCTTGTCGAGGATGACCCAGCCATGGACGTCGCGCTTCTTGGGGCGCGGCGCCGGCGCAACGTCGCGGTTCGGGGCGGCTTCGGATGGGTTCTCAGCGGTCATCGTCACGGCGGTCGTCTTCAGGGGCTTCGTCTTCGTGGTCCTGGTCGATCCTGAGGCGCTGGACCTGGGTGTCCCTGCGCACGGCCTCGGTGTCGAGCAGCGCATCGATGCGCTCGGCCTCGGCGAAGCTCTCATCGGCGCGGAAACGCAAGTCCGGCGCGTATTTCAGGTTCACGCGATGGGCGATTTCGCCGCGCAGGTAACGCTTGTTGGCGTCGAGCGCCTTGAGCACCGGGGCAATGTCCAGTCCGCCAAGAGGCATGATGTAGCAGGTGGCGAGCTTGAGATCCGGCGAGAGGCGCACCTCCGGCACGGTCACGACATGCTTCGCCAGCACGTCGTCATGAATGTCGCCCCGCGCGAGCATCTCGGCCAGCGCATGGCGGATCAGCTCGCCGACGCGCAATTGCCGCTGGGATGGGCCTGTGGGTTTTGCAGGTTTAGCCATGGTTCTCGTTTCTCCGGGATCGGACCGGACCAAACGTCCCGGCGGGCCTTGCCCGCCGTCTCTTCAAAGATGAGGCGCTGGACGCGCTCTTCTCGTCACGAGATGGCCGGACCGCAAGGCCCGGCCATGACGCGCTGTTTCAGGCAACGCAGCCCTCAGAGGCTGCGCTTGATCTCTTCGACGCGATAGCACTCGATCACGTCGCCGACGCGCATGTCCTGGTAGTTCTCGAAGGACATGCCGCATTCCTGGCCGGCCACGACTTCCTTGGCGTCGTCCTTGAAGCGCTTGAGCTGGCCGAGCTTGCCCTCGTGAACCACGACGTTGTCGCGGATCAGGCGGACATTGGCGCCGCGCTCGATCGTGCCGTCGGTGACGCGGCAGCCGGCGATCTTGCCGACCTTCGAGACGTTGAAGATCTCGAGGATCGAGGCGTTGCCGAGCATGGTCTCGCGCAGGGTCGGCGCCAGCAGGCCCGACATCGCGTCCTTCACATCATCCATGAGGTTATAGATGATGTTGTAGTAGCGGATCTCGACGCCGGCCCGCTCCGCCGCCTCGCGCGCTTCCTTATGCGCACGGACGTTGAAGCCGACCACGACCGCGCCCGAAGCCTGGGCGAGGGTGATGTCCGACTCGGTGATCGCGCCGACGCCCGAGGAGAGGACGCGGGCCCGCACCTCGTCGTTGCCGACTTTTTCGAGCGCGCCGACGATGGCCTCGACCGAACCCTGCACGTCGCCCTTGACGACCAGCGGGAACTCCTTGCGGCCGGCGCCTTCCTTGAGCTCGCGCATCATCTCGGCGAGCGAGCGACCGGCGCCCGAAGCGGCGCCGCGGGCAGCAAGGCGATCGCGGCGCTGACGCTCGCGGTAATCGGTGATCTCGCGGGCGCGGGCCTCGGACTCGACCACCGCGACGCGGTCGCCGGCCTCGGGCGTGCCGTTGAAGCCGAGAACCTCGACCGGCATGGAGGGCGGAGCCTCCTTCACCTGCGCGCCGGTATCGGCGATCAGGGCTCGGACGCGGCCCCATTCGGCGCCGGCGACGACGATGTCGCCGGTGCGCAGCGTGCCGCGCTGGACGAGGACGGTCGCGACCGGGCCGCGGCCGCGATCGAGCTTGGCCTCGATAACCGTGCCTTCGGCCGGACGATGCGGATTGGCCTTGAGGTCGAGCAGTTCTGCCTGCAGCGAGATCGCCTCGAGCAACTTGTCGAGATTGTGGCCGGTCTTGGCGGACACCTCGACTTCGAGCGTCTCGCCGCCCAGCGTCTCGACCTGGATCTCGTACTGGAGCAGCTCGGCGCGAACGCGGTCGGGGTTGGCGTCAGCCTTGTCAACCTTGTTGATCGCGACGATCAGCGGAACGCCGGCCGCCTTGGCGTGATTGATGGCCTCGGCCGTCTGCGGCATGACGCCGTCATCGGCCGCCACGACCAGCACGACGATATCCGTCACCTTGGCGCCGCGGGCGCGCATCGCCGTGAAGGCGGCGTGGCCGGGCGTGTCGATGAAGGTCACCTGCGAGCCCAGCGGCGTCGTCACCTGATAGGCGCCGATATGCTGGGTGATGCCGCCGGCCTCGCCGGTGACGACCTTGGTCTTGCGGATCGCGTCGAGCAGCGAGGTCTTGCCGTGGTCGACATGGCCCATGATGGTCACGACCGACGGCCGCGGCTCCAGGGTCTCGTCCGTGTCCGGCGTGTCGAACAGGCCTTCCTCGACGTCGGACTCGGCGACGCGCTTGACGGTGTGACCCATTTCCTCGGCGATGAGCTGGGCGGTGTCGGCGTCGATCACGTCGGTGATCTTGTGCATCGCGCCCTGCTTCATCAGCAGGCGGATGACGTCGACGCCGCGCTCCGTCATGCGGTTCGCGAGTTCCTGGATGGTGATCGTCTCGGGGATGATCACCTCGCGCATCACGCGCTCTTTCTGAGCGTCCGAGGCGCGATGGCCGGTCATGCGCTGCACGCGCCGACGGAACGAGGCGACCGAGCGTGTCCGCTCGTCATCGCTCCCGGTCGCGGTCGACAGCGTCAGGCGGCCGCGCGGCTTGTCGTTGGTGGTCTTCGGCGTCTTCGGCGCGGCGGGAGCCGGGCCACGGCCAGCGCCGGCGCTCAGGCCGGGACGGCGGAAGGCGGCCTTGACGTCGACATCATCCGAGCGATTGCGCGGGGCGCCGCTGGAAGACGGGGCCTGACGGGCCGGGCGCACGACGGCCGGCTCGGACGGAGCCGTGGTGTCGAGACGCGGCGGGCGCGGCGAATCGGAGCGCGGCGGACGGCCGTCGAGACGCGGCGGTCGGGCACCGGTATCGCGCATCGGCGGGCGCGACGAGAACTCGCGCGGGCCGGACGGGGCCGGACGGCCGTAATACTGGGTCGGCTGCGGCGCCGGGGCCTGGGGCGCAGGCGCGGCCTCGCGAGCCTGCGGCGGCGGGGCCGCCGGGCGGACCGGCTGCTCGTCGCGCTGGCGGGCGGCCGTTTCGACGCGGCGCTTCTGGTCGTCTTCCTGACGGCGGCGCTCTTCCTCCTGGCGCTGACGCGCCGCGGCGGCTTCGCGCTCCTGACGCTCTCGCTCGGCGGCGGCGGCGCGCTGGCGCGCCTCGTCCTCGGCGATGCGGCGGGCTTCGGCCTCGCTGCTGCGGGCTTCCGACAGGGCGCGCTGGCGAGCATCCTTCTCCTCGTCGGAGAGGGTGCGCAGCAGCATGCTGCCGGCGGGACGCTGGGGCGGCTGCGGAGCGGCCGGGCGCGGCGACGTCGCCTGCGGAGCCGGGGCCTGCGGCGCACGGGGCGCGACGGGCTCCTTGACCTCATGCCCGGCGGCGCGGCGCTTGACCTCGACGACGACCTGCTTCGTACGCCCATGCGAGAAGCTCTGGCGAACAGTGCTCTGCTCGACAGGCCGCTTCAGCGACAGGGTCTTGGGCGGGTTGACGGAGAGTGTCTTGTCGCCCGGGTTCTTGGTATCGGTCATTCCGCGTTCGGTCCTGCCGGTTCGGTCGTGTCTTCGGTGTCGTTCTGGTCGGATGCGGCGGTATCGTCCGTCCGATACCGGACGAGCCGACGCCAGCGGGAGAGCACACCCTCGGCCGCCGGTCCCGGAGCAAGCGCGGCATGTATCACATGTGCCCGCCCTAACGCCAATTCCAAATCCGCCGCCGTGAAAATAGCGACGACGGGCAGTTCACGGGCCTTGAGCCCTTCAGCCTCGCGCGCCACGCCAAGCCGCTTAACAGCCTGGCCGATCTTGCGCTTGCCGTCCTCGGCCCCGTCGCTGGCGGCGATGACGCCGACGCAGCGGCCAGAGCCGATCAGAGCCTCGACCTTGGCGAAGCCCGCGATGACGAGCCCCGCCTTGTTGGCCATCGACAGCGCCTGCAGCGCATCGCGCAGCATCAGCGCATCGATCATCTCCGGAAGGTCGGCGGGAACCGCGACCTTCGCCTTGAGCGAGCGCTCGAAGGCCTTGCGTTTGATCGCCTCGGCCACGGTCTTGCGGCTGAGGCTGGCCCAGACGCCGCGCCCGGGCAGCTTGCGCCTGAGATCCGGCACCAAAGTGCCGTCAGGGCCGGCGACGAAGCGGATCAGGTCGTCGGGCGCCTTCACGGTCCGCGTCACGACGCAGCTCCGTTCTGGTCCCTCGTTCCGAGCCGCCTTCATCGCGACGATCCCACTCAGGCCTCGGCCGCCTCGCCGGCTTCCGCCTCAGGCTCCTCGGCCGGCGCCTCGACCCAGCCCGCATGGATACGGGCGGCCATGATGATCGCTTCCGCGTCCTGACGCGACAGGTCGAACCCGTCGAGATAGCCAGCGTGACGGGTGGTCTCGCCGTCCTTACGCTCGGTCCAGCCGACAAGATCGTCCGTGGCGCAGCCCGCGAGATCCTCGACGCTCTTCACATCGTTCTCGCCGAGCGCGACCATCATGGAAGTGGTGACGCCATCGACCTCGCGCAAGGCGTCCTCGACACCGAGCGCACGACGCTTCTCGTCCAGCTCCGCCTCGACGGCAGCGAGATGCTCCTGCGCACGGCTCTGGATCTCGCCGGCGGTGTCCTCGTCGAAGCCTTCGATCGAGGCGAGCTCGGAGAGATCGACATAGGCGAGCTCCTCGACATTGCGGAAGCCTTCCGAGGCCAGGAGCTGACCGACCGTCTCGTCGACGTTCAGCGCATTCATGAACAGATCCGTGCGCTGCACGAATTCCTTCTGGCGGCGCTCCGACTCCTCCTGCTCGGTCAGGATGTCGATGTCCCAGCCGGTGAGCTGCGAGGCTAGGCGCACGTTCTGGCCACGGCGGCCGATGGCGAGCGAGAGCTGCTCGTCGGGAACCACGACCTCGATCTTGT
>NZ_CAMFKW010000032.1 GCF_945957345.1 uncultured Allobosea sp. | reverse complement strand
ACGGCTACGACGTCTTCGCCATGACCGGCACCGACGAGCACGGCCAGAAGGTGCAACGCACGGCGGCGCAGAACGGCCTCTCGCCGAAGGATTTCGTCGACAAGATCGCGGCGCGCTTCCAGGAGATGGAGCAGCGCCTCGGCTGTTCCTTCGACCGCTTCATCCGCACCACCGATGCCGACCACAAGGTCTCGACCGACGAGCTCTGGCGGCGGATGGAGGCCAATGGCGACATCTATCTCGCGAAATATTCCGGCTGGTATTCCGTCCGCGACGAGGCCTTCTACGGCGAGGAGGAAACCACGCTCCAGCCCGACGGGACGCGCCTGGGCGGGCAGGGCACTCCGGTCGAATGGGTCGAGGAGGAGAGCTATTTCTTCCGCCTCAAGTCCTATCAGGACCGGCTCCTGAAGCTCTACGCGGATGTGCCGGACTTCATCTCGCCGGAGACGCGCAAGAACGAGGTCGTCTCCTTCGTGAAGAGCGGGCTCGAGGACCTCTCGATCAGCCGCACGACCTTCGACTGGGGCTTAGCCGTACCCGGCGATCCGAAGCACGTCATGTATGTCTGGGTCGACGCGCTCAACAACTACGTCACCGGGACGGGCTTCCCCGATCCGGCGAACCCGCGCGCGCATTATTGGCCGGCCGATGTCCATATCATCGGCAAGGACATCGTGCGCTTCCACGCGGTCTATTGGCCGGCCTTCCTGATGTCGGCGGGGCTGCCGTTGCCGAAGCGCGTCTTCGGCCACGGCTTCCTGCTGAACAAGGGCACGAAGATGTCGAAGTCGCTCGGCAACGTCGTCGATCCCTTCGACCTCGCCGAGACCTATGGCGTCGACCAGTTGCGCTATTTCTTCCTGCGCGAGGTCTCCTTCGGCCAGGATGGCAATTACAGCCACGACGCCATCGTCGGACGAATCAATGCCGACCTCGCCAATGATCTCGGCAATCTCGCGCAGCGCTCACTGTCGATGATCGCCAAGAACTGTGAGGGCAGGGTGCCCCCGCGCGGCACGCTGAACGAGGCCGATGAAGCCATGCTCGCCATGGCCGATGCGGCGCTCGCGAAGGCGCGCGACGCGATGAAGGATTTCGCCCTTCACACCGTGCTCGCCGATCTCTGGGCCCTTATTGCCGAGGCGAACCGTTATTTCGCCAATAACGAGCCCTGGCGCCTCACCAAGACCGATCCGGCGCGCCGTGACACCATCCTGTATGTCACGATCGAGGTTCTGCGCGAGGTCGCGATCCTGGTGCAACCAGTGATGCCGGAGGCGGCGGGCAAGCTGCTCGACCTGCTGGGTGTCGCTCAGAAAGACCGTAGTTTCGCGGCGCTCGGCTCGGATCATCGTCTCGTCAGCGGCTCAAGCTTGCCGGCGCCGAGCGCGATCTTCCCGCGCTATGTCGAGCCCGAGGACGGCCAGGCGGCGTGATGATCATCGATACGCATTGCCATCTCGACTTCCCGGATTTCGCCGAGGAGCTTCCGGCCTATGTCGCGCGGGCCGAGGCAGCCGGTGTCGGCCGGATGGTGACGATCTCGACCCGGGTCGCGCGCTATGCCGATTACGCCGCGCTGGCGGAGCGTTTTCCGTCAGTCTGGTTCTCGGTCGGCACGCATCCGCATCAGGCGCATGAGGAACTGGACGTCACGGCCGAGCGTCTCGTGGAGTTGTCGCGCCATCCGCGCTGCGTCGCGCTCGGCGAGGCCGGGCTCGACTATCACTACGATTCGAGCCCGCGCGCTGCGCAGGCCCAAGGCTTGCGCACGCATATCGCCGCGGCGCGGATCACGCAGCTTCCGCTCGTCATCCATTCGCGCGAGGCCGATGACGACATGAGCGCGATCCTGCGCGAGGAGATGGGGAAGGGCGCCTTCCCTGCCATCCTGCACTGCTTCACCGCCGGCGAAGCGCTGGCCATGACTGGCGTCGAGCTCGGGCTTTACATCTCGTTCTCGGGCATCCTGACCTTCAAGACTTCCGAGAACCTGCGCCGGATCGCGCGGATGGTGCCGCGCGAGCGCCTGCTGGTCGAGACGGATGCGCCCTATCTCGCCCCGGTTCCGTTCAGGGGCAAGCGCAACCAGCCGGCCTATGTCATTGAGACTGCGAAGGTCCTTGGCGATACACTCGGTGTGTCTTTCGACGAGATCGCCCGCATCACGACCGAGAACGCGCGGCGCTGCTACTGGAAGATGGATCATGCCGCGCCGGTCGCGCAGGTAGCATGACGCGGCGCCATGACGCTCACCGTCACCATTCTCGGCTGCGGATCATCAGGGGGCGTGCCGCGGCCGGGCTCCGGTTGGGGCGCCTGCGATCCCGCCGAGCCGAAGAACCGGCGCCGGCGCTGTTCGATCATCGTCGAGCGCATGGGCCCCGACGGCATGACGCGGGTGCTGGTCGATACCTCGCCAGACTTGCGCGAGCAGCTTCTCTCGGCCGAGGTGCCGGCGCTCGACGGCGTGCTGCTGACGCATGACCATGCCGACCATACCCATGGCATCGACGATCTGCGCGCACTCGTCCTGCATATGCAGCAGCGCATCCGGGTCCATGCCGACAAGACGACGCAGGCCTCGCTGCGGTCGCGCTTCGGCTATCTCTTCGAGACGCCGACCGGCAGCTACTATCCGCCAATCATCGACCTCGACGAGATCAGCGCCGGCCGGCCACAGACCATCGACGGCGCTGGCGGGCCGATCACGGCCTTGCCGTTCCGGGTCGAGCACGGGCCGAACTACGAGGCGCTGGGCTTCCGGTTCGGCGATCTCGGCTATCTGCCGGATGTCAGCCTGATTCCGCCGGCGGCCATGGAAGCCATGGCCGATCTCGATGTGCTGATCCTCGACTGCCTGCGCGAGACGCCGCATCCCAGCCATTTCCATCTGGCGCAGTCGTTGGAGGCGATCGCGCACTTGCAGCCGCGCCGCGCGATCATGACCAATCTCCATGTCGATCTGGATTACGCCAGCCTGAGCAAGCGCTTGGATGGGATTGCAGAGGTGGCGTTCGATGGGATGACGATCTCGGTCCCAGCCTGAAACGCCAGCATTTCAGGCAGCGTCTGCATCGGAGTTAGTTCCATAATATACCTTATGCGAATCAATCCTGGGCAGATGCGACCCTCTTCCCTTGAGATCAATGTCTAGAACAGCGGCCGATGACGCACGGCTGCTGTTCCTCCGCCGACTGAACGCCGCCGCGCCCTCTCAAGCTCAGGGCCTGTTCGGATCGAAGTGCTTGGTCAGCTTATGGCCGTAGCCGCCATAGTCGCGCTGGAGCGAGTCCGAGCTGGCGGCAAAGGCCGTGACCTGCTGCGGAAAGCGCGTCTCGAACATGAAGGCCAGCGTGCCCTCCAGCTTGTGCGGCTTTAGCTCGACATTGCTCGCCTTCTCGAAGGCATCGACGTCCGGCCCGTGCGGCAGCATCGTGTTGTGCAGCGAGATGCCGCCCGGCACGAAGCCGCCGCCGGTCTTGGCGTCGTAGACGCCGTAGACCAGCCCCATGAACTCGCTCATCACGTTCATATGGTACCAGGGCGGCCGGAAGGTGTTCTCGGCCACCAGCCAGCGATCCGAGAAGATGACGAAGTCGATATTGGCGGTACCGGGCGTCTCCGAGGGCGAGGTCAGCACCGTGAAGATCGACGGATCGGCGTGGTCGTAAAGGATCGGCCCGACCGGGGAAAAGCGCCTGAGATCATACTTGTACGGGGCGTAGTTGCCATGCCAGGCGACGACATCGAGCGGCGAATGCTCGATATCGGCGGCCCAGAGATTGCCGCCCCATTTCACATACATCCTCGAAGGCGCGTCGCGGTCCTCATAAGCAGCGACGGGGGTGAGAAAATCGCGCGGATTGGCGAGGCAGTTGGCGCCGATCGGCCCGCGCTCGGGCAAGGTGAAGGCGCCGCCATAGTTCTCGCAGATGTAGCCGCGCGCCGGCCCGTCCCTCAGCTCGACGCGGATCTTCACGCCGCGCGGGATCACCGCGATCTCGCCGGGCTCGATGTCGATGATGCCGAACTCGGTCCAGAGCCGTAAAGCCCCCTGCTGCGGCACGAACAGCATCTCGCCATCGGCATTGTAGAAATACTCGTCCACCATCGAGCGCGTGATCAGATAGACATGCGCGCCCATGCCGCCTTGGCTGCCGGCGTCGCCGGCGGTCGTCATACTGCGGATTCCCTCGACGAAGGAGATCGGCTCCGACGGGATCGGGATCGGGCTCCACCGCAGCGGCGCGATCGGCATGTCAACCTCGCGGGCCGGAGCTGTGCGCCAGAACCCGGCATCGACCTTACGGAACTCGTTCCAATGCGCGACGGTCGGGCGGATCCGATAGAGCCAGGAGCGCTCGTTGGTGGTGCGCGGCGCAGTGAAGGGCGACCCGGAGAGCTGCTCGGCATAAAGGCCATAGGCGCATTTCTGCGGCGAGTTGCGCCCAAGCGGCAGGGCGCCCGGCAGCGCCTCGGTCTCGAAGCCGTTGCCGAAGCCGGACATGTAGCCCGTCGCGATGGCGCTCTCGGCCTTGGCGGCACCGGCATGGGCCGGGTTCTGAACGTTCATGGTGGCGCCCTCTCCTCGCGACGGCCTTGGGTCGGCGGCATACCCTGTGCGGGCTTCGTTCGAGATGGTTGCTTTGGTAACTGTCGATTTTGTAACTAACAAGGCATGTCGAAACTCGCGCTCGAACACTTCTTGCCCTATCGCCTCAACCGCCTGAGTTCGGCGGTCTCCCAGCAGTTCCGGGCGGTCTACGGGCCGCATCATGATCTGACGGTGCCGGAATGGCGGGTGCTGGCCACCCTTGCCCAGTTCGGCACGATGACGGCCAAGGCCATCGGCAAGCACTCTTCCATGCACAAGACCAAGGTCAGCCGGGCCGTGCGGGCGTTGGAGGAGCGACGCTGGCTGACCCGCTGCGAGAGCGAGCACGATCGGCGGGAGGAAAGCCTGTCGCTGACGGCGCCCGGCTTGCAGGCCTATGGCGAGATCGTGCCGCGCGCCCTGGCTTTCGAAGCGGGCATCCTCGCCGCGCTCGGCCCCCATGCCGAGCCCTTGCTCCGCGCGCTTGCGCTGATGGAAGAGCGCTTTCCCGTCGATTGAGCTTCGCGTCCCACGCGCTGGGGACAGAGGCGGGGCATCGCTTCCGCTTAGGCTCGCCGCCGAACTGACCGAGTCAGAACGGATTGGATGAGCCTATGCAGGGCAGCACTCTCGACGCGCGGGCGGAAAACCCGCCTCGCCACACCTCCTCCGCTGCCGCGCTCGACGCCAGCCATGATCCGGCTTTGCGGAGCTGGGTCGAGTCGGCGCGGGATCATGCGGAATTCCCGATCCAGAACCTGCCCTTCGGTGTGTTCTCGCCCAATGGCGAGCCGGCGCGCGGTGGTGTCGCGATTGGCGACGAAATCCTAGATCTGGCTGCGCTCGCGGCGTCCGGCTTTTGCGCCGACATCGCGGAGACCGTCACGGCCGCAGCCGCGCCGAACCTGAACGGCTTTCTCGGGCTGGGAACGGGTGCGCGCAAGCAACTGAGGGCGCGGCTCTCGGCCCTGCTGGCGGAAGGCGCGTCTGCGCAGGCTACGCTGAAACCGATGCTGCACCCGGCACGGAATTGCTCGCTCGGCCTGCCGGCGCGGATCGGCGACTACACGGATTTCTATGCGGGCATTCAGCATGCCATGAATATCGGCTCGCTCTTGCGGCCGGATAATCCGCTGCTACCGAACTACAAGCACATCCCGATCGGCTATAACGGCCGCGCCTCGTCGGTCCGGCCATCCGGCGAGCCCTTCCTGCGCCCGAACGGCCAGCGCAAGCGGCCGGACGAGGCTGAGCCCAGCTTCGGCCCCTGCCGTAATTTCGATTACGAGCTGGAGCTGGGCATCTGGATCGGCCCCGGCAATGCGCAGGGTTCGCCTGTGCCGATCGACGAGGCCGACGACCGGATCGCCGGCTTCTGCCTGCTCAACGACTGGTCGGCGCGCGATATCCAGGCTTGGGAATACCAGCCGCTCGGCCCCTTCCTCGCCAAGGGCTTTGCCACGACGATCTCGCCCTGGATCGTGACGCCAGAGGCGCTGGCGCCCTTCCGGAGAGTTCAGGTGCCACGTCCTGAAGGCGATCCGGCGGCCCTGCCCTATCTGAGCCCTGCCGAAGCAGAAGTGCCGCATGCGCTCGACGTCACGCTGGAAGTCTTCATCGAGACCGCAGCGATGCGCGCGAACGGTCTGGCGCCGCACCGGCTCTCGCTCGGCAGCACGCGCGACCTCTACTGGACGCCGGCGCAGTTCGTCGCCCATCACAGCTCGAACGGCTGCAACCTCGAACCCGGCGATCTCTTCGGTTCCGGCACGATCTCCGGGCGCGATCCTGGCTCCTTCGGCAGCCTGATGGAGATCACGCGCGGCGGCCGCGAGCCGATCGCGCTGCCGAATGGCGAAAGCCGGACCTATCTCATCGATGGCGACACCATCATCATGAAGGCCAGCGCCCGGCGCGAGGGCTTTGTCGAGATCGGCTTCGGCGAATGCCGGGCCGAGGTGCTGCCGGCGCGCGGCTGAAACGAGCGCTGTTGTCCCCTGCTCTGGTGACAGCGGACGCGCTATGGCTTCGGCATCATCGGGTTGACGCTGCCTTCGGGGATCGCATGCAGAAGCGCTTCACACTCGCCGCTTCGGACCAGCCATCGGGAGACGCCGAGAAGGCCGCGCTCGGCCGGCGCCGCTCCGGCGATGCCTATGAGACCCTGCGCAACGCCATCCTCTCTGGGGAGATCCGGCCGAACGAGCCATTGATCGAGGCCGATATCGCCGCTGTGCTGGCCGTCAGCCGGACGCCGGTGCGCGAGGCCTTGCAGCGGCTGGCGGTCGAGCAGTTGATCGTGCCGCGCCGGCGCGGCTGGGCCGTGCGCGAGATCACCGCCGTCGAGGCGAGCGAGAATTCGGAGGTCCGCGCCGCGCTGGAAGGCTATGCTGCCAGGCTCGCCGCCGAGCGGGCTAGCGATGACGAGATCGCGGCGGTTGCCGCCGTCCATGCCCGCCGCATCGCCGGCGATCCCGCCGACGACAAGACCCGCGTCGAGACCAATCGCGAGTTCCACGGCATCATCGTCGCCGCCGCTCGCAACGAGAAGCTGCGCGACGCGATCCTCCGTTCGGGCCGGTTCTACTTCAACGGCTCGGTGGCACGGATGACCTCGCCGGCCGAATTCCGCCTCAGCAACGAGGACCACGAGATCATCCTGCAGGCCCTGCTGGCGCGCGACGGCGACCAGGCCGAGCAGGCGATGCGCAAGCACATCATGCGCACCTTCCATATCTTCCGCGAACTCTCCTATCCCGTGCATGACGCACCCTCGCTGGCGCCTTTGCATGGCTCGGAAGGGTAGACGCCGCAATGTCCCACGCCGCTGTGACAGATACCTGCAACCGGCCGGCTATGATCCCCACAGGATCGGTCCGCCATGAGCCGACGACCTCAACGACACAACAAACGGACGACCAGGGAGAGAGACGATGAGCGTGAACAAGACCGCAGCCGGCCTGACGCTGGCCGCCAGCCTGCTGATCGGGGCCGCGGCCGGCGCGCAGGAGCCGGGCATCACCGACAAGGCGATCAAGATCGGCATCTTCGGCCCGCTATCCGGCCCGAACATGGCCTATGGCTTCGACGTCGTGAACGCGGCCAAGATGTACTACGACAAGATCAACAAGGAAGGCGGTATCCACGGCCGCAAGATCGAGTATGTCGTCGAGGACGACCGCTGCAATGCCAATGACTTGGTTGCGGCGGTGAAGAAGCTGGTCGAGCAGGAAAACGTGTTCATGCTCAATGGCGGCTCGTGCTCGGCCGCCGTCGTCGCCGCGAAGGACTACGTCGTCCGCAACAAGGTGCCCTACCTGATGCTGAACGCATCGGGCGACGGCGCGCTGTTCCCGCCGACCGATTACATCTTCGGCGCCTATTCGATCTCGCAATATGCCGTCGGCGGCGCGATGGTCGAGTTCGCGGCCAAGCAGTTCGGCGCCAAGAACGTCGCCTATATCAACCATGACGACGCCTATGGCGCCTGGAACCTGGAAGGCTCGAAGAAGGACGCCGAGGTCAACGGCGTGAAGCTCTCGGTCGAGTCGATCAATCCCGGCATCAACGACGTCACTGCGCCGTTCCTGAAGGTGCGCGCCGCCAACCCGGATGCGATCCTGCTGGTCACCTATGCCCGTCCGGCGGCACTGTTAATCAAGAAGGCGGCCGAGATGGGCTTCAACAAGCCGATCATCCTCTCGGTCACCGGCACGGCCAGCCTCAACCAGCTCGCCGAGAATGTCGGCAAGGACGCGCTCAAGAACTTCTACACCCAGGAGGTCATGATCGACTCCCCCGGCGGCGCCAAGCTGAAGCCGATCTACGACATGTACAAGGCTGCCTATCCGGATCTGGCGGCCAAGCCCGACCATCCGCAGACCTATATGCCCTATGGCATCCCCCCGGCGATGTCGCTGGTCAAGGCGCTGCAGGATGCCGGCCCGAACCCGACCCGCGAAAAGGTGCTCGCCGCGCTGAAGACGCAGGATTTCGACTCGGGCGTCATGGCCGGCCGCATGCAGTTCGGCCCGGAGCAGCGCGCCGCCAACCGCTCGACGATCTTCATCAAATATGACGGCACGACGATGAGCCCGCTGCCGGGCGTCTTCACCAGCCGCTGGACCTACCAGGCGAAGTGATCGCCTTCGGCAGGCCGCTTGACCTGCCTTGTGAGACTGGGTGGCGGTATTCGCGCTGCCGCCCTTCCCTGACCTGAGCATCGGGCCGGATATGGACCTGCAACTCGCGCTGATCTTCCTGCAGCAAGGCATCGCCTCGGGCCTCGTCTCGGGCAGCGTCTATGCCCTGCTGGCGCTTGCCATCGTGGTGATCTTCAAGACCTCGGATGTGCCGAATTTCGCCCAGGGCGAGGTCTTCATGGCGGCGGGCTACGTCGCGCTCTATCTCTTCGTCTTCCAGAAGATGCCGATCTGGGTCGTGCTGCCGGCGACGCTGGTCGTGGCCTTCCTCGCCATGGCGCTGTTTCGCCGCTTCGTGCTCGATCAGGTCGCGAAATCGGCCAAGGACCTCGTCTATTTGGTCATCGCGACGCTCGGCCTGTCCTATGTGCTGAAGGGCCTCGTACGCCGCACCGGCTTCGGCGACACGCCACGCTCCTTCCCGGCACTGGTGCCGACCGATTCCATCATGATCGGCCAGGCCTCGGTGACGATGCTCGATCTCGCGATCTTCGGCACCGCGGTGACGGTGATGGCCGCCTTCTTCTGGATGTTCAACTACACCAAGACCGGCCGCGCCATGCGCGCCGTCGGCATGAATCCCAAGGCCGCCCAGCTCGTCGGCGTCGATCTGCGCCGCTGCCATATGCTGATCTGGGGCCTCTCCGGCGTGATCTCCGCCATAGCGGCGCTATTGATCTCGCCGAAGATCCTGATGACCGCCGATATGGGCTCGATCGTCATGCTCGCCTTCGCGGCGGCGATCGTCGGCGGCTTCTCCAGCCTGCCCGGCGCCGTGGTCGGCGGCTTCGTCATCGGCATCGTCGAGAACATGGTCGGGCTGTTCATCTCGTCGCGCGCCATCGTGCTCGCCCCCTTCCTCGCCATCCTGATCGTGCTCGTCCTGCGTCCGCAGGGCCTGTTCGGTGGGAAGCTGACGATCAAGAAGGTCTAAAGCCGGATGTCGTCACCGCCTCTCGCATCTTCGGCGCCCGTTCGGCGCGCGCTCTCCGGCCCCGCCCTGATCGGGCTCGTGGCGGCCGTGGTCGTGACCGTCGCGCTACCCGTCTTCACCTCGGGCTATGTCGTCTACATCGCCAACCTGCTGCTGGTCTTCGTCGTGCTCTGCCTCGGCCTGCACATCGTCATCGGCGAGACTGGCCAGTTCTCGATGGCCCATGCCGCCTTCTATGGCATCGGCATCTATGCGAGTGCGCTGGCCAACCGCGCGGTCGACCTGCCCTATCCCGTCGCCATGCTGTTCGGCGCGCTCGTCGCCGGCGCTGTCGGCCTGGTCATCGGCGCGCTCGCGCTCCGGATGCGCGACATCTATCTCGCGCTCGCGACCTTCGCCTTCGGCGAGGCCATGCAATGGGTCTTCGCCAACTGGGACAGCGTCACCAACGGCCCGAACGGCCTGCGCATCAGCCCGGCCCGCTTCGGCCCGATCGAAATCCTCAGCGACAAGCAGGCCTATCCGTTCGTGCTGTTCTTCTGCCTCGTGATGATCGGGCTCACCGTGGCGATCTCGCGCTCGCGGCTCGGCCGGTCCTTCCGGGCGGTTCGGGAATCCGAAGTCGCGGCCATGGCGATGGGCATCGACGTGCGCCGCGCCCGCATCGTCTCCTTCGGCCTCTCGGCCGCAATTGCAGGCTTCGCGGGCGGCATGTTCGGCCTGTTCCAGACCTTCATCCACCCAGACAGCCTGGGCTTCCAGACCACGATCCTCGTGCTCACCATGGTCGTCGTCGGCGGGCTCGGCTCGATCGCGGGCGCCATCGGCGGGGCGATCGTGTTCGGGCTGATCTCGGAGGTGCTGCGCCAGGCGCCGCAATACCAGGAGATCATCTACGGCGCGATCCTGATCCTGTTCATGATGTATGCGCCGCGCGGCCTCTTCGCCTTCATCGGCGACCGTATCCGGGAGGCGCGCCATGGCCGGTGAAAGCGCCGCCGCCTTCCTGAATGTCGAGGGGCTTACCATCCGCTTCGGCGGGCTCACCGCCGTCGGCGGGCTCGACATGGCGGTCGCCAAGGGCTCGATCCATGCGCTGATCGGCCCGAACGGCGCCGGCAAGTCGACGACCTTCAACTGCATCTCGCGCTTCTATACGCCGAGCGCCGGGCGCATCACCTATGACGGGCGCGACATCACCCGCATGCCCGCCCGCGAGATGGCGGGCCTCGGCATCGCCCGCAGCTTCCAAAACCTCGAGCTCTTCGGCGAGCTCACCGTCTTCGAGAACGTGCTGATCGGCGCCCATGTCCATGCCGGCCGCTCCTGGCGCGACGCGATCAGCGCCCGCCCGCGTGGCATCGTCGAGCATGTCGATGAGTTGCTGGAGCGCACGGGCCTGACCTCCTACGCCCAGACCAAGGCGCGCAATCTCGATTTCGGTCACCAGAAGATGGTCGAGATCGCCCGCGCGCTCGCCATCCGCCCAAAACTCCTGCTGCTCGACGAACCGGCTGCCGGCCTACGCAACCGCGAAATCGCCGCGCTCGACCGCCTGCTCTGCGAATTGCGCGAGCGCGACGGCCTGACGATCCTCCTGGTCGAGCATGTGATGCAGTTGGTCATGTCGATCTCCGACAGGATCACGGTGCTGAGCTTCGGCACCAAGATCGCCGAGGGCACGGCTGCCGAGGTGCGCGCCCATCCCGCCGTGATCGAAGCCTATCTCGGCCGCGAGGCAGCCCAGGAGGCCGCTCATGGCTGATCTCCTCGAAATCGACGGCATTTCCGCCGCCTATGGCCGCATCCAGGCGCTCTCCGAGGTTTCGCTCAAGGTGCCGGAGGGGGCGATCGTCGCCCTGCTCGGCTCGAACGGCGCCGGCAAGAGCACGACGCTGAACACCGTCTCGCGGCTCGTGCCGGTGACGAAGGGGCGCATCCGTTTCGCCGGCGAGGAGATCCAGTCATGGGCCTCGCACAAGGTCGTCTCGGCCGGCGTGCTGCAGGTGCCGGAAGGCCGCGAGGTCTTCCGCGACATGAGCGTGCGCGAGAACCTCGACATGGGCGCCTATCGCCGCAGCGATGCCGCCGGCATCAGGCGCGATCTCGATCGTGTGTTCGAATATTTCCCCAAGCTGCAGGAACGTCTCCAGCAGAAAGCCGGCACGCTCTCCGGCGGCGAGCAGCAGATGCTGCTGATCGGCCGGGCGCTGATGGCGGGACCGCGCCTGCTGCTGCTCGACGAGCCCTCGCTCGGCCTCTCGCCGGTGCTGGTGCAGCAGATCTTCGCGATCATCGAGCGCTTGAACAAGGACGGGCTCACCATCCTGCTGGTCGAGCAGAACGCGGCGATCGCGCTGGGCTGCTCGACCTATGCCTACATCCTCGAGAACGGCGAGATGGCCCTCGAAGGGGCATCCGCACAACTGCGGCAGGACGACAGCGTCCGCCGCACCTATCTCGGCGGCTGAGCCGGGATGCGCGACACGGACAGGAACCGGCTCATGGCTACGCCGCAGGACAAACCCATCGCCCTCGTCACGGGCGGCGCTCGCGGGATCGGCCGGGCAATCGTCGAGCGGCTCTGTGCCGATGGCTTTGCGGTCGGCATCCTCGACCGCGAAGCTGAGATCGCGACCGCGCTCGTTAAGGAGCTGATGGCGCAGGGTCACAGCGTCTTCTTCGAGCCGGTCGATCTGGCCCATCACGCCGGCCTCGCTGCGCTGGCGGAGCGGCTGCCGGTGGCACAGGCGCTGGTCAACAATGCCGGCATCTTCGAGAACAAGCCGTTCTTCGATCTCGGGGCGAGCGATTTCGGCCGGATGATGGATGTCAACGTCACCGCGCTCTTCCTGCTCTCACAGGCGGTGGCGCGGCGGATGGAAAAGGGCGGGCGCATCGTCAACATCGCCTCGCGCACCTTCCTGGGCGCCCGCAACCACGCGCATTACGTCGCCTCGAAGGCCGCCGTCGTCGGCCTGACGCGAGCGATGGCGATGGAGCTTCTGCCGCACGGCATCGCCGTCAATGCGGTGGCGCCGGGCGGTGTCGCGACCGAGATGGTTGCGAAGCAGTCGGAAGAGGCGCGCGCCGCCCTGCTTGCCCAGCAGCCGACCGGGGCGCTCGCGGCGCCCGAGGATATCGCCAACGCCGTCGCTTTCCTCGCTTCTCCGCGCACCAATTTCATCTACGGCCAGGTCCTGCTCGTCGACGGCGGCAAGTCGCTCGGCGGCGGCATGGGCGGCTGAGGGCATTGCGATGAGCGAGAGCTTCGACGAAATCCGCGACGTCGTCGTGGTCGGCTCCGGCGCCGGCGGGATGTCGGCGGCCATCAGCGCCGCCAAGGCCGGGCTCGACGTGCTGCTGATCGAGAAGAGCGAATATGTCGGTGGCAGCACGGCCGTCTCTGGCGGCGCCATGTGGGTGCCGGAAAACCCGCATGCGGCCAAGGCCGGCCATGCCGATACCCGCGAAGCGGCGATGACCTATCTCGAAGCCGTGCTCGGCAACCGCCTACGGCCGGACCTGATGCGCGCCTTCCTCGATAACGGCCCGGAGATGGTCCGTTTCTTCGAGCGCGAGACGGCGCTGAAATTCGAGGCGCGCGCCTATTCGCCGGACTACCAGCCCGAACAGCCCGGCGCCTCCAAGGGCGGCCGCACGATCGACCCGGCGCCCTATGACGGCAACAAGCTCGGCGCCGATTTCGCCCTGTTGCGCCCGCCGCTGAAGGAATTCACCGTGCTCGGCGGCATGATGGTGAACCGTAGGGATATCGACGCGCTGGTCGGCCGCTTCCGCAATCTCGCGAACTTCAGGCACAGCGCCAAGCTCCTGATCCAGTACGGGCTCGACCGCCTGCGCCATCCGCGTGGAGCGCGGCTGCTGATGGGCAATGCCCTGGCGGGGCGCCTGCTTAAATCGGCGCGGCAGGCGGGCGTCGACATCCGCACACAGACGCCGGCCGGCGCGCTGATCGTGAAGGACGGTGTCGTCATCGGCCTCACTGTCAAGGACCCGCAGGGCGAGCGGCGGATCGGCGCGCGGCGCGGCGTCGTGCTGGCGAGCGGCGGCTTCCCGGCCAATGCAGCGATGCGTGGCGAGCACATGCCGCATGCCGAGGTCCATCGCTCGATGGCGCCGAAGACCGATACAGGAGACGGCATCAATCTCGGTCTCTCGGCCGGCGGCGCCCTGCGCGATGACAATATCGGCGCGGCCTTCTGGACGCCGGTTTCCGTGCTGAAAAAGCCGGATGGCAGCGAGGTGCAGTTCCCGCATCTGATCCTCGACCGGGCCAAGCCCGGCCTGATCGCGGTCGATGGCCAAGGCCGCCGCTTCGTCAACGAGGCGACCTCCTATCATGGTTTCGTCGAGGCGATGCATGCCAGCGGCGCCGTGCCCGCCTTCCTCGTCTGCGACAGTGATTTCCTGCGGAAATATGGGCTCGGTCTTGTCCATCCCGGCCTGAAGACACCGAAAGCCTTCGTCGGAGCCGGCTACCTGTTCGAAGGCGATAGCGTCGCGGCACTGGCCGGACGGATCGGCGTGCCGGCCGCGGCGCTGGCGGAGGCCGTTGCCGGCATGAATGCGGCGGCGCGCTCCGGCACCGATGCCGCCTTCGGCAAGGGTTCGAGCGAGTACAACCGCTATCTCGGCGACCCCAACAATAAGCCCAATGCCTGCCTCGGCCCGATCGCGACCGCGCCCTTCTATGCCGTGAAGGTCTGGCCCGGCGATATCGGCACCGCGACCGGCCTGACCTGCGATCCCCAGGCGCGCGTGCTCGGCCGCAATGAGCAGCCCGTTGCCGGGCTCTATGCCTGCGGAAACGACATGAACTCGATCATGGTCGGCGCCTATCCGGGCGCCGGCATCACGCTCGGCCCCGCGCTCACCTTCGGCTTCATTGCCGGACGGGCGCTCGCCACCGAGCCAGACCGCCTGCCGCGATGAGAAAGGCATTCCGATGAAGCTTTACCAGTCCGCCACTTCACCCTTCGTCCTCAAGGTTCGGATCGCCGCCGCCGAACTCGGCCTGCTCGACCGGATTAAGATGCTCGACGTCTCGCAGGAGTACAAGGCCGGCGGCCCGCTCGCGCGCGAGCAGAATATCATCAAGACCAACCCGCTCGGCCAGGTCCCGACCCTGCTGCTCGCGGACGGCACGACGATCGCCGACAGCCGCGTCATCTGCGAATATCTCGACGGGCTCGGCGGCGGCTCGCTGTTTCCGGTCGAGCCCAAGGCGCGTTGGAACGCCCTGACCGAGCAGAGCTATGGCGACGGCCTGCTCGATGCGGCGCTGGCCGCGCGCTATGAAGGACTGCTGCGCAGCGAGAAGCAGCGCTGGCAGCGCTGGATCGACGGGCAGCTCGCCAAGGTCCATGCCACGCTCGACCTGATAGAGGGCAAGGCCGCCGGCTTCGGCGGGCGCGTCGATATCGGCACGATCACCTTCTATTGCGCGCTTTCCTATCTCGACCTGCGCTTCCCCGACCTGAATTGGCGCGAAGGCCGGCCGCAGGCCGCCGCCTGGTTCGCCAAGCTGTCCGAGCGTCCCGCCTTCGGCGGCCAGAAGCTGGGCTGAGCAGGAACGGCGGGAGGCGGCGATGGGAGCAACTCTCGGGCTTGCCGGTCGGACCGTCCTGATCACCGGCGGCGCCTCAGGCATCGGGCGGGAATGCGCGCTGGCGCTGGCGCGCGAGGGCGCGGCCATCGCCATTGCGGATGCGAACGAGCAAGGCGCCGCCGAGACCGTTCGCGAGATCGAGGCACTTGGTGTCCGTGTCCTCGCCGTCAATTTCGACGTGCGTAATCCCACCGCCACCGAAACGGCGGTCGAGGCGATCGAGCGCGATCTCGGCCCGCTCGACGGGTTGATCACGGCGGCCGGTATTTCCCGCCCTGCCCCGGCGACCGAACTCGCTTCGGAGAGCTGGGAGGCCGTGATCGGCGTCAACCTCTCCGGCACCTTCTATTCCTGCCAGGCGGCGGGCCGACGCATGGTCGCGCGCGGGCGCGGCGCCATCGTCACGATCGGCTCGGTCTCCTCGCTCGGCGGCCAGTCCGGCCGCGCGCATTACTGCGCCTCGAAGGCCGGCGTCGTCGGGCTGACGCGCGACCTCGCGGTCGAATGGGGCTCGCATGGCGTCCGCGTGAACTGCATCGGCCCGAGCGCGACCGATACCCCGATGATACGCCGCGGCATCCCCGAGAGCTTCGTCTCCGGCGTGATGGAGGATCGCACGCCGCTCGGGCGTCTGGCCCAGCCTTCCGAGATTGCCTCGGTCTGCCTGTTCCTGCTTTCGGACCTCGCGAGTTACGTCAACGGCGCTCTGATCATGGCCGATGGCGGCGTTTCGGCCGGCTTCTTCACGCGCGGCCATGGCCGCGATTTCTCGTCCAAGGCCCTGCTCGCGCAGGGCGTCTACAGCGAATGAACCGGAGACCGACATGAGCAAGCTCGCCCTCGTCACCGGCGCCGGCCGCGGCATCGGCGCGGCCATCGCCCATAAGCTCGCGGCCGATGGCTGGCGCGTCGCCGTCTGCGACCTGACGCAGGAGCCAGCGGCAGCGGTCGCGGCCACCCTGCCCGGCTCCGGCCATAGCGGCTGGGCGATGGATGTTTCCAATGAGGCTTCCGTCGAGGCGGTGTTCGACGCGGTCGAGGCCGCTCATGGCCCCGTCACCGGGCTGGTCTGCAACGCCGGCGTTCTCCTGATGGCGGCCGATGGCGAGCGGCCGACCATCTTCGACATGACGCTCGACGACTGGGAGAAGACGCATGCCGTGAACACGCGCGGCGTCTTCCTGAGTATCCGCGCCTATGCCCGTCGCCGCCGCGCATTGCCGGTCGAAGGCGGGCGGGTCACCACGACGAGCTCGGTCGCGGCGGAGCTTGGCGGCTATCGCGGCTCGGCCAGCTACATCTCGTCGAAATCCGCGATTCTCGGCTTCACCAAGGCGATGGCGCGTGAGCTCTCGTCACTCGGTATCACCGTGAATTGCGTGGCGCCCGGCGTGATCGACGCGCCGATGCTCGCTGCGGCGACGCCGCGTTCGGCGACGCCGGGCTCGATGGATGCGCTGGCGCAGGCCGTTCCGCTCGGCCGGCTCGGCACGCCGGAGGATATTGCCGGGGCGGTGTCCTTCCTGCTCTCGGAGCAGGCCTCCTACGTCACCGGCGCGACGATCGACGTCAATGGCGGCTACCGGATGGCCTGACGAGGAAACCCGACATGATCCTGCACGGCTATTTCCGCTCCTCCGCCGCCTGGCGCACGCGGATCGCCTTCAACCTGAAGGGCGTGACACCGCAGAGCGTGACACACAATCTGCGCGACGGCGCCCAGAACGAGCCCGCCTATGCGGCGATCAATCCGCAGAAGCTGATCCCGTCACTGGAGCTCGACGACGGCACGGTGCTCACCCAATCGCTCGCGATCATCGGCTGGCTCGATCGCGAGGTGCCTGAGCCGCCGCTCTTTCCGGCTGCCAATGCCCTACGCGCCCGCGTCGAGGCCTTCGCGCTGGTCATCGCCTGCGAGACCCACCCCTTCCAGAATCCGAAGATCCAGAAGCGCCTGCGCGCCAAGAGCTTTTCGGAAGCCGACGTGCAGGATTGGCTCGCTGTTGCGATGAACGAGGGCCTAAGCGCCTGCGAAAAGCTGATCCAGGACCAGCCCGGCCCGTTCTGCTTCGGCGGTGCGCCGACGCTTGCCGATATCTGCCTCGTGCCGCAGATCGGTAGCGCGCGACGTTACGGGATCGACCTTGCGCCTTATCCGAAGCTCGTCGCGATCGACGCCCATTGCGCCACCCTGCCCGCCTTCATGGCGGCAAGGCCCGACCAGCAGTCGAACGCGATCTGAGCCGGCTCACATCAGGATGCGCATCAGCTCGTTCTGCGAGGAGATGCCGAGCCTCGCATAGGCGCGCTTGCGATAGGTCAGCACGGTATTGATGCCGACGCCGAGTTCGAGCGCGATGCCCTCCGAGGTCAGGCCGGCGGCGACGAGCGCGCAGACATCTCGCTCGCGCTTTGACAGGCCGGGCGCAGCCTTCTCCAACCGGGCGTGGAAATCCCGCGCCGCCGCCGGCTTCGTCACCTCGTAGTGGCGCCAGAGCGCCGCCATCAGAAACGGCGCGCTCTCGACGAGATTGTCGATCTCCGCTTCGCTGAAGCTCTCCTTGCGGCGGCGATAGATACTGAGCCGCATCGTGCCGGCCTCGCGACGCTGCAGCAGCGAGAAGCGCTCCGACAGCCCGACCGAGAGATAGCATTCGCTGCGATAGGCGGAGCTTTCGATGTCGCCCGCCTTCATCCGCACGCCCCAGCAATCGGCCTCATCGCCCTCGTCGAGCGGGATCGTGTTGGCCGGATCGGCGCGCCAGTGCCGCGAGACGTAGCGGCGTGCGATCTCGAGCGCCGGCTGTCCAGAAGTATAATGGTTCTCGGCCAGCAGCGTGTGGATCTCGCCATCCGGAGCCGCGACGAAGGCGGTGACGATCTCCGTGCCGGTGAAGCGCCGTGCGATGTCGAACAGGCCGCTGGAAAAATCGGAACGGCCGACGCTTTCGATCACGCGCGGCATGGTCGCCAGGATACTGCGCGCCGCCAAGGCCTGCTGGATGGCCACAAGCTGCATTCAAACCTCCCGCCGGCCCCTCTTTCAGCCCGGCACGGAGCCGGTGGCGGAGGCCGTTTCAGCCTTCCAGCGTTAACAGTATCCAACTTCGCATGCAAACTTTCGGATGAGACGAGACTGGCTTCTGCGCCGGCTTCAGCCGACCAGCCCGCGCTCCAGTGCCGTGTCGATGCAGCCATGAATATGGCCATGCAGCTGCCGCTGCGCCTCGGCCGCGTCGCGGCGCAAGGCACAATCGAGCAAGGCTTTGTGGTCTTCGGTCGAGGTCGGCCCCCAGAAGATGAAGAAGACCATCTGATAGCGCAGATAGCGGTCATAGATACCGGCATGGAGATCGAGCAGCGCCTTGGAGCCGCAGGCCGAAACCAGCGCCTGATGAAACTCGAAATCGTAGCGCTTCCAGGCTTGCGTGCCGGTTTCGTCGCCCGCGAGCAGGCGCTGCTCCATGCGGGCGAGCTTGTGATGGGCGGCGACGACACGCCCCTCCCATTCGACATCGCCGGCTTGGAAGGACTGCGCCAGGGCGTTGCTTTCGATCAGCAGGCGCAGGTCGGCGAGCTCCTTCAGGTCCGTCGCCGAACAGGGCGCGACCTGGAAGCCGCGCTGCCCTTCGGCCACGACGAGCCCCTCCGGCGCCAGCCGGTTCAGTATCTCGCGCAAGGTGCTGATGCCGACGCCATAAACCGATTTCAAACGATCGAGCGGGAGGCGCTGGCCGGGCTGGAGCACGCCGAAGATGATGTCGTGCTTGATGCGCTCATAGGCCTGCTCGCCGGTCGAGAGAACCGGGATCTCCTCGCCGCCGATTTCGAATGCCGCGTCCGTCATGGAGCTCCCTACCCTCACGCCTTCCTGTCAGGCGACAAGGCTGCTCGCAAGCTTGATGCTCATGCTCGCATAAATCAACTGACGATCGATGAATTATCAGTTGATCTCTGTTTCGTCTTGTATCACGTTCCACTCACGAATTGCGAGCGAGGCCGTCAGAGCTTAGCCTGGGAGGGTGTCATGGCGGACAAGGAAGCAGCGGCATCACGCCGGATTTTCATCCTGAACGGCCCTAACCTGAACCTGCTCGGACAGCGCGAGCCGCAAATCTACGGCTCGACCACGCTTGCCGAGATCGGCGAGCGTTGCGAGGCGAAGGCGCGCTCGCTCGGCTTCTCGGTCGATTTTCGCCAGACGAATTTCGAGGGCGAGTTGGTCGAGAGCGTGCAGCAGGCGCGGCAGGAAGCCTGCGGTATCATCATCAACCCGGCCGGCTACAGCTTCACCTCGGTTGCGCTGCTCGACGCGCTCAAGATGTTCGAAGGCCCGAAGATCGAGCTGCACATCTCGAATGTGCATGCGCGCGAGAGCATCTATCACAATTCCCTGGTCTCGCGGACCGCGACCGGCATCATCATCGGGCTCGGCGCTGCCGGCTACGAGCTCGCGATCCAGGCGATGGCCGGCCTCGTCGCGGCCCGGGGCTGAACGGTGCCTGCGCCTGCCCTGCCCCACCAGACCTCAGACACGCAACATCCGCAGCAGCGTATCGATGGCAGCGGCGCGGCGCCTGACCAGCGCTTCAGGCGCGCCCATGTCATGGCCGAAGACCTGGCGGATGCTGGCACGGTTGGAGACGTTGTAGAAGGCGAGCGCGCTGATCGTCAGATGGATGTCGAGCGCCTCGATTCCGGGCCGGAACAGCCCCGCCGCGACGCCGCGCTCATAGGCTTCGCGGATCATGTCGATGGCAGAGAGGTTGAGCGTCGCGATCCGGTCGGAGGTCGCGAGATGGCGGGCATGGTGGATGTTCTCGACCATGACGAGCCGCACGAAATCCGGGTTCTCGGCGTGATAGTCGAAGGTGAAGCCCGCCAGCAGCGTCATCGCTTCGACCGGCGGCAGGCTGGCGATATCGAGGCTGCGCTCGAAGCCGCGGATGCGTTCGTACATCTCCTCGAGGACGGCGCGGTAGAGACCCTCCTTGTCCCCGAAATAATAGTAGATCATCCGCTTGCTGGTCGCGGTCCGCGCCGCGATCTCGTCGACGCGCGCGCCGCTCAGGCCGTTCTCGACGAATTCCTCCTTCGCCACAGCCAGGATGTTGCGGCGGACGCCCTCCGGGTCCTGCGTCCAGGACGCCGGCTTGCGGCCCGTTGTCTTCGACGCAGACGCTGCCTTGCTCATGCTTCACCCGCAGGAGGCCGGCTCGAAAACCGGGCCGAACGCACTGAAATGGACAAGGCGGTTAATTGCCCTTGACCAAATGAACTGATTGGTACATTTAACATGTCGTCGGCATAGCGCAAGCCGGCAAGCCTGAAGGCCAAGGCACCCGATGAGAGGTGCCGCGACTGCAGACGGAAACCGGATCGACCCCATCGAGAATGGTCGGCCGCTAGGGAGCGCCATGAACTACCAGCTTGATTTCACGCCGGTGATCGACGGGCTGCCCGCGCTGCTGATGGGCTGCCTCGGGACGTTCCTGCTGGCGCTCGCGGGGATGGCGCTGGCCATCGTCATCGGCGTCGGCGGCGTCGTCCTGCGCGACTCCAAGATCGCGCCGGTGCGCTGGCTGGTGAAGGCCTTCGTCGAGATCATCCGCAACACGCCCTTCCTGGTCCAGATCTTCTTCATCTATTTCGCCCTGCCGCTGGCGGGCCTGAGGCTCGACCCGACGCCGACGGCGATCATCGCGCTCGGCATCAATGGCGGCGCCTACGCGATCGAGATCATCCGCGGTGGCGTCCAGTCGATCGGCAAGGGCCAGATCGAGGCAGGGCTGGCGCTCGGCCTGCACAAGGCCCAGGTCTTCCGGCTGATCGTGCTGAAGCCGGCGCTGAGGGCGATCTTCCCCTCGCTCACCAGCCAGTTCGTGCTGCTGACGCTCACCACCTCCATCGCCTCGGCGATCTCGGCTTACGAGCTGACCTCGGTGGCCCAGCGGATCGAGTCCGACAGTTTCCGCTCCTTCGAGGTCTACGGCACGATCACGCTGTTCTACCTCGTGATCTCCTGGGTGATGATGCGCTTCTTTTCGGCGATCTCGACCCGCTACTTCAGCTATCCGGTGAAGTGAGGGCGCGATGGGATCGAACGAATTCCTCTTCCTGCTCACCGGCCTGAAATGGACCGTGCTGCTCTCGCTCGTCGGCTTCGTCGGCGGCGGCGTGTTCGGGCTCGCGATCGCGCTGATGCGCGTCTCCGGCCGGCCGCTGATGGAGCGCATCACCTCCGGCTATATCGCGCTGTTCCAGGGCACGCCGCTGCTGATGCAGCTCTTCGTGGTCTATTACGGGCTGGCGCTGGTCGGGCTGAAGCTCGATGCCTGGATCGCGGTCGCGATCGGCTTCACGCTGCATGCCAGCGCCTATCTCGGCGAGATCTGGCGCGGCTCGATCGAGGCCGTGCCGAAGGGCCAGACCGAAGCCGCCAAGGCGCTGAGCCTGAACTACGTCTCCCGCATGCGCGACGTCATCCTGCCGCAGGCGATCCGCATCTCGCTGCCGGCGACGGTCGGCTTCCTGGTCCAGCTGATCAAGGGCACCTCGCTTGCCGCCATCGTCGGCTTCACCGAGCTGACGCGGGCCGGCAACATCGTCTCGAACCAGATCTTCCAGCCGCTCCTCGTCTTCGGGATCGTCGGCGTCCTCTACTTCCTGCTGTGCTGGCCGCTCTCGCTCTACGGCTCGCATCTGGAGCGCCGCATGGCCATCGCCGCGCGCTGACCCCGTTCACCGCCTGAACCAACCACCAATCACAACAGAGGGAGAGAAACATGACGAAGATGAAGACCACCCGCCGCAGCTTGCTCATCGCCGGCGCTGCAGCTCTGGCGATGCCCGCCCTGCTCGGCAGCCCGGCACAAGCGGTCACCCCGGCCGAGATCAAGGCCAAGGGCAAGATCGTCGTCGGCATCCAGGGCGACAATCCGCCGTGGGGCTTCGTCACCAGCGCCGGCAAGCAGGACGGGCTTGATGCCGATATCGCGACGCTCTTCGCCAAGGAGCTCGGCGTGCAGGTCGAGTTCGTGCCGCTCGAGGTCAATAACCGCATCCCGGCCCTGACCACCGGCCGCGTCGACGTGCTGTTCGCGACCATGGCGATGCTGCCCGAGCGCGCCAAGGCCGTGCAGTTCTCCAAGCCCTATGTCGCCAACACCATCGTGTTCATCGGCCCGAAGAAGGACAAGATCACCACGAACGAGGACATGGGCCGCTACACGATCGCCGTCGCCAAGGGCGCCGCGCAAGACACGCAGGTGACCAAGAACGCGCCCGCCAGCACCACGATCCGCCGCTATGACGGCGATGCGCCCTCGATCCAGGCACTGGTCTCCGGCCAGGTCCAGGCGATCGGCGGCAACATCTTCTACATGCAGCGCATCGAGCAGGCCCGCCCCGGCGAGTTCGAGAACAAGCTCGAATTCCAGAACCTCTACAACGGCGCCTGCACCCGTCTCGGCGAGAAGGAGATCAACGCCGCGATCAACACCTTCATCGACAAGATCAAGGCCAATGGCGAGCTGCAGAAGGTCTACGACAAGTGGATGAAGGTGCCGGTGCACAAGTTCCCGGACAGCCTCGAAGGCATCACCTTCACCGCGAGCTGATCGCGCAAAACGAGGTCAGGGCCATGAACCAGCCAGCCGTCCAGAACCCCGCGCCTGCGGTCACCATGATCGCCATGACGCATGTCGAGAAATGGTATGGCGAGTTCCAGGCCCTGACCGATATCAACCTGACGGTCCGCAAGGGCGAGCGCATCGTGCTCTGCGGGCCGTCAGGTTCGGGCAAGTCCACCCTGATCCGCTGCATCAACCATCTGGAGAGCTATCAGAAGGGCGAGATCCGGGTCGGCGGCACGCGACTTGGAGACGATGCGAAGACCATCGACGCGGTGCGCCGCGAGGTCGGCATGGTCTTCCAGCATTTCAACCTGTTCCCGCACATGAGCGTGCTGGAGAATTGCATGCTGGCGCCGATGCGCTCGCTTGGCGTGAGCAAGGGGGAAGCCGAGGCCACCGCGCGCCAACTGCTCGGCCGGGTGAAGATCCTCGAGCAGGCGGAAAAATACCCGGCCCAGCTCTCGGGCGGCCAGCAGCAGCGCGTCGCCATCGCCCGCGCGCTCTGCATGAAGCCCAAGGTCATGCTGTTCGACGAGCCGACCTCGGCGCTCGACCCCGAGATGGTCAAGGAGGTGCTCGACACCATGATCGGCCTCGCCGATGAGGGCATGACCATGATCTGCGTCACCCACGAGATGGGCTTCGCCCGGCAGGTCGCGAACCGCGTCATCTTCATGGCCTCCGGCGCCATCGTCGAGGAAGCGCCGCCGGAGGAGTTCTTCCACAACCCGCGCCACGAGCGCACCCGCAAGTTCCTCGGCGAAATCCTCAGCAAGCACTGACCATCGGTTCTTTAACAACGGATTCTGTGATGTCCCGCCTCGTCTATGTCCTCAACGGTCCGAACCTGAACCTGCTCGGCAAGCGCCAGCCGCATATCTACGGGCACGAGACGCTCGCCGATGTCGAGCGCGACTGCCGCAAGCTCGCCGAGGAGCTGAAGCTGGAACTGCGCTTTCACCAGTCCAACCGCGAATACGAGCTGATCGACTGGATCCACGAGGCGCGCGAGGACTGCGCCGGGATCGTCATCAACCCGGCCGCCTTCACGCATACCTCTGTCGCGTTGCTCGACGCGCTCAACACCTTCGAGGGGCCGGTGATCGAGTGCCATATCTCGCAGGTCCATAAGCGCGAGGCGTTCCGGCACCATTCCTATGTCTCGCTGCGCTCCGACGGCGTCATCGCCGGCTTCGGCACGCAGGGTTATCAGCTCGGCTTGCGACGCATCGCCAAGCTCATCGACGAAAAAGCCGCGTGAGGACCGCCCCGATGGCTCCGGTGAAGATCGCGGTGATGGGAGCGGGCCTGATCGGCAAGCGCCATGCCGCCCATATCGGGGCCGCGCCCGGCGCCGTCCTCTCGGCGATCATCGATCCCGCACCGGCCGGCAAGGCCTTTGCCGAGGAGATTGGTGTCGCCTGGTATCCGGGTTTCGACGCCCTCCCCGCCTCAGGGAAACCTGACGGCGTCATCGTCGCGACGCCGAACCAGCTTCATGTCGCCAACGGGCTGGAGCTGGTCGCGGCCGGCGTGCCGATGCTGGTCGAGAAGCCGCTGGCCGACAACGTCGACAGCGCCCGCGAGCTGGTTCATGCGGCCGAAGGGGCGAATGTGCCGCTGCTCGTCGGACATCACCGCCGCCATAACCCGATGATCCGGAAGGCGCGAGAGGCGATCGATGCAGGAAGGCTCGGCCGCGTCCTGACCCTCAACGGCCAGTTCTGGCTGGTCAAGCCGGACGATTATTTCGACGTCGACTGGCGCCGTCAGGAGGGCGCCGGGCCTGTCCTGATCAACCTGATCCACGATATCGACCTGTTCCGCTATCTCTGCGGCGAGATCGTCGGGGTGCAGGCGCTGAGCTCGAACGCCGTGCGCGGCAACCCGGCCGAGGAGACTGCCGTCGCGATCCTGCGCTTCGCCAATGGCGCGCTCGGCACGGTCAGCGCCTCCGATACGGTCGTGTCGCCCTGGAGCTGGGAGCTGACGACCGGCGAGAACCCGGCGTACCCGCAACAAGATCAGTCCTGCTACCAGATCGGGGGCACGCATGGTTCGCTGACGATTCCGGCGCTTGAACTCTGGAGCCACACAGACAAGCGGGGCTGGTGGGAGCCTCTCAAACGCGAGCGCATCCCCTTCGTGCCCGAGGACCCGTTGCAGGCGCAAATCCGGCATTTCTGCGCGGTGATCCGCGGCGAGGAGGAACCGCTCGTCTCCGGGCGCGAGGGATTAGCGACGCTTGCCGTGATCGAAGCGGTGAAGCAGGCGGCGCGTACGGGTGCTCCGGTCGAGATCGCCCCCGAGCCTGCTCCGGCGAGGGCCGGCGCATGATCAAGGGCACGACACGGCTGATCGGCCATCTCGGCTATCCGACCGAGAGCTTCAAGGCGCCGATGATCTACAACCCTTATTTTCAGCGCGAGGGAATCGACGCCGTCGTCGTGCCGATGGGCTGTCGCAGCGAGGACTACCCGGACTTCCTCAAGCTGTTCTTCCGGCTGTCCAACGCCCATGGCGCGCTGGTGACGATGCCGCACAAGGTCACCACGACCGGGCTCGTCGATGTGCTCTCGCCGACGGCGGCTATCGCTGGCGCCTGCAATGCTGTGCGCCTGGGAGCGGATGGCCGGCTCAGCGGCGACATGTTCGATGGCGAAGGCTTCGTGCGCGGCGTGCTGCGCAAGGGATATAAGCTCGATGGCGCCCGCGCGCTCGTCGTTGGCGCCGGTGGTGTCGGCTCGGCGATCGCCGCCTCGCTGGCGAAGGCCGGCGTCGCAGAGCTGGGCCTGTTCGACACGCAAGCAATGAACGCCGAGGAACTCGGGCAGCGGCTCACTGCGCATTACCCTGCCCTTCGCGTCGCCACTGGCTCGAACGACCCAGATGGCTTCGACCTCGTCGTCAACGCGACCCCGCTCGGCATGAAACCGGGCGACCCGCTGCCGGTCGACATCTCCCGCCTGCCCGCCTCCGCCTTCGTCGGCGAAGTGGTGATGGCGCAGGAGATCACGCCGTTCCTCGCCGCGGCGCGGGCGCGGGGATGTGCCGTGCAGGTCGGCACCGACATGCTGTTCGAGCAGATTCCCGCCTATCTCGAATTCTTCGGCCTGCCTACGACCACGGCGGAGGATTTGCGCGCCGTCGCGCGACTGGCTTGAGAGGAGGCATTCTATGATTCCATCGATTGCCACGGTCTGCGTTTCCGGCACGCTTCATGAGAAGCTGGAGGCCATCGCGGCTGCCGGGTTCACGGCGGTGGAGATTTTCGAGAACGACCTGATCGCCTTCCCCGGTTCGCCGGCGGAAGTCCGGCGCATCTGCGCCGATCTCGGGCTGACCATCGTGACCTGCCAGCCCTTCCGCGATTTCGAGGGCATGCCGGAGGGGCGCCGCCAGCGCGTCTTCGACCGGGCCGAGCGCAAGTTCGATCTTTTGCAGGAGCTGGGCACGGATCTGCTCTTCGTCTGCTCCAGCGTCTCGCCCGAAGCCTTGCCGGGCATCGACCGGCTCGCCGCCGATTTCGCCGAACTCGGCGAGCGGGCCGGAAGGCGGGGCCTGCGTGTCGGCTACGAGGCGCTGGCCTGGGGACGGCATGTCTTCGACTATCGCGACGCCTGGGAGATCGTGCGCCGGGCCAACCGGCCGGAAGTCGGGATCGTGCTCGATTCCTTCCATATCCTGGCGCGCGGGCTCGATCTTGCTGCGATCGGCACGATCCCGCGCGACAGGATCGCGATGGTGCAGATGGCCGATGCGCCACTGCTGCAGATGGACCCGCTCTCCTGGAGCCGGCACTGGCGCTGCCTGCCCGGCCAGGGCGATCTCAACCTCTCCGGTTTCATGCGCGCGCTGGCCGCGACCGGCTATGACGGCGTGCTCTCGCTGGAGATCTTCAACGACCGCTTCCGCGCCGGCTCAGCCCGCTCCGTCGCGCTCGACGGCCATCGCTCGCTGATCTGGCTGCTCGACGAGACCGCAAGGCAGGTCGGCAAGCCGGTGCCCGGCGCCGTGCCGATGCCGCCGCCCGCCCCGGTCGAAGCGGTCGAGTTCATCGAGTTCACCGTGTCGGAAGCCGAGCGGCCGGGTTTCGAGCGGCTGCTGCGGGCGCTCGGCTTTGCGCGAACCGGGGCGCATCGCTCCAAGGATGTCGATCTCTGGCGCCAGGGCGATATCCGCATCGTGCTCAACAGCGAGGCCGACGGCTTCGCCCATAGCTACCAGATCACCCATGGCACCTCGGTCTGCGCGCTGGCCCTGCGCGTGCCGGATGCGCAGGCCTCGATCGCCCGCGCCAAGGCCCTGCTCGACGTGCCCCATGCCGGCGCGATCGGGCCGGACGAGCTCGACATCCCGGCCGTGCGCGGCCTCGGCGGCAGCCTGCTCTATTTCCTCGACCAGGCCTCGGCGCTCGGCCGCTGGGCCGAGGTGGATTTCGAGGCGACCGGCGAAGCCTCGGACGATGCCGGGCTCACCGGTGTCGACCATGTCTCGCAGAGCATGCAGTACGAGGAGATGCTGACCTGGCTCCTGTTCTATTCCTCGCTGTTCGAGACGCGGAAGATGCCGACGCAGGCCGTGCTCGACCCCGGCGGCGTGGTCCAGAGCCAGGTCATCGAAAGCGGTCTCGACGGCAGGAACGGCCATGGCTTGCGCCTCATCCTCAACGGCTCGCAGAGCCACCGCACGCTCTCGGCCCGCTTCATCACCGATTTCTTCGGCTCGGGCGTGCAGCATATCGCCTTCGCGACCGACGACATTGCCGCGACCGTCAAGCGGCTGGTTGCGAATGGCGTCGCCATGCTACCCATCCCCGAGAACTATTATGACGACCTCGAGGCCCGCTCGGACCTGACGGCGGAGGAGATCGACGCGATGAAGGCGCTGAACATCCTCCATGACAGCGATGCCGGCGGCGCCTTCCGTCAGGCCTATACGCAGACGCTGGATGGCGGCCTGTTCTTCGAGATCGTGCAGCGCGACGGCTATGCCGGCTATGGCGCGGCCAATGCCGGCATCCGGCTCACCGCGCAATCCAGGCTCGCGCGGCCGATCAGCGTTCCCGCGCCGAGCCATGGCTGAGAGCCTCTAACAAAACCCGGAGGGGTCTCGATGGGCTTTGGAGGAGACGGATGCCAGGAGTAGCGCGCAGCCGATATCTTTCGATACCGGCAAGTCGTTCCGACGCCGCAGGCGGCCCTCCAAAGCCCACCTTCGGCGCCGGGAATTCGACCGCCCGCGGCGTCGCGGCGCTTGCCGATACCAACGGTATCGGCTTCACCCCGCTCCTGGCGGAGCGGACGAATTGCCAGCGTCGAGACCCCTCCGGGTTTTGTTAGAGGCTCTAAGGAGAGATAAGCCGCATGAGCCGCCTGATCCTTCCCTATGCGGGGCTCGACGCCGGGCAGCCGGCCTCGCTCTCCCCGGATTATCGCTCGACCGTGGCGCGCAGCCCGCGCCAGGCCCCGATCGCGATCCCGCAGACGCTGACCGAGGTGACCGGGCCGACCGACTGGTCGCGCCTGATGGGCCCGGCCATGGCCGACCTCACCACCCAGCACAAGGGCGAGCCGCAGGGCCAGCGCATCGTCGTGACTGGCCGCGTGCTCGACGAGGAGGGGCGGCCCGTGCCGAACACGGTCGTCGAGATCTGGCAGGCCAACGCCGCCGGCCGCTACATCCACGCCAAGGACGACTGGCCGGCGCCGCTCGACCCGAACTTCACCGGCGTCGGCCGCGTGATCACCGACGCTGAGGGCCGCTACCGCTATGTCACGATCCGGCCCGGCGCCTATCCCTGGGGCAATCACAAGAACGCCTGGCGCCCGGCCCATATCCATCTCTCGCTGCTCGGCCCGGCCTTCGCGACGCGCCTGGTCACGCAGATGTATTTCCCCGACGATCCGCTGATCGAGATCGATCCCATCGCGAATGCCGTGCCGATGCCCTATCGCCAGCGCATGGTCTCGCGCTTCGACATCGGCACCACCGAGCCGAACTGGGCGCTGGGCTATGTCTTCGACATCGTGCTCAAGGGCCGCGACCAGACGCCGTTCGAGGACGACCATGACGACGACCACTGACTCTTTGAGCGGGGACTTGGAAACCCGCAACGCCGCGCCGCGGCAGGACAGCCAGGACCCGTCGATCTTCGGCCAGACGCCATGGCAGACGGTCGGCCCCTATTTCCATTACGGCCTGCCCTGGAAGGGCGGCGCCGATCTCGTCGGCCGCTCGGAGATGGGTGCGCGGCCCGATCTGATGCCGCCGGAGCATTTCCTGCTCTCGGGCTCGAATGTCTCGGGTACGCCCGAAGGCGAGGTGATCGCGCTCGCCGGCTGCGTCTACGATGCCGACGGCAAGCCGATCGAGGACGCGATGATCGAGATCTGGCAGGCGAACGCGAACGGCCGCTATGCCAGCCCGGACGATGACCGCGCGGATGTGGCGCTCGACCGGCATTTCGTCGGCTTCGGCCGCGCCTCGACCGACAAGGAGGGCGTCTACCGCTTCCGCACCATCCGCCCCGGCCGGGTGCCCGGCCCCGGCAACAGCTTGCAAGCGCCGCATATCGCGCTCTCGGTCTTCGGCCGCGGTCTGCTGAAGCGTTTGCCGACCCGGCTCTACTTTGCCGACGGCGAGGGCAACGAGACAGACCCGATCCTCGCCCTCGTCCCCGAGCCGCGCCGCCACACCCTGATCGCCCAGCGCAAGCCGGACGGAACCTGGTGGCTCGACATCAACCTCGCCGGTGAAAACGAGACCGTGTTCTTCGATCTATAGGTGAAAGGCGGCCGTTCAGGCCGCCTTCTTCCTTTCGGCGATCCGCGCCAGATCGGTCAGCAACCGTCGCGTTGCCTTGAGCCGCTGCTCGACCGTGTCGAAATCGTCGATGAAGACGACGCGCATGTCGGGGCGCACCTTGGCCAGCGTGCCCTGCTTAGCGACGAAGCCGACCAGCCCTTCCGGATTGGCGAATTCGTTGTTGCGGAAGGCGACGATGATGCCCTTCGGCCCGGCCTCGACCTTCTCCACATTGGCGCGCTTGCAGAGCGCCTTGATCGCGACGATCTCCAGCAGCTGGTTGACCTCCTCCGGCAACGGGCCGAAGCGATCGACCAGCTCGGCGCCGAAGGATTGCAGCTCCGCATCGTCGTCCATGGTCGAGAGGCGCTTGTAGAGCGTCAGCCTCAGCGTCAGGTCGGCGACATAGTGCTCGGGGATCATGACGGGCGCGCCGACCTGGATCGCCGGCGACCATTGCGTCTCGGTCTCGAACTCGATGCCGGCCTTGAGCGCCGCCACCGCCTCCTCAAGCATCTGCTGGTAGAGCTCGTAGCCGACTTCCTTGATATGACCGGACTGCTCGTCGCCGAGCAGGTTTCCGGCGCCTCTGATGTCGAGATCGTGGCTGGCGAGCTGGAAGCCGGCGCCGAGCGTATCGAGCGATTGCAGCACCTTGAGCCGCTTGTCGGCCTGCTCGGTCAGCTTGCGGTTGGCCGGCACGGTGAAGAGCGCATAGGCGCGCGTCTTCGAGCGGCCGACGCGGCCCCGGAGCTGGTAGAGCTGGGCGAGGCCGAACATGTCGGCGCGGTGGACGATCAGCGTGTTAGCGGTCGGGATATCGAGGCCCGACTCGACGATCGTGGTCGAGAGCAGGATGTCGTACTGGCCCTCGTAGAAGGCCGTCATCACGTCTTCCAGCGTGCCGGCCGCCATCTGGCCATGGGCGATGCCGACCTTGCACTCGGGCACCTGCTTGTCGAGGAAGTCCTTGACGTCGGCGATGTCCTCGATGCGCGGCACGACATAGAAGCTGCGCCCGCCGCGATAGCGCTCGCGCAGCAGCGCCTCGCGCACGATCAGGGGATCGAAGGGCGTGACGAAGGTGCGCACGGCCAAACGATCGACCGGCGGAGTCGCGATGATCGAGAGCTCGCGAACCCCAGTCATGGCGAGCTGGAGCGTACGCGGGATCGGTGTCGCCGAGAGCGTCAGCATATGCACCTCGGCGCGCAGTTCCTTCAGCTTCTCCTTATGGGCGACGCCGAAATGCTGCTCCTCGTCGACGATGACGAGGCCGAGATCCTTGAAGTCGACGCCCTTGCCGAGCAGCGCATGCGTGCCGACGACGATGTCCATCGTGCCGTCCTTGGCGCCCTGCTTCACCGCCTTGAGATCGGCCGAGCCGACGAAGCGCGAGGCCTGACCGACATTGACCGGCAAGCCGGCAAAGCGATCCGCGAAATTGCGGTAATGCTGGCGGGCGAGCAGCGTCGTCGGCACCACGACCGCGACCTGCTTGCCGTTGAGCGCGGCGGCGAAGGCGGCGCGCAGCGCGACCTCCGTCTTGCCGAAGCCGACATCGCCGCAGACGAGCCGATCCATCGGCCGGCCGGCCGCGAGATCGTCCAGCACCGCGTCGATCGTGTTCTGCTGGTCCTCGGTCTCCTCATAGGGGAAGCGCGCGATGAACTCGTCATAGACGCCCTCGGGCGGCACGAGGCGCGGCGCATCCTTGAGCGCGCGGGCCGCGGCGATCTGGATGAGCTTGCCCGCCATCTCGCGGATGCGCTGCTTGAGCTTGGCCTTGCGCGCCTGCCAGCCGCCGCCACCGAGCCTATCGAGCTGGACCTCGGTGTCTTCCGAGCCGTAGCGCGACAGAAGCTCGATATTCTCGACAGGCAGGAAGAGCTTGGAATCGCCGGCATAATGGATTTCGAGGCAGTCATGCGGCGCGCCGGCCGCCGTGATCGTCTGCAGGCCGATGAAGCGGCCGATGCCGTGGTCGACATGGACGACGAGATCGCCCGGCGCGAGCGATGACAGCTCCGCAATAAAGTCCTGCGGGCGCTTGGTCTTGCGGCGCGGCCGGACGAGCCGATCGCCCAGAATGTCCTGTTCGCCGATGACGGCGAGGCGCCCGGCCTCGAAGCCTGTCTCGAAGCCCCAGACTGCGAGCGCGACCGTGCCGGGCTTGAGATCGAAGGCCGCGCGCAAAGAGCCCGTCATCTGCACGCTCTTCAGCCCGTGGTCTTCGAGCACATGCGCAAGACGCTCGCGCGAGCCCTCGGACCATGCGGCGAGGATGACGCGCTTTCCGTCGGCCTCCAATGAGCGGACATGGGCTACAGCCGCCTCGAAGACGCTGCCGGATTCGCCGGCCCGCTCGGCCGCGAAGCTGCGGCCCTGTTTGCCGCCGAGATCGAGGATCAGCTTGCCTTCGCTGTCGGGGAGCTGGAACGGGGTGAGCGTCGCGACGCCGGAGATGTCGACCACCGCGCGCCAGTCGGCCGGCGAGAGATAAAGTGCATCCGGCGGCAGCGGCTTGTAGGGAATGCCGCCGCCCCCGCCTTGCTCCAGCGCGGCCTTTCGCGCGTCGTAATAGTCCTTGATCAGGCTGATGCGTTCGCCGACCGCATCCTCGGCCTGATGGTCGAGCACCAGGGGCACCTCCGGCAGATAGGTGAAGAGCGTATCGAGCTTCTCGGCCAGTAGCGGCAGCCAGTGCTCCAGCCCGGCCGGGCGGCGGCCTTCGCTGACGGCTTCATAGAGCGTGTCGTCGCGGCCGGGCGTGCCGAACGTGGAAATATAGGACTGGCGGAAGCGGCGGATGCTCTCGCTCGTCATCTGCGCCTCGGACATCGGCACGAGGTCGAGCCCGCGGAGCTGGCCAGTGGTACGCTGCGTCTCCGGATCGAAGGTGCGGATCGATTCCAGCGTGTCGCCGAAGAAGTCGAGCCGGATCGGCGCCGGCATGCCCGGCGGGAAGAGGTCGACGATGCCGCCGCGCACGGCGAATTCGCCGGTCTCGCGCACGGTCGAGGTGCGCAGATAGCCGTTGATGTCGAGCCAGCGTGCCAGCTCCTCGATATCGACCATGTTGCCGGGCGCCGCCGAAAAGCTCTCGGAGGCGACCTTGCCGAAGGCCGGCACGCGCTGGAGCGCGGCGTTGACCGTGGTGAGCAGCAGGCGCGGCCGGTCGCCCGACTTCGTCTTGGCGAGGCGCGACAGCGTCGTCATCCGGTGCGCCACAATGGCAGGCGCGGGCGAGACGCGGTCATAGGGCTGGCAGTCCCAGGCCGGGAAGCTCATCACCTCGAGATCGGGCGCGACGAATTGCAGCGCATTCTCAAGCACCTGCAGGCGCTGGCCGTCACGCGCGATGAAGACGAGCAGCGCCGGGCCTTCCGCCTTCTTGGCGCGGGCGCGGGTCAGGTCGGCGAGGACGACGGCGTCGAATCCATCGGGCACGCCGGCAAGCGTCGGCTTGTCGCCGCGCTTCAGCGCGTCGAGCAGACGGTCGAGCTGGGGCTTGGCGATCTGGCTGGGAGGAGGAATGCTCATCGGTATGCTTCAGTTTTTGACTATCGCTTGTCATTCCGGGGGGCGCGGCAGGCGCGAACCCGGAACCCACGACTGGGTGCTACTGCGGTGTTCGGTTGCCATTGACTCACCCAGTCGTGGGTTCCGGGTTCTTCGCTGCGCGAAGCCCCGGAATGACAACGGTGGGAGCCGGCCGAGCCCTCACACATGAATCGGCTTGTCGTGATGGTGGAACGCCTTCAGCTTGCGGAACAGTTCCGTGTTGTAGTTCTCGGGCACCGGCGCCTCCCCGGTCACCCAGCTCAGCAGGTCGCGGTCCAGGACTTCGATCAGCCGCTCGAACTCATCGAGCTCGGCATCGCTGAAGCCGGCGATCGCGTCGTCGGCGAAGCGACCCATGATCAGATCCATCTCGCGCATGCCGCGATGCCAGGCGCGGAACAGGATCTTGCGGCGGCGCGGGTCGAGATCGGCGCTGGAGCGGGTCGAACCGGACATGGGAACCTCGGCAAGAAAACACCAAGTTCGAAAACCTGGGGGATGGCGCAATGACTGCGGGGCCGGCCCCGTCGCGGAGCCTGCCTGAGCAGGCTATATAGCGATGCAACCCGGCGAAGTCAGCGGCGAAGCGGCCGCGATCTTCGCGCTCCTGACAATTGCCGAGACGTCTTGCGCCCTTCGATCCTCGATCCGCTCTTCGCCCCCGTCACGACGCTTTCCGGCGTCGGGCCCAAGCTCGGCAAGGTGCTGGACAAGTTTCTCGGCGACGAGACTCAGGCAGCACGCGTCGTCGACCTGATGTTCCAGCTTCCGACCGGCGCGGTCGACCGGCGGCCGAGCCCCTCGATCGCGGATACGCCGATCGGCGATGTCGCGACCTTCACCGCCCGCGTCAGCGAGCATCGCGCGGCGCCCGCCGGCAAGAAGGCGCCCTATCGCATCATCGTCGAGGACGAGACCGGCGACGTCACGCTCGTCTTCTTCCACGCCGATTCCCGGCACCTCGCGCAGACCCTGCCGATCGGCGCCTATCGCCTGATCTCGGGCAAGCTCGAACTCTGGGAAGGCATGCGCCAGATGGTGCATCCCGAGCGCATCCTCGATCCCAAGCTCGCGGCGACGCTGCCGGCCTTCGAGCCGGTCTATCCGCTGACCGAGGGCATCGGCCAGCGCATGATGATGCGCACCGTACAGGCCGCCGCCGAGCGCTGCCCGGAGATGCCGGAATGGCAGGACCCGGCCTTTCTCGCCAGGAGCGACTTTCCAACCTTCCATGCGGCGGTCGAGGCCCTTCACCATCCGGTCGATCGCAAGGCGGCCGAAGGCGACACCGTCGCGCGCCGCCGCATCGGTTACGATGAATTGCTGGCGAGCCAGATCGCGCTCGCGCTCGTCCGTCGCCAGCAGAAGAAGATCGCCGGGCGGGCGACCACGGGAGATGGCGGCCTGCGCTTCCGAATCCAGTCCGCCCTGCCCTTCGAGCTGACAGAGGGCCAGCGCAAGGCGATCGCCGATATCCATTCCGACATGGCCAAGCCGGAGAAGATGCTGCGCCTGCTCCAGGGCGATGTCGGCTCCGGCAAGACCGTGGTCGCGTTGATGTCCATGGCCGCCGCCGCCGAGGCGGGCCGGCAATCGGTCCTGATGGCGCCGACCGAAATCCTCGCCCGCCAGCATGCCGAACGACTGGCGCCGCTGGCCGAGAAGGCCGGATTGAAGCTCGCCCTGCTGACCGGCCGCGAAAAGGGCGCCGGCCGCAAGCAGGTGCTCGCGGGGCTCGCCGATGGCTCGATCGACATCGCGGTCGGCACCCATGCGCTGTTCCAGGAGGGTGTCGCCTTCCATGATCTGGCGCTCGCCGTGGTCGACGAGCAGCATCGCTTCGGCGTGCATCAGCGCCTGCTGCTCGGCTCGAAGGGCGAAGCCGTCGACGTTCTGGTCATGACCGCGACGCCGATCCCGCGCACGCTGGCGCTGACATGGTTCGGCGACATGGATGTCTCGATCCTCTCGGAGAAGCCGGCGGGCCGGAAGCCGATCGTCACCCGCGCCGTCTCCTCCGAGCGATACGACGAGGTCGTCGGCGCCATCGGCAGGGCGGTCGAGAGCGGTGCGCAGGCCTATTGGGTCTGCCCGCTCGTGCAGGAATCCGACACGCTCGACGTCGCCGCCGCGCAGGAGCGCTACGAGGCGCTACGTGAAATCTTCGGCGACAAGGTCGGGCTGCTGCATGGCCAGATGCCCGGCCGCGAGAAGGACGCCGCCATGGCCGCCTTCGTCGCCGGCGAGACGCGCATCCTCGTCTCGACCACCGTCATCGAGGTTGGCGTCGACGTGCCCAATGCCAGCGTCATGGTGATCGAGCATGCCGAGCGCTTCGGCCTCGCCCAGCTCCATCAGCTTCGTGGGCGCATCGGGCGCGGCTCGGCCGCCTCGACCTGCCTGCTGCTCTACAAGGGACCGCTCGGGCCGATCGCGGAGGCCAGGCTCACGATCATGCGCGAGACAGAGGACGGCTTCCGCATCGCCGAGGAGGATCTGCGTCTACGTGGCGAGGGCGAAGTGCTCGGCACCAAGCAATCGGGCTCGCCGGACTGGCGCATCGCCCGGCCGGAGATCGACGGCGACCTGCTGGCAGCGGCGCGCGACGATGCGCGCTTGCTGATCGAGCGCGACCCGCATCTGGAAACGCCGCGCGGCCAGGCTATCCGGGTGCTGCTCTACCTGTTCGAGCGCGATGTGGCGATCCGGTTGCTGCGGGCGGGGTAGAGCTCGCCGTCATGCTCGCCCTTGTGGCGAGCATCCACGTCTTGGACACGCCCTTCGACCAGCGAAGACGTGGATGGTCGGGACAAGCCCGACCATGACAGGAACCGTCGTGCGCAGCAATCCCGATCAAGCGCGGCTGTCTTCCCTTCGCCATGGTGTCGGCGCTTCGTGGAGAGAACATGGACCCGGTCAAGGCCGCCATCTGGTGCATCGAGAGCCGCTTCACCGCCGATCTCACGCTTGACGAGATCGCGGAGGTCAGCGGCGTTTCGCGCTTCCATCTCAGCCGCGCCTTCGGCGTGGCGACCGGCCGCTCGGTGATGCGCTATGTGCGCGAACGCCGGCTGTCGGAGGCGGCGCGCCAGCTTGCGAACGGCGCGCCCGATATCCTCACGGTCGCCCTCGACTGGGGCTATGGCTCCCACGAAGCCTTCACCCGCGCCTTTCGCGAGCAGTTCGGCCTCACGCCGGAAGAATTGCGTGCCCGGCGCGACCTTTCATCGCTCGCTCTCGTGGAGTCCCTGTCCATGCATGACATCACCCCTGCCCCTATTGCCGAGCCGCGCATCGTCGCCGGCAAGCCCATGCTGATCGCGGGCTTCAGTGGCCATTTCTCGATGGACAAGACGCAAGGCATCCCGCTGCTCTGGCAGAAGATCGCCCCGCATTTCGGCCATATCCCCGGCCAGCGCGGCTATGTCGCCTATGGCGCAAGCTATAATTGCGATGATGGCGGCGCCTTTGACTATATCGCCGGGGCCGAAGTCTCCTCCTTCGGCGACCTCACCGAAGAGTTCGCGCGGCTCAGCGTGCCGGAGCAGCTCTGCGCGGTATTTGAGCATACCGGCCATATCACCGGCATCGCCCAGACCTACAAGGCGATCTGGCAGGACTGGTTCCCGAAATCGGGACGCAAGCCCGAGATGGGCGTCACGCTGGAGCGCATGGACGAGCGTTTCGACGGCGCCACCGGCAACGGCACCGTCGAGATATGGGTGCCGCTCAAGCGCTGACCGGCTGCTTCGCGTCCAGCTTCGGCTTGCCGTTCTGTTCGCCGGGCTGGATCAGCCCGGCCGACATGATCAGCTTGGCGCCATCCTCGACCGAGATCGAGAGCTCGATGACATCGCGCCGCGGCAGGTAGAAGAAGAAGCCGGTGGTCGGGTTGGGCGTGCAGGGCAGAAAGACGCCGATCTGCTCCTCGCCATCCGGCAGGCTTTCGGCAATCTCGGGCGCCGCCTCCTGCGCGATGAAGACGATCGACCACATGCCAGGCTGCGGGAACTGCACCATGCCGACCGTGCGGAACGACGTGCCGGATTGCGAGAAGATCGTCTCGAAGACCTGCTTGACCCCCTTGTAGAGGCCACGGATCACCGGCATGCGGTTCAGGATCGCCTCGCCGGTATTGATCAGCGAACGCCCGATCAGGTTATGCGTCATCGAGCCGAGAAAGGTCAGGCCGACCAGCGCGATGACGAGCCCGAAGCCCGGCACCGGGTAAGGCAGGTAGGCATCCGGCAGATACGCATTCGGGATGAGCGGCTTCACCAGCCCATCGATGAAATTGATGAACCACCAGGTCACCGAGGCCGTGATGGCAAGCGGCGCGGCGATGACGAGCCCGGTCAGGAAATAACGGCGCAGGCGCGCGCCCCATGTCGGACGCAGGATTTCCGTGGGCAGGATGAGCCGGGGATCGGGCGGGCCGGCTGTCATGCGTTGTCCCACCCCACCGTCACGACCTCCGATTCCCTTGCGGACGACGTCTCGCGCCGCGATATGACATAGATAAGCGAGGCGGCGGTATCCGCCATCCCCACCTTTCGGGCAAGCAAGGACGAGGCCGTGAGCGAGAACGATCAGCCGCGACGCCGATGGTCGCGGCCGCTGCTGTTCGCGATGGGCTGGGTCTTCACCGCGCTCGGCGTCATCGGGCTCATTCTGCCGCTGATGCCCGGCACGGTCTTCCTGATCGCTGCAGCCTGGTGCTTCTCACAATCCTCGCCACGATTCGAGGCGTGGCTCGTCGGGCATCCAAGATTGGGGCCGCATGTCCGGCGCTGGCGCGAGACCGGCGCCATCGCGCGGCGGGCGAAATATCTCGCCTGCGGTTCGATGGCGCTGAGCTTCGTTCTGCTGACACTGACGAGCGCGCCGCCGATTGCCTTGGCAACGGCGGCGCTCTGTCTGGCTGGTGCAGGCTTCTATGTAGCAAGCCGGCCCGAGGCCTGAGCCGCCTTCACTCCACCGTGACGGATTTCGCCAGATTGCGCGGCTGGTCGACGTCCTTGCCCATGAAAACCGCCGTCTGATAGGCGATCATCTGGATCGGCAAGGCGTAGACGATCGGCGCGAAGGTCGGGTCCATGTCGGGCATGATGATCGTCGCCTCGGGCTCGATTCCGGCTTCGGCCGCGCCCTTCGCGTCGGTGACCAGGATGATGCGCCCGCCGCGCGCCGCGACCTCCTGCATGTTGGAAGCCGTCTTCTCGTAGAGCGCGTCATGCGGCGCGACGACGATGACCGGCATCTCCTCGTCGATCAGCGCGATCGGCCCGTGCTTAAGTTCACCTGCGGGATAGCCTTCCGCGTGGATATAGCTGATTTCCTTGAGCTTCAGCGCGCCTTCCAGCGCCAGCGGGAAGCTGGTGCCGCGGCCGAGATAGAGCACATCCTTGGCCTTGGAGAGCTCGCGCGCGAGCTTCTCGATCTCTGGCTCCAGCTCCAACGCCTTGGCGATCAGGCCTGGCAGCGCGATCAGATGCTGCACATGGCCGGCTTCCTCCTCGGCCGAGAGCGTGCCGCGAGCCCGCGCTGCGGCGAGTGCCAGCGCCGCGAATACGGAAAGCTGGCAGACGAAGGCCTTGGTCGAGGCGACGCCGATCTCGGGGCCGGCGAGCGTCTGCGCGACCGCGTCGCTTTCGCGCGCGATGGTCGAGGTCGGCACGTTGACGACCGAGAGGATGGCCTGCCCGTTCTGGCGGGCGTAGCGCAAGCCGGCCAGCGTGTCGGCGGTTTCGCCGGACTGCGAGATGAAGAGCGCGAGGCCGTTCTCCGGCAGCGGCGCCTCGCGGTAGCGGAACTCCGAGGCGACATCGATCTCGACCGGCAGGCGCGCCAGCTTCTCGAACCAGTATTTCGCGATCAGGCCAGCATAATAGGAGGTGCCGCAGGCGCTGATCGTCAGGCGCGAGAGGCTCTTCCAGTCGATCTTGTCGCCGAAAGGCAGGCGCACCTTTCCGTTGGCCATGTCGAGATACTGGGTCAGCGTGTGGCCGACGACCTCAGGCTGCTCGTAGATCTCCTTGGCCATGAAGTGGCGATGATTGCCCTTCTCGACCAGGAAGGCGCCGGCGGCGACGCGCTGGGCGCGGCGCTCCACCTGCGTGTTGGTTCGATCGTAGAAAGTCGCGCCACGGCGATGGAGCACGACCCAGTCGCCCTCTTCGAGATAGGCGATGAGATTGGTGAAAGGAGCGAGCGCCAGCGCGTCCGAGCCGAGATACATCTCGCCATCGCCGATGCCGACCGCTAGAGGCGAGCCCTTGCGGGCGCCGATCAGCAGGTCTTCCTCGCCCTGGAACAGGAAAGCGAGCGCGAAGGCGCCGCGCAGAAGCGGCAGGCTGGCCGCAACCGCATCGACCGGGGACTTGCCGCGATCGAGCTCGCGGGTGACGAGATGAGCGACGATCTCGGTATCGGTCTCCGTCTCGAAGACGTAGCCGTCCGCCTGGAGGTCGGCGCGCAATTCGCGGAAATTCTCGATGATGCCGTTATGGACGACGGCGAGCTTCGCGGTCGCATGCGGGTGGGCATTGGTCTCGTTGGGCTTGCCATGGGTCGCCCAGCGGGTGTGGCCGATGCCGATCAGGCCCTCGAGCGGCTCGCTCGACAGGCGGGTCTCGAGATTCTTGAGCTTGCCCTCGGCGCGGCGGCGGGTGAGCTGACCACCTTCGAGCGTCGCGACGCCGGCGGAATCATAACCGCGATACTCCAGCCGCCTGAGCGCATCGACGACCTGCGTCGCGACCGCTTCCTTGCCCAGAATCCCGACGATGCCGCACATGGGCCAACCCCTCAAGCCGTTGCTGTCGGCAAAGCGCATAGCCGCGAACGGAGCGCATGCCCAATCAATCTACATGACGAACTGTGAACGGCGGATTGCCCGATCCACCGCGATTCCCGCCTATTCCGCCGCTTTCTTGGCGGCTTTCCGGGCGGCGGCGACGGCGCGGAACGCCTTCGCCCAGCCCTCCTTCACGACTTGCTTGCCCCGGCCGATGGCCAGCGCCTCCGGCGCGACATCGTCGGTGATCACCGAGCCGGAGCCGATATAGGCGCCCTCGCCGATCGTCACCGGGGCCACCAGCGAGGAATTCGAGCCGACGAAGGCATTGGCGCCGATCGTCGTCTTCGACTTGTTGAAGCCGTCGTAGTTGCAGGTGATGGTGCCGGCGCCGATATTGGCGGCCGCGCCGACCGAGGCATCGCCGATATAGGTGAGGTGGTTGACCTTGGCGCCCGGGCCGATATCGGCGGCCTTCACTTCGACGAAATTGCCGACCTTCGCCTTCTCGGCCAGACGGGTCCCCGGCCGCAGGCGCGCGAACGGGCCGATATTGGCGTCCGGGCCGATCCTGGCGCCCTCCAGATGTGAGAAGGCATGGATCACCGCGCCGTCGGCGACCTGCACGCCCGGCCCGAAAACCACGTTCGGCTCGATCAGGACATCGCAGCCGATCTCGGTATCATGGCTGAAGAAGACAGTTTCGGGCGCGATCAGCGTGGCGCCGCCGACCATGACGGCGAGGCGCTTGCGGCGCTGGAATTCCGCTTCCGCGGCAGCGAGCTGCACGCGATCGTTGACCCCCTGGACTTCGCTCTCGGGCGCCCGCAGCGCGACCGCGTCGAGGCCGCGCGTCCGTGCGACTTCGACCGCATCAGTCAGGTAGAATTCGCGCTGGGCGTTGTCGTCGCCGATCGCTTCCAGGATCGACAGGGCATGCTTGCCGGCGAGCGCCATCAACCCGGCATTGCAGAGCGTGATGCGGCGCTGCTTCGGCGTCGCGTCCTTGTGCTCGACGATCGCTTCGAGATGGCCGTCATGCTCGACGAGCCGGCCGTAGCCAGTCGGATCCTTGGCTTCGAAGCCGAGCACGGCGACGGCAGCGCCTCCGGAGAGCGCCTCGCGGAGTGCCAAGAAGGTCTCCGGACGTACGAGCGGCGTGTCGCCGAACGCGATGATGACATCGTCATGAGCCGAGGCCAGCGCAGCTTTCGCCGCCAGCGCCGCATGGGCCGTGCCTCTGCGCTCGCGCTGGATCGCGATCTGAGCGTGCGGAAGGAGCTTGTGCGCCTCCTCGCCGACTTCCGGGCGCTCGGAGGAGATGACCACGGCGACGTCGTCGGCACCGGCCTCGGAGACGGCCGCCAGCACATGGCCGAGCAGCGACCTGCCGGCAACGGCATGGAGCACCTTCGGGCGCCGCGACTTCATGCGAGTGCCCTCTCCGGCCGCCAGGACGATCGCGAGGCAGGATCTGGCCGGCTGCATTTCGGTCATGTTTCTCGTTTCCCTTGCAGGGCATGGTCGAACCACAGCCCGCACATCACAATCGCATTCACGCATGCTGGCGTTGCAGGCGCCGTGGATAGCCGATCCGCGCGCCTTTTGGCAAAGTTCAATCGCGGTGAAAGGCAGCTTTCGGGGGCGGTGCATATGTCGGCCTAGCCACGGCTTGATTTCTGGAGATCGCACCCTGCGAAAGGCGTGCATCTTCCCGGTCGGAAAGGCTTTTCAGGCGAACTGGAAATGCTCTAGAAGCGCGAAGGGCGAGGGCGTCGCCCGCGTAGTTTGGATCCCATGTCGAAACCCTTGAATCGTAGGCAGTTTCTGGAAGGCGCCGCTGGTGGCGCGGCGCTGCTCTCGCTGGCCGGCCCAGCTGCGGCGCAGGCGCCCACGGGTGCCGCTTCCTTCAACATTCCCACTCTCGTGGACGGGCAGCGTTTCGATCCGGCTCTCGTCGTCGATGCCGCCAGGACCCTGGCGCAGCGTCCGCTGATTCCGCTCGCCAGCAACGACCTGCCCGAGGGCTACGCCGCCCTGCCCGCAGATCAGTATGCCGGGATTCGGATGCAGCCGGGTGCCACGGTCTGGGCGGGCGAGAATCGCGGCTTCACGCTGGAGCCCCTGCATCGCGGCTATGTCTTCTCCAATCCGGTGAGCCTGTTCACCATCGAGGACGGCACGGTGCGCCGCATCGGCTTCGATCGCAGCAAGTTCGACTACGGGCGAGTGACCCCGCCCCAGGGCAATGCCGATCTGCAGTTCTCGGGCATGCGGATCGCAGCCGGGCTGGAGCGCCCCTTCGAGGTCGCGGTCTTCCAGGGCGGCACCTTCTTCCGCGCCCTGGCGCGCGGCCAGAATTTCGGCGCGATGGCACGCGCGCTGATTCTGCGGCCGGGCGAGACACGCGGCGAGGAGCTGCCATTCTTCCGGGCGTTCTGGATCGAGCGGCCGAGCCCGGCCGTCGGCTCGCTGGTGATTCACGGCCTGCTCGATTCGGAGAGCGTCGCGGGCGCCGTCCGGATGACGCTGCGCCCAGGCGACGTCACCTTCATCGATGTCGAGATGACGCTGTTCGCGCGGCAGGCGCTGGACCATGTCGGCTTCGGCTGCACCAGTGCGACCTTCCTCTCCGGTCCGCAGAGCCGGCGCGTCTTCGACGACATCCGCCCCTCGATCGGCGAGGTATCCGGCGTCCAGATGCAGTCGGGTGCCGGCGAGTGGATCTACCGGCCCGTCAACAATCCCGCGACCCTGCAGGTCTCTTCCTTCGTCGACGAGAACCCGAAGGGATTCGGGCTCGTCCAGCGCGAGCGCGATCCCGCCGCCTTCCAGGACGACGATCAGCGCTTCGAGCTTCGGCCGAGCGTCTGGATGGAGCCGCTCGGCGATTGGGGCGCCGGTTCGGTGCAGCTCATCGAGATCCCCAACGATTCCGAGCCGAACAAGAACATCATCATGTACTGGCGGCCGAAGCAGCCCCTGGCGGCCGGCAGCGAGACCTCCATCAGCTATCGTCAGGCCTGGTGCTGGCAGCCGCCGGATCGTCCGCCATTGGCGCTCGCAACGCGGACGCGACAAGGCAAGGGCTCGCAGGGGCGCCGGCGTCGCTTCATCGTCGAATTTACCGGGGACAAGCTCGCCGATCCGGCCGTCGTCGCTTCGACGCGGGCGACGATCACGGCACAGCCCGGCGCTGTCCACGGTGTCCGCCTCTGGCCCTATCCCGAGCGCAAGCTGATGCGGGTCGGCTTCGAGGTCGACCCCGGCAACGATAATCTGTCCGAGCTCCGGCTCGTCCTGCAATCGGGCGGTCAGCCCGTCTCTGAGACCTGGTTGAATCGATGGACCTGGTAACGGCGCCCCGCCGCGACACCATGGAAGCGGAACAGCGCAGCTACAGCGCGGCCCGCGAGCCGGCGACCCCGCCTGAAGAGCCGCTGGTCATGCCGGTGCAGTCGTTCAGGAGCTGGAAGGCTTCGGATCGCCGCGCGCCCGCCGCGCCCGCCAACTGGAAAACGCCTTGGCTGAAGCGCCTCTTCGTCTTCGGCGGCGGGCTCGCGCTCACCGCCTTCGGCGCCTGGGAAATGTACAATGTCGTGTCGGTCAGCCGCACGACCTCGCTGCAGTACGCCTTGCTGGTGCTGTTCACGATCAACTTCTCGTGGATCGCGCTCGCCTTCACCAGCGCGCTGCTCGGCTTCTTCGGCGTGCTGTTCGGCGCCGGCAGGGCGGATCGGGCGGAAAGCCTCAAGCACCGCACCGTCGTGGTGATGCCGATCTACAACGAGTCGTCGGCACGCATCTTCGCGGCGGTGGCGGCGATCCGGGAATCGGTCGAGGCGACCGGGCTCGGTGACCATTTCGATTATTTCATCGTCTCCGACACCACCAACCCGGATGTCTGGGTGGCGGAGGAGCGGGCCTTCCTGGCGCTGCGCGAGCGTCTCGGGCCGAACAGCCGGGTCTATTACCGCCACCGGCCGAAGAACCATCATCGCAAGGCCGGCAATATCGCCGATTTCGTCACGCGCTGGGGTGGGCTCTACGAGCATATGGTCGTGCTCGACGCCGACAGCCTGATGACCGGCACCTGCATCGTGCGCCTTGCCGCTGCGATGGAGAACGATCCCGATGCGGGCATCATCCAGTCGCTGCCGCTGATCATCAACCGCAACACCTTCTTCGCGCGGCTCCAGCAATTCGCGGCGCGGGTCTATGGGCCGGTCATCGCGACCGGCCTCGCGATGTGGTCCGGCCGCGACGGCAACTACTGGGGCCATAACGCGATCATCCGCACCAAGGCCTTCGCCGACCATTGCGGCCTGCCGGACCTGAAGGGCAAGCCGCCCTTCGGCGGGCATGTGCTCAGCCACGATTTCGTCGAGGCGGCACTGATCCGCCGCGCCGGCTGGTCGGTCTACATGCTGCCGGACCTGACGGGCTCCTACGAGGAAAGCCCGCCTTCGCTGATCGACATTTCGGTGCGCGACCGGCGCTGGTGCCAGGGCAATCTCCAGCATTCGCGCATCATGGGCGGCAAGGGCTTCGTCATGCCGACGCGCCAGCATTTCGCCACCGGCATCATGGGCTATCTCGCCTCGCCGCTGTGGTTGATGCAGCTTGTGGTCGGCATCCTGATCGTGCTGCAGGTCAATTACGCGCGGCCGGAGTATTTCACCCAGGAATTCACGCTCTTCCCGGTCTGGCCCCGCTTCGACCCCGAACGCGCCTTGCGCCTGTTCGCGATCACCATGGGAATCCTGCTGGCGCCGAAGCTGTTCGGCCTGTTGCTGACACTGTTCAACACAAAGCTCCGGCAGGCCGGCGGCGGCGCGATCCGCCTGATCGTCTCGGCGCTGATCGAGGTGCTGTTCTCGGCCTTCTTCGCGCCGATCATGATGCTGATCCAGTCCGGCTCGGTCTTCCAGATCCTGCTCGGCCGCGACACCGGCTGGAACCCGCAACGGCGCGACGACGGCTCGATCCCGCTGAAGGACATCATCCGCCGGCACCGGACCCACACCGTGCTCGGCCTCGTCACCGGCCTTTCGGCCTTCATGATCGCGACCTCGCTCTTCGCCTGGATGTCGCCGACGATCGTCGGCCTCGTGCTGGCAATCCCGCTGTCATGGGCTTCGGGACAACTCGCTATCGGCCTCTGGCTCAAGCGCCACAAGCTGCTGATGACGCCGGAGGAAGGCGCCCCGCCCGCGATCGCGACGCGTGCCAACGAATTGCAGGCCGAGTTCGAGAAGGCCGGCTATGACGATGCCGACGCGATCAAGGCGCTGCACGGCGATCCCGAATTGCGCCATGCCCACGAACTGATGCTGCCCTATGGCCAGTCGCGCCGCCGCGGCGAGATCGAGCCCGACCGTGCCGTGGCGCAGGCCAAGCTGGTCGATGCCGAGACGGTCGACGACGCCGCGATCTGGTTGAAGCCCAAAGAGCGCATGGTCGTGCTGCACGACCGCGCGCTGATCGGGCTGCTGGCCTCCTTGCCGCCCGTCGAGGCGAAGGCCTGAGGCAGAACCGCACCGTCATTCCGGGTGGGCAACAGGCCAGAGACCGGAACCCATGAAAGCGACGCCATTCCAGACCGTCATGCTCGCCCTTGTGGGGAGCATCCACGTCTTGAACACAACCTGCGACCGGAGAAGACGTGGATGGTCGGGACAACCCCGACCATGACGGTAAGGCTCCGTCAGACCGTGCTCTCTGCCCTTCAGCCTTGCTCGAACGCCACCATGCAGCCGAAAGCTTCTTCGGCCGGCACGAAGAGCCGCTCGTCGCCGCGCTGGAACGAGATTTCGTTCTCGGTCAGACGCTCCGCCAAGGCTTCGAGATCGGGCACCGAGACGCAGAACCCCAGGAAGCGGGCGGGGGTCGTATCCGGCTCGACGAGATAGGCCCCCTGCGCGGCCTCGGGGTCGAGCACGTCGATGCGCCCCCGCGGCAGGGCGAGCACATAATCCTCGTTGCCTTCCAGCACCTCGGCGCCGCCACTGAAGGCCGAGAGGAAACCGCGGTGGAAGGCCGGCTCCTCCGCCAGCATCACGGCGGCTGAGAGCGCCGTCGCGCCGTTCGGATGCTGCTGGAACTCGGGGTTCCAGAAATTCTGCGGTTCCAGCTGCTGGCAAACGAAGAAGCCGCATTCCGGCGCGCGCGAATCGGCGGCGAAGGCGAGTTCGAAGGCGACGCGGACATCGCTGCCATCCGGCCGCCTTGCCCGGCGCTCGAAGAAGAAGGGCTCGAAATCACCGATGCCCTGCGCCTTGAAAGCGGCAGCATCGGCCTTGGCGTCTTTGCTCTCCAGCACCAGCATGGAGAGCCCCTCGCCCTGTTCCGCCAGCGCCTGCCGCACGAAGGCGCCGAAGGAGAAGCGGCGCTCGCCATGCGGCGGAATGGCCGCGTCATCGGCGATCGTCACCAGTTCGAGGAAGGAGCCCGGGAACTGCACGATCCGGTTCTCGGTGCCCCAGGGATGGCGGTTGCGGGCGCCGACACGGAAGCCGAGCTTCTCGTAGAAGTGCCAGGCGGCATCGAGGTCGCGGACGCCGATGACGAGATGGTCGAGACCGCGGGGCGTTGAGGCGTTTGCAGACATGGCAGGCTCCGTCGACAGGCGTATCGGAGCCCAAGGCTAGCACAGATCAAGGCGCGGTCATGTCGCGCGTTCAGGGCTCGATATAGTGCGGCAGGAAGCGCGAGGTGTTCTTTGTGATTGGCGAGGCGTCCTCGCGGACGCAGAGCCCACAGGCCTGCGAGGCGACGAGCCAGGAGCCGAGCACGGCGTATTTGCCCTCGGCGGAGAACAGGTTGGTCGCCGCATCCTGCAGGACATGCCCCTCGGCGCCATAAGGGCCGTCGTCGCTGTCGAGCACGCGGCCGCGTTCCATGAGCGTGACATTGGCGCCCTCGCGCGAATAGAGCGGCTTGCGGACATGGCGGGGCGAGAGTGTGGCGCAGCGCGGATCGCCCTCGAAGAAGGCCGGCAGGAGATTGGGATGGCCCGGCTCCATCTCCCAGAGACAGGCGAGCAGGCCCTTGTTGGAGAGGATCGCCTTCCAGGGCGGCTCGATGAACTGGCAGCCCGAGCCGGCCAGCGCCTTGCCGTAGCTCTCCCGGAACATCCATTCCCAAGGATAGAGCTTGAACAGGGTCTCGATTGGCTGATTGGCGCCGTCGCAGAAGCGTCCGTCGCTGAGCAGCCCGAGTTCCTCGATATAGGTGAAGCGCGCATCGAGCCCGGCCTGCACGGCGCAGTCGGCGAGATAGTCGACCGTGCCCTTGTCTTCCGGGCTGCCTTGTACGCAGGTCAGGTGCAGGCGATAGGGCGAGGGCTCGCGCAGGTCTTTGAAGGCCGCGATCAGGCGTTCATGCAGTGAATTGAACTGGTCGCTGCCGCGCGGGATCGCGCCTCGCGCCATCGCCTGCTCCAGCCAGTCCCATTGCACGACGCTCGATTCGAAGAGGGCGGTCGGCGTATCGGCGTTGTATTCGAGCAGCTTCGCCGGCCCGCGCCCGTCATAGGCGAGATCGAGCCTGCCATAGAGATTGCGCTCGCCGCGTTGCCAGCTGTCGCGGACATAGCCCCAGTGCTCGGCGGGAATCGCGAGCCTGGTCAGGATCTCTTCGCTGTCGAGCGCCTTCTCTATGAAGGCGAAGCAGAGCTGCTCGATCGCGTCGGTCGGCCCCTCGATATCGCGCTCGATCTCCTCCAGCGTGAAGGCGAAGGCCACGCTCTCGTCCCAATAGGTCTCGCCGTCGATGGTGTGAAAGGCGAAGCCGAGGCGTTCGACCTGTTCGACCCAGTCCGGGCGCGGCGGAAGCGTGACGCGGCGCATGTCAGGACGAGGAATGCGAGGAGAAGGAGCGCGCGGTCGAGCCGAAGCCGCCGCGCGAGGCCGCGCTGGTCGTCGAGACGCTGCCTGCGCGAGAGCCTCCGGCGAAAGCGGCTTTGACGGTGCTCCCCGTCGTGGTGGAATAGGCGCGCGAGCGGCTGCCGAAATAGCCACTGCTCCCGCCCGAAGAGCCCGAGGAGCCCGAAGACGATGACGCGGCGCGCGCCTGCTGGCATTCCGGCAAAGTCGAGCCCGGTGGGCAGGCAGCGGCGGTCGGCGGCATCAGGGGCTGCGCCGGGCCTCCGGCGAGACCCCGCGCGAGCATGAAGCCGGCGAGGGCCGGGATGAAATACTGCGCGCCGCCGATGGACGCCGAACCACAGCCATTGGCACCGTATTGCGTCTCGCAGGCGCTCTGGCTCTGGAATTTCGGCGCGTCCTTGAGGCGCGTTGCGGTCGCTTCCGAAAAGGCAGTCTCGCATTGCTGGGCGGTGAGTTGCCCGGCCGCCCGGCAGTCGCTCAGGCTGTTATAGACGAGGTTCTCCTCCTGGCTGTCTGATGTCATCGACCAGACGGTGGCGACGAGGAGAACGCCGGCGGCCCCGAGCCCGATCTGCGTGGAGCGTTTCATCGCCGCCTCATTCCGTCATGCTGGCAGCGGCCAGCGTCCCGGAGACGACGGCGATCACTGCGAGCATGACCGCGGAGGGCAGATTGTCGTTCTCGATTTTCTGCGACAGTTGGGGAATGAGAAGGCGCGCGACGCCATAGGCGATGAACTGGATAATCATCGCGGCGAGCGCCCAGAGCACGCAGTCAGGAATGCTGCTGGCCTGCGAGATCGCCTGCTCCAGCGGCAGTGAGAAGCCGACGACATTGCCGCCGAGCGCGACCGCTGCCGAGAGATTGCCGCCGCGGATCAAGGCGATCTCGTCATGCGGCGTCATGCGCAGATAGAGCGCGGAGAAGGCGGCAATCAGGGCCGCGCCGACGACGAAATAGAGGAGGAATGCGGGCAGGCCCGCCATCGAGATCGTCATGCCGCCCTGCCCGTGCCGTCGCGCGGACTCCCAGTCCGCGATGCCACATAGTCAGGCTAACGCGAAAGCCGCACAAGCCGTCATCTAAAAGGAGGATGCGAGAGATGAAGAACCGGGAAGCCCGCTGCAGCTGCGGGCAATTGCGCATCGCCTGTTCAGGCGAACCGGCGCTCGTCGCGCTCTGCCATTGCCGCGAATGCCAACGACGGACGGGAAGCGCCTATGGCGTCGCCGCCTTCTTTGGGCGTGATGCGATCACGATATCTGGGCGTTTCAGCGATTACGAGCGCCCGGCCGATAGCGGCCATCGCGTGCTCCACCACTTCTGCCCGGTTTGCGGGAGCACGGTGTTCTGGGAGCCGTCGCGCAAGCCGGAACTCGTGGCGGTCGCGATCGGCGCCTTTGCCGACCCGGACTTTCCCGGGCCGACCAAGGCGGTGTTCGAGCAGCACCGACTACCTTGGACAGCGGTGCGGCTCGGCGAACCCTGAATCAGACCAGGCGGCTCTGCGCCTTCGCAGCCTCGATGAAGCTGGCGAAGAGAGGGTGCGGCTCGAAGGGGCGCGACTTCAACTCGGGGTGATACTGCACGCCGATGAACCAGGGATGGTCGGGATATTCGACCGTCTCGGGCAGCAGGCCGTCAGGGGAGAGGCCAGCGAAGCGCAGGCCCTTGGCTTCGAGCTGCTCGCGATAGCCCATGTTGACCTCGTAGCGGTGGCGATGGCGTTCGGAAATCTCGGTCGAGCCGTAGATCCCGGCGATCTTAGAGCCGGCCGCGAGCGTCGAGGCATAGGCGCCAAGCCGCATCGTGCCGCCGAGATTGCCGCCAGCCGCGCGCTCTTCCAGCTCGTTACCGCGCATCCATTCGGTCATCAGGCCGACGACCGGCTCCTGTGTCGGGCCGAACTCGGTCGAGTTGGCGTTCTCGATGCCGGCGAGCGAGCGGGCCGCCTCGATCACGGCCATCTGCATGCCGAAGCAGATGCCGAAATACGGCACATTGTGCTGCCTCGCGAAGGTCGCCGCCTTGATCTTGCCCTCGGCGCCGCGATGGCCGAAGCCGCCGGGCACGAGGATGCCGTGGACATGCTCGAGGAAGGGCGCCGGGTCCTCCTTCTCGAAGACCTCGGACTCGATCCAGTCGAGATTGACCTTCACATTGTTGGCGATGCCACCATGGGTCAGCGCCTCGATGAGGGACTTATAGGCGTCCTTCATCCCCGTGTACTTGCCGACGACGGCGATGGTAACCTCGCCCTCGGGGTTCTTCACGCGCTCGGAGATGCGCTTCCAGCCGGTGACGTCGGGCTCCGCCTTGGCGTCCATCCCGAAGGCGGCGAGCACCTCGGTATCGAGCCCTTCCGCATGATAGGACAGCGGCACGTCATAGATCGAAGCGACGTCGCGGGCCTCGATCACGGCGGTCTCGCGGACATTGCAGAACAGCGCGAGCTTGCGGCGCTCCTCGCGCGGGATCTCGCGGTCGGTGCGGCACAGCAGGATGTCAGGCTGGATGCCGATCGAGCGCAATTCGGCAACCGAATGCTGGGTCGGCTTGGTCTTCAGCTCACCTGCGGTCGGAATATAGGGCAGCAGCGTCAGGTGCACGAAGATGCATTGGCCGCGCGGGAGCTGCTGGTTGGTCTGGCGGATGGCTTCCAGGAAGGGCAGGCTCTCGATGTCGCCGACCGTGCCGCCGATCTCGACCAGCGTGAAGTCGTAGCCCTCGTTGCCGGTCAGGATGAATTCCTTGATGGCATTGGTGACATGCGGAACGACCTGGATGGTCGCGCCGAGATAGTCGCCCCGGCGCTCCTTGGTCAGGATGTCCATGTAGATGCGGCCGGTGGTGATGTTGTCGCCCTTGTTGCAGGGCCGGCCAGTGAAGCGCTCGTAATGGCCGAGGTCGAGATCGGTCTCGGCACCGTCGTCGGTGACGAACACCTCACCGTGCTGATACGGGCTCATCGTGCCCGGATCGACGTTCAGGTAGGGGTCGAGCTTGCGCAAGCGGACCGTATGGCCGCGAGCCTGGAGAAGGGCTGCGAGAGCCGCCGCCGCCAAGCCTTTGCCAAGCGAGGACACCACGCCGCCGGTGACGAAAACATACCGCGTCATGGGAGGTCACCTCTATCGCCACGGGTTCGATTCGCTAAGCGCGTTCTGAGCAGTCCCGCCTTGCCCTGCGCGCTTGTCCACAAAAGAGAAGGCCGGTCGCCCGGCCCCTCCATACTCAAAAGAGAAGGGCCGGTTTCCCGGCCCTGCCCCATCTTATTGCTGCGGCGCCGCTGGCGGCGTCGGCGGCTGGGCGCCGCCCTGATTCTGGTTCTGCATCTGGCGGAGCTGGTCGAGGACGCCGCCGGCATTCGGGGCGCTCGGACCGGCAGGCGCGCCGGGCGTGGCCGGAGCAGAGGTCGCGGGCGCCCCGTCGATGATCGAGCGCTGGACGCGGCCGCGCGTGGCCATCACCGCCAGCACGATCGAGGTCAGGAAGAACAGGCCGGCGAGAATCGCGGTCGCGCGCGTCAGGGCATTGGCCTGGCCGCGGCCGGTCATGAAGCCGCCGACGCCGCCTCCGCCGCCGGAGCCCATGCCGAGGCCGCCACCTTCGGAGCGCTGCAGCAGCACGACGCCGACGAGGGCGACGACGATGATCAGGTGGATGACGATGAGAACGTTCTGCATGGTCTCACGAAATGGGCATGGCGCGGGCCGCCGCCAAGGGCCACCCGCTCCTCCTCGAAAGTCGAGGCGAATTCGGCGGGGCACATAACATGCGTGAGCCGGCAGCGCCACCCCTGTGCGCCGGCCTATTCAAGTCGGGCGTGTTCAGCCGGCGCAGGCGCGGGCGATCGCCAGGAATTCTTCGGCCTTGAGGCTGGCGCCGCCGACGAGCGCCCCGTCGACATTGGCGACATTCATCAGTTCGGCGGCATTCGAAGGCTTCACCGAGCCGCCATAGAGCAGGCGCACGCCGGCAGCGGCCTGCTTTCCCAGCAGGCGGCCGAGTTCGGCGCGGATCGCCTCATGCATCTCGGCGACATCGGCCGCGGTCGGCGTCAGGCCCGTGCCGATCGCCCAGACCGGCTCGTAGGCGACGACGAGCGTCGCAGGCGTCGCGCCGTCCGGCACCGAGCCGCGCAGCTGCTTCTTGACCACCGCCAGCGCCTTGCCGGCCTCGCGCTCGTCCTTGGTCTCGCCGACGCAGACGATCGGCAACAGCAAGGCCTTCTGCGCAGCCTCGGCCTTGGCCTTGACCGTGGCGTTGGTCTCGCCATGGAGCGTGCGGCGCTCGGAATGGCCGACGATGCAGAAACTGGCACCGGCATCGGCCAGCATCGCCGCGGAGACCTCGCCGGTGAAGGCGCCGGAGCCTTGCGTGCTGCAATCCTGCCCGCCGGTCGCGATCCGCGAGCCGATCAGGGCTGCCGTCGCGGCGAACAGAAGGCTGGCGGGCGGGCAGATGGCGAGGTCGACGCTCGGCTTCAGCGCGGCGTCGTAGCCCTTGGCCACCCCAGCCGCGATGGCGAGGTCGGCCTTCAGGCCGTTCATCTTCCAGTTGCCCGCCACCAGCGGCTTGATGCTGCGCGTCACGTCGATCCTCCGAAATTCGTTATCCCGGCTCTAGCAACGCCCGGCCGGCGCCGCAATCGCGTGCAACTCCGCATCGGACTGCGACGACGATTGCGGCTTTCGCCGACGGTTCCTATAAGCAGCGCCGGAAAATACGCGCGCGGGCTCGTTTGCGCGCCGTGAACAGGTTCAGGGAAAGACAGCTTCCATGATGATGCAGGGCATCCGCAAGGCGAGTCAGGGTTTGCTCGGCAAGCTCGTCATCAGTGTCCTGTTCGGCATCCTGATCCTCGCCTTCGCCATCTGGGGCGTCGGCGACATCTTCCGCGGCTATGGCCGCAACGAGGTGGCCAAGATCGGCAAAGCCGAGATCGGCGTCGAGCAGATGCGCACGGCCTATCAGAACGAGATCCAGAACCTGATCCGCCAGCAGCGCCGCCAGATCTCGCCGGAGATGGCGCGTGCCCTGGGCCTCGACCGGCAGGTGCTCTCCCGCCTGCTCACCGAGTCGACGCTCGACCAGACGGCGCAGAGCATGCGGCTCGCCGTCTCCGACGAGACGATCCGCAACCTGATCTTCGACGACCAGGTCTTCCGCGACGCTGCGGGGCAGTTCTCGCCCGCCCGCTTCAACGAGCTGCTGCGCTCGAACGGCTATACCGAGCAGAGCTATGTCGCGCTCCAGCGCTCGACCATCCTGCGTCAGCAGCTTTCCGAGATGCTGACCGGCGGCCTCATCGCTCCGGTCGCGCTGCAGGAGGTCGGCAACCGCCTGCGCAACGAGAAGCGCTCGATCACCTTCGCCCGCATGCCCGCAAGCGCGGCCGGCGAGATCGCGGCGCCGAGCGAGGACCAGCTCAAGACCTTCTTCAACGACCGCAAGATCGCCTTCCGCGCGCCGGAGTTCCGCAGCGCCGCCATCCTCTCGATCACCGCCGAGACACTGGCCGACCCGGCCAAGATCACGGATGCTGACGCCAAGGCGCGCTACGAGGCGACGAAGGCGCAGCGCTTCACCGCGGTCGAGACGCGCACCGTGCAGCAGATCCAGTTCCCGAACGAAGAGGAAGCGAAGGCCGCCAAGGCCAAGATCGACGGCGGCGAGACCTTCGACGAGATCGCGACCGAGCGGAACGTCGCTTTCAACGATCTGACGCTGGGCACTTTCACCCGCGAACAGATGATCGACCCCGTCGTGCGTGATGCCGCTTTCGCACTGGAGGAAGGCGCCGTCAGCGCCCCGGTCAAAGGCTCGTTCGGCACTGTGCTGCTGCGCGTGACCAAGATCGACGCCGCGCATGTCCGCCCGTTCGAGGAGGTCGAAGCCGAGGTGAAGAAGGAGCTGGCGACCAGCCGCGCCGCTGCCCAGGTCACCGAGCTGCATGACAAGATCGAGGATCAGCGCGCCTCGGCCCGGCCGCTCGCCGAGATCGCCAAGGAGCTCAATCTCAAGCTGCGCAATGCCGGCCCGATGAGCGCGAGCCTCACGCGTCCCGACGGCGCGAAGGAGGAGGCGCTGCCGGGTGGCGACGCCACGCTCCAGGCGATCTTCCGCTCGGATATCGGCGTCGACAACGAGGCGATCCGCCTGGGCCGCGATACCGGCTATGTCTGGTTCGACGTCACCAAGATCGACCCGGCGCGCGAGCGCAGCTTCGACGAGGTCAAGGCCGAGGTCGAGAAGCGGTGGCGCGCCGACGAGACTGCATCCAGGCTTTCCACCAAGGCGCGCGAGCTTTCGGAGCGGCTCGACAAGGGCGAGAGCTTCGACGTGGTCGCGGCCTCGGCCGGGCTGACCATCGAGACCGCCGCCGATATCGGCCGGCAGGACCAGCGTCCCGAGCTGCCGGGCACGGTCGTCGCTCAGGTCTTCGGCACCGCCGCGGGCAAGAGCGGCTCGGCCGCCGGGGCCGATGGATCGCGCATCCTGTTCAAGGTCGATTCGGCCACCGTTGCGCCTTATGTCCGCACCACGCAGGAGGCCGGCAATTTCGAGCGCCTGCTCTCGCAGAGCGTCGGCGAGGACATCATGCTGCAATATGTCGCGAAGCGGCAGGCCGAGCTCGGCGTCAGCATCAACGAGGCCGCCTTCCGCAACGCGACGGGCGGGGCGCAGAACTGACGATGCAGCCGCTCCCGGATTTCGAGCGCTTCGCGCAGACCTACGAGACCGGCGCCCCGCAATTGCTGCGGCAGGTGCTGGTCGGCGATTGCGAAACGCCGGTCGCCGCCTTCCTGAAGCTGCGCCATGCCACGACCGGCCCTGCCTTCCTGCTCGAATCGGTCGAGGGCGGCGCCGTGCGTGGCCGCTACTCGATGATCGGGCTGGAGCCGGACCTGATCTGGCGCTGCCATCACGGCCAGGCCTCGCTCTGTCGGACGGCGCTGGGCGAAACCTTCCTCGACGATCCGCGCCCGGCCTTCGAAAGCCTGCGGGCCCTGCTCGAAGAGAGCGCCATTCCGGAAGCCGAGGGGCTGCCGCCGATGGCCTCCGGCGTATTCGGCTATCTCGGCTACGACATGGTGCGTCTGATGGAGCGCCTGCCCGAGCCGAAGGAGACCGGCACCGGGGTGCCAGACGCCATCCTGACGCGGCCGACCTTGATGGTGGTGTTCGACGCGGTGCGCGACGAGATTCATGTCGTCACGCCCGTCCGGCATATGCCGGGCGTCGGCGCGCGCCATGCCTTTGAGCGGGCGCAGGAGCGGCTGGAGGCCGTGGTGCAGGCGCTGGAAGGCGCCCTGCCCGCCGAGGCCGAGATCGACATCGCCAACCTGCCGGAGCCGGCCACCACCTCGAATACGAGCGAGGCCGAGTATCTCGAGATGGTCGACAAGGCGAAGGAGTACATCCGCGCCGGCGACATCTTCCAGGTCGTGCTGTCGCAGCGCTTCGAGGCGCCCTTCGCCCTGCCGCCTTTCGCGCTCTATCGGGCGCTCCGGCGGGTCAATCCGGCGCCCTTCCTCTGCTATCTCGATTTCGGCGGTTTCCAGATCGTCTGCTCGAGCCCCGAGATCCTGGTGCGCCTGCGCGACGACACAGTCACGATCCGGCCGATCGCCGGCACGCGGCGGCGCGGCGCGACCGAGGCCGAGGACAACGCCCTGGCTGAGGAGCTTCTGGCCGATCCGAAGGAACGCGCCGAGCACCTGATGCTGCTCGATCTCGGGCGCAACGATGTCGGCCGCGTCGCCGAGATCGGCACGGTCAAGGTCACCGATTCGTTCTTCATCGAGCGCTACAGCCAGGTGATGCACATCGTCTCGAATGTCGAAGGCAGGATCGACCCGAAGCACGATTCACTCGGCGCCCTCATCGCCGGCTTCCCGGCCGGGACGGTGTCGGGTGCGCCGAAGGTCCGGGCGATGGAGATCATCGACGAGCTGGAGCGCGATGCGCGCGGCGCCTATGCCGGCTGCATCGGTTATTTTGGCGCCAATGGCGAGATGGACACCTGCATCGTGCTGCGTACGGCGGTGGTCAAGGACGGGCGTATGCATGTCCAGGCCGGCGCCGGCATCGTCTACGATTCGAGCCCCGCCTCCGAGCAGGAGGAGTGCATCAACAAGGCCAAGGCCCTGTTCCGCGCCGCCGAGGAAGCAATCCGCTTCGCCGCCCGGACCGGGCGCGGCCAGTAAGGTTCTCCGGTCCACCGCCCCAAAAGCAAAACGCCCCGCCGGATCGGCGGGGCGCTTCTGTTTCGAAAGGCCGTTCTCAGTGTCCCTTGGCGGGACTGGCCGACATCCGGTCGACCCAGGCGATGCCGAGGGCAGAGAGGATGAAGACCACATGGATCAGCGTCTGCAGCAGGACGCCGGTCTCGGTGTAGTTCGCCTTGCCTTCGATGCCGATATTGCCAGCCTCGATGAAGGTCCTGAGCAAGTGGATCGACGAGATTCCTATGATCGCCATGGCGAGCTTGATCTTGAGCACGCTGGCATTGACGTGGCTCAGCCATTCCGGCTGGTCGGGATGGCCCTGCAGCTGCAGCCGCGAGACGAAGGTCTCGTAGCCGCCGACGATCACCATGATCAGCAGATTGGAGATCATCACCACGTCGATCAGCCCCAGCACGACCAGCATGATCTGCTGCTCGCTGAAGGAGGTGGCGTGGCTGATCAGGTGCCAGAGTTCCTTGAGGAACAGGAAGACGTAGACGCATTGCGCCACGATGAGGCCGAGATAGAGCGGCAGCTGCAGCCAGCGGGAGCTGAAGATGAGGGCCGGCAGCGGCCTCATCGCAGCGAGCGCAGCTGACTGGGCGGACGGATCGCGCGGTTGCGCCATGGTCGGGTTCCGATCCTTTCAAGCAGAGTGTCGGTCTGTGGGTGAAACGCTAGATGGCGGGGAAAATCCATCTGCGCAAGCGGCACCGCGTTGCTTTCGAGGGCAAAAGCGACGGGAGCGTGACGGCCCATTTATGCCCGGATTGACTGCTAGCTTCCCCTGTGGTCACGGGACCGCTACATTTGAATCCAAACGGGGGAACATGCGGAGTTCCGCTCGCCAGGTATCGCAGAGGAGTTTCGACATGATCAGGACGCTCGCCGTCGCTGCCGCCCTTGCCGGCGGCACCTTACTTGCCATTCCAGCTTCGGCTGCCCCGCTGGCTCCCGCGACCTCGGCCGTCGCGACCGCACAGCCCGGCAGCGATCTCGTCCAGAACGTGCAGTACTATCGCCGCTACGGCTATTATCGCCGCGGCCCGGCCGTCGGCGCCGGCATCGCGGCCGGCATCCTCGGCGGCGCGCTTGCCGCCGGCGCATTGGCCGCCCCGCCCCCGGCGGTCTATTACGAGCCGGAGCCGGTCTATGTCGCGCCGCCGGTGGTCTATGCCCGGCCGGTGCCGCGCGCCTATGGCTACAGCGTCGAGGACACCGATGCGGTTGCCTACTGCTCGCGCCGCTTCCGCAGCTACAACCCGGAGACCGGGACCTATATCGCCGCTGGCGGCGTCGTCCGCGCCTGCCCCTGACAGCAGGCGACAGCGCGATCGCAGACAAGGACTCCCCGCAGCAATGCGGGGAGTTTTTCGTTTGCGGTCTTGCCTTGGCGGCGACCGTGCCGCTTATCCTGCGGCTCGTCTGAATCGGAGCGTCTCGTGCGGATCGCCACCTGGAACGTCAATTCGGTCAGGCAGCGCCTCGGCCATCTCCTCGATTTCCTGAAGGAGGCCGAGCCCGATGCGCTCTGCCTGCAGGAGATCAAGTGCGTGGATGCTGATTTCCCACGCGCCGAGATAGAGGCGGCCGGCTGGCAGGTCGAGACCCACGGGCAGAAGACCTTCAACGGCGTCGCGATCCTGAGCCGCTCGCGACTGGAGGATGTCCGGCGCGGCCTGCCGGGCGACGAGGGCGACGAGCAGGCGCGCTATCTCGAAGGTGTGCTGCCGCTCGGCGACGGCGTGGTCCGCGTCGCCTCGATCTACCTGCCGAACGGCAACCCGCCGAATACCGAGAAGTACCCCTACAAGCTCGGCTGGATGCAGCGGCTCACCGCCCATGCCCGGATGCTGATGGAGCATGAGGAGCCGCTGGTGCTGGCGGGCGACTACAACGTCATCCCCGAGCCGCGCGACGCCCGCGATCCGGCCGCCTGGGTGAGCGATGCGCTGTTCCTGCCGCAGACACGGGCCGCCTTCCGCGACCTTCTGAATCTCGGCCTGACCGAGGCGCTGCGCAGCACCTCCGATGCGCCCGGGCTCTATACGTTCTGGGATTATCAGGCCGGCGCCTGGCAGCGGAACAACGGCATCCGCATCGATCACCTGCTGCTTTCGCCCCAGGCGGCGGACCGGCTCGCGGGCGTCAAGATCGCAAAACATGTCCGCGGCTGGGACAAGCCCTCGGACCACGTCCCGGTGATGATAGACTTGCACTGAGGGCTGCAACCGGTCGTCATGCTCGGGCTCGAGCCGTGAGCATCTCGAAAACCAACGCATTCTTGTCATGATATTCTCGGGTCGAAGCGACGCTTCGCCGGAGAATGACGGCGATCAGCCTCAGTTCTGGGCCGCGTTGCCACCGCGCGAGTTCAGCAGGTGCTGACGCTCGATCAGGGCGAGCGCCGCTGAACGATCGCTGGCCGAAGCCGCCGCGAAGGCCAGGTCATGCCGCTCGATGATCCAGGCCTCGCGGGCCGGGTCTGCACCCTCGCGGGCCATGGCGAGCCACATCAGGCCCAGCACCGGCTGGCGGGGCACGCCCTCGCCGCCGCGCAGCAGCATCTCGCCGAAGGCGGCGCGGGCCGGCGCATGGCCCTTCTCGGCCGCGAGCTTCATCCAGCGCGCCGCCTGGCGCGGATCGCGGCTGGCACCCTGCCCGGTCATGTAGAGGCGGGCGAGATTGTATTGGCCGTCCGGATCGCCGAAATAGGAGGCGGCGTAGTGGAACATGTCGAAGGCCCGGTCGGGATTGGGCTTCACATAGCTGCCCTTGATTCCATCCGAGAAATAGTTGCCGAGCGCCACGAAGGCGCTGCCGACGAGCCGGGCATCGGCCGTACCGGGCATCGCGTCGGCATTCTCGTCCGCAATCTTCGAGAAATACTCGAAGGCCTTGAGATCATTGGCCGGGACGCCCTCGCCGCCGGCATACATCCTACCGAGCTTGTACTGCGCCGTGAGATGGCCCTGCGAGGCCGCGTATTCGAGCGCGCGGACGGCGCCGACCTTGTTGCCGGCGGTCGAGTCGCGCATCCAGGCCTTCAACGCGTCGCGCGCGCTGGTGAAGGGCACGAGCGGCAGCGCCGTATGGGCCGTGGGCGTATCGGGGCCGGGAGCGACGGCAGCCGCGCCCGGACCGCCCGGGACGGAATCCTCCGGCTCCGGCAGCGCCCCGCCCGGAATGGCGCGCGGCGGCAGCAGCGGCTTCGAGCCTGAGAAATCCTGCGCCAGGGCGACCTGCGGGCCGCCGAGCATCAGGAACAGGCATGCTATGATCGAGCTAGATATCCGCATAGCAATGGGTTTCGGCCGCCCCTCCTGGGTGGGTGACGGCGCCGCCTTTGGCGGAGCCGACCGTCTGCGCGTATTTCCACAGCACGCCGGAATTGTAGTCGGTCTTCCGCGGTTTCCAGTCCTTACGACGCGCTTCAAGTTCGGCATCAGAAAGGCGGACTGCGAGCTTTCCTGTGATGGCGTCGAGTTCGATGATGTCGCCGTCGCGGATCAGGCCGATCGGGCCACCGACGGCGGCTTCAGGCCCGACATGGCCGACGCAGAAGCCGCGGGTCGCGCCCGAGAAGCGGCCATCGGTGATGAGCGCGACCTTGTCGCCCATCCCCTGGCCGTAGAGCGCAGCGGTGGTCGCCAGCATCTCGCGCATGCCGGGGCCGCCTTTCGGGCCCTCGTAGCGGATAACGAGCACATCGCCTTCCTTGTAGGTCCGGTTCTTGACCGCCTCGAAGGCATCTTCTTCGCGGTCGAAGCAGCGGGCCGGGCCGGTGAAGACGAGCTGATCCTCCGGCATGCCGGCGATCTTCACGATTGCGCCTTCCGGCGCGAGATTGCCCTGCAGTCCGACGACACCGCCAGTAACCGTGATCGGCTTGTCTGCGCGGTAGACCACGTCCTGCTGGTCGTTCCACTTCACCGAGGCCATGTTCTCGGCGATGGTACGTCCGGTGACGGTCATGCAGTCGCCGTGCAGATAGCCGGCATCCAGCAGGCTCTTCATCACCAGCGGGATGCCGCCGACCTCGAACATGTCCTTGGCGACGTATTTCCCGCCCGGCTTCAGGTCGGCGATATAGGGCGTCTTCTTGAAGATCTCGGCGACCTCGAACAGGTCGAAATCGATACCGCATTCATGCGCGATCGCCGGGAGGTGCAGCGCGCCGTTGGTCGAGCCGCCGGTCGCGGCGACGACCATCGCGGCGTTTTCCAGCGCCTTGCGGGTGACGATGTCGCGCGGGCGGATGTTCCGCGCGATCAGCTCCATCACCATCTCGCCGGCGGTGTAGCAGAAGGTGTCACGGACGTCGTAGGGCGCCGGCGCGCCGCAGCTATAGGGCAGCGCGAGGCCAATCGCCTCGGCGACGGTCGCCATGGTATTGGCGGTGAACTGGGCGCCGCAGGAGCCGGAGGACGGGCAAGCGACCTCCTCGAGCTCCTTCAGGTCCTCGTCCGACATGGCGCCGACCGAGTGCTTGCCGACGGCCTCGAACACGTCCTGCACGGTGACCGGACGGCCCTTGAAGTTGCCGGGCAGGATCGAGCCGCCATAGATGAAGATCGACGGCACGTTAAGGCGCACCATCGCCATCATCATGCCGGGCAGCGACTTGTCGCAGCCGGCGAGGCCAACAAGCGCATCATAGCAATGGCCGCGCATGGTGAGCTCGACCGAGTCGGCGATGACCTCGCGCGAGGCCAGCGACGACTTCATGCCCTGGTGGCCCATGGCGATGCCGTCGGTCACGGTGATCGTGCAGAACTCGCGCGGCGTGCCACTGGCGGAGGCCACGCCCTTCTTCACAGCCTGGGCCTGGCGCATCAGCGAGATGTTGCAGGGGGCGGCCTCGTTCCAGCAGGAGGCGACGCCGACGAAGGGCTGCGCGATCTGCTTCGCGGTCATGCCCATCGCGTAATAATAGGAACGGTGCGGGGCCTTGGCCGGGCCGACGCTCACATGGCGGCTCGGCAGCCTCGACTTGTCGTACACACGCCCGTCCATCGCCACTCGCCCTGTCCCCGACCAGCACGGCGCGAAGATGTGCCACGCCCTGCCTGTCCGGAGCAATCACGCCCCCGAAATCCCGAAAAACGTCCGGAACCCTGCCAGGCTCCGCGCGTTACCCCTGATTTTGATATATCTCAGGCACTTAACGCAGTGTTTTGCTGGGCTTCGTTTGTGGCGGCTTCGCGGCGATCATGGCCGCAGGAACGGTGCCGGTCACCGTTCCCATCCGTGTGTTGCGCCGATGTCACAAAACCTGGGTCGGCGAGTGACGTAACGGCCGTTCAGAGCACCATCGGCAGGATGAAGAAGCCACCGACGACGACCACGAGCAGGGCCAGCGCCACCATCGGCAGATGCTTCTCGATGAAGATGCGGATGTCGTCGCCGTAGAAGCGCAGGGCCACCGCGATCATCAGGAAGAAGCTGGTGCGCGAGACGACCATGCCGATGGTGAACTTCCACAGGTCGAAATGCAGGAAGCCGGACATGATCGTGACGATCTTGAACGGGATTGGCGTCAGGCCCTTGGTGACGAGCACCCAGAACCAGTAGTCCTGCGAAGTCGCGATCAGGCTGGCGGCCTTGTCCTGCAGGCCGTAGATGCCGATCAGCCAGGCGCCGACCGACTCATAGAGCAGCGCGCCGATGGCATAGCCGAGATAGCCGCCGAGCACGGCGCCGAGCGAGCAGATGCCGGCATAGAACCAGGCCCGGTCCGGACGGGCGATGCACATGGGAATCAGCAGCGGAATCGGCGGAAGCGGGCTGAACGAGCTTTCGATGAAGGTGATGCCGAAGAGCAGCCACGGGGCCGCAGGATGGGAGGCGTATGAAACGCACCAGTCATAAGCTCGCTTGAGCATGGGTTCTGAACAGCCGGTCCTTGAGCCACCACGCGTTGCATGGCGGGTTTGCGTCAGGCGCATCTAAGCGGGGTCCGCGAGAGAATGCGAGTCCTCTCTTGAACCAGCGTCAATTTGACGACAGAGGCGTGACCGGAATGCGTCGTTGCCGATGAGCACCCAACCTAACCGCGTCATGGTCGGGCTTGTCCCGACCATCCACGTCTTCGCCGATGCAATGCCGTGTTCAAGACGTGGATGCTCGCCACAAGGGCGAGCATGACGGGACGGATCACGCGCCGGATACCGGCTGCGGTATCTCAGGCCAGCCGCGCCAGAGCTTCCGCGACCTTGAGCTTGCGGGCTTCGGCTGCGGCCTTGCGATCGCGATTCTCCTCGACGATTTCCTCGGGCGCGCGCGCCATGAAATCGGGGTTGCCGAGCTTCTTCTCGACGACCGTGATATCCTGATCGAGCTTGGCGAGCTCCTTGGTCAGGCGCGAACGCTCGGCGTCGAGATCGATCAGGCCGGCGAGCGGCAGCGCCGCGACCTCGCCACGCACGATGATCTGGGCCGACTGGGCCGGCGCCGCCGTCTCGAAGGCGATGTCGGAGACGCGCGCGAGGCGCTCGATCATCGGGCGCCAGCTCTCGATTGTCGCCCGCGTCGCGGCGGACGCATTGACGAGGACGAGCGGCGCCTGCGTGCCGGCCGGCACGTTGACCTCGGAGCGGACCGAGCGGATGTCCGAGATCAGGTCGACGACGAAGCCGATCTCTGCCTCCGCTGCCGTATCCTTGAGGGTCGAGAGGTCGGTCCAGCGGGTCAGGCAGACCAGCGAGGCATCTCCCTCCGCGAGCTTGCGCGGTGCGCCGGCCGCGGCCTTCTGCGCCCAGAGCTCCTCGGTGAGGAACGGCATGAACGGGTGCAGCAGCTGGCAAATCAGGTCGATGACGTAAGCGACCGTCGCCTGCGTCTCGGCGCGGGCGGCGGCATCGACACCCTCGCCTTGCAGCACGGGCTTGGCGAGTTCGAGATACCAGTCGCAGAACTGGTTCCAGACGAAGCGATAGGCCGCGCCCGCCGCCTCGTTGAACTTGAAGCTCGGGATGCCGGCTGCGATGTCCTCGGCGGCTTGCGCCGCCTCGCTGAGGATCCAGCGGTTGAGGGGCTGCTTGACGCCGGCCGGATCGAAACCTTCGGCGCGGGCGCAGCCGTTCAGCTCGGCGAAGCGCGCAGCGTTCCAGATCTTGGTTGCGAAGTTGCGATAGCCCTCGACGCGCTGCGTGCTGAGCTTGATGTCGCGGCCCTGCGCCGCCATGGCGGACAGCGTGAAGCGCAGCGCATCGGCGCCGTATTTGTCGACGAGCGTCAGCGGATCGATGACGTTGCCCTTCGACTTCGACATCTTCGCGCCCTTCTCGTCGCGAACGATGGCGTGGATATAGACGTCCTTGAACGGCACCTCGTCCATGAAGTTGAGGCCCATCATCATCATCCGGGCGACCCAGAAGAAGATGATGTCGAAGGCGGTGACCAGCGTCGCCGTCGGGTAATAGTGCTTCAGCTCGGCCGTCTGCTCGGGCCAGCCCAGCGTCGAGAACGGCCAGAGCGCCGAGGAGAACCAGGTGTCGAGCACATCCTCGTCGCGCGTCAGCGCGACGGTGTCGCCGTAATGCGCCATGGCGAGCGTCTGCGCCTCGGCTTCCGACTCGGCGACGAAGACTTCGCCATCCGGCCCGTACCAGGCCGGGATCTGGTGGCCCCACCAGAGCTGGCGCGAGACGCACCAGGGCTCGATATTCTCCAGCCAGTCGTAATAGACCTTGGTCCAGTTCTCAGGCGTGAACTTGGTGCGGCCGTCCTGAACGGCCTTGATCGAGCGCTGCGCCAGCGGCTTGACGTCGACATACCACTGGTCGGTCAGCCAGGGCTCGATCACGACATCCGAGCGGTCGCCATGCGGGACGGTATGGGTGTTCGGCTCGACCTTCACGAGCAGGCCGCGCGCGGCCATCATCTCGACGACGCGGCGGCGCGCGACGAAGCGGTCGGCGCCGTCGAGCGCCAGCGTCTCGGCTTCAGGCTTGGCACCGGCGAGAAACTCCTCGTTGCCGGCGAGCAGGATGCGCGCCTCGCCGTCGAGGATATTGACGACGTCGAGCTGGTGGCGCTTTCCGACCTCGAAATCGTTGAAATCATGCGCCGGCGTGATCTTGACCGCGCCGGTGCCCTTCTCGGGATCGGCATAGTCGTCGCCGAAGATCGGGATGACGCGGCCGACCAGCGGCAGCACGGCGTTGCGGCCGATCAGGTGGCCGATCGTCTCGTTCTCGGGGTGCACCGCGACGCCGGTATCGCCGAGCATGGTCTCGGGCCGAGTCGTCGCGACCGTGATGAAGGTCGAGGCGTCGTCCGCATCGTAGGTCGCGCCTTCGAGCGGGTAGTTGAAATAGTAGAGGTGGCCGTTCGGGTCGCGGCTCAGCGCCTTATCGAGCTTGGTGGCGTCGAACGCGTCCTCGCCGTCGCGTTGCCATTTGAACGTGCCGGTCTTCTCGACCTGCAGCACTTCGAGATCCGAGATCGCGGTCTGGAATTTCGGGTCCCAGTTCACCAGCCGCTTGGCGCGGTAGACAAGGCCCTGCTTGTGCAGGCCGACGAAGACCTTGAGGACGGCGGCCGAGAGTCCCTCGTCCATGGTGAAGCGCTCGCGCGACCAGTCGCAGGAGGCGCCGAGGCGGCGGAGCTGGTTGACGATCGTCCCGCCCGACTCCTCCTTCCACTTCCAGACCTCGGCGAGGAAGGCTTCGCGGCCCATGCTGCGGCGGTCGCTGCGGTTCTCGGCGGCGAGCTTGCGCTCGACGACCATCTGCGTCGCGATGCCGGCATGGTCGGTGCCCGGCTGCCAGAGCACGTCCTTGCCGCGCAGGCGCTCGAAGCGGCAGAGCACGTCCTGCAGCGTGTTGTTGAGCGCGTGGCCCATATGCAGCGAGCCGGTGACGTTCGGCGGCGGGATCACGATGCAATAGGGCTCGGCGCCGGGGGCCGCGCCCCTGCCCGCCTTGAAGGCTTCGGCCTCGTCCCAGGCCTTGCTGATCCGGGCCTCGACGGCGGCCGGTTCGAAAGTCTTGTCCATCATCGCATCGCTCGAACGCAGAAAGGCCGGGGAACCTGCCCCGGCCGGAAAAATCACGGGCCAAAAAGGTCT
>NZ_CAMFKW010000031.1 GCF_945957345.1 uncultured Allobosea sp. | reverse complement strand
ACGAGCCTCCGAACCATCCTCGGATACGACACGCGCGGCGCCCTCACGGGCGCCGCTGGCGTTTCAAGGCGGGAGGGTTCACCCCGGCAAACGATAATCCCTGAACATCTCGCGCAGCTTCGTCTTCTGGATCTTGCCGGTTGCGGTGTGGGGGATGGCCTCGACCAGCACGACATCGTCCGGCAGCCACCATTTCGCGATCTTGCCGGTCATGAAGGCGAGCATCTCGTCCTTGCCCGGGGTGCGGCCGGGCTTCGGCACGATCACCAGCAAGGGACGCTCGTCCCATTTCGGATGGGCGACGCCGATCACCGCGGCCTCCGCGACATCGGGATGGCCGACGGCGAGGTTTTCGAGATCGATCGAGGAGATCCATTCGCCGCCCGACTTGATCACGTCCTTCGACCGGTCGGTGATCTGAATGTAACCGGCGGGATCGATGGTCGCGACGTCGCCGGTGTCGAAGAAGCCGTGATCGTCGAGAATGTCGTCCTCGTTGCGGTAATAGGCGCCCGAGACGGCCGGGCCACGCACCTTGAGCCGGCCGAAGGTCTTGCCGTCCCAGGGCAGGTCCGCGCCGGCATCGTCGGTGAGGCGGAACTCGACCGTGAAGGGCGGATGGCCCTGCTTCACCTTGAGATCGTAAAGCGCATCGCCCTCCAGCCCCTGGTAGACCGGCTTCATCGAGCAGAAGGAACCGAGCGGGCTCATCTCGGTCATGCCCCAGGCATGGGCGACATCGACGCCGTATTTGCGTTCGAAGACCTCGGTCATCGCCCGCGGGCAGGCAGAGCCGCCGATGACGACGCGCTTCAGCGTCGAGAGCGTGCCGTCCGTCGCCTCCAGATGCTGCAGGAGGCCGAGCCAGACGGTCGGCACCGCCGCCGTCATGGTCACGCCCTCCTCCTCCAGCAACTGATGCAGTGAGGGGCCGTCGAGCTTTGCGCCGGGCATGACCAGCTTGGCGCCGGTCATCGGCGCTGAATAGGCCAGCGACCAGCTATTGGCGTGGAAGAGCGGCACGACCGGCAGCACCGTGTCGCGCGCCGACAGGCCCATGAAATCCGGCGCGGCGCAGGCGAGCGCATGCAGCACGTTCGAGCGATGCGAGTAGAGCACGCCCTTGGGTCCGCCGGTCGTGCCCGAGGTGTAGCAGAGCCCGGCGGCGGTGTTCTCGTCGAAGCGGCCCCAGGCGAAATCGTCATCCACCTCAGCCAGCCAATCCTCGTAGGCGACGGCGTTCTTCAGGCCGCATTGCTGCAGATGCGCAGCATCGGTCAGGATGATGTAGCGCTCGACCGTCGGCAGCTTGTCCTGGATCGCCTGGATCATCGGCACGAAGGTCAGGTCGAGGAAGAGCAGACGGTCTTCGGCGTGATTGACGATCCAGGCGATCTGCTCCGGGAACAGGCGCGGATTGACGGTATGCGTGATCGCACCGATGCCGCTGATGCCGTACCAGAGCTCGAGATGCCGGTCGGTGTTCCAGGCGAGCGTCGCAACCCGATCACCCAGGGCGATGCCCTCGCGCTGCAGGCGCTTGGCCACCTTGAGCGCACGGCTGCGGATATCGACATAGCTGCGTCGTCGGAGCGCGCCATCCTCGACGGCGCGACTCACCACCTCGCGGGTGCCGTGCTGCACGGCGGCGTGGTCGATGATGCGGTGGAGCAGAAGGGGCCAGTCCTGCATCAGGCCGAGCATGCGCTTGTCCTCCCGAGATCATTTTATCACGGAGGATAGCGACGGCCTCCCGCGAAAGGGAAGTCATCCCATCGAAGGCTCGCCTGCGCGCGCGAGATGGTTTAGGTCTGATCGTTCAAGAGCGGGGGGAAACGCCATGTCCGCACCGAAGATCGTGCCACACGCCCCGACGGAGCCGGACCGGGTCTGGTTCCGCTTCATGCGATTGCACCAGCGCATGCTAATGCAGATGACCGGGCGCATCCGCACACTCGGCCTCTCGATCCCGCAATTCGACCTGCTCTCGACCCTGACCGAGCAGGAGGGCATCAGCCAGAGCGAGCTCGCCGAGCGGCTTTACGTCACCAAGGGCAATGTCTCCGGTCTGGTCGACCGGCTGGTCCAGGCCGGGCTTGTCGAGCGCCGCGCCATCGCCGGCGACCGGCGCTCCTATGCGATGCACCTGACGCCGGAAGGCCGCCGCCTCGCCGAAGCCGGCATCGCCGCCCAGCGCGAATTCGTCGCGAGCACGCTCGGCAAGCTCGCCCCGGACGATCTCGCCGAGCTCGACCGGCTCGTGCTGGCCTGGCGCGATCTCGCCCGCGCCGCCGATGCCGAGTGACCGGGCATGGCAGATGGCATCGACCTGACCGCCTCCGCCACGCGCTTACGCGAAGCGCTGCTTGCCCGCCGGTTCAGCGCCACCGACCTGCTTGAAGCGACATTCGCCCGCATCGATGCGCTGAACCCGCGCCTCAATGCCATCGTGGCGGAGGATCGCGAGGCCGCCCGCGCCATGGCGAAGACATCGGATGCGCGGCTCGCCGATGGCACGGCAAGGCCCCTCGAAGGGCTACCGATCACGATCAAGGATGCCTTCGACGTCGCGGGCCTACCCTCTTCCGGCGGCCTACCCGCCTATCGCGAGCGTGTGCCGACGGAGGATGCGGCTGCCGTGGCAAGGTTGCGGGCGGCCGGCGCCGTCATCACAGGCAAGACGAATGTTCCGGTCTTCTCAGGCGATTTCCAGAGCTACAACCCGGCCCATGGCGTGACCAACAATCCATGGGACGAGACGCGCTCGCCCGGCGGTTCATCGGGCGGGGCTGCGGCTGCGGTTTCGACCGGCATGAGCGCTTTCGAGCTCGGCTCCGATCTCGGCAGCTCGATCCGCTGGCCAGCCCATGCCTGCGGCGTGTTCGGACTCAAGACGAGCTGGGGACTGGTCTCGACCTGGGGCGCGATCCCACCACCGCCCGAGCGGCGCACCCTGCGCAATGTCGACCTGATGGTCGCCGGCCCGATCGCGCGTGCGGCCGAGGACCTCGACCTGATCCTGCCGGTGATCGCCGGGCCGCGCGATACCGCTCAGCCAGCGCCTGCCTTGCCGGAGCCGCGTCAATCCAGCGCGAAAGGCCTGCGCGTCGCGCTCTGGGCCGATGATCCCTTCGCACCCGTGGATCGCAAGGTTACCGACGCCGTACGCGAGGCCGCGCGCCGCCTTGCCGGGGCAGGCGCGATCGTCGACGAGACGGCGCGCCCCTCCGTCCGCTTCGCCGACGCGTTCGAGGTCTATGCGCTCTTGAACCATGCCGTCGTCGCCTACGGCCTGCCGCCCAAGGTGCGCGCCCGGATCCAGGCGCAAGCCTCGCGCTTCAGCCCGAACGACCTGTCGCATCAGGCTTTGCAGGCGCGTGGCGCGCGGATGACGCCCGGCTTCTACCAGCAGATCGACCAGCGCCGCCGCGCCCAGAAGCGGCAATGGGCGAGCTTCTTCGCCCGTAACGATGTGGTGCTCTGCCCGCCGGCGCCCGTCGCGGCGATCGCGCATGACCACGGGCCGGATATCCATGCACGGCGCCTGATCGTGAACGGCGAGCCGCGGCCCTATCTCGATTTCCTGCTCTGGGCTTCGCTGGCGACCGGCGCGGACCTGCCGGCCCTGTCGGCGCCGGTCACGCGCTCACGCGAAGGCCTCCCGCTCGGTGTCCAGATCATTGCCCCCTTCGGCGAGGACCGGACCGCCATCGCAGTCGGCGCGATGCTGGAGGAGCTGGGCAGCCGTTTCACCCCGCCGCCTGTCGCTCGCTGAGGCGCCCGGACGGCCGCTACGCCCGTTTGGCGCGAACCCTTTCCGTTTCGCTCGCCCTGCGGCAGAGTCTACCGTCTCCTGCACCAAAATCGCTCAACATTTGCGGTCGCTTCAGCTTACACTGGCAAGAATATTAAACAGAACCGGGAGCCCATCATGCTGTCGAATGTCGCCGTCAGGGATATCGAGACCCTCGTCCATCCCTATACCAACCTCGCCACGCATCGGCAGACGGGCCCGCTCGTGCTGGAAAGCGGCAAGGGCATCTATGTCTACGATTCCGCCGGCAAGGAATATATCGAGGGCATGGCGGGGCTCTGGTGCACCTCGCTCGGCTACTCGAACCAGGAACTGGTCGAGACCGCCTATGAGCAGATGAAGAAGCTGCCCTTCACCCATATCTTCGGCGGGCGCAGCCATGATCCGGCGATCGAGCTCGCCGAGAAGCTCAAGGAAATCGCCCCGGTTCCGATCTCCAAGGTGTTCTACGGTGCCTCCGGCTCCGACGCCAACGACACCCAGGTCAAGATCGTCTGGTATCTCAACAACGCGCTCGGTCGCCCGCAGAAGAAGAAGATCATCTCGCGGCTGAAGGGCTATCACGGCGTCACCGTCGCCTCCGCCTCGCTGACCGGCCTGCCGAACAACCATATCGATTTCGACCTGCCGCTGTCGGGCATCCTGCACACCTCCTGCCCGCATCATTACCGCTTCGCGGAGCCGGGCGAGAGCGAGCAGGACTACTCGTCGCGGCTCGCCGCCGAGCTCGAGGAGATGATCCTGCGCGAGGGGCCGGACACGGTCGCCGCCTTCATCGCCGAGCCGGTAATGGGCGCCGGCGGCGCGATCATTCCGCCGGCGGGCTATTTCGAGAAGATCAATGCCGTGCTCGCCAAGTACGACATCCTGTTCATCTCGGACGAAGTCATCACCGGCTTCGGCCGCACCGGCAAGATGTTCGGCACCGAGACCTACGGGCTCAACGCCGACTCGATCTCGCTCGCCAAGCAGATCACCTCGGCCTATTTCCCGCTCAGCGCCGTGATGATGAACGACAAGATCTATGACGTGCTCGTCGACCAGAGCCGCAAGATCGGCACCTTCGGCCACGGCAACACCTATGCCGGCCATCCGGTCGGCTGCGCCGTCGCGGTCAAGACGCTGGAGATCTACCAGCGCGACAAGATCGTCGAGCATGTCGAGAAGGTCTCGCCGACCTTCCTGCGCCGCCTCACCAAGCTGAACGAGCATCCGCTGGTGGGCGAGGCCAAGGGCGTCGGCCTGATCGGCGGCGCCGAGTTGGTCAAGGACAAGCAGACCAAGGCCTCGTTCGAGACCAAGAAGGGCGTCGGCGCCAAGGCCGTGGCCTACGCCCTGGAAGAGGGCTTCATCACCCGCGCCATGGGCGATCGCCTCGCGTTCTGCCCGCCGCTCGTGATCAACGAGGCCGAGATCGAGGAAATGTTCAACCGCTGCGAACGCGCGCTGGACAAGACCCTGAATTGGGCCAAGGCCGAAGGCCTGCTGGCCTGATCGCTCCGACATTGCGAAAGACCGAAGGCCGGGCGGCAACGCCCGGCCTTTTTCATGTTCAGCAATGTGGCGGAAGCGATCCGCTCGCCTGAAAACGCCACGAACAGATCACAGAGGCGCCCCGGCGCCGTCCCGATCCGCCGTCAGACAGATGGTGCCGGCAGGCGCGAGCCGCCGGCACGAGGTTCATCAGCTGAGTCAGGAGCCATGTTTCAACGCGATCCACACTCCCCGGCACCGGCCCGGAAAGGTTTCCATGACGCCACGGCGCGGGCAATCTATGCCTCGCGCTTCCGCCCGATCGCAATTCGGGCTGTCGCCGCGGGAACCCGACAGGCGTCGCCTGCGTTGAAGCAGCACGGTGAAGCGCGCAAGGCCGAGTTGCCCGGCGTGCTCCGCCAAGGTTTCTTCGACTGAAACCTCCCCTTCGAGACCCATGACTTGGCCGGTGCGGAGCTATCTCCCACCGGCCTTTTTCTTGGACGGCAGCCGAAACGAAAACGGGCGACCCGAAGGCCGCCCGCTGATTTCTCCACGTATCCGCACCTGGTCAGACGACGACGACCTTCGCGCCGGCCGGGACGCGATTATAGAGGTCGATCACGTCGATATTGCGCATCCGGATGCAGCCCGAGGAGGCCGAGCGGCCGATCGTCTCCGGCTCGTTGGTGCCGTGGATGCGATAAAGCGTGTCGTGGCCGTTCTGATAGAGATAGAGCGCACGCGCCCCGAGCGGATTGTCCGGGCCGCCCGCAAGGCCGCCGGCGACCGGCTTCAGATGCGGCCAGCGCTTGATCATCTCGGCCGGCGGCGTCCAGCGCGGCCATTCCGCCTTGCGCTGGATCACGGCCTCGCCGGTCCAGCCATAAGCTTCCTCGCCCGTGGCGACGCCGTAGCGGATCGCCTTCTTGTTCGGCAGGACGAGGTAGAGGAACTTGGCCTTGGTATCGATATAGATCGTGCCTGGCGGCTGCCCCGTCGGATCGGCGATCTCGTAGGGAAGGTAAGGCAGGTAGGTGTCGAACTTGGGGACGAGCGCGATATATTCCGCGTCACGGGCTGACAGCTCCGGTGCGCTCACGCTCTTGTACTGGCATGCGCCCAGCAGGGCCGACAGCGCCAGTGCGACGAAAACGGACTTCTTCATAGCCTCCACCCCAGCCGACCCGCAGGCAGCCTTTATGATGAATCGAACGTTAACGCTTCGTATCGCCCGGGCACTGCCCGAAAAGCGACGGTCCGGCGAAGCACTAGGCCTCAAACGGCAACGGCGCAATCCGGTTCCGCCGAGGGCGCTCGAAACAGGGCAAAGCGTGGCAAACCGGCCACGGATGGCCCTTTTGCCGGCTCTTTCGCGCGGATAACGGCTCGTGACGACACTGCTCTTCACCCACCCCGCCGGGCTCGGCCATGCCATGCCGCCGGGCCATCCCGAATGTGCGGACAGGCTCAGCGCCGTCGACCGGGCGCTTGAGGCGGAACGTTTTGCGGCACTGATTCGGGTGGAAGCGCCGCTCGGCACGCTCGATCAGGTCGCGCTCTGTCACCCCCGGGCCTATGCCGAAGCGCTGGTGGCTTCCTCACCAACGACCGGCTTCGTCCATGTCGACGCCGATACGTTCATGTCGCCCGGCACGATCGAAGCGGCGCTGCGCGGCGTCGGCGGCGCGGTCGCCGCCGTGGACGAGGTGATGGCCGGCAAGGCCCGCAATGCCTTCGTGGCAATGCGCCCGCCCGGCCACCATGCCGAGCGCGAACGCGCCATGGGCTTCTGCTTCTTCAACCATGCCGCGATCGCCGCGCGCCATGCGCAAAGGGCACATGGGGCCGAGCGCGTCGCCATCGTCGACTGGGACGTGCATCACGGCAACGGCACGCAGGACATCTTCTGGGACGATGCCAGCGTGCTCTACGCCTCGACCCACGAGATGCCGCTCTATCCCGGCACCGGCTCGGCTGCGGAACGCGGCACGCAAGGCACGATCGTCAACGTTCCCTTGAAGGCCGGCGACGGCTCCGACGAATTCCGCGAGGCCTTCGAGACCGTGATCCTGCCGCGGCTCGATGCCTTCCGTCCCGATCTCCTGATGATCTCGGCCGGGTTCGACGCGCATTGGCGCGATCCGCTCGCCGACATCAACCTCCGCGAAGCCGATTTCGCCTGGGCGACCACGAAGTTGATGGAGGCGGCCGACCGCCATGCCGGAGGCCGTATCGTCTCGGTTCTGGAGGGCGGCTACGATCTCGACGCGCTGGCGAAATCGACCGCCGCCCATGTCTCGGCGCTGATGGAAGGTTAGGCGCCGGAAGCGCCGCTTATTCCAGCGGCGCGGTCTCCGCGATCTCGATGCCGAAGCCGGACAGGCCCACGAAGGAGCGCGGCGAGGAGGCGAGATTCACGATCGAACGGACGCCGAGATCGCGCAGGATCTGCGCGCCCAAGCCGACCTCGCGCCATTGCTGGCTGCGCAGCGCGTCCGAACCTTCATCGTCGACCGGCTTGATCGGCACGCCGGCGCTGCCGTCGCGCAGGTAGATCAGCACGCCCTTGCCCTCCTGCTGGAAGCGCCGCAGCGCGCACTGGATCGAGCTCGCGCCGCCGAGCACGTCGGCAACGACATCGGCGCGGTGCAGGCGGGCCGGCACCTTCTCGCCGTCGCCGAGCTTGCCCATGACGAAGGCGAAATGCTGGGTGTTGTCGAAGGGCGTGACATAGACATGGCCGGTGACGTCGCCGAACTCGGTCTTGACCGGGAAGGAATGCACGCGCTCGACCAGCTTCTCGCGCGACTGGCGATAGGCGATCAGGTCCGCCACCGTGATCTGCTTCAGCCCATGCTTCTCGGCGAAGGCCGTGATCTGCGCGCCCTTCATCACCGTGCCGTCGTCATTGGCGAGCTCGCAGATGACGCCGACCGGCGGCAATTCGGCGAGCTTGCAGAGATCGACGGCGGCTTCGGTATGTCCGGAGCGCATCAGCACGCCGCCATCCCTCGCGATCAGCGGGAAGACATGGCCGGGGCGGACGAAATCGGCGGCGCCCATATTGCCGTTGGCGAGCGCGCGGACCGTATTGGTGCGCTGCTCGGCCGAGATACCGGTGGTCAGCCCGTGCTTGACGTCGACCGTGATGGTGAAGGCCGTGCCGAGCGGGGCGTCGTTCGAGGACACCATCGGATCGAGCCGCAGGCGCCGGGCCTCGCTCGCGGTCAGCGGCGCGCAGACAATGCCGCAGGTATTGCGGATGATGAAGGCCATCTTCTCCGGCGTGCAGAGCGAGGCGGCAACGATGAGATCGCCTTCGTTCTCGCGATCGTCGTCATCTGTGACGATGACGATATCGCCGCGGGCGAAAGCATCGATGGTCTCGGCGACATTGTTGGACATGGCAGCCTCGCGCGCCCCGGACAGGCCGAGGAAATCATTGGGGGTGACGGCGCCGCCGGTGGCGGCGGTGATGCGCTCGGCGCTTTCGCGGGAAATCCAGGCGGCCGGATCGTTGCACAGAGCGGTCACGCTGGCCGGCGACAGGCCGACCTGTTTCGCGAAGGCGCTGCGTGCGGTCTTGTTCTGCCGGAGCCAGACGTCGAGCTTCATGCCATGAAGCTAATACGGCAACACTTCATCCGCAATGAACGACCGATGCATTTTCAGTATTGCTGAAATGCAAGATGCAACGCTGCGGCGAAGGTCGCTTCGCGTCACTCCTGGAACGGCCAGCGTGGCTCGACGACACCGACTTGCGCGCGATGGCGCAGATACTGGTCCGCCAGCACGCAGGCGACCATCGCCTCGCCAACCGGCACGGCGCGAATGCCGACACAAGGGTCGTGGCGGCCCTTGGTGAACATCTCGGCCTCGCCGCCCGTTCGCGTAACCGTCGCGCGGGTCGCCAGGATCGAGGAGGTCGGCTTCACCGCGAAACGGGCGACGATCGGCTGGCCGGTCGAGATGCCGCCGAGGATACCGCCGGCATGGTTGGAGAGGAAGAGCGGGTGGCCGTCATTGCCGGCGCGCATCTCGTCGGCATTCTCCTCGCCGGAGAGTTCGGCCGCGCCAAAACCCTCGCCGATCTCGACGCCCTTGACCGCATTGATGCTCATCAGCGCGGCCGCAATCTCGGAATCGAGCTTGCTGTAGATCGGCGCGCCCAAGCCTGCCGGCACGCCTTCGGCGACGATCTCCAGCACCGCGCCGATCGAGGAGCCGGACTTCCTGATGCCGTCGAGATAACCCTCGAAGAATGCGGCAGCCTTGGCGTCCGGGCAGAAGAAGGGGTTGCGGCCAATCTCGTCCCAATCCCAGTTGGCGCGGTCGATCTTGTGCGGCCCCATCTGGACGAGGGCGCCGCGCACGATCATGCCGGGCACGACCTTGCGGGCGATGGCGCCGGCGGCGACGCGCATCGCCGTCTCGCGCGCCGAGGAACGACCGCCGCCGCGATAGTCGCGGATGCCGTACTTGACGTCATAGGTGTAGTCGGCATGGCCCGGCCGATACTTGTCCTTGATGTCGGAATAGTCCTTCGAGCGCTGGTCGACATTATCGATCAGGAGTCCGATCGAGGTGCCGGTGGTGACCTGCACGCCGTCGCTCTCGCGGGCGAAGATGCCGGAGACGATGCGGACCTGGTCCGGCTCCTGGCGCTGCGTGGTGAAGCGCGACTGGCCGGGCCGGCGGCGGTCGAGATCGCCCTGTATGTCGGCTTCCGTCAGCGGGATGAGCGGCGGGCAGCCGTCGACGACGCAGCCGATGGCCGGACCATGGCTTTCGCCGAAGGTGGTGACGCGGAAGAGATGGCCGAAGCTGTTATGCGACATGGAGACCTGACTGGGCTGAAGCGCTGGCTTCTTACTCGGTTTCCGGCAGCAACGGCAGTCCCTGAAACGGATCGTGGGCCGAAACTCCGAGCGGAATGAAATGGCGAAGGTTTCTCGTCAGGACAGTCAAGCCGTGCGCCTCGGCAGTTGCCGCTATGGCGATGTCTTCGAAGCCCGGCTGATAGGCGCGTGCGCCGTCCAGCATCCGCCCAGCAAGATGGGCGCAGCGCAAATCGAAGGGCAGCACTCGCGGTCCATAAAAGTGCTCGACGGCCTGCCACCACTCGCGAAGCGCGCGCATCTTGGTCATGGCCCCCTCGCGCTCGGCTTTCTCTATCCCCGCCACCACCTCGGTCGCAGTGACCACCGACAGGAACAGGTAAGGGCTCGCCCGATCAAGCCAAGCCGCCAAGTCCCCTGCCGTAGCCCGCTTCGAGGGAGCCAGCGCCGAGATCACATTGGTGTCGAGCAGGAACATCAGAGATCGACGGGCCGGCTAGGCTTTCCGCCGCGCTCGGGAATATCCTCCGGCTCGCCCGGGAAGGCGGCCAGCAAACGCCCGAAACTTGGAACGCGTGCGAGCCGCTCATAGTCCTCGAAGGACAGGATCACCGCGTCCTTGCGGCCATGACGGGTAATGACGGACGGTGTCCCACTAACCGCCTGATCAACCACTGCCGACAAAGTCGCCTTCGCGTCCTTGAGCTGAATCTCGCGCATCGCCGCCTCCAATATGACTACTCTAGTCATTTAGGCGCAGCAGGCGCAGAAAACAATGAATCGGTCGGAACGCTTGAGACGTTTCGTCTGCTGCTACCGCATCAATGCGCCGGCCTCTTCGCAGGCGCAGCGGGAGCGCCCTCCCAGCGCGTATGCGCCGGCAGGTTCTCGCCCTTCATGATGATGGTGAGCTGGCCGATCTGGGCGTAGTCGCCGACATGGGTGTCGTAGAGCACCGTCGCGCCCGCACCGACGCAGACGCCCTTGCCGAGGCGCACGCGGCCGACCTTCATCACCCGGTCCTCGTAGAGATGGGTCTGCAGGGCCGAATGGGCGTTGACCGTGCAGTAGTCGCCGACGCGGATGCAGTCGAACTCGGTGATATCCGTCGAGTCGAGCCAGACGCCCTTGCCGTATTTCGCGCCGAACAGCATCAGGCACCAAGGCAGGAAGGGCGTGCCACGCAGATAGTCGAACAGCACCTTGCCGCCGAGGCCCCAGTACATCACCGCGACGGCCTCGGTGCGCATCGCCCACCACGACCACATCGGCTTCATCACGGGCTTGTAGACGCCCATCATCAGCCATTTCACGGCGGCGCAGATCAGCGCCTGGACGATGGCGATCGCCATGGCGACGCCCATGAAGGAGAGGACGAGCCCAGTCCAGTCGCCATCGTTGATCTTCTGCTGCAAGACCATATCGACCGCGACCGTGCCGAAGGTGATGAACAGCATCGCCGGGAAGGAGGTGTGCAGCGCCTCGAAGACGCCGCGCCCGAACTGCTTGGCGAAGGAGGGCTTGTAGGTCCAGTCGGCGCCGAGATCGACCTTCTGCCGCGTCGGCAGGCGGATCGGCGGCGAGCCGAACCAGGTGTCGCCGGGCTGCATCCGGTCGTTGGCCGGTGGCTTCGACTTGATGCCGATCAGGACGCGATCGGGGATGACGGCGCCGGGCGGGACGACGGCGTCGTTGCCGACGAAGACCTGGTCGCCGGTGCGCGTCGCGTCGAGGCGCATATAGCCGCGGCGCATGTCCTCGTCGCCGAAGACGACCTCGTCGGCGATGAAGTTGCCGGCGCCGATGCCGGTCAGGTCGTAGCGGCCGGAGAGATTGGTCGAGATCTCCGCGCCCTTGCCTATCTGCGCGCCCATCAGCCGGTACCAGGCGCGCATGTAGATGGTGGCGAAGAGCGACGAGAGCGTCTCCAGCGTCACCTCGGTCGCCAGCGCCACCGTCCATTTGCGGGCGTAGAAGCCGGAATGGATCGACCAGGAGCCCGTGGTCACGCGCGGCAGGATCGCCCAGCGCAAGGCCGCCATCAGCAGCACGGTGAAGGCGATCAGGCCGATCGCCGTCGGCCAGGTCAGCAGCGGCAGGAACCAGAGATAGCTGATATCGGTCCAACCGGCGATGAAGTAGTCGATCTTGTCGAACAGCCAGAAGGCCGGGAAGATCGGCAGCAGGCTGACAGGCGGCAGCACCACCAGCATCAGGATGTAGAAGCACGTCATCAGCGCGCGCCGGCCGGCGGAGGCCTCGGCCTGCGGCGGCAGGGCGGCGAGATCGACCGAGCCGATCTTTCGGCCGGGCGTGCCGTCCCAGATCTCGGCCTCGCCGACATGGGCGCCGGGCGGGATGGAGGTCAGGTCGCCGATCTCGGCATGGTCGCCGGTCACCGAGCCATGGCCGAAGACCACGGAAGCACCGGCCGAGACGTCCTTGCCGATCTTGATCCGGCCGATCACCAGCTTGTCGCCGATCGCCTCGCCATTGGCGAAGGTGGTCTTCGAGCCGAAGGTCGTGAAGTCACCGATCTCGATCAGGTCGATGGCGCCGGCCTCGTAATCGGAGATGATGACGTCGCGCCCGACCTTGGCGCCGAGCAGGCGCCAATAGAAGCGCATCACCGGCGTGCCCTGCAGCCACTTGATATGGACGAGGCCGGCGACGCGGGCAGCGAACCACCAGCGGAAGTAATACGCGCCCCAGAGCGGATAGACGCCCGGCTTCGTCCGGCCGAGCACCAGCCATTTCAATGCGATGCCGATGAGGCCGGTGACGACGATGATCGCGACATAGACGCCGAGCAGCGCAGCGATCTGGCCCGGCAGCGACAGATCCTCGCCCGAGATGATCATGTAGGTGACGAAGACGCCGAGCCATTGCGCGGTCGCGAGGCCGATGATGACCGGCAGCACGATCGCCTGGGCAAGGCCGCAGAGGAAGCGGCGCAGCAGCGGTGGCGGCGTGAAGGACAGGTCCTCTGCCACGGCGACGCCGCGCTCGTCGAGAAGCTCGGCCATCGCCCGCAGCGTGCGGGCGGCATAGACGTCCTGCAGCGTGATGCCGGCATAGGCCGGCGTCTCGCGCACGATCGAGATGAAGCGGGCCGCCAGCAGCGAGTGGCCGCCGAGATCGACGAAGAAATCGGCCTCCAGCGGCAGGCTCGCCGTGCCGAGCACGCGCTTGGCCGCCTCAAGCAGCACAGCTTCCGTCGCGTTGCGCGGCGGCTCCTGCTCGCCATCGGCGCTCGGCGCCGTCAGCGGCGCCGCCTTGAGCATCTTGCGGTCGACCTTGCCGGAGACCATGCGCGGCAGCGATCCCGCCGCCTCGAAATGCGCGGGCACCATGTAAGGCGGCAGCTTCTCGCGCAGCGCGGCCCTCAGTGCCGGGCCGTCGACCGCGACGCCGGGCTCAGGGACGACGAAGGCGACGAGCCGTTCGATGCCGTCGTCGGTGCGCAGCACGACCGCCGCCTGCGCGACGCCCGGCTCGTCGGCGAGCTTCGATTCGATCTCGCCGAGCTCGACACGGAAGCCGCGGATCTTGATCTGGTCGTCGATGCGGCCATGGAAGACGATATTGCCGTTGGCATCGAGGCTGACGGCATCGCCCGAGCGGTAGAGGATCGGATCGTCCCCGCCCGCGACGCCGGCGAAGGGATTGGCGATGAATTTCTCGGCCGTCAGCTCCGGCCGGCCGTGATAGCCCTTGGCGACGCCGGGGCCGCCGATCAGCAATTCGCCCTGCTCGCCGGGATGGACGAGATGCAGGTCCTCGCTGACGACGTAAGCCGTGTAGTTCGGGATCGGCTTGCCGATGGTAACCGTCTCGCCGGGGACGACCTCGGCGGCGGTCGCCACGACCGTCGCCTCGGTCGGGCCGTAGGTATTGAGGATGCGCCGGCCCGGCTTCGACCATTTCTGCACGATCGCGGGCGGCAGCGCCTCGCCGCCGAGCAGGATCAGCTTCAGCGAAGGCACGTCGGCCGGCAGGATGCCGAGCAGCGTCGGCACCGTATCGATGATGGTGACGCCGGCTCCATTCAGGATCGCCGGCAGTTTCTCGGCATCGCCCATCATCTCCGGCGAAGCGACGAACAGCGTCGCGCCGACGAGATAGGGCGTCCAGACTTCCTCCATCGACAGGTCGAAGGCGACCGAGGCACCCTGAAAGACGACGTCATCCGCCCCGAAGCCGTAGACCGCGTTCCCCGAGCGCAGGAAATGGCAGATGTTGCGATGGCTGATGACGATCGCCTTCGGCGTGCCCGTCGAGCCGGAGGTGTAGATCAGATAGGCTGGGTGTTCCTTGGTCAGTCCGGCGGCACGCGCCGGCGACTCCGTTCCGTCAGAGCCGGCGGCGAGCGTCTCAGGCGTCCAGACCTTGCGACCGGTATCCTCGGCGCGGGCAACCCAACCGGGGCAGGTGACGAGCCCCTTGGCCTGCGCATCGTCGAGGCAGGTCGCGATGCGCTCGACCGGCGCCTCCGCATCGAAGGGAATCCAGGCCGCCCCCGCGCGCGTGATCGCAATCTGCGCGACGAGCAGATCGATGCCGCGCGGCATCCACAGGCCGATCATGTCGCCGGGGCCGATGCCAGCGAGATGAAGGCCGCGCGCCTGGCGTCCGGCTTCAGCCCAGACCTCGGCATAGCTCAGCCGGCGCTCGGGATCGGTGAGGGCCGGATGGTCGGGGCGAGCTGCGACGGTCGCCGCAAAGATCTCGGCCAGCACCTCGTCCCGAATCAGATCGGGGCGCTTCTCGCCGGCCAGCATGGCGAGAGGGTTGGCGGCAGCCGCATCAGACGCCGCCGGCAGCTTCGTCATATCGTTCATCGCGCCCCGCTGCGCTGAAAGGCCCGTCGCTGACACCGCGGCAGAGCCTGCCTTCGGTCCTCTGGCGCCTTATCACGCACCTCGTGAATAAAACCGGAATCGTCGCCATCGCAACGCGACATCCGCATGAGCCCCCCGGTCGGGCAGGCCGCCGCATCACGCTCTGTCGCTAGCATATTCTCCCTGCAAGATCACCCGTGAACCGACGATGAATGCCGGCTGCACCCTTGCGAACTCAGAGCCAATCCGCCTTGTTCCCGCTGACGACGAGCAGCTTGCCCTGCCAGATCTCGACCATCGAGGCCTCGCGCGGCGCCACCGCGCCGATCAAGGCCAGCACGGCACGCGCCACACCGCCGTGGCTGACGATCACCGTCTCTCGCGTGAGCGCCTCGAGCACCGGCCTGACGCGCTCGGCCAGCATGCGGTAGCTCTCGCCGCCCGGCGGCACGAAGCCCCATTTGTCGCGCTCGCGCAGATGTGCCTGCTCGCGCTCGGCCTTGCGGATGTCGCGCCAGGTGAAGCCCTCCCACTCGCCGAAGGTCAATTCGCGCAGGCGGTCGTCCACGGTATAGGCGCCTTCGGGCAGGGCGAGCTCGCGCCTGAGAATGTCCATGGTCTCGCGCGCCCGCTGCATCGGCGAGCAGAGATAGTCGAGATCGGCATAGGCCGGCTCGAGCGCCTTCAGGCGGCCTGCGGCCTCCGCGGCCTGGCGGCGGCCGAGCTCGTTCAGCGGAATGTCCTGCCCGCCCTGCAGACGGCCCTCCCGATTCCAGTCGGTTTCGCCATGGCGGACGAGGATGAGGCGATGAGGCAGCGAGAGCGGGACCATGCGGGGCTTCTGCACGCTGCCACCGGCAGGGTCAAAGCTCTTGCCCGCGCTTTCCGCCGATGGCGACAATCGGCCGCTTTCTGTGGCCGAATTTACACGGCCTGTGTATAGCGCCCTTGCTCGATCATCGGCGGAACCCCATGCCCCCTGCCCTCACCTTGCCAGACGGCCGCAGCCTCGCGCTTCTCGCGACGCCGCTCGTCATGGGCATCGTCAACATCACGCCCGATTCGTTCTCGGATGGCGGGCTGCTGGCGAATGCCGAGGTGGCCGTCACCCACGGGATGCGTCTCGCCAGCGAAGGTGCTGCCATCGTCGATATCGGCGGCGAATCGACCCGGCCGGGCCATGAAGCCGTCGACGCAGCGACCGAGATGGGACGCGTGCTGCCGGTCATCGCCGGACTGAAGGCACGGATCGACACGCCGATCTCGATCGACAGCTACAAGGCCGATGTCGCGGAAGCGGCGATCGCAGCCGGCGCCTCGATCGTCAACGACGTCTGGGGCGCCCAGCGCGACCCGCGCATCGCCGAGGTCGCGGCGCGTGCCGGCGCGCCGATCATCCTGATGCACAACCGCGAGATCATCGACGCTTCGCTCGACATCTTCAATGACGTCCTGCGCTTCCTCGAACGCTCGATCGCAATCGCGACGCAGGCCGGCATGCCGCAAAGCCAGATCGTCGTCGACCCCGGCATCGGCTTCGGCAAGACGGTCAGGCAGAATCTCGACCTGATCCGCCATCTCGACCGGCTCGCCGTGCTCGGCTGCCCGATCCTGCTCGGCGCCTCCCGGAAATCGACGCTCGGACGCATCACCGGCCGCGAGGTCCCGGCCGAGCGGCTCGCCGCCAGCATCGCCGCGCATCTCTATGGCGCGAGCCGCGGCGCCGCCATCATCCGCGCCCATGACGTCGCCCCGCATATCGACGCGCTCAAGACCTGGGCGGCCATCGAAGACAGCATGAAAGCAGACCTGTGAGCGAAACCGGCCGCATCCTGATCGAGAAACTCGATATCTACGCCTATCACGGCTTCTTCTCGGAGGAGGAGCGGCTCGGCCAGCGCTTCGTGCTCGACCTCGTGCTCGACGCCGACCTGCGCGCCGCCGCCGCCAGCGACCGGCTCGCCGACACCGTCGATTACGGCCGCGCCGTCGCGATCGTCGCCGAGGCCTTCACGGCTCAGCGCTACCATCTGCTGGAAGGTGCGGCGCGGGCCGTGGCACTCGCGATCTTCGACGCTTTCCCTCCTATCACGAGCGTCGAAGTCACGCTGCGCAAGCCCGCCCCGCCGATCCCCGCAACGCTCGGCTCGGTCGGCATCCAGCTGAGGTTCCAGCGTGAAGGTTGAAGCCGCACTCGCTTTCGGCGGCAATATCGGCGACCCCGTCGCGGCCTTCGCCGCGGCGCTGAAGGGCCTGCGCGCGCACCCGGACGTCACGCTCGGCCGGCTGTCCTCGATCTATCGCACGCCGCCCTGGGGCAAGACCGACCAGCCGGAATTCCTGAATATGGCCGCGCTGGTCGAGACCTCGCTGCAACCGGCGGACCTGCTCGCCTTCTGCCTGGAGCTGGAGCGCGCCGGCGGCCGCGAGCGCCGCGAGCGCTGGGGGCCGCGCACGCTCGACATCGACATCCTGACCTATGGCGATGCGATCATCGACCAGGCGCGCCTGCAGATCCCGCATCCGCGCATCCCCGAGCGCGCCTTCGTGCTGACGCCGTTGGCCGAGATCATGCCGCGGCGCCTGATCGGCGGACGCAGCGTCACCGAGCTGTTGGCGGCCGCCACAGACGAAACGATCCGCCGTGACGAGGTCGCGACGGATCGGTTGAAGGATTTGCTGGCGGCGTGAGCCGTGCCACGGCCAAGGCGTGCTGATCACTGACGAACAGGGCGTCATCCCGGACGAGCCGCATAGCGGCACCGATCCGGGATCCATCGTCGAGCTCCGGAGCCCTCCGATGGATCCCGGGTCAAGCCCGGGATGACGGTGCATTTGTAAGCAATCGGCGGGCCTTTATAACGGCCCTTCAGTCAGCGCTTCGCTGAGCCTGGAGATTCGTTTCCGTCGCCACGGACAAGCCCAGGCATTCCCAAGTCAGGACAGAATCCTCGTCATTGGGAAATTCGGGCCAAACCAGACCGTCGTCCTGCTCTGCGGCAAGACGTGCGGAGTCTTCGGCCCAACCCGAGCGTGGCGGCTTTTCAGGTGAGCCGCCCATCGCCTTTCACTCGCCCTTGTCGAGGGAGATGTCCGGCGCGGTCGGGACCTTCATGCCGACGACATGGTAGCCGGCATCGACATGCATGATCTCGCCGGTGATGCCGCGCGACATGTCGGAGACGAGGAAGACGGCGGTCTCGCCGACCTCCTCGATGGTGACCGTCCGGCGCAGCGGCGAGTTGTACTCGTTCCAGCGCAGGATGTAGCGGAAATCGCCGATGCCGGAGGCAGCGAGCGTCTTGATCGGGCCGGCCGAGATCGCGTTGACGCGGATCTTCGAGGGGCCGAGATCGGCAGCGAGATATTGCACGCTCGATTCCAGCGCGGCCTTGGCGACGCCCATGACGTTGTAATGCGGCATCCATTTCTCGGCGCCGTAATAAGTCAGGGTCAGCAGCGAGCCGCCATCCGGCATCAGCTTCTCGGCGCGCTGGGTGATCGCCGTGAAGGAATAACAGGAGATCAGCAGCGACTTGGAGAAATTCGCCTCGCTGGTCTCGACATAGCGGCCGGTCAATTCGTCCTTGTCGGAGAAAGCGATGCAGTGGACGACGAAATCGAGCTTGCCCCAGAGCTTCTCGACCTCGGCGAAGACCGCATCGATCGTGGCGCCGTCGGTGACGTCGCAATGGCCGACGACATGGCCGCCGAGTTCCTTGGCCAGCGGCTCGACCCGCTTCTTCAGCGCATCTCCCTGATAGGTGAAGGCCAGTTCCGCGCCGGCATCCGCCGCCGCCTTGGCGATGCCCCAAGCGATGGATCGGTTGTTCGCGACGCCCATCACGAGCCCGCGCTTGCCCTTGAGGAGATTGGCGGTCGGCGAAACGGCGTTGGAATCAGGCATGGGAGACCCGCAGATGAATGACGAGCAGGTCTCTTAGAACAGTCGCAGGAAAACGGGAACCGCTTTGATGCCCGCCTCCACGGCTGAATCACGCATAGAGACGCGATCCGGAGCCCGCACGACCCGATTTCCGTCGCGCGAGCGGTCCAGCCGGCTTACTTCGCCCCGTCCCTCGCCTTCATCAACGCCGTCAGCTCGGCATCGCTCGCCGGCATCTCGATATCGATGGCGACGAAGAGATCGCCGACGACGCCCTTCTCGCCCTTCAGGCCCTTGCCGCGCAGGCGGAACTGTTTGACCGTGCCGGTCAGCGGCGGGATGTTCATCTCGACGGCTCCGGTCAACGTCGGCACATGCAGCGGCCCGCCGAGCACCGCCTTGGCGAGCGGCACCGCGACGCGGGTGCGCAGATCGTTGCCATCGACGATGAAGCGGGAATCCGGCTTGATCTTGATGGTCATCATCACGTCGCCGGTCTCGCCGGAGAACGGATCGGTCTGCCCGAGCCCACGCAGACGCATCACCTTGCCGTCGCTCACCCCCTCGGGAATGGTGATCTCGACCTCGCGTCCCCCCGGCAGCTTGACCCGGCGCGTGCCTCCGGTCGCGGCCTGCGCCAGCGTGACTTCGAGCGTAAAGCTCTGCTCCGGAGGCTTCTGCGGCTCGGGCTTGCCGCGGGCGCGCCGACCGGCCTCGCCGAAGAGCGAAGAGAAGATGTCGGAGGCGTCGAAGCCGGCATCGCCCGCGCCGCCGCCCGGCCCGCCGCGGCCGCCGAAGGGGTGGCCGCCGCCCTGGCCGAAATTGAACTCGAAGCCGCCGCTGCGCCCGCCGCGGCCGGCGCCCATCCCCTCGAAGCCCTGGAAGCGCGGCTTGCCCTCGGCATCGATCTCGCCGCGGTCGAACTGCTTGCGCTTGGCCTCGTCGCCGACGATCTCATAGGCGGCGTTGAGCTCGGAGAACTTATCCTGCGCCTTGGGGTCGTCCCGGTTGCGGTCCGGGTGCAGCTCCTTGGCGCGGCGGCGGAAAGCCTTCTTGATTTCCGCATCGCTCGCGCCGCGGGCGACGCCCAGAACCTGATAGGGATCGCGCATCCAAAACCTCTTTCACGCAAAACCAAACGGCCAGCGCCGAAGCCGCCAGCCGTCCGTCTCGCCCTATGTGGGGGCGGTGTGGCGTGTACGCAACACCTATTCGGAGCCGTTCTGCACCCGGCTTCACGGCAAGGCAAGCGGCGTGGGAAGGCTCAGCTCAGGCCCTTCCAGGGACCCATATCCTTGACCACCCAATCGCCGCCGGAGGGACGGCAGGCGGTGCCCTGCAGCTTGATCGGCTGGGTTTGTGTCTGGACGCTGGCGATGAAGGCGCGGCAGATCTCGTCGGAACGCAGGAACGGGCCACCGACCGGGATGAAGGAGCCCTTGATGCCGCTCTGGGGATTGTCCCAGGAGACCGCGGCGCCATTGCCCTGCGGGTCGAGCGCCACGCCCATCGCCCCATCGGCGCGGCGCATGTCCTCCGGTCCGAGCTCGGAGGCCAAACCGTGGAACGGGCCGGCCCGATCGCCACCGCGCGCCGGCAGGACCGAGGAGGTCGTCATCGCCGAGGTCGCCGCGACCTCGTCCTCGCTCTTGCTGGACAGACCGAGAATCGGGAAGGAAACCGAGCAGCCCGCGCTGAACACGGCCAGCAGCACGGCGGCAGCCAGCGGGCGCATGGGGGCTGCGCAATGGTTGAGGCTTTGGAACGCCCCTGCCCCTGCCCTATATAGACCAACCGCCCGAACCCGGATCACTTCTGCGCTCGCCCAACGCCCATTTCAACGACCCGAGGATTAGAACGTGCAACCGTTAACGAGCGGTGACTTCACCGAGGAAAACGAGCCTTTCACCTTGTTCCAGAAGTGGTTGGACGAGGCCACGAAATCGGAGCCCAACGACCCGACCGGCATGGCGCTCTCCACTGTCGATGCCGAAGGCATGCCGAACAGCCGCATGGTGCTGCTCAAAGGCCACGGACCGGACGGATTCGTGTTTTACACCAATACGGAGAGTCAGAAGGGGCAGGAGCTGCTCGGCCAGCCCAAGGCGGCCGCCCTGTTCCACTGGAAGAGCCTGCGCCGGCAGATCCGCATCCGCGGCCATGTCGCGCTCGTCAGCGACGCTGAATCAGATGCCTATTACCAGTCTCGCCCACGCGACAGCCGCATCGGCGCGTGGGCGTCACAGCAGTCGCGCCCGCTGGAGAGCCGCTTCGCGCTGGAGAAGGCGGTCGCGAGCTACACGCTGAAATTCGGCATCGGCGAGATTCCGCGCCCACCCTATTGGCGCGGGTTTCGCATCACGCCGACCTATATCGAGTTCTGGCGCGACGGCGCCTTCCGCCTGCATGACCGCATCATCTTCCGACGCGACGCGTCCGACGCGCCCTGGACGAAGACCCGCTTCTACCCCTGAGGACACCTGCCCCATGGCGATGCCCAAGTTCGATTTCCCGAAGACCGAGGCCGGCAAGCGCCCGGTGATGCTGCTGACCGGGGCGAGCCGCGGCATCGGCCATGCCACAGTGATGCAGTTCGCCATGGCGGGCTGGCGCATCCTGTCCTGCTCGCGCCAGGCCTTTTCCGACAAATGCCCGTGGCCGTCGGGCGCCGACGACCATGTCCAGATCGATCTCGGCGACCCCGAGGACACGATGCGCGGCATCGCGGAGATCAAGAAGCGGCTGGCCGTCGAGGGCGGCAAGCTCCACGCGCTGGTCAACAATGCCGGCATCTCGCCGAAGGGGCCGAAGGGCGAGCGTCTCGGCGCCGCCACCACCTCCTTCAACGACTGGCACAAGGTCTTCCAGGTCAATTTCTTCGCGCCGATCATGCTGGCGCGCGGCCTTCTCGACGAGCTCACCGCCGCCAAGGGCGCGATCGTCAACGTCTCCTCGATCGCCGGCTCGCGCGTCCACCCCTTCGCCGGGGCGGCCTATGCGACCTCGAAGGCGGCGCTCGCCAGCCTGACCCGCGAGATGGCCGCCGATTTCGGTCCGCTCGGCGTGCGCGTCAACGCGATCTCGCCCGGTGAGATCGACACCTCGATCCTGTCGCCCGGCACCGAAAAGATCGTCGCGACGCTGCCGATGCAGCGCCTCGGCAAGCCCGACGAGGTCGCCAAGGCGATCTATTTCCTGTGCACGGACGCTTCGAGCTACGTCACCGGTTCGGAGCTGCACATCAATGGCGGGCAGCACGTTTGATGCGTGAGCCCTTGGCATGAACGAAGACGGCGGCCAGGTCATCCGCTTCCCGACACCCGGCCGGGCTGCAGCACGACCGGTGCTGGCGGCCTCCGTCGCGGTCTTCCGCGACGGCAAGGTCCTGCTGGCGACGCGGACGAAGCCACCAGCCGATCAGCTCTGGTCCCTGCCCGGCGGCAAGGTCGAGGCCGGCGAGACGCTTGAAGAGGCAGCCCTGCGCGAGCTGGAGGAAGAGGTCGGCGTCGCCGCCCGCATCCTTCGCTTCAACCGCCATGTCGAGATATTCGGCCGCGATTCGAAGGGCGCGGTAACGCATCATTTCGTCGTCGCTTCCTTCGTCGGGGAATGGCTCTCCGGCGAGCCGCGAACGGGGCCGGAAGCCGGCGCCGTGATGTGGGCCGATCCGCTCAAGCTCGGCGGTCTCGCCACCACGCGCGAGCTCGGCGACGTGCTGCGCCGCGCCCATCAGATTTTCGCAGCGGGTGTGCCCGCATGAGAGCTCGGCTTCGCTATCCGGCGCTTCTGGCCGCCCTGCTCCTGCTGCCGATTCCGGCGGAAGCGCAGCAGCGGCCGCAGCAACCGGCCGCGAAGCCTCCCGCGGTCAAGCCGGCCGAGCAACCCGCTCCAGAACCGGCAGGCCCGCCCTACGAGCCACAGCTCCTGCAATTATCCGAGATCATGGGCTCGCTCGCCTATCTCCGGACGCTCTGCGGCGGGCGGGAGGCGCAGGACTGGCGCGCGCGCATGGCCGCGCTGATCGAAGCCGAGGGCCGGACGCCGCAGCGCCGCGACCGGCTGACCGCAGCCTTCAACCGCGGCTTCAAAGCCTACTCCCTGACGCATCGTTCCTGTACCGACGCCAGCCAGGAAGCGTCCTCCCGGCTCGCAGCCGAGGGCGAACAACTGTCGCGGGCGCTCGCCGGCCGCTATGGCGGATAGGCAACAGCTGTTGCCCTAACGCGTCTTCCACCGGATTTTGCCGGTCGCGTTAACCTTTCTTAAACTGCGCGGTAGCGTGCCGCTCTGGCACGGCTTATGTCTTGAGCATCGCCCAACCGTCGCGATCCGGGGCAGAACCGCCGCGATTCGCGTCAGATAGAAGGCTCAAGAGTCCCGTTTCGATGCCGATCCAGCCAGACGACACGATGCTCGACCCGAATCTCGCCGAGGACCATGGCGACGTCCGCCGCGTTGCCTATGGCTATGTCGAGGACGCCTTCAACGAGGCGCAGCAGGACGGGCTCGATTCCGACGCCATGGCCCATGCCGCCCTGTTCGCGGCCCTGCGCACGCTGGTCGAAACGTATGGCGAGGACGCGACCGCGACCTTCGCCGAGACGCTGGCCGACAAGATCCGCTGCGGCGCCTTCACCTGCGGCACGCGTCACTGACGCGGCGCATCAACGCGCCTTTGCCGACCCAACTGGCATTGCTTCGATAGTTGCCAGAGCGGCTGCGCTTTCGCCGAATGGCATCGCTGCGCAGGCGCCCTTCCCCACATCAATCGCCGTCACCCCAGGTTTGCCCCCGGAGTGACGGATGTTTTCATGCAATACGGGCGGCGTCACACCGCCAGCGCAAAGCCGTCCTTGCGGTGATCGGAGGCGCCGAACATCACGCCGCGCTTGTGATCGACCCAGATCGCCTGGCAGCCGCCGAGCGGCTCCTCGGACCAGACCACGTCGTGGCCGCGCGCCTTGAGATCGGCGGCGACGCTTGCCGGGATCGTCGTCTCCAGCGAGAGCTTGCCGTCATAGGCGAAGCTGCGCGGCGCGTCAGAGGCCTGCTGTGGATCGAAGCCGCGATCGAGGATGCCGGAGAGGAAATGGATATGGCCGGTCGACTGATACTGGCCGCCCATGACGCCGAACGGCATGATCGGCTTGCCGTCCTTGGCGAGCATGCCCGGAATGATCGTGTGGAACGGGCGCTTGCGCGGCGCGATAGCGTTGGGATGGCCCTCGATCAGGCGGAAACCCGAGCCGCGGTTCTGCAGCATGACGCCGGCCTTGGCCGCATAGATGCCGCTGCCGAAGGCGGAGAACAGCGAATTGATGAAGGACACCATGTTGCCCTGGCCGTCGACGACGCAGAGATAGATCGTGTCCTTGTGCAGGGGCATGTCGAAGGCTTCGGGCGCCGCCGCCTTCTCCAGGCTGATCTGCTGGCGGATGCGGCCGACGAACTGGTCCGACAGGAAGGCCTCGGTGTCGAAGGGGCTCACAATGGGGTCGGCGACCAACGCATCGCGCTGGCGATAGGCGGCCTTGCTGGCCTCGGCGAGGAGATGGATGCGATCGGCCTCGCTCAGCTTCCCGTCCTTCATATCGAAGCCTTCGAGGATGCGGGCGATCAGCAGCGCCGCGATGCCCTGGCCGTTCGGCGGGCATTCCCAGAGGCGGTGGCCGCGATAATCGGCGCCGATCGGATCGACATAATCCGGCTTGGAAGCCGCGAAATCCTCGAGGCTGATCAGGCTTCCGGCGGCGTTGAGCACGGAGACCATGTCCTCAGCGAGTTCGCCCTCGTAGAAGGCCGAGCGACCCTCGCGGGCGACGCGGCGCAGCATGTTGCCGAGCGCGGGGTGGACCATCTTGTCGCCGACGGCCGGCGGGTTCCCGCCCGGCAGATAGACGGCATTGCCGAGGCCGTGTTTCTCGATGCGTCCGCGTGCCTTGGCCCAGTCGAGCGCGACGCGCGGCGTGACCACGAAGCCTTCTTCCGCAGCGCGGATCGCGGCTGCGAAGATCTCGTCGAGGCTCTTGCTGCCATGGTCGGCGACGAGGCGGCACCAGGTATCGATCGCGCCGGGCACCGTGACGGCGTGGGGCGAATCCGCCGCGATCGAGGTCATGCCCCGGCCGAGGAACCAGCCGAGCTCGGCCTTGGCGGCCGAGCGGCCCGAGCCGTTGAGCGCGACCATCTTGCCATTGGCCGGAGCATAGATTGCGAAGCAGTCGCCGCCGATGCCGGTCATATGCGGGTCGACCACCGCCTGGACGGCAACCGCCGCGATGGCGGCGTCGATAGCATTGCCGCCATTGCGCAGAATATCGACGGCGGCCAGCGTCGAGGCCGGATGCGAGGTCGCCGCCATGCCGCGATCGCCGACCGCAACCGGGCGGCCCGGCACCATGAAATCGCGAACGCCCCAGCTCATGCTCGTCTCCACCTCTGCTACGCCATCGCTGCGCGGCGCCTTGTTTCGCCCAACGCTTTGGCGCGCCGGCCGGGGGCTTGGCAATCCCGCCCGGCGCATGGCCGATACCGCCCGCCCCTCGCCGCACGCAGCCATCGCGGTTGACATAGCCGCACATCGGACTATCGCCGCGCTCGAAGGACGGGCCGGCCATGCAAGACTACATCCGCAAGATCATCGGCGCGCGCGTCTACGACGTCGCGATCGAAAGCCCGCTCGATCCGCTGCCGCGATTGTCCGCCCGGCTCGGCGGCAGCGCCCTGCTGAAGCGCGAGGACCTGCAACCGGTCTTCTCGTTCAAGCTGCGCGGCGCCTACAACAAGATCGCCGGGCTTACCGCGGTCGAGGCCGAGCGTGGCGTGATCTGCGCCTCGGCCGGCAACCATGCCCAGGGCGTGGCGCTGGCGGCGAAGAAGCTCGGCATCAAGGCGACCATCGTGATGCCGCGCACCACGCCGGACATCAAGGTGCAGGCGGTGCGCAGCCTCGGCGGGCGCGTCGTGCTTCATGGCGAGAATTTCGACGAGGCCTATGGCCATGCCCGCAAGCTCGAAGCAGAGAAGGGCCTGACCTTCGTCCATCCCTATGACGATCCGGATGTCATCGCTGGCCAGGGCACGGTCGGTATGGAAATCCTGCGCCAGCATTCCGACCCGATCGAGGCGATCTTCGTGCCGATCGGCGGCGGCGGGCTCGCGGCCGGCGTCGCCGTCTATGCCAAGTTCCTGCGGCCGGAGATCAAGGTGATCGGCGTCGAGCCGGAAGACGCCGCCTCCATGGCCGGCGCCATCGCAGCGGGCGAGCGGGTAATCCTCGATCAGGTCGGTCTCTTCGCCGACGGCGTCGCGGTGCGGCAGGCGGGCGAGGAAACGTTCCGGCTCTGCCGCGAACTGCTCGACGAGGTCGTCACCGTCTCGACCGACGAGATCTGCGCGGCGGTGAAGGATATCTTCGAGGATACCCGCGCCATCGCCGAGCCGTCCGGCGCTGTCAGCCTCGCCGGCCTCAAGGCCTATGCGGCGCGCGGGACGAAGCGCACCGGCGCGCTGATCGCGATCAACAGCGGCGCCAACATGAATTTCGACCGGCTGCGCCATATCGCCGAACGGGCCGAGATCGGCGAGCACCGCGAGGCGCTGCTCGCGGTCACCATCCCCGAAAGGCCCGGCGCCTACCGCGCCTTCATCGAACTGCTCGGCCGGCGCGCGATCACCGAGTTCAACTACCGCTACTCGGACCCCAAGGCCGCCCGCATCTTCGTCGGCGTGCAGCTTTCGGAGGGCGATGCCGAGAAGCGCCAGATCATCGCAATGCTCTCCGAGCAAGGCTACCCCGTGCTCGACATGAGCGATAACGAGCTCGCCAAGCTTCATATCCGCTACATGGTCGGCGGCAAGGCGCCGGGGCTCGGCGACGAATTGATCTTCCGTTTCCAGTTCCCGGAGCGGCCGGGCGCGCTGCTGAAGTTCCTCAACAGCCTCTCGGCCGACTGGAACATCTCGCTGTTCCACTACCGCAACCACGGCGCCGATTACGGCCGCATCCTCGCCGGGATCCAGATCCCGCCGGCGCAGCGCGGCCAGCTCGCCAAGCGGCTCGATGCGCTCGGCTATCCCTATTGGAGCGAGAGCGACAACCCGGCCTATCTCTCGTTCCTGGCGGAGATGCCGGCGCCGTGAATCGGCTTAAGGTGGAAGCATGACGCTTGAACAGCTTCGCATCTTCGTCGCCGTCGCCGAACGCGAGCACCTGACGCAAGGCGCGCGCGCCCTCAATCTCACGCAGTCGGCGGTCAGCTCCGCGATCACCACGCTGGAGGCGCGCTACGCGACGAAGCTGTTCGACCGGATCGGCCGGCGCATCGCCCTGACCGAGGCCGGCAAGCTCTTCATGATCGAGGCGCGCGCGGTGCTGGCGCGGGCCGCGGCGGCCGAAGCCGTGCTGTCCGATCTCTCGGGGCTGGCACGCGGCTCGCTTGCGCTGATGGCGAGCCAGACCGTGGCGAATTACTGGCTGCCGCCATTGATCCAGCGCTTTCGCCGAGACCATCCCGGCATCGCCGTCTCGCTCGCGATCGGCAACACGGAGACGGTCAGTGCCGCCATCCGCGACGGCCTGTCCGATCTCGGCTTCATCGAGGGCGAGATCGACGACCCCTCCCTCGACATGACCGAGGTCGACGAGGACGAACTCGTCATCGTCGTGCCCACCGGCCATCCCTGGGCGAAGACTCCTCCCTCCCCCGAAGAACTCTCGCAGGGTGCCTGGGTCCTGCGCGAAGCGGGCTCGGGGACGCGTGCGATGTTCGAGGCGGCGCTGCCGGCGCTCGGCCTCGCCGCGGACGATCTCGCCGTGGCACTGGAATTGCCATCCAACGAAGCGATCTGTGCCGCCGTTGCCTCCGGCGCGGGGGCGACCGCGATCTCGCGCCTCGTCGCGGCCAACGCGATTGCCGCCGGCCGGCTTGCGACCGTGGCGCTGCCGCTGCCGAAGCGCCGCTTCCTCGCGCTGCGCCACAAGGAACGCTACCTCGCCAAGGCGGCGGCGACGTTCCTCGCGCTCAGTCAGGCCGGTTGAAGCTCAGGCTGCGGCGGCCGAATTCGGCGCGGCGCGCATCAGCATGCCGAAGAGATCGCGGGAATCGTCGGGGTCGGCGATCAGGTCGAGATCGACATAGGTGCCGGCCTCGCGGATGCGCTCATAGACATAGCGCAGCGCCGAAAAATCCTCGATCGCGAAACCAACCGAGTCGAACATCGTAATCTGACGGGCATCGGTGCGCCCCTGCGCTGCTCCCGTGATGACCTTCCAGAGTTCCTCGACCGGATGATCGGCGTCGAGCTGCTGAATATCGCCCTCGATGCGGGTCTGCGGCGGATACTCGACGAAGATCGAGGAGCGCAGCAGCACGTCGCGATGAATCTCGGTCTTGCCGGGGCAGTCGCCGCCGACCGCGTTGATATGGATGCCGGCGCCGACCATGTTGTCGGTCAGGATCGTCGCGTACTGCTTGTCCGCGGTGACGGTGGTGACGATCTCGGCGCCCTCGACCGCTTCCATCGCGGTCGCGCAGCGGGTGATCCTGAAGCCGTGCCGCGCGAGGTTGCGGGCGCATTTCTCGGTCGCAGCCGGATCGACGTCGTAGAGCCGCAGGTTCTCGATGCCGAGGATGGCGCGGAAGGCGAAGGCCTGGAATTCGGACTGCGCGCCATTGCCGATGATCGCCATGGTCGCAGCGTTCTTCGGGGCGAGATGTTTCGCGGCAACCGCCGACATCGCCGCCGTACGCAGCGCGGTCAGGAAGGTCATCTCCGAGAGCAGGACGGGATAGCCGGTCGCGACATCCGAGAGCAGGCCGAAGGCGGTGACCGTCTGCAGGCCGGCCTTCATGTTCTTCGGGTGGCCGTTGACGTATTTGAAGCCGTAGAGCTTGCCATCGCTGGTCGGCATCAGTTCGATCACGCCTTCCAGGCTGTGCGAGGCGATGCGCGGCGTCTTGTCGAAGATCTCCCAGCGCCGGAAATCATCCTCGATATAGCCCGCGATCTCGGACAGCATCCGCTCGATACCGATCGCATGGACCAGCTTCATCATGTGGTCGACGCTGACGAAAGGCACGACGTTGAGCTGCTGAATCATGGGTCCCCGCGCTGTTCTCGTTGAAGGAGCCATTGTCCTCGTTTTCGGCGGCAGGCGAAAGAAGCCAAAACGACCAGATCGGGAGCAAGATTGATCGAAACGGCAAAGCGATCTATCCATTTCGAACAATGGACGATCTCGATCGCAAGCTGATCACCCTGCTGCGCCATGACGGGCGGCGCAGCATCTCGGACCTCGCCGCCGATCTCGGCCTGACGCGGGCGACCGTCCGCGCGCGATTGGAGAAGCTGGAGCAGTCCGGCGAGATCATCGGCTTCACCGTGATCCTGCGCTCGGACGCGATCGACCTGCCGGTACGCGGCATCACCATGATCGAGATCGCCGGCCAGGCGGCGGATTCGGTGATCGACGCGCTCTCCGGCTTCACCGAGGTCTCCAGCATCCACACCACCAACGGCAACTGGGACCTTGTCGTCGAGCTCGGCACCTCGGACCTGATCGCCTTCGATCAGGTCCTGCGCCGCATCCGCATGATCCCCGGCGTCACCAACAGCGAGACCAGCCTGCTGCTGGCGACGCCGCGCAGCGTCAAGGCGCGGCTCTAGCGCCTACAAGAAGCGCCGCTGCATGGCCGCCATCCGCAAATGCAGCGTGGCGCCCCGTGACAGGCGGGCATCCGCCCCCTAACGTTATGCCTCGTCAGATACAGCGTTGGTGGCGGCCGGCGATGCATGATCGCACAAGGCCGCCCGCTCGCGTCGGACACCCACAGTTCCCGCTTGGAGCGTGGATCACCGGTCGCTTTCCGGCCGGCTGTTCGTGCGCCCGAGCCAAGACTAAGGCAGGAGACCAGACCATGGCACATGAGCTCGAATTCTATATCGACGGCCAGTGGGTGAAGCCGTCGGGCAACCGCACGCTCGGCGTGATCGACCCCTCCAATGAAGAGGTCTTCGCCACGATCGCGCTCGGCGAGCAGGCCGATGTCGACAAGGCCGTCGCCGCGGCCCGCGCCGCCTTCCCGGCTTTCGCCAAGACCTCGAAGGCCGAGCGCCTCGCCCTGATGCGCCGCCTCGCCGAGGCCTACAAGAAGCGCTACGACGCCATCGCCGACATCCTGTCGCGCGAGATGGGCGCGCCGAAGGAGCTGGCGCACCGCGCGCAGGCCGCGATGGGCACCGCCCATCTCGCCAAGATGATCGAGACGCTCGAGAACTTCGAGTTCGAGGAGCTGCGCGGCACCACCCTGATCGCCAAGGAGCCGATCGGTGTCGTCGGCATGATCACGCCGTGGAACTGGCCGCTCAACCAGATCATGTGCAAGGTCGCGCCCGCGCTCGCCGCCGGCTGCACCATGGTGCTGAAGCCCTCCGAGATCGCCCCGCTCAACGCCATCATCTTCGCGGAAGCGATGGAAGAGGCCGGCGTGCCGAAGGGCGTGTTCAACCTCGTCAACGGCGACGGCCCGACGGTCGGCGAGGCGATCTCGCGCCATCCCGGCGTCGACATGGTCTCCTTCACCGGCTCGACGCGCGCCGGCATCCTCGTCGCCAAGGCGGCGGCGGATACCGTCAAGCGCGTGCACCAGGAGCTCGGCGGCAAGTCGGCCAACATCATCCTTGATGATGCCGACCTGAAGAAGTCGGTGAAGCTCGGCGTCGAGAGCGTGATGCGCAACTCCGGCCAGTCCTGCAACGCGCCGACCCGGATGTTCGTGCCGGAGAAGCTGCACGAGGAGGCGCTCGCCATCGCCAAGCAGGTGGCCGAGCCACTCAAGGTCGGCGCTCCCTCGGCGGATGGCGTCTTCCTGGGCCCGGTTGTCAGCGAGGTCCAGTACGACAAGATCCAGCGCCTGATCGAGGCCGGCATCAAGGAAGGCGCGACGCTCGTCACCGGCGGCACGGGCCGTCCGGAGGGCCTCAATCGCGGCTACTATGTCCGCCCGACCGTGTTCGGCGGCGTGACCGACGAGATGACCATCGCCCGCGAGGAGATCTTCGGCCCCGTGCTCTCGATCCTGCCCTACAAGAGCGACGACGAGGTCGTCTCGCGCGCCAACGACACGCCCTACGGCCTGGCTTCCTATGTCCAGTCCGGCTCGCAGGAGCGCGCTCGCGGCATCGCGGCGCAGATGCGTTCGGGCAATGTCTACATCAACTACCCGGCCTGGGACGCCGGCGCGCCCTTCGGCGGCTACAAGCAGTCCGGCAACGGTCGCGAATACGCCGATTTCGGCCTCGAGGAGTTCCTGGAGATCAAGGGCACGGTCGGCTACGCGGCTGCGTAAGGCATCTCGCTGTGTCGTCATGGTCGGGCTTGTCCCGACCATCCACGTCTTCGCTCTTGAGGGGCTGTGTTCAAGACGTGGATGCTCGCCACAAGGGCGAGCATGACGGCGAGCTTCCTGCGACAACGAGGCCCGGTGGACCAAACGCCACCGGGCTTTCATTTTGTTCCCGTTTCAATCGATTGAGAGGCTTGAGCCATGGTCAATCCGAACCGCTACGACGCGATGCGCTACAACCGTTGCGGCCGCAGCGGCCTGCAATTGCCGGCGCTCTCGCTCGGCCTCTGGCAGAATTTCGGCGAGACCGGAAGCCTCGCCAATATGCGCGAGATCTGCCGCACGGCCTTCGACCTCGGCATCACCCATTTCGACCTCGCCAATAATTACGGCCCGCCGCCCGGCTCGGCCGAGACCGCCTTCGGCGAGATTCTCGGCCAGGATTTCGCGGGTTATCGCGACGAGTTGGTGATCTCGACCAAGGCCGGCTACCGGATGTGGCCCGGCCCTTATGGCGAATGGGGCAGCCGCAAATACCTGATCTCCAGCCTCGACCAGAGCCTGAAGCGGATGAAGCTCGACTATGTCGATATCTTCTATTCGCATCGCTTCGACCCGAATACGCCGCTGGAAGAGACGATGGGCGCGCTCGATGCTGTCGTGCGCCAGGGCAAGGCGCTCTATGTCGGCCTCTCCTCCTACAATTCGAAGCGCACGCAGGAGGCGGTCGCTATCCTGCGCCGGCTCGGCACGCCCTGCCTGATCCACCAGCCGAGCTATTCGATGCTGAACCGCTGGATCGAGCAGGACGGCCTGCTCGATACGCTCGATGCCGAGGGGATCGGCTCGATCATGTTCTCACCGCTGGCACAGGGCATGCTGACCGACAAGTACCTGAAGGGCGTGCCGGCCGGCAGCCGCGCCGACAAAAAGGCGCCCTCCTTCCGCGACGGCTTCCTCAGCGAAGCCAATCTCAGGAGCATCGCGGCGCTGAACGAGATCGCAGCGGCGCGTGGGCAGAGCCTCGCCCAGATGGCAATCGCCTGGGTACTGCGCGGCGGGCGCGTGACCTCGGCCCTGATCGGCGCGAGCCGGCCGGAGCAGGTGACGGATTGCGTCGCGGCGCTGAAGAACCCGGAGTTTTCGGCTGAGGAGCTGGCGGCGATCGACAGGCACGCCGTCGATGGCGGCATCAATATCTGGGCGGCTTCGGCGGAGCGGTAAACCTCGCTGCGATCAATCCTCCTCCGGCACCGCCGCGATCGGCAAGGCGCTGGAGCGCTTCACCTGGCCGAGCGCGAAGCTCGACTCGATCGAGGCGACGCCGTCGAGGCGGGTGAGCTTGTCCTTGAGGAAGCGCTCATAGGCCGGCAGGTCGCGCACGACGATGCGCAACAAGTAGTCGCGCTGGCCGGTCATCAGGTAGCAATCGACTACTTCGGGCCAGCGGGCCACCGCCTGCGAAAAGCGATCGAGCTCGTCTTCGCGCTGGCGCTCCAGCTTGATCGAGACGAAGACGCTGATCGGCAGGCCGACCTTGGTCTGGTCGATGATCGCGGCATAGCCGGTGATGACGCCGGCTTCCTCCAGGATGCGGATGCGCCGCGCGCAGGGCGAGGCGGAAAGACCCACGCGCTCGGCCAGATCCTGCACCGAGAGACGCGAATTGATCTGCAATTCCGCGATGATCTTGCGGTCGAGCGCATCGAGGCGCAGGCGTGCCATGCCTTGTCTCCGGTCCCGGCTGAAATCGCTCTATGACAGGAGAGGAAGCCCGCCACCACCAGCATCTCCGCGACGGCGAATGGCAGAGACGTCATGCCTCTGGTGCGAACCAGCGAGCCGCGCTATGCGATACCTACAATCCAACGAATGTATGGAAATCAACTTGGCGATGGCCGACAGCGATGACGGGCTTCACTGGACCGGCCAGCTCGATCCGACTGCAGGGCCGCGCTACCTGCAGATCGTCGCTCAGCTTGAGCAGGCCGTCGCAAGCGGGCTGCTCCGGCCAGGCGATCGCCTACCACCACAGCGTAAATTGGCCGAGCATCTCGCGGTCGACCTCACCACGGTGACGCGCGCCTTCGGCGAGGCGCGAGAACGCGGGCTGATCGATGCCGTGACGGGGCGTGGCTCCTTCATCTCGGCACGGCAGGAGCAGGAAGGGCCGCCGCTCGATCTCAGCATGACCATCCCGCCGGCGCCGAAGGGCTTGCGGCTTGGCGAACTGATGCAGCGCGGCATCGCCGAGATCCTGACGCGCAGCGATGCCGACCAGCTGATGAACTATCATGGCGGCGCGGGTTCGCTGGCCGAGCGCGCGGCCGGCGCGGCCTGGCTCGCGCCCCTGATGGGCGCGGTTCCGCCGCAGCGTATCGCCGTGGCGTCCGGTGCCCAGACAGGGCTCAATGCCCTGCTCTCGCTATTGGCCCGACCCGGCGACACGATCCTGACGGAGCCGTTGACCTATCCTGGCCTGATCGGCGCGGCGCGGCAGCGCGGGCTTTCGATGGTGCCCGTTGCCGATGATGCCGACGGTCCTTTGCCCGACGCACTCGACGAAGCTGCTGGTCGTTCGAAGGCGAAGCTGTTCGCCCTGACGCCGACATTGCAGAATCCGACCTGCATCACGATCCCGGAACAGCGTCGGCAGGAGCTTGTCGCGGTCGCTCGGCGCCGCGATCTCATCCTGATCGAGGACGACCCTTACAGCCTGCTCGCGGGGGACGCGCCCGCGCCTCTTGCCGCCCTGGCGCCGGAGCGGACCTGGCATATCGCGACCTTGTCGAAGGTGCTGACGCCCGGCCTGCGCACAGCCTTCGTCGTCATGCCGGAAGGGGTCGACAGCGCCCCCTTCCTTGCCGCACTGCGCGCGACGGCCCTGATGCCCGCACCTCTGCTGACGGCGCTCGCTGCGCATTGGGTCAAGATCGGCGTAGCGAGAGATCTACTGGAAGGCGTGCGGCGCGAGGCGGCCGAGCGGCAGTCGCTGGCGAGAGAGATTTTGCCCGAGACGATGCAGGCCCACCCATATGCCCTGCATGCCTGGCAGCCTCTGCCTGCACATTGGGCGCGCGACCGTTTGATCGAGCGGGCTCGCGAGGCCGGGCTCGGCGTGATGGCTGCGGATGCGTTCAGTTCGGCTGGCGTGGCGCCAGATGCGATCCGGATCGCGCTTGGCGCGATCCCCGAGCGAGCGCGATTGGCGGAAGCACTCAGCCTGCTCGCCGGATTGATCCGCGACGGAGGCTGAGCGCGCCGATGAGCTCAGCTTGAAGCGACCGGCTTATCCTGCGGCACCGGACGGGCAAGCCGGCCCTCCTCGGCCTTGTGGAAATATTGCGAGGCGACCAGCCAGCCCTTGAGCGGCTGCAAGGGCGGGATGCAGGTCAGCAGGATCAGCGGCAGCGTCGTGACCAGATGCACCCAGGTCGGCGGGTTGTAGGTCAATTCCAGCCAGAGCGGGAAGGCCGCGGCCGGGATGCAGACGAACATCATCACGAAGAAGGCTGGACCATCCGCGGGATCGGCGAAGGAATAATCCAGGCCGCAATTCTCGCATTTCGGCTTCAGCTTCAGGAAGCCTTCGAACATCTTGCCCTGCCCACAGCGCGGGCAGCGGCCGCGCAGGCCGGTCTTGAGCGGAGAGAGTGGCGGCCAGTGCTCGCCGGACATGGAATGATCTCCTCAGGACGGCGCCGCTCGTTCGGCGTCGCCCCTCAGATCGCTCTCGATGCAGACAATGTCAAGATTGTATGCATCTTAGCTGGCTGCCTGCGCGGATCGGTCGCGGGCAGCGCTCAGATATGCAGCGCGTGACCGAGTGCCTTCATTGCGGCCTCCGGGAAGGCCTCGCCCAGGGTCGGATGGGCGTGGATCGTGCCGGCAATGTCCTGCAAGGTCGCGCCCATCTCGATCGCGAGCCCGAAGGCAGCCGACAATTCCGAGACGCCTTGCCCGACCGCCTGGATGCCGAGCACCAGATCGCTGCCGGCCTGTGCGACGACGCGCACGAAGCCGGCCTCGCCATGGCGCGTCATGGCCCGGCCATTGGCGGCGAAGGGGAACTGGCCGATCTTCAGCTCGTGCCCGGCCCGCTTGGCCTCATCCGGCGAGAGGCCGACCGAGACGATTTCGGGATCGGTGAAGCAGATCGCCGCGATGCCGCGCTTGTCCCAGGCACGCGGCAGGCTGGCAACGATCTCCGCCACCATCTCGCCCTGCGCCATGGCGCGATGCGCCAGCATCGGCTCGCCGGTGACGTCACCGATGGCATAGATGCCGCGCATCGCGGTCTCGCAGCGCTCGCCGATGCGGATGAAGCGGCCATCCATGTCGAGCACGAGATTTTCGAGCCCGAGACCGTCGGTCACCGGCTTGCGGCCGACCGTGACCAGGATCTTGTCGGCCGGCAGGCTGCGCTCCTTGCCGTCCGCCGTCTCGATGCGCAGGCCGTCACCCTTCTGCGCGGCGCCCTTGGGCGTCGGCCCGAGCGCCTTGGCGCCCGTCAGCACCTCGACGCCGAGCGCGGTCAGGCGTTTGGAGATCGGGCCGGTGAGCTCGGCATCGTAGAGCGGCAGGATCTTGTCCTGCGCCTCGACGACCGTGACCTTGGCGCCGAGCTTGGCGAAGGCGGTGCCGAGCTCCAGCCCGATATAGCCGCCGCCGACCACGACAAGGCGCTTCGGAACCTCGGTCAATGCCAGCGCGCCGGTCGAGGAGATCACGTTGCCGCCGAAGGGCAGGAAGGGCAGTTCGACCGGGGCCGAGCCGGTCGCAATGACGATGGCCTCGGCCTGGATCGTCTTCGGGCCGGTCTCGGTCTCGACCACGACGGTCTTGCCGTCGCGGAAGCGGGCCTTGCCATGGACGATCTTGACCTTGGCCTTGCGCAGCAGGCCGGCGACGCCGTTGTTAAGGCGCTGGACGATGCCGTCCTTCCAGGCCACCGCCTGCTTCAGGTCGAGCTTCGGCTCGGCCGCGGTCAGGCCGAAAGGCGTCTTGCCGGCAGCGGCTTCCGCGGCTTTCTCGAACTCCTCGGCGACATGGATCATCGCCTTGGAGGGAATGCAGCCGACATTGAGGCAGGACCCGCCGAGCTTGGTGCTCTCGACGATGACGGTGTCGATGCCGAGCTGGCCAGCGCGGATGGCGCAGACATAGCCGCCGGGGCCGGCGCCGATGACGAGGAGCTTGCAGGTGATGTCCGTCATGGCGCGCCCTCAGATGTCCACGAAGAGCGTGGCCGGGTTCTCCAGCAGCTCCTTCAGCCGCTGCACGAAGACGGCGGCGTCCCAGCCATCGATGACGCGGTGGTCGAAGCTGGAGGAGAGGTGCATCATCTTGCGCGGCACGAAAGTCGTGCCGTCCCAGACCGGGCGCACGACCATCTTGTTGACGCCGACGATGGCGACTTCCGGGTAGTTGATCACCGGCGTCGTCGCGATGCCGCCGAGCGCGCCGAGCGAGGTGATGGTGATGGTCGAACCGGTCAGCTCGTCGCGGGTCGCGTTGCCCTGCCGGCCGCGCTCGGCGAGGCGGGCGAGCTCGATGCCGCAGCCCCAGAGATCGCGCGCCTCGGCATGCTTCACCACAGGCACGATCAGGCCGGTCGGCGTCTGCGTGGCGATCCCGATATTGATCGCGGCATGCTGGCGCACGATGCCGGCCTCGTCGTCATAGAGTGCGTTCAACGCCGGCTGCTCGGCGAGCGCCTTGACCATGGCCCGCATCAGGAAGGGCAGCAGCGTCAGCTTCGGCCGCTCCGGCGTCGGCTTCTTGTTCAGCGTCGCGCGCAGGTCCTCCAGGGCTGAGACATTCACCTCCTCGACGATGGTGATGTGCGGGATGCGCGATTTCGACAGCGCCATCTTCTCGGCGATGCGGCGGCGCAGGCCGACGACCTTGACCTCGGTGACGGCGCTCTGCTCGACGAGCCCGCCGCCACGGGCCGGCTCCGGGCCGCGCAGCAGGAAGGCGTCGATGTCCTCATGGGTGATGCGGTTGGCCGGGCCAGTGCCCGGCACCTGGCGCAGATCGATCCCGGCCTCGCGCGCCTTGAGGCGCACGGCCGGCGAGGCCAGCGGCTTCTCGCCCGGCGCGCGGCGCTGGGCGGGGGCGGCAGAGGCGCGGGCCGGCTTCGGCGGCGGAGGTGGGGCAACTGGCTTGGCGGGCGCACGCGGACCACTCCGCGAGCCCTCATCCTGAGGAGCCGTTCCCTTGGGAACGGCGTCTCGAAGGATGGCCGTGGAGGCTCGGGAACCTTCTGGAACATCCTTCGAGACGCCGCTGCGCGGCTCCTCAGGATGAGGGCTGAGATTGCCAGTCGCGGTGTCGGGGGCCTGCTCGCCCTCGCCCGCGACCTTGAGCTTCACCAGAGCCGAGCCGATCGCGACGGTGTCGCCGACCTCGGCGCCGACCCAGGTCACCTCGCCCTCGACCGGCGAGGGAATCTCGACCGTCGCCTTGTCGGTCATCACGGCCGCAATCAGGTCGTCCTCGCGGACGATGTCGCCGATTTTGACGTGCCACTCGACGAGTTCGGCTTCCGCGATGCCTTCGCCGACATCCGGCAGCTTGATGATGCGCTCGGCCATCAGCGTGCCTCCATGATGTCGCGCAGCGCCTGTCCGAGGCGGGCGGGCCCGGGGAAATAGTCCCATTCCTGCGCATGCGGATAGGGCGTATCCCAGCCGGTGACGCGCATCACCGGCGCCTCCAGATGGTAGAAGCAGTGCTCCTGCACCAGCGCGGCCAGCTCCCCGCCAAACCCCGACGTCAGCGTCGCCTCATGCAGCACGATGCAGCGGCCGGTTTTCTCGACCGAAGCGACGATCGCTTCGAGATCGAGCGGGACGAGGGTGCGCAGGTCGATGACTTCGGCATCGATGCCGGTGTCCTCGGCCGCCGCCAAAGCGACATGGACCATGGTGCCGTAGGCGAGAATGGTGACGGCCGAGCCCTCGCGCCGCGTCACCGCCTTGCCGAGCGGCACGGTATAGTGGCCATCCGGCACCTCGGAGAGCTCATGCTTCGACCAGGCCGTGACCGGCCGATCGTAATGGCCGTCGAAGGGGCCGTTATAGAGCCGCTTCGGCTCGAGGAAGATCACCGGATCGGGGTCCTCGATGGCCGAAATCAGCAGGCCCTTGGCGTCGTAGGGATTGGAGGGGACGATGGTCTTCAGCCCCGAGACATGGGTGAAGAGCGCTTCCGGGCTCTGGCTGTGGGTCTGGCCGCCGAAGATGCCGCCACCGGTCGGCATGCGGATCACCATCGGGCAGGTGAAGTCGCCGGCCGAGCGATAGCGCAGCCGCGCGGCTTCGGAGACGATCTGGTCGTAGGCCGGGTACATGTAGTCGGCAAACTGGATCTCGACGCAGGGCTTCAGCCCGTAGGCCGCCATGCCGATCGCCGTGCCGACGATACCGGATTCGCTGATCGGCGCGTCAAAGCAGCGCGAGACGCCGTATTTCTGCTGCAGCCCATGGGTGCAGCGGAAGACGCCGCCGAAGAAGCCGACATCCTCGCCGAAGACCACGACATCGTCGTCACGGCCCATGGAGACGTCCATGGCGGAACGGATCGCCTCGATCATCGTCATCCTGGCCATCGCGTCAGACTCCGATCTGCTGGCGCTGGCGGCGCAGATGCGGCGGCAGCTCGGCATAGACGTCCTCGAAGATGTCGCGCGCCGAGGGCTTGCCGCCGGAATGCAGCGTGCCGAAGCTCTCGGCCTCCTTCTGCGCCGCGATGACGGTCGCGAGGATCTCGGCCTCCGCCTGCTTGTGGCGCTCCTCCGACCAGGCACCGACCGCGATCAGATGCTGCTTCAGCCGGATCAGCGGGTCGCCCAGCGGCCAGTCGTCGGATTCGTGTTTGGGACGATAGGCGGACGGATCGTCCGAGGTGGAATGGGCGCCGGCGCGGTAGGTGACGTATTCGATCAGCGTCGGCCCGAGATTGCGGCGCGCCCGCTCGATCGCCCATTGCGCGACCGCATAGACCGCGAGGTAGTCGTTGCCGTCGACGCGCAAGGCCGGGATGCCGAAGCCGAGGCCGCGCGCCGCGAAAGTGCCGGAGCCGCCGCGCGCAATGCCCTGGAAGGTCGAGATCGCCCATTGGTTGTTGACGACGTTGAGCACGACCGGCGCCTTGTAGGTCGAGGCGAAGACGAGGGCTGCGTGGAAATCCGATTCCGCCGTCGAGCCGTCGCCGATCCAGGCGGCGGCGATGCGGGTGTCGTTCTTGATCGCGGAGGCCATCGCCCAGCCGACCGCCTGGACGAACTGGGTCGCGAGATTGCCCGAGATCGAGAAGAAGCCGTTCTCCTTGGAGGAGTACATCACCGGCAATTGCCGGCCCTTCATCGGGTCGCGCTCGTTCGAATAGATCTGGCACATCATGTCGACGAGCGGGTAGTCATGGGCGATCAGCAGGCCCGCCTGGCGATAAGTCGGGAAGTTCATGTCACCGGGCCCGAGCGCGATGCGGAAAGCGCAGCTCACCGCCTCCTCGCCGGTGTGCTGCATGTAGAACGAGGTCTTGCCCTGACGCTGGGCCATCTGCATGCGCCCGTCGAAGCTGCGCAGCGTCATCATGTGGCGCAGGCCCCGAACCAGATCCTCGGGCGAGAGGTCCGGCACCCAGGGGCCGACCGCCTCGCCCTCGCGGTTCAGCACGCGGATGATCGAATAGGCGAGATCTCGGATGTCCTTGGGATCGACATCGACCGGCGGGCGCGCGACGGAACCGGCCTTCGGGATCACGACATGGGAGAAGTCCGGCTTTTCGCCCGGACGGCTCGCCGGTTTGGGGACATGGAACTGCAGTGGCTGGGTTGCTGCCGGCGCCTGGCCTGACTTGTCGCTGCTCATGAGCGCCTCCATCCCTTACGCCACCAGCATTTCGCCTTCGCGCGCATCCCGCAAGCGCCTGTGGCGCTCTTCAGAGATGCAGCAGGACGCACAGCCGGCCGGCGATCGTTCCCCTTGCAACCAACGCTAGCGGGGACGGTTCGGAGGTTCATTCCGAATTTGCCGACAAGGGCGAAATCAGGCAGAAGAAACGACTGCAATATAGCCAATTCTCAGAATGATCACCCGATGAACAAAAAGAGCCAGAACGGTCCTGCTCTCGATCTGATCGATCGCAAGATTCTCGCTGCGTTGCGGGATGACGGGCGGCTGACGACGCAGGCGCTGGCCGAGAAGGTCGGGCTTTCGCCTTCCCCCTGCTGGACGCGGGTGAAGCGCCTGGAGGAGTCCGGTGCGATCGAGAAATATGTCGCGCTGCTCGACCACAAGGCGCTCGGCTACAACAATATCGTCTTCGTCGAGATCACGCTCGACAAGCATGACGATCAGGTGCTGGACCAGTGCGGCGAAGCGCTGAGTCGGGCGCCGGAGGTGGTCGAGGCGCATCTCGTCACCGGCGAATACGACTATCTCGCCAAGGTCGTGGTCAGCGGCACCGACCATTACGAGCGCTTCCTGCGCGGAACGATCTACCGCATTCCCGGCGTCCGCCAGACGCGGACGACGTTCGGACTGAGGGCGCTGAAGCGGACGCTGTCGGTCGATCCGCTGAAGGTGGTGGGATAGTCGCCGCCACCGTCATGCTCGCCCTTGTGGCGAGCATCCACGTCTTGAACCCGCGTTGGAGGAATGAAGACGTGAATGGTCGGGACAAGCCCGACCATGACGATGTGACGGAGCCCTTAAGCCAGCATCTCCCGCACCAGCGGCACGACCTTCTCACCGTAGAGCCGGATGCACTCCATCGCCTTCTCATGCTCCAGCGGGCCGGCGCTGTACTTGAGCTGGAAGCGGGCGATGCCCAGCCCCTTGGCCGTCGCGGCGATCTTGTGGGCCACCGTCTCGGGCGCGCCGAGATAGAGCGAGCCGCGCGCGACCTCCTGCTCGAAATCCTCGCGGCTCATCGGCGGCCAGCCGCGCTCGGCTCCGATCCGGTCGCGGTTGGCCTTGAAGGCCGGGAAGAACTCCTCCCTGGCCTGCTCGTCGGTCGCCGCGACATAGCCCGGCGAGTGCACGCCGACGGGCTTCGCCGGCTTGCCGATCTGGCCATAGGCGCGGTGGTAAAGGTCCACGAACGGCTTGAAGCGCAGCGGGTCGCCGCCGATGATGGCGAGCATCAAGGGCAGGTCGTAGCGCACCGCGCGCACCACCGATTCCGGGCTGCCGCCGACGCCGATCCAGGTCTTGAGCGGACCATTCTCCACCGGCGGATAGACCAGCTGATCCTTCAGCGGCGGGCGGATCGAGCCCTGCCAGGTCAGCGGCTCCTGCGGCAGCAGGCCGGCGAAGAGGTCGAGCTTCTCCTCGAACAGCTTCTCGTAATCGCGCAGGTCGAGCCCGAAGAGCGGGAAGGACTCGGTGAAGGAGCCCCTGCCCAGGATGACCTCGGCGCGCCCGTTCGAGAGCGCATCGACCGTCGAGAAGCGCTGGAAGACGCGGATCGGATCGTCCGAGCTCAGCACGGTCACGGCCGAGCCGAGCTTGATCCGGCTGGTGCGCGTGGCCATGCCGGCCAGCACCGTCTCCGGCGAGGACACCGCGAAATCGGCACGGTGATGCTCGCCGACGCCGATGAAATCGATGCCGATCTCGTCGGCCAGGACGGCTTCCTCGACGAGATTGCGGATCACCTGCGCATGCGGCAGCGGCTTGCCGTCCGCCCCGTTGGTGACGTCGCCGAAGGTGTCGAGCCCGAATTCCAGTTCCTGTGCCATGATCATCCCGAGGCCGCGAGGCGGCCTGTTGCCTGCCGGCCATCCCGGCCTCCGGGAGTTAGGGTCGGGATTGCCGCAGCGCAATTCTCCAGGCGTTGCCGCTCCAGCAACAGGTTGTTTGCAGGAATGCAACCGCCGCGCTTGCATCGCCCGCGCAAGCTGCCGATGCTCGCGCCGGCGGTGACCGATACCGCAGCCGACACGACGCCATGATCATTCGCCAACTCGTCTATCTCGACGCGCTCGCCCGCGAAAAGCACTTCCGCCGCGCGGCCGAGGCCTGCCATGTCTCGCAGCCGACGCTCTCGGCCGCGATCGTGCAGCTCGAGGAGGAGCTCGGCGTGATGATCGTCGAGCGCGGGCGGCGCTTCCAGGGCTTCACCAAGGAGGGCGAGGTCGTGCTCGCCCATGCCCGGCGCATCCTGGCCGAGGCCGAGGTGATGAAGGATTCGATCGCCGAACTGCGCGAGGGCGTCTCCGGCCGTATCAGGCTCGGCGCGATCCCGACCGCGCTGCCGATGATCGCCCATATCACCGCGCCGTTCTCCGAGCGCTATCCCGCGGTGTCGCTGACCGTGCTGTCGTTGACCTCGCAGGAAATCCAGCAGGGCATCGACGATTTCGAGCTCGATGTCGGCCTGACCTACCTCGACAACGAGCCGCTCGACCGGGTGATCTCGAAGCCGATCTACCAGGAATCCTATGTGCTGCTGACGCGCGAAGACGGGCCGTTCGGCGCGCGCGACGCGATCACCTGGGCCGAAGCGGCCGAACAGAAGCTCTGCCTGCTCACCGGCGACATGCAGAACCGGCGCATCATCGACGGCATCTTCCGCTCGGTCGGCACCGCGCCGCGCCCGTCCATCGAGACCAACTCGATCTTCAACCTCTGTTCGCATGCCGGCATCCAGGGCGTCGCCAGCATCGTCTCGCTGCAATTGCTGGAGTTCTTCGGCGTGCCGCTCGGCACGAAGGCGCTGTCGCTGGTCGAGCCCGAGGCACAACGCACGATCGGCCTGATCGTCGCGGACCGACAGCCCGTGGCGCCGCTCGCGCGCAACCTGCTGATGATGACGAAGCCGGTCGCCGATGCCGGTCTGCCTCGCCGGCCCATTATACGATAGCCTTCGCCTATCGTCTTAGAAGCGACGCAGCATTGTGCAGCGCAAAATGGCTGCGCCGACGAGTTTTTGGAGCCCAACGAGCTTCCGGATTGGCACACACGAACCCATATCGCGCATCTTGATAGATAAAAACTATCACACATTCGAAAGAAACGATTTGAAATCATTCCAGTTTCAACCACCCTCCCCTTAACGAGCGTCCGGCGAACCGGACCTGACGGAGGAAAGATGGCGGCTTATCCGGCCTGGGATCAGGACAGCGCACGCATGATCGTCGCCGGGCTGGCGCATCTGGAAGGCGCCACGCTGCCGATGCTGCACGCCCTGCAGGACGAGTTCGGCTATGTCGACCCGCAGGCAGTGCCTTTGATCGCCGAGGCGCTGAACCTCTCGCGCGCCGAGGTCCATGGCGCGATCTCCTTCTATCACGACTTCAAGACCGCTCCTCAGCCGGCGCGCATCATCAAGCTCTGCCGTGCTGAAGCCTGCCAGGCGCTGGGCTGCGAGAGCGTCGTCGACGAGCTTGCCCGCACGCATGGTATCGCGGTCGACGACCACCATGCCGGCGACGCCGTGGTCGAAACGGTGTATTGTCTCGGCAATTGCGCGCTCGGGCCGTCCGCCCTGGTCGATGGCGAATTGATCGGGCGCGTCGACGCCGCCCGCATCGCCGGGCTCTGCCAGCACGGAAGGGCGCATTCATGAGCGCCGTCCGCATCTTCGTTCCCATCGACGCCGCCGCCCTGTCGGTCGGCGCGGAAGCCGTCGCGCAGGTTATCGCCAGCGAAGCTGCCGCGCGTGGGCTTGCCGTCGAGATCGTCCGCAACGGCTCGCGCGGGATGCTCTGGCTGGAGCCAATGGTCGAGGTCGAGAGCGCGGAAGGTCGCATCGCCTATGGGCCGGTCGCGGCAAAGGATGTCGCCGCCTTGTTCGACGCTGGCTTCGTCTCAGGCGGCGCGCATGGCTTGCGCCTGGGCAAGACCGAAGAGCTCGACTGGATGAAGCGCCAGCAGCGCCTCACCTTCGAGCGCGTCGGCGTCATCGATCCGCTCTCGATTGCAGACTACCGCGCCCATGGCGGCTTCAAGGGGCTGGAGAAGGCGCTGGCCCTGACCGGCGGCGAGATCGTCGAGGCGGTGAAGGCGTCGGGCCTGCGCGGCCGTGGCGGCGCCGGCTTCCCGACCGGCATCAAGTGGAAGACCGTCCACGACGCCGCTGCGACGCAGAAATACATCGTCTGCAATGCCGACGAGGGCGATAGCGGCACCTTCGCCGATCGCATGCTGTTCGAAGGCGACCCCTATCTCACCATCGAGGGCATGACGATCGCCGCGATCGCGGTCGGGGCGACGCGCGGCTATATCTATCTGCGCTCGGAATATCCGCATGCTCATCGCACGCTCCAGCGCGCTATCGTGAAAGCTGAAGCGGCCGGGCTGATCGGCGCCTCGGTGATGGGTTCGGAGCACGCGTTCCATCTCGAAGTCAGGCTCGGGGCCGGCGCCTATATCTGCGGCGAGGAGACCTCGCTGCTGGAGAGCCTGGAAGGCAAGCGTGCCATCGTCCGGGCCAAGCCGCCGCTGCCGGCTCTGCAAGGCCTGTTCGCCAAGCCGACCGTCGTCAACAATGTGCTCTCCTTCGCCGCCGTGCCGTGGATCCTGGACCATGGCGCGCAGGCCTATGCCGATTACGGCATGGGTCGCTCGCGCGGCACTTTGCCGATCCAGCTCGGCGGCAACGTCAGGCGCGGCGGGTTGATCGAGCTTGCCTTCGGCATCACGCTCCGCGAGATCATCGAGGACATGGGCGGCGGCACGCTCTCGGGCCGGCCGATCCGGGCCGTGCAGGTCGGCGGGCCGCTCGGCGCCTATCTCACGGCCGAACAGCTCGACGTGCAGATGGATTACGAGGCGCTAGCTTCCATGCGCGCCATGCTCGGCCATGGCGGTATCGTGGTCTTCGACGACAGCGTCGACATGGCCCGGCAGGCCCGTTTCGCCTTCGAGTTCTGCGCCAAGGAATCCTGCGGCAAGTGCACGCCCTGCCGCATTGGGGCTACGCGCGGCGTCGAGGTGATGGACCGCATCATGGCGGGCACCGAGGTGCCGAAGAACATCGCCGTGCTGCGCGATCTCTCGAAGCTGATGACCGACGCCTCGCTCTGCGCGATGGGTGGCCTGACCCCCATGCCGGTGCTGAGCGCGCTGAACCATTTCCCCGAGGATTTCGACCGTCCTCCGCTGCCTCTGGCGGCCGAGTGAGGAGGCTGAGATGGCCCTGATCAAGGAAATCGACTACGGCACGCCGATCCGGCTTTCCGAGAAGACGGTGACGCTGACCATCGATGGCCAGAGCGTCACGGTGCCGACCGGCACTTCCGTGATGGCGGCCGCGATGAGCCTGGGAACCAAGATCCCCAAGCTCTGCGCCACCGACTCGCTCGAACCCTTCGGCTCCTGCCGGCTCTGCCTCGTCGAGATCGAGGGGCGGCGCGGCACGCCCGCGTCATGCACGACTCCGGCAGAAGACGGAATGATTGTGCGCACCCAGTCGGAGAATCTCTCCGGCCTGCGCAAGGGCGTGATGGAGCTCTATATCTCCGACCACCCGCTGGACTGCCTGACCTGCTCGGCCAATGGCGATTGCGAATTGCAGGACATGGCCGGCGCGGTCGGCCTTCGCGAGGTGCGCTACGGCTACGAGGGCGAGAACCACGTCTTCGCCAAGGGGTCAGACGGGCTTGCCAACGAGAACTGGCTCGCCAAGGATACGTCGAACCCGTATTTCACCTACGACCCCTCGAAATGCATCGTCTGCAATCGCTGCGTACGCGCCTGCGAGGAGGTGCAGGGCACCTTCGCATTGACGATCACGGGGCGCGGCTTCGACTCGCGCGTCGCGGCGGGGCCGACCGATTTCCTCGGGTCCGAATGCGTCTCCTGCGGCGCCTGCGTACAGGCCTGCCCGACCGCTACGCTGATGGAGAACAAGGTCATCGAGCATGGCCAGCCCGAGCATTCGGTGGTCACGACCTGTGCCTATTGCGGCGTCGGCTGCTCGTTCAAGGCGGAGATGCAGGGCGACCGCGTCATCCGTATGGTGCCTTTCAAGGACGGCAAGGCGAACGAGGGCCATAGCTGCGTGAAGGGCCGCTTCGCCTGGGGCTATGCGACCCACACCGACCGCATGACCAAGCCGATGATCCGAGCGAAGATCACGGACCCCTGGCGCGAGGTCTCCTGGGAAGAGGCGATCGATTACGCCGCCAGCGAGTTCAAGCGCATCCAGGCCAAGTACGGTCGTGAATCGGTCGGCGCCATCACCTCGTCGCGCTGCACCAACGAAGAGGTCTTCCTCGTCCAGAAGCTGGTGCGCGCCGCCTTCCGCAACAACAATGTCGATACCTGCGCCCGCGTCTGCCATTCGCCGACCGGCTACGGGCTGAAGACGACGCTCGGCACCTCGGCCGGCACGCAGGATTTCAAGTCGGTCGCCAAATCCGACGTCATCCTCGTCATCGGCGCCAACCCGACCGACGGACACCCGGTCTTCGCCTCGCGGATGAAGAAGCGCATCCGCGAGGGCGCCCGCCTGATCGTCGCCGACCCCCGCCGGATCGACATGGTGCAGTCGCCGCATATCAAGGCGGATTACCACCTGCCGCTGCGCCCCGGCACCAATGTCGCGCTGCTCAATGCGCTCAGCCATGTCGTCGTCACCGAAGGGCTGATCGACGAAGCCTATGTGCGTGAGCGCTGCGATCTCGGTGATTTCGAGCACTGGGCTCGCTTCGTCGCCCGCGAGGAGAACTCGCCGGAGATGAGCGAGCAGTATACCGGCGTGTCCGCAGCCGATGTGCGCGCCGCGGCGCGGCTCTATGCCACCGGCGGCAATGGCGCGATCTATTACGGGCTCGGCGTCACCGAGCACAGCCAGGGCTCGACCACGGTGATGGCGATGGCCAATCTCGCCATGGCGACCGGCAATATCGGGCGCGACGGCGTCGGCATCAATCCGCTGCGCGGGCAGAACAATGTCCAGGGCTCCTGCGACATGGGCTCCTTCCCGCACGAGTTCTCCGGCTATCGCCACGTCTCCGACGATTCGACCCGGCAAGTCTTCGAGATGCTATGGGGCGTGCCGCTCGATGCCGAGCAGGGCCTGCGCATCACCAATATGCTGGACGAGGCGGTCGAGGGCACGTTCAAGGGCCTCTATGTCCAGGGCGAGGACATCGCCCAGTCCGACCCGAACACCAAGCATGTCACGGCGGGCCTCGCCTCGATGGAATGTGTCGTCATCCAGGACATCTTCCTGAACGAGACGGCGAAATACGCCCATGTCTTCCTGCCGGGCGCCTCGTTCCTGGAGAAGGACGGCACCTTCACCAATGCCGAGCGGCGCATCAACCGCGTGCGGCAGGTGATGGCGCCGCTCGCCGGCAAGGACGAATGGCAGGTCACGATCGATCTGGCCCGCGCCCTCGGCTACGAGATGGCATACGGCCATCCTAGCGAGATCATGGACGAGATCGCGCGGCTGACGCCGAGCTTCGCCGGCGTCTCCTATGACAAGCTCGACAAGCTCGGCTCGGTGCAGTGGCCCTGCAACGACAAAGCCCCGACCGGCACGCCCTTGATGCATGTCGATCGCTTCGTGCGCGGCAAGGGCAAATTCATGATTACCGAATACGTCCCGACCGACGAACGGACGGGGCCACGCTTCCCGCTGCTCCTCACCACCGGGCGCATCCTCTCGCAATACAATGTCGGCGCGCAGACCCGGCGCACCGAGAACGGCGCCTGGCATGACGAGGACGTGCTGGAGATCCACGCTTTCGACGCCGAGAGCCGCGGCATCCGCGACGGCGATCTCGTCGCGCTCGCCAGTCGCTCGGGCGATATCGCGCTCCGGGCGGTGATTTCCGAGCGCATGCAGCCGGGCGTGGTCTATACGACCTTCCACCATGCCAAGACCGGCGCCAACGTCATCACCACCGACTATTCGGACTGGGCGACGAACTGCCCGGAATACAAGGTGACCGCCGTTGAGGTCCGGCGCACCAACGCGTATTCCGCCTGGCAGGAGAAGAATTTCGAGGAGGACGTGACCTTGCGCCGGATCGCGGAGCGCCTGCCTGATGCCGCCGAATAACCGCGAAGCCCAGCCGCCGGCCTCGGCCGCCGTCACGGCTCAGCCGCTGCGCTTCGGCACAGCGCAGGAGGATGTGCGCGAGATCGAGGTCGCGGTCGAGACGCCGATCAACATCGTCTACGGCAACATGCCCTATGCGGTGATGATGGCGAGCCCGTCCGACCTTGAGGATTTCGTCACCGGATTCAGCCTGACCGAAGGCATCGTGCGCGGCGCGGACGAGATCCGCGGCATCGCCGTCGAGCCGAAGGACGAGGGCGTCATCGTCACCGTCGAGCTCGCGCCCGGCCGCTTCCGCGAACATCTGGCGCGCCGGCGCAATCTCTCGGGCCGCACCTCCTGCGGGCTCTGCGGCGTCGAGACGATCGAGGAAATCCCGATGGCCGATGCAGCGACGCGGGCCTCCCGCGCCGTATCAGCCGCCGCGATCGAGACTGCTCTCGTAGCGCTCGACAAGCACCAGCCGCTGAACCAGCTCACCCGCGCCGTCCATGGCGCCGCCTGGTGCGATGCCTCGGGCGCGATCCTGGCCGTGCGCGAGGATGTCGGCCGCCACAACGCGCTCGACAAGCTGATCGGGGCCCGCTTACGCGCCGGGGCGGATGCCGGCGAAGGCTTCCTGCTCGTCACCAGCCGCGCCTCCTTCGAGATGGTCGAGAAGGCCGCGATCTTCGGCGCCGGCACGCTGGTCGCGATCTCGGCGCCGACCTCGCTCGCGATCGAGCGGGCGAAGCATCTCGGCCTGACTCTTGCCGCTGTGGCGCGCCGCGACGGCTGCATCGTCTTCACCGGTGCGCTCGCGCCGGAAACCGAGACGATCGCCCGATGACGGAGGCTGGGCTGACCACCGATCACCACGCCGAAAACGTCGAGAAGCTCCGGCGCATGGCCGGGCAGATCGCCGATTTCTTCAAGGCCTATCCGGAGGCGGAGGCTGCGCACTCCGTCGCCGACCACATCAACCAGTTCTGGACCGGACGCATGCGCGGGGACTTCCTCGCCGCCTTCGCCGACCGGCCGGAGGACCTCACGCCCCTGTTGAGGCACGCGCTGCCGCAGATCAGGCCGGGGCGCGGAGGTTAGCAGCCCGACGCCGGTTTTGCCGGCGGCAAGAGATGACAACGAGCCGGGAGCCTACCCGGCCCGAACGGCGAAGCCATGGGGAAAGGAACCGGGGAATGAGTGTCGCACAGGATGTCGGACAGGTCGGAGGCGGCATCGGGCTGCTCGACCGCGAAAGGACCATCGCCAAGGCAGGCTTCAACCGCTGGCTCGTGCCGCCGGCCGCGCTCTGCATCCATCTGTGCATCGGCATGGCCTATGGCTTCTCGGTGTTCTGGCTGCCGCTGAGCCAGGCGATCGGCATCACCAAGCCCGTCGCCTGCGCAGCGGATATCGGCCTGGTCGGCTCGCTGTTCACCACCGCCTGCGACTGGAAGGTCGCCGATCTCGGCTGGATGTACACGCTGTTCTTCGTGCTGCTCGGCTCCTCGGCCGCGATCTGGGGCGGCTGGCTGGAGCGCGTCGGCCCGCGCAGGGCGGCCTTCGTCTCGACACTGTGCTGGTGCGGCGGCCTGCTGATCTCGGCGCTCGGCGTCTACACGCACCAGCTCTGGCTGATGTGGCTGGGCTCCGGCGTGATCGGCGGCATCGGGCTCGGCCTCGGCTACATCTCCCCGGTCTCGACCCTGGTGAAATGGTTCCCGGACCGGCGCGGCATGGCGACCGGCATGGCGATCATGGGCTTCGGCGGCGGTGCGATGATCGGCTCGCCGCTGGCGGACATGCTGATGAACACTTTCAAGACGCCCGCCTCGGTCGGCGTCTGGCAGACCTTCGTCGCGATGGCTGCGATCTATTTCGTCTTCATGATGGCCGGCACCTTCGGCTATCGCGTGCCGCCGGCGAACTGGCGCCCCGAAGGCTGGACGCCGCCCGCGACCCAGAACGCCATGATCACCTCCGGCCATGTCCACCTGAAGAACGCGCACAAGACGCCGCAGTTCTGGCTGATCTGGTCGGTGCTGACGCTGAACGTCTCGGCCGGCATCGGCGTGCTCGGCATGGCCTCGCCGATGCTGCAGGAGATCTTCGCGGGCTCGCTGATCGGCAAGCCGGAGATCGGTTTCTCCGCGCTCGACGCCGGGCAGAAGACGCAGATCGCCACGATCGCGGCGGCCTTCGTCGGCCTGCTCTCGCTGTTCAACATCGCGGGCCGCTTCTTCTGGGCCTCGCTCTCGGACAAGCTCGGCCGCAAGCTGACCTATGCCACCTTCTTCGGGCTCGGCATCCTGCTCTACGCGCTCTCGCCCTGGGCGGCGCATGCCGGTTCGCTCGCGCTGTTCGTCGGCTTCTTCTGCATCATCCTGTCGATGTATGGCGGCGGCTTCGCGACGGTGCCGGCCTATCTCGCCGACATGTTCGGCACGCAGTTCGTCGGCGCCATCCATGGCCGCCTGCTGACGGCGTGGTCGACCGCCGGCATCATCGGCCCTGTCGTGGTGAACTATATCCGCGAGGCGCAGATCAATGCCGGCGTGCCGCGCGCGCAGGTCTATGACCGCACCATGTACATCCTCGCCGGCATGCTGGTGCTCGGTTTCCTCTGCAACCTGCTGGTCCGCCCCGTCGCGGCCAAATGGTTCATGAAGGATGCCGAGGTCGCCGCGCTTCAGGCCCGGACTGCCAATGCCAGCGCGACCACTCATTACGGCTCCTACGGCATCGGCAAGGGCGGCTTCGACGGCACGGCTCTCCTCGCCTGGGCCGTGGTCGGCCTGCCGATCGCCTGGGGCGTCTGGATCACGCTGTCGAAGTCGCTGGCGCTGTTCCGCTAAGCAGCGACATCAGACGATCAGAGGGCCTGCATCGAGCGATCGGTGCGGGCCTTTCTCTTGCAGCGAAGCGTTCGGTCTTACGGAGCAGCGGGCTCTATTTCAGCGACAACGCAACTGTACCCGCGATCGGGTCGGTGACGCCGAGCCCGCCGCCGAGATCATCGAGCGTGTGGCGGAAGCCGTTGAGCGTGGCGATCATCTGCGGCCGCGCCGCCGCGATCGCGTCCATGCTCTCCCATTCCGCGATGATGCAGTAGCGCCCCTCGCCGGCCGCGATGATGTTCGCATGCCGCAGGCCAGCCCAGTCAGCGGCGACATTGCGGTGGGCATCGAGGAAAGCGGCCTCCATCCCCGGCTTCACCTTGAAACGAACGGCATTGAATGCAGTCATGGCAGCCTCCAGCGTTCGGAACGATGACCTTACGGCAATTCAACGTTCCTGTCCTCGTCGCGCTCATATGCCGATGAACCCGGCAGGCGCTGGGCCGTTGTCAAAAGGTAGCTTTCCGGAAGCAGGATAGCCCTCCGAAACCAGAACGGGAGACAGATCATGGCGATCAACAAGACCGGCGCGGCCCATTGGGAAGGCGGCATCAAGGACGGCAAGGGCACGATCTCGACCGAGACCAAGGCGCTCGATGCCTACCCCTACGGCTTCGCCAGCCGTTTCGAGGGCAAGCCCGGCAGCAATCCCGAGGAGCTGATCGGCGCTGCGCATGCCGCCTGCTTCACGATGGCGCTTTCGCTGATCCTCGGCGAGGCCAATCTCAAGGCCGATGCGCTCGACACCACGGCGCGGGTGACGCTCGACAAGCTCGACGACGGCTACGCGATCACCGCGATCCACCTGACGCTCAGAGGCAAGGTGCCCGGCGCCGACCAGGCGACCTTCGAGTCGCTGGCCGGTAAGGCCAAGGCCGGCTGCCCGGTCTCCAAGCTGTTCAAAGCGCCGATCACACTGGAAGCGACGCTGATCGACTGAGAGCCACGGTCCACACCGTCATGCTCGCCCTTGTGGCGAGCATCCACGTCTTGAACACCGCCTTCGGCCAGGGAAGCCGTGGATGGTCGGGACAGGCCCGACCATGACGGAGCGGGCCATTCGCCTCAGGCGAAGTGGCAGGACACCTCGACACCGCCCAATTGCCGCAGCTCCGGTCGCTCGACGCGGCAGCGGTCGGCGGCCTGCGCACAGCGCGGGTTGAAGGTGCAGCCGGCAGGCGGGCTGATCGGGCTGGGCACCTCGCCCGACATCGGCCGGCGCTCCCGGTTCGGCTGCTCGACATCGGGGATCGTGTCGAGCAGCAGGCGCGTATAGGGGTGCTGCGGCCGGGTGAAGACCTGCTCGGCCGGGCCCGCTTCGACGAAACGGCCGAGATACATGATCGCAAGATCGTCCGACATGTGCCGGACGACCGAGAGATTGTGGCTGATGAAAAGATAGGTCAGCCCGAATTCCTTCTGCAGCCGGACCATCAGGTTGAGGATCTGCGCCTGCACGGAAACGTCGAGCGCCGAGGTCGGCTCGTCGCAGACGAGGAAATCGGCCTCGGTCGCAAGCGCACGCGCAATCGAGATGCGCTGGCGCTGGCCGCCGGAGAAGGCGTGCGGATAGCGGCTCGCATCGGTGCGCGACAGGCCGACCACTTCCAGCAGATCGCCGACGCGCTGCTGGACCGCCGCCTCGTCCGACCTGAGCTTCAGCTCGCGGATCGGCTCGGCGATGATGTCGCCGACACGCCAGCGCGGATTGAGCGAGGCATAGGGGTCCTGGAAGATCATCTGCACGCGCGGCGGACCGATCGTGCCGTCAGCGCGACGGATGTCGCGGAAACTCAGCTTGCCCTCGGTCGGGCGCTGGAGGCCGACGACCATGCGGGCGAGCGTCGATTTTCCGCAGCCGGACTCGCCGACGATGCTGAAGGTGGTGCCGCGCCGGACCGTCAAGGAGACGTTCTCGACCGCGCGCAGGATGCGCCGCGGCTCATGCGAAAACAGCCGCGACAGGGCCGGCGCCGAAACGTCGAAGCGGCAGCAGGCCGCGGCGACATCGAGGATTATGTCGTCGCCGGCGACCCGGGCCGAGGCGAGCGTCGCTGCCTGGTCAAGCATGGACCGCCTCCTTCAGGGGGAAATGGCAGGCGGCAGCATGCCCGGCCAGAGGCAGGCCGGGCTTGTGCTCGCGGCAGAAGGCCTCCGCCTTGCCGCAGCGCGGGTTGAAGGCGCAGCCCGGCGGGATGGCGTTGAGGCGCGGCATGGCACCGTCGATCTGGTTGAGGTGCTCGTGACGGGCATGGACGCTCGGGATCGAGGCCATCAGGCCGGCCGTATAGGGATGGCTCGGCCGACGCGTCACCCCCTCGGCCGGGCCAATCTCGACGATGCGGCCGGCATACATCACCGCAACCCGATCGGCGGTCTCGGCGATGACGCCCATGTCGTGGGTGACCAGCATGATCGCCGTGCCGTGCTCGCGGCAGAGCCGCTTCAGCAAGGTGGTGATCTGCGCCTGGATCGAGACGTCGAGCGCGGTCGTCGGCTCGTCGGCGATGATCAGCGAGGGCTCGGCGCAGAGCGCGAGCGCGATGACGACGCGCTGGCGCATGCCGCCGGAGAACTGGTGCGGGAAATGGTCGATCCGCGTCTCGGCGGCGGGAATGCCGACCTCCTTGAGCAGATCGAGCGCACGCTTGCGCGCCTCCGCCCGGCTGACCGGCAGATGGGTCAGGATGGTCTCGACGAGCTGGTCGCCGACCTTGAGCAGGGGGTGCAGCGAGGTCAGCGGGTCCTGGAAGATCGCGCCGATGCGCCGGCCGCGCAGCTTGCGCATCGCTTCCGCCGGGAGGTTGTCGATGCGCTGGCCGGCGAGATGGATCTCGCCGCCGGCGATGCGGCCCGGCGGATCGAGCAGGCCGATCACCGCCGTGCCGGTCAGGGACTTGCCCGCTCCGGACTCGCCGACCATGCCGAGGATCTCGCCCGGCGCGATGTCGAAGGACACGCCGTCCAGCGCGGTCAACGGGCCGTGGCGGCCATCGAAGACGATGCGCAGGTCGCGGACGGACAGGAGAGGCTGGGCGGCGGGGGCGTTCATGCAGAGGCCTCGCTGCGTTCGATCGCGTAGCTCGACGAGAATATCTCGCTCATCGGCGGGTGGCCGAGCGTGCGCTCGGGATAGCGCGCCATCACGCCCTCGAACTGCTTCTGGGCGCGGGCATTGTCGGCGGCCTCGTCCTGGCCGGGGATCGCCCGGTTCTCCATGACGAAGCGGCCGTCGATCACCACCGTCGCGAAATCGCGGCCATGGCCGGTCAGCATCATCGTCTGGATGGGGTCGATGACCTGCCCACTATGCGGCCGGTCGAACTCGAAGACGGTGATGTCGGCGCGCGAACCCGGCTGGAGGCGGCCAAGATCGGGACGCTGCAGCGCATCCGCGCCACCGATGGTCGCGGCGTCGTAGTAATCCTCGGAGCGCACGGCGCCGACATTGCCGGCCATGGTGCGGGAGAGGATCATGCCGGTCTGCATGTTCATCACCATGTCCGGCGGGGCGGTATCGGTGCCCATGGCGATGTTCAGGCCCATGGCGCGATAGCTGCCGAAATGGTTGATGCTGTTGCCGTGCCGGCCCGAGACGAGCGGGCAATGCACGATGCTCGCGCCGGAATCGCGGATGATCTCGAGATCGCGGCCGGGACGGTCGATCAGGCGGCTGCCGGAGACGACGGTGCCATGCGGCAGCAGGCAGCGCTCGTTGAGGAAGCCGAGGCTCTCCAGCCATTCCGGCGGGCTCATGCCGTGCTGGGCGAGGACGAGGTCGTACTCGATCTTCGACTGGCAGCAATGGAGCCGGACGGGAATGTCGAGCTCGCGCGAGGCGGCGGACGTGCGGCGCAGCAACTCGGCCGTCGAGGTCTCGATGCGGTCCGGCGCGAACATGGCGCGGATCAGCCCGCCGGCTTCGCCCTCATGGCGCTTCGCGAAGTCGATGGCCGCGTCGAGTTCGGCGAGGCCGCGCTCCTCCTCGTAATAGGTGACGACGCGGCCGTCGCTCTCGACGACCTGATTGCCGGTGCGATAGGCCGGGCCGAGATAGGCGCGCATGCCGAGATCGGCAGCCGCTTCGGCCGCATCCTCGAATTCCTGCACCGTCTCGCCCCAGGCGCGGTAGAACAGCGAGGCGATCGGCAGCGCGGTGGTGATGCCGTTGCGGATCAATTGGGAGAAGGCATAGCGCTTCTGGAAGGCCAGTTCCTCGCGCGTATACATCTCGTAAGGGCCGGCCTCGAGATAGCTGCGCGGCCAGACGCGGCCCTTCTTCCAGGCCGGCTGGTTGTCATAGCCGAGGATGGTGGTGTCGAGGTCGGAGAGCGCGTCGCAATCGACGAAGCCCGGCCCGATCAGGGCATGGCCGTAATCGATGCGACGGGCGACTTCGCCCGGGAAACCATGGCCGACGAAGACGACCTCGCCGTTCTCGAACACCACTTCGCCGTTCTCGTAGAGGCGATGGCGGCCGTCCTTGTGTCCGACGACCCAGCGCGCGGTCATCAGGATGCGGCCTTCGGGCCGCTTCTTGGCTTGCAGGCTCACGGGGCAGTCCTCACGGAAACGCCGTCACGGGCGACGATCTTGCCGCGCTTGATCACGCGGCGCTTGGGCGAACGGGTCACGACGATATCCGTCAGGCTCTGGCCGGGCATGATGACGAGATCGGCGATCTTGCCCTCGGCGAGGCCGTAATCGGCGATCTCCATCACCTGGGCGCCGCCGGTGGTGCAGACGTGCAAGCCCAGCTCGACCTCGTCGTCGCGGCGGAAATTGTTGCGCAGGCCGATGAACATGGCGCGCTCGACCATGTCGGCATTGCCATAGGGGCCCCAGGTGTCGCGGATGCCGTCCGAGCCCGAGCAGACGCGGATGCCGGCATCGAGCAGTTTCTTGACGGCCGGCGCGGTGTTGCGGGCCGGCGCCGTGGTCATGATCGCGATATCGAGCTCGGCGAGCTGCGGGATCACGGGATCGACCAGTTCCGGCGCGGTGCCCAGGCAGAAGGCGTGGCTGACGGTGACCTTGCCCTTCATGCCGAGCGCGCGGGTGCGCTCTATGATCAGGTCGAGCGAGAACAGGCCCATCTCGCCGGGCTCGTGCAGGTGGATGTCGAGCGGGCGGCCATAGGTCTGGCACAGCCCGAAGATCGCATCGAGATGGCCCTTGGGGTCGCGGTCGATGGCGCAGGGATCGAGGCCGCCGACGATCTCACAGCCGGCCTTCATCGCCTCATGCATCAATTCCAGCGTGCCCGGACGGCGCAGCAGGCCCGATTGCGGGAAGGCGACGAGCTCGATGTCCATGATGTCCGCGTAGTCCTCGCGGGTCTTCATGATGCCCTCGACGCCCCAGAGCCCGAGCTCGGTGTCGACATCGGCATGGCTGCGGGTATGGGTCGAGCCCATCGTCGAGGACTGGACGGTCTGGCGCGCCGACTGGCGGGCCGGATCGAGATCGAGGCGCTTCTTGCTCTCGCGCTCGTTGTCGATCTTGTCGAGCAGCTTCGGGCCGACCTCGTTGACGTACCAGGCCATGCCCCAGAGGCTCTTGTCGAGATGGGCGTGGGCCTCGACCAGACCGGGGATGGCGATGTCGCCGCGGCCATCCTCGACCGTCACGCCGGCAGGAGCGGCGATGTCCTTCGCCATCCGGCTGATGCGGCCGTTCTCGATCAGGATGTCGAGTGCCGGCCCGGCATTCGGCCTGACATTGCGGATGAGGAGAGAGGCAGTCATCGCAGGCGTATCCTCGTGGTTTCTTATGATGGTCAGCGCAGCTTCGGGTTCAGCGCGTCGCGCAGCCAGTCGCCGAGCAGATTGACCGAGAGCACGATCAGACCGAGCTGGAGCGAGGGGAAGACGACGAGCCACCAGGAGCCGGAGAACAGGTACTGGTTGCCGATGCGGATCAGCGTGCCGAGCGAGGGCTGGGTGATCGGCATGCCGACGCCGAGGAAGGAGAGCGTCGCCTCCGAGAGGATGGCGAGGCCGAGACTCAGCGTCGCGGAAACCAGCACCGGCGTCATCGTGTTGGGCAGGATGTGGCGGCCCATGATCCGCGTCGCCGGCACCTTGATGATGCGGGCGGCCAGCACATATTCCTTGCGGCGCTCGACCATGGTCAGCGCGCGCACGGTGCGGGCGTACTGGACCCAGCTCGTCAGCGCGATCGAGAGCACCAGCACCACGGCGGAGAAGGGCTCGCGCAGAGCCGGCGGCAGCATCTCGCGGAAGATCGCCGAGACCAGGATCGCCATCAGCAGCGTCGGGATCGAGAGCACGGTATCGCCGACGCGCATCAGGAGGTTGTCGACGCGCCCGCCATAGAAGCCGGCGCAGAGGCCGATCGAGACGCCGACCAGCATCGAGACCATCACCGCCGCGGAGCCGATGATCAGCGAGACGCGCGAGCCGTAGAGGATGGCCGAGAGCACGTCGCGCCCCTGCGGATCGGTGCCGAGCAGGAAGGGCCATTCGCCGCCCTCCTGCCAGATCGGCGGAATCTCGGCCTTGTCGATGAAGATCTGGCTGAGATCGAAGGGGTTCTGCGGCGCGATCAGCGGGGCGAAGAGCGCGGTCAGGACAAGCAGCACCAGCACCAGCGCCGAGAGCCAGGCCACCGGCGTGTGGCAGAAGCTCCAGCCGATGTCGCTGTCGAGGAAGCGGCGCAGGCGGCCGGGGGTTTTCACGGTGTCAGCGGGCATTTGCGCCTCCCGTCAGCGCGTCCTCGCGCAGGCGCGGATCGACCCAGGCATAGGTCAGGTCGACCAGCGTGTTGAGCGTAACGAAGATGAAGGAAACGACGATCAGATAGGCCGCCATCACCGGGATATCGACGAAGGTCACCGCCTGGACGAAGAGCATGCCCATGCCCGGCCACTGGAACACCGTCTCGGTGACCAGCGCGAAGGCGATCAGATTGCCGATTTGCAAGCCGGTGACGGTGATGACCGGCATCAGGCAGTTGCGCAGCGCATGGCCGAAATGGACTGCACGGGACGGCAGCCCGCGCGCCCGGGCGAAACGGATGAAGTCGGTCCGCATCGTCTCCAGCATCTCGGCGCGGACGAGGCGCATCACCAGCGTGATCTGGAAGAGCGAGAGCGTGATGCCGGGCAGGATCAGCGCCTTGCGGCCCGACGCGGTGAGCAGGCCCGTGCTCCACCAGCCGATCTGCACGACCTCGCCGCGGCCGAAGGCCGGCAGCCATTGCAGCGTCACCGAGAAGACCAGGATGAAGAGGATGCCGAGCGCGAAGCTGGGCAGGGAGACACCCAGCACCGAAATGAACTGCAAGGCCTTGGCTGGCAGGCTTTCTCGTCGGATCGCGGTGTAGACCCCGAGCGGGATGCCGACGAAGAGCGACAGGAAGGTCGCGACCAGCACGAGCTCGAAAGTCGCCGGGAAGCGGTCCGAGATCAGCGAGAAGACGTCCTTCTGATTGCGATAGGAGATGCCGAAATCACCTTGCGCGGCGTTTTTCACGAAGGTCGCGAACTGCAGCACGAAGCCCTTGTCGAGGCCCAGGCGGGTCCGCAGCTCGTCGCGCTGCTGCTGGCTAGCCTGCTCGTTCAGCATCAGATCGACGGGATCGCCGACGAAGCGGAAGCAGAGGAAGGCCAGGAACGCCACGGCGAGCATGACGCCCGCAGCGTTCAGAAGACGCTTGAGGAGAAAGGCCGGCATAGGGTGCTCTCCGGTCTCGAAAATCTTGACACCATTCCGGGGCCTCGCGCAGCGAAGAGCCCGGAAGCCATGAATGCCGCCGCAATCCATGAAACGGTGCCGCCATCACTGCGGCGGCACCACTTGCGTTCATGGATTCCGGGCTCGCTGCCGTGCAGCGCCCCGGAATGATGGCATCCGCCTCAGCCTCACTTCAGCTTGGTCAGCCAGAGGCGCGGCTTGTTGTCGGAGGCCTGCACCACGTTCTCGACGCTCGTCCGCATCGCCCAGGCCATCGGCTGCTGATGCAGCGGGATGAACATGTGGTCATCCTTCGCCATCTTCAGCACCTGCTTCATCAGCTCGATACGCTTGCCCGTATCGAATTCGACGCCGGCCTTGTCGATCAGCGCGTCCATCTTGGCATTGCCCCAGCCGCCCGTGTTGAAGACGCCGCCCGTGCCGCTCTTGGTGTGAATGACCTGCACGAGCAGGGAATAGGCGTCGATCATCGGCTCGTTGGCCCAGCCGAAGGATTCCACATCATATTCGCCGCGGGTGCGCTTCGGCCCCTGCTGGCTGCGCGGCGCCATGCTGAGATTGGGCTTCAAGCCAGCCCGCGACCACATCGAGGCGACCGCCTGGCAGAACTCCTCCTCATTGACCAGCGCATCGCTCTGGCAGTTCAGCTGGAAGGAGAAACCGTTGGGATAGCCGGCATCGGCGAGCAACTTCTTGGCGCCCGGCAGATCGAAGGGCGGACGCTCGTCCTGCGACGGATCGTAGCCGGGGATCGCCGGGGCGACGAGCGCGCCGGTATTGCGCGAGAGGCCGCGCATGGCGCGCTTCTGCACCGCATCGATGTCGATGGCGCGATAGAGCGCCTCGCGGACACGAAGGTCCTTGAAGGGGTTCTTGTCCTTGACGTCGCTCTCGATGAGCTTGTCCGTCATGTTGAAGGCGAAGAACACCGAGCGCAGCTCGTTGGTCTGCAACACCTTGACCTCAGGCGAGGCCTTCAGGCGCGGCAGGTCCTGCAGCGGCGCGACATTGGTGAAGTCGATCTCACCCGACAGCATCGCCGCGACGCGGGTCGCTGCCGAAGTGATCGGCACGAACTCGATGCGGTCGATATTGTGCTGCGGCTTGTCCCACCAATTCGGATTCTTGACGAAAACCGTCTTGGCGTCGGGCTGGCGGCTCTCGATGATGAAGGGGCCGGTGCCGTTGGTGTGATCGGTCGGATAGCCGGTAATGCCCTTGCCGAAATCGGTCGGCTTGAGAGCGTTGTTCGCCTCCAGCCACTTCTTGTCGAAGATAAAGATGTTGGTCAGATCGTTGAGCAGCAGCGGATAGGGGCCGTCGACCTCGACTTCGACGGTGTAGTCGTCGATCTTCTTCGAGGATTTGTAGGCCGGCAGGTTGCCCTTCAGCGGCGAATCCGGGTCTGAGACACGCGCGAACGACGCGATGACGTCGTCAGCAGAGAACGTATCGCCATTGTGGAACTTGACGCCCTTGCGCAGATGGAAGCGCCATACCGTCGGCGAGACCGTCTCCCAGGATTCCGCCAGCGCCGGCTCGATCTTGAGGTCGCCGGTATAGCGCACCAGCCCTTCATAGACATGGTTCAGAACCGAAAGCGTGAAGGTCTCGCCGTAAGAATAGGGATCGAGCGAAGCGATCTCGCGTGGCGCGCCCCATTTCAGCGTCTTGGCTTCCGCCGCGCCCGTAAGCGCAAAGGCGGCAACGGCCGCCAGCAACCAGGCTTTCTTCATCGACTTCTCCCCTTTTCGCTGGCGCGCCTGCGGGCCTCGCCGAGTCTCGATCGCTTTTTGCCGTCCCGTTATGCACCTGGCGCTTTGCGCGCCACTTTCGTGTGCGATTATAAGGCATACTTGCATACGATATAACAATCGTATTGTATGCGATTATTGAACACAAGGGGAAACTGGCGCGGAGACCGCTATCGTGACATTGACACCTCCGGACAACACCGTCCCTGCACGAGGGAAAGCCACGATGGGTGAGAAGCGAGCCCCGGTTCTGCGCGCCGAATCCGTCTATCGGGCGCTGCGACGCGCCATCATCGAACAGGCCCTGAAGCCGGGCATGAAGCTGCCCGAGGATTCGATCGGCGAACAACTCGGCGTCAGTCGCACCCTGGTCCGCGAAGCCTTCGGACGACTGGCCGTCGAGGGCCTCGTCGAGCTCAAGCCCAATCGCGGTGCTTCGGTGGCCTATCCGACACTGGAAGAGGCGCGCGACGTGTTCGAGGTCCGACGCGGCCTCGAGCGGCTCGTCGCCGAAAGCCTGGCCGGGCGCATCACCTCCGCCCAGCTCACGGAGCTGGAAGCCCATGTCCGCCAGGAGGAGAAGGCGCATGAGCAGGACGGGCCGGAATCGATCCGCCTGTCCGGCGAATTCCACATCAAGCTCGCCAAGATGACCGGCAATGCGCTGCTGCTGCGCTATGTGCAGGAGGCTTCCTCGCGCTGCTCGCTGATCCTGGCGATCTATGGACGCCCGCATTCGAGCGAATGCGCCGTCTCCGAACATCGCCAGCTGATCGACGCGCTGCGTGCCGGCGACGCCGCCCGCGCCGCCGACCTCATGGACCACCATCTGCGGGCCGTGGTCACCCGCGCGCTGCTGACCCCGCGCGTGGAACGCGACATCCGCGACGTGCTCGCGCCTTATGCCCTCAGCGAAGGCCTCAACCCGTCCTGACAACCTGCGTGACCGCACAAGACGATAGCGGGACGGCCAGCCAAACGGCACGCAAAGACATGCACCAGACGCAGGCCAATTAGTCTTTGGTCTATTTGATCTGCGTCAAGAACATTGCTCCCCCTGCGCTCAGACCATGGCGAGGGCGGTGCCGATGCGCCATCCTGCCACGAAGCAATCAGATCGGCCACATCAAGACCGAACGATCGGGTGGGCGACCCAATGTAAGGGAGGATGGGGCCATGTGCGGGATCACGCGCCGGCAGCACGGCATTCGGCATCTCCATCCGCAAGGTGATGCATGACGGCTACTACTGACATCGTCGATTTCAAGATCGAGACGCCGGACGGCGCCACGCTGCACGCCTTCAAGGAAGGGCACGGCCAGCCGCTGCTGCTCGTCAGCGGGCTGAGCGGCAGCGCCGCCTTCTGGAGCGACATCGCCGCGACGCTCTCGCGCTCCTTCGAGGTCATCCGCTTCGACCAGCGCGGCATCGGCGCCAGCACGCGCGGCGAAGCGCCCTGCACCATCGAAACGCTGGCGCAGGACAGCCTCGCGGTGCTCGACGCGGCCGGCGTCTCACGGGCTGTCGTGCTCGGCCACTCGACCGGCGGCTGTATCGCGCAGGCGATCGCCAAACTCGCGCCCGGCCGGCTCGACGGCCTGATCCTGAGCGCGAGTTGGCTGAAATCCGGCCGCTATCTCAACGCCGTCTTCGGTGCGCGGCGCGCCATCCTCGGCTGCGACCCCCATGCCTATGCCGCGACCTCGGTGCTCAGCGGCTACCAGCCGCGCTGGATCGAAGCCAACTGGCACATCTACGACGCCGCGATCGAGGCCGCGCCGGTGAGCGAGCATGCCCGGACGATCGCCCGCGAGCGCCTCGACGCCCTGCTCGCCTTCGATGGCACGGCCGATATCGACTCGCTGATGATGCCGGTGCTGATCCTCGGTACGCGCGACGACATGGTCGTACCCGTCTACCACCAGGAGGCGCTCGCCGCCGCCCTGCCCGGCTGCCGCCGCGCGATCATGGAAACCGGCGGACATCTCTTCCCGATCTCGCGGCCGGACGCCTTCACCGCGACCGTGGCGGAATGGATCGGCGAACTCTGAAAGAGCTCGCCGGCGCGGCGAAATGGCTCATGCCATCGCCATGCGACTCGACGCTAAGCTGAGAATGCCTCCAAGTCGAAAGACGTGATCATGCGAGCCATTCTCTCCGGCCTTGTCCTCCTCCTTCCCCTCCTCGCGCAGCCGGCCGCGGCGCAGGACGCCGCCGCGGGCGAGCGCTCCTTCGCCAAATGCCGTGCCTGCCACCAGATCGGCGAGGGCGCGCGCAATCTCGTCGGGCCCGAGCTCAACGGCTTGATCGGCCGGCATTCCGGCGCCGTCGAGGGCTATAGCTACTCGGCCGCCAACAAGGGCTCCGGCCTGACCTGGGACGAGGCGACCTTCGCCGAGTACATCAAGGACCCCAAGGCCAAGATCCCGGGCACCAAGATGATCTTCGCCGGTATCAAGGGCGAGAAGGAGATCAAGGACCTGACCGCCTTCCTCAAGCAGTTCGACAAGGACGGCAAGAAGCTCTGAATCCGGGCTGCGTCACCGGCAAACTTGGTCCTCGGCGGCGGCCTGTCGTATCTCTTTGCGTCTGATCGACGAAGGAGAGCTTGATGGCCGCGCCCGCGACCCGGACGAAACCCCTTTCCGCCTTGCGGGACTTCCTGCACGGCGAAGCGGCGGGCGGCATCGTCCTGATGGTCGTCGCGGCGCTCGCCCTCCTCGTCGCCAACTCGCCGGCGGCACCGCTCTATTTCGGCCTTCTCAAGAGCTATGTGCTCGGGCTTTCGGTCCTGCACTGGATCAACGACGCGCTGATGGCGGTGTTCTTCCTGCTCGTCGGCCTCGAGATCAAGCGCGAGATGCTCGACGGCCAGCTCTCGAGCTGGAGCCGCCGCGTGCTGCCCGGTTTCGCTGCGCTCGGCGGCATGATCGCGCCGGCGCTGGTCTATGTCGGCTTCAATCTCGGCTCGCCGGAGACCTTGCGCGGCTGGGCGATCCCCGCCGCCACCGACATCGCCTTCGCGCTCGGCGTGCTCTCGCTGCTGGGTTCGCGCGTGCCGGCCTCGCTCAAGATCTTCCTCACGGCGCTGGCCATCCTCGACGATCTCGGCGCGGTGATCATCATCGCGATCTTCTACACCGCCGAGCTTTCCGGCCTGTGTCTCGGCCTTGCCGCCGCGACGCTCGCCGCGCTCGTCGCACTCAATCGGCTCGGCGTGGCCAGGCTTGCGCCCTATCTGCTGCTGGGCGCGGCGCTCTGGTACTTCACGCTGAAATCCGGCGTGCATGCCACCTTGGCCGGCGTCGCTCTGGCACTGACAATCCCGCTCACGCCCTCGCCCGCCAAGCCCGACAGCGCTTCCTCGCCGCTGCACCGGCTGGAGCACGGCCTGCACCCCTATGTCGCCTTCCTGATCATCCCGATCTTCGGCTTCGCCAATGCCGGCGTCTCCTTCGCCGGGCTAGGCCTCGCGACGCTCGGCCAGTCCGTGCCGCTCGGCATCATGCTCGGGCTGTTCCTCGGCAAGCAGATCGGCGTCTTCGGCTTCGGCTGGCTCGCGATCCGCGCCGGGCTCGCCGACCTCCCTGCGAAAGCCTCCTGGACGCAGTTCTACGGCATCGCCCTGCTCTGCGGCATCGGCTTCACCATGAGCCTGTTCATCGGGCTGCTCGCCTTCCCCGCCTCGGAGGCGCTGCAGGACCAGACCAAGATCGGCGTGCTCGCCGGCTCATTGCTCTCCGGCATCGGTGGCTGGCTGCTGCTGCGGCTCGCGCAACCGGAAGATGTCCACAACCAAGGCATGCGCGAAACGAAGACCTGATGCGATTCCGCGGAACGCCTCTTCCATTTCGGCAAATCGATGCAATATTTATTCGCTCCGGCGAACATCTGTGATTCGAGTCCGGACGAATGTGCAGGGGAACAGGAGCGTTCAGCGGCGATGAAGAAGGCCAAGCGGAAACCGGGGGAGAAGCGGTCGCAGATCGCCGCCATGCCGATCCGCCAGGCCGCCGACGGCTCGACCGAGATCCTGCTCGTGACCTCGCGCACCACGCGCCGCTGGATCGTGCCCAAGGGCTGGCCGATGAAGGGCGTCAAGGACCGCGACGCCGCCGCGCGCGAGGCCTATGAGGAGGCCGGCGTCGTCGGCCGCGTCAGCGAGAAGCCGGCCGGGCGCTACACCTACTGGAAGCGGATGAGCGACCATTTCGCGCTCTGCGAGGTGAAGCTCTACCTGCTCGAGGTCGAGAGGCAGCTCGACAGCTGGGCCGAGCAGCACCAGCGCGACCTGCACTGGTTCAAGCTCGCCGATGCCGCCGATCTCGTCGACGAGCCCGAGCTCAGCACCGCCATCCGCAAGCTCGACACGCAGCTCGCCGTCGCGGCCTGAGCGACCGCGTGGAAACACAGCCCTCATCCTGAGGAGCCGCGATAGCGGCGTCTCGAAGGATATTCCAGTGGGCATCCGAGCCTCCTGGAACCTCCTTCGAGACGCCATTTCTGACGAAATGGCTCCTCAGGATGAGGGCTGTGGAGGTTTCCAGAACACTCTCAGCGCCCGCGTATCAGAGCCCGTCGAAGGGCGTGCAGCCGTCGACAGCGATCATGCGCTCGCAGGCGATCCGATCGGCGTCGGCGGGGCTCGCGCCGGCGCTCCGGGCGGTGATCACGAGCCGGACATATTGCTTGAGATCTTCGGGCATCGTCACGAAGAAGGCGCTCAGACAGAGCGACGGCCGCTCGTTGCCGCAGCTGTTCTGCCGCTGGCAGCCCTTGCGCGGGCAGAACGCCCAGATCTCCAGCCGGTCCACCAGGCTGCGATATTGCCGGGCCCGCCGGGCCTCGTAATCCGCCTGCCACTGCGCCTGCTCCGGCGTCTGCCAGTTCAGCCTCGCCATGATCCGCTCCTGCATCGCGCGCCTGCGTGAAAGCTCATGGGTGTTCGACCGCCCGGCTCGCGCGCGGGCGTTGGTGGATGACGAGGGGCAGCGGAGCGCCGCGAGGCGCGGGGTATCGGCCGCTTCCGTTGAGCCAGGATGCGGCGCGGATGGATTGAGCCACCATCCGCACGCCCCGTGGCGCTCCGCTTGTCGGCGTTCTTGAAAGCTGCGGGCCGCGCTTCCGTTGGGCGGAGCGTCGATCGCGGACGGACAGGACGCGCCAGCTTCCCTCAACGGGTCGTCGCGAGCCTGCCGCCTTGCCACCGCCGCGCCGCCTCTCCTAGCGAGGCTCCTCGCGCAGGGGCCATAGTACCCCCAGGGCGGTTCCCGCAGCCTCCCGAGTCCGGGGTGCAAACCCGGCCGCAGGGCGCCGCCCCCACCCCGCCATGCAGCATGCCTCCGGATGGCCGCCCCTCGGGGTGAGGTGAGCCCAGGATAGGCGTGGTTGAAGAGGCGGGGATAAGTTTTCGCTGAGGGAGCGCTGCCCGTCATGGTCGCCCTTGTGGCGACCATCCACGTCTTCGCGCATCCAAGGCGTATCCAGACGTGGATGCTCGGGACAAGCCCGAGCATGACGGCAGATCCCATGCAGCTCCCCGCCGGGACATCGGCATGGCATAACGTCGCCAGAGGAGACAGCATGTCGATCCGACCCGAACAGCCCGCCGATACCGATGCAATCCGCGCCTTGACCACGGAGGCTTTCGCGACGGCGCCGCATAGCAGCGGTACCGAAGCGGCGATCGTCGACGGCCTGCGCGCGGCCGGAGCACTGACGCTCTCGCTCGTCGCCGTCGAAGATGGAGAGATCGTCGGCCATGTCGCCTTCTCGCCGGTGACGATCGACGGGGCGGAATGCGATTGGTTCGGGCTCGGGCCGGTCTCGGTGAAGCCGGGCCGGCAGCGCGGCGGCATCGGCTCGGGCCTGATCCGCGAGGGCCTGCGGCGCCTGCGCGAAATGGGCGCCGCCGGCTGCGTCCTGCTCGGCAACCCCGCCTATTACGGCCGCTTCGGCTTCGCCAACGATCCCGCGCTGGTGCTGGAGGGCGTGCCGCAGGAGTACTTCATGCGCCTCGGTTTCGGCGCAGCGCTACCGGCCGGCACGGTGCGCTACCACGCGGCTTTCGACGGGGGTTGAGGGCAGACCAGCCAAAGGCTCCCGAACCGCTCCGATCTTCACCGCGCATCGAGCAGGAAGCGATCGAAATCGCGCAAGGCGTAAGCTAGAGCGGAAGGGGCGGTCGTGGAAATCCTTACCCTTCTCTAGATCAGAGAAATTAACGCACAACAGAAAATCGATAATCCCTAGAAATTGAGTCTATACTTTTTGCATAACTGATCATCATGAGCGCATCTTCAAAATTATCAACCAGCATCAAAGCAAATTTACTTTCGATATCAAAAAATCTATCCATATCCTTAAATATATCTACAACCTTACTTCTCATATTCCACCTATCCCTACTATCATTTCCTCTAATCATGCTAATCGGAGCATGTTTATACGGATAATTATTTCTGGCAAAATAAGACGATACTATATCTCGCCTCACACCGCCCATATCAAAAAAAGGATAACCACGAATATCGATAATAATTGGTCGATCAGCCTGGTCGAGAACACGAAAAAAAGTCGATCCATGCATTTCATGCATCGACATAAAAGTCACAACCTTCTGCGGAAAGCAGTCGAACAACGAAAGCTGCTGAGGCAAAGCTTCAGCAGAATCAAGATCTCGGTCGTTAAATGTAGTAGAAAAATCTACTATACCAATAGATTCTCGCCCCATTACTCGACCGCCGCCAATTGTTCTTCCAACTCTGAGTAGTGTACCTGAAAAACCTCGGCCTGACCACCCCAGTCCGGCTTGCCAAGGAAATATTCTCCCGTAAGTTTATTTTTATAATCGCGATCCTTCAGAAACATTACCGCATACATTCGGGGCGAAACTCCAACAAATGGAGTAAATAAAACCTTCCTTTTTCCAATTTTTTTCTCGTTAGACTTCTGATTTATATCCTCATACTCCTTACGATCAACAGTTATGGAATCTGAATGAAGGGCCAACGCGCGGCTTTTAGGATATGGCTCGATATAATGAACCTCAAAAACACCAGCCGTTACTATGTGTCGCGCACAATAATGGCACGGAAACGTACTAACATAGAGCCGAGAACCTACAGTCGAAACCCCAATACGCCCAGCAGATATAATAGCATCCATCTCAGCGTGAACCGCTCGACTAAACTCGATGAGACCACCGATTTTAGTGCTTCGAACCGCAGCGAATGCGTCTTCCCTCGTCTTCCCATCCAGCATGGATGGAAACTTATCAAAAAGATCGGTTATAATATCATTTTGCTCTCTATTGTTACTGCAATATTTGCTTGCCCTAAACACACACCGCTCATCATCGCCGGACAGATCGTCAACTTCGCCATAGACCCCACCCCCAGCTTTAGGGACCTCATTTGTTCCGGCGGCGATAATATTGCCACCATCGTCAATAAGTGCAGCGCCGACTTGACGAGAAAGACAGGCGCTCTGAAGTTTTGCCGCATGTGCGTGATACATTGCAGTCTCAGAAACGCTGGGACGAATAACACGATCAGATATAATTAAATCCACAAACCTCCTCAAAGATTCGTTCATATGTGTATTCTGAGCTCCTCCAGAAGAGTTCTCAGAATTATCTACGAAAAAATCAGCCTCATGAAATGTGTCAAGAACGTGCTGCCCGTGTTTCTCGGGTGCATCAGCGTCCCTCTCCATGAAAGAGACTACAGCGTCTTTTGTGGCTGTCTGACCTCTTTCCGAAAATTCGTAAAGCTCGTTGATTAACCTAGCTTCCCTTACATCTGGATCGCAAACGACACCCACCAAAAAGAAAGCATCTTGATATAATTTTCTTAAAAGCTTCACTTCTGCCGGGTGTCGAAGCGCGTCAATAATGTAAGCTCTTGGCTTCCCATCAATCTCTGTGCACGGCGGTGAGAAAACCATCCAGTGGAGCGCCTGCGTTTGTGCCGGCGC
>NZ_CAMFKW010000030.1 GCF_945957345.1 uncultured Allobosea sp. | reverse complement strand
GCATGACGGCGCGGGCGGTGACGCGGGCCTATGACGAGGCGATGCGCCCGAGCGGGCTCAAGATCACGCAATTCGTGCTGCTTTCGGCGCTCTCGACCGGTCAATGGAAATCGGTCACCGAGCTTGCCGAGCGTTTCGCGCTGGAGCGGACCTCGCTGACGCGCAACCTTCAGCTCCTGGCGGCCGAGGGCATGGTCGAGCCGGTGGAATGCCGCGGCCGCGCCTCGGTCTATGCCGTAACGGAAAAGGGCAGGGCCGCGATCGAGGCGGCGATCCCGTATTGGCGTGCAGCTCAGGACAAGATCGAAGGCGGCTTCGGCGAAGAACGCTGGCGCGAAACCCGCGACGGTCTCAAGGCGCTGCGCCGGGCAGCCCGTGGCGAGCGCTGAAATCACGAAGGCCGGTTGACCGCCGCTCACCCGTATCTCTATCGTGCAGATACACGAATGGAGGTCGATACGATGCGCGCGGTTGGGGTGGTGTCTCGCGAGGAACTGGTCGCGGGCGACGGATTGAGCTTCCTGCGCGGGATCATCGCCGGCACCAACCCGGCTCCGCCCTTCGCCGACGCCATGAATTTCGAATTGGCCGAGGCCGACGAGGGCAGGGTGGTGTTCGTCGGGCAGCCCTCACCGCGCTTCTTCAACCCGCTTGGCACGATCCATGGCGGCTGGACGGCGACGATCCTCGATTCCGCCATGGCCTGCGCCGCCCATTCCACGCTGAAGCCGGGCGAGGGTTACACCACGCTGGAGATGAAGCTGAACTATGTCCGCCCGGTCATGCCGGATAGCGGGCCGGTGCGCTGCGAGGGCAAGCTGATCCATCGCGGCAGCTCGGTCATCACCACCGAAGGCAAGCTGGTCGATGCGCGCGGCAAGCTGCTCGCGCACGGCACCGAGACCTGCATGGTCTTTCCGGCGAAGCCTAGCGCCGGCTGACGGCGACGGCACCCGCGACGATCAACAGCGCTCCGAGATAGGTCGTATAGAGCGGCACTTCGCCGAAGATGAAGAAGCCGAGCAGGCTCGCCCAGATCAAAGCCGTGTACTCGATCGGAGCCAGCCGCGAGGCCGCCGCCCGCGCATAGGCCGAGGTCAGCGTCAGGTGCCCGGCGACGCCGAGCACGCCGGCGAAGAGATAGGCCGCGAGGTCCGCGAGCGTCATCGGCACGAAGAAGAGAGCGGCCGGAACGGCGAGGCAGAGCGCCGGGCCGGCATTCTGGAAGGCGACGATGACGGTCGGGTGCTCCCTGACCGCGATACGCCGGAGCAGGATGAGGTTGAAGGCGTAGCTCACAGCCGAGAACAGAGCCGCCGCGACGCCGAGGCCGGTGCCGCTGACATGGCCCTGCAACCGAGGCCAGACCATCACCAGCATGCCGGCGATCCCGAATCCGAGCGCCTGCAGGATGCGCCTGTCGATCTTCTCCTTGAGCAGGAGACCGCCGAGCAGCGCGACGAAGACGGGCGCCAGAAAGGACAGTGTCAGCGCCTCCGCCAGCGGCAGCACCGAGACCGAGTAGAAGAAGCTGCCGGCGGTCAGCACGACGAGCGGCACGCGTGCGATGTTGCCGATCAGGCTCTCGCGGGTCGGTCGGCGGGGGCGCGTAATCGCCAGCACCGCAAGCGCGCAGAGCCCGCCCATCACGAAGCGCATGAACAGCGCCACGATGAAGGGATGCTCCTGCATCTGGCCCTTGATCACGCCGTCCATGGCGGTGAGCAGGGCGATGCCGAGGGCGGCCCGGAAGGCGACGGCTGCGGTCACGGGCCGGAGCGCAACGGCTTGCGGAAATGATATTCCCAGCTTTCCGAGAGGTCGCCCAGATAGCGCTCGCCCGGCCAACGCAGGAAGCCGAGCTTTTCATAGAAGCGGTGGCCGCGCGTGAACCGGGTGTCCGACCACAGCGTCATCTCCGCGAAGCTGCCCTGTTCCGCAAACTCGATCGCCTTGGCGAAGAGCGCCTGCGCCAAGCCGGCGCCCCTATAGGTTGGGTCGACATAGACCTTGGCGAGCTCGGCGGCATTCTGTCCGGGCACGGGCGCGATGCCGAGCGAGCCGGCAATGCGGCCATCCGATCCGTCTGCAATCCAGAGCATGCCGCGCTTGGCCGCGAAATAAAATGCGGGCCGGCGTAGCTCCGGCAGCTCCTCCTCGACGAAGACGCAGCCTGGATATTCCGCGAAGCTCGCGGCGATGAGGGCGGAGAGCGGGCCGGAATCGTCGTCGCGGGCAGGCCGGATAGGCAGGGTCATAGGCCTGCCTTAGGGGTAAATCCTGCCGCCGTGAAGTTGCGGGAACGGCATCGCCCAATGCCGTGGCGGCAGGGCGGGTCAGCGACCCTGTTTCGCAACATCCGCTTGGAAAACCCGCCCCGTCCGGTTACCCCCAATTCCAAGGGCGGCGCGATCGGTCGAGTCGCGCACTTCGACCCTGGCAACGCAAAGATTGGACGGATTGGCAAGGGCACGATGACCGTTCTTCTGCCCTTCATCGTCAATGCCGGGCTGAATTTCGTCCTCGGGCTGCTCGTCGCCCTGTTCCTCGGCCCGGAGGCCTTTGGGCTCTATGCCATCGGTGCCGCGACCATCGTGCTGATCAACACGGCGCTGCTCGACTGGCTGAAGCTCTCCGTCGTCCGCTTCTATTCCCTGCAAAGCCGGGAGAGCGATCCCGGCATCCGGGCGACGCTCGACCTGCTCTTCGCCGGCGTCAGCCTGTCGCTCTGTGCGCTGCTGGCTGCGGCGCTGCTCGCAGGTGTCGATGCGGGGCTCCCGGCGGCGCTGCTGATCGTCTCGGTCGCGGGCGGTGTCGCCGCCGGCTGGTTCGACTATCACGCGGCGATTGCCCGCGCCCGTTTCCTCGACGCGGCCTATGCCCGGCTCGTCCTCGTCCGCAGTGTCGCGGCGCTGCTCCTCATGGTCGGCGGTGCCTGGATAACGCGGGACCCGGCCGTCGTGCTGCTCGGCGGTGTGCTCAGCGCGGTGGCGGCCGTCCTCGCCATTCGCGGACGTCTGGCCGATGCGAAGTCAACCTCTGGAGCACTGCGCACCGACCTGATGCGCGGTTTCGCGCGCTACGCCCTGCCGCTGGTCGCGGGTAATGCGGTCTATGCCGCGATCCCGCTCTTCAACCGCGCCATCCTTGCGGAGAGCCATGGTTTCGCCGAGGCCGGCTATTTCTCGCTGGCTTCCGATATCGGCTTGCGGCTTTTCCCGGTGCTGGCCTCGATGCTGGAGATCGTATTGCTGCGCGAGGTCATCCGCCTCGACGAGACGCGGGGTCGTGTCGCCGCGCAGAAGCGCATCGCCCGCAACATGGTTCCCGTGCTCGCTTGCGTCCTGCCGGTCGCGCTTGGCTTCTGGCTGGTCCTGCCGGCCTTCGAGCGACTTTTCGTGCCCCCGAGCTTTCGCGGTCCGTTCGCTGCTCATATGGCGCTGCTCCTGCCGGGCTTCGCCGCGATCGCGCTGTTCCAGGCGGCGCTCGCGCCCGTCTTCCTGCTGGCAAAGCGCACGCTCGTCGCCACCCTCGCCTCCCTGATCGGGCTCGCCGTCAATCTCACCATCATCTTCGCTTCGCCGGGAACGCTGGCGCCTATGACGGTCTCGATTGCGCAAAGTGCCGCCTATCTTGCCGCATTGTTGGTCATGGCGGCGATGGCCTTGCGCGCGCTCCCGGTCCTGCCACCGCTGCGCGAACTCGCTTGCATCCTGGCCGCGGGTGCTGCGATGGGGCTCGCGATCTGGCCGCTGCGCGATGCGCTTCCGGCTGGGCTCGAGCTGCCGCTTCAGGTGGGGCTCGGCGGGCTGGTCTATGCGGCGGTGATCCTGGGCTGCGATGTCGGCCGCTGGCGCACCGGCCTGAAGCTGCGCTGGCTCGCCCGGCGTTCTGCGCGCCGGTGAGATCGGACGGCAAGGTTTTCTTCACCTTGTCGCTTGACCGCTCGCTAAGGTTAATTCCGCGAATTGCGCGTCTTAGGGTCGGTTTTCGCGCCTGAGAGTCAACGATTCACCATTCCTTTGAAGGCGCGTCGCAGGCTTCCGGCAATCGATGTCGAGAGTGTTTGCGTCATGCGTAGAAAGATACTTCTCCCGCTCCTCACCGCCGCCGGGGCTCTGGCTATGGCCGGGCCGGCCTTCGCGCAGGGCTATCGCCAGAATTACGGCTATGCGGCGCCGAACGAGCCTATGGCGTCCGGCGGGCGCGGCAATTATGGCGGCGGCTTCATCGAGATGCTGATGACAGGTCGTGATCCGACCCCGGCGGGCCGTAGCGGCGCGGTCTATAACCGCCCGGGCGGCTATGCCTATGGTCAGCGCATGCAGCCGCAGGGCGGCTACGAGCCGGATCCGTTCGAAGCGGCACGTCAGCCGCGTGCTGGTCACCGCATGGCCGCGCTGGGCGAGCCGGTCGAGCCGCAGCAGGGCATCCAGCAGATCGTCGATCCGCGCTTCCGCAAACAGGAAGTCGCCTATGACGGGCCGCACAAGCCCGGCACGATCATCATCGACACGCCGCAGCGCTTCCTCTTCCTGGTGCAGCCGGGCGGCCGGGCCATGCGCTACGGCATCGGCGTCGGCCGGCCGGGCTTCTCCTGGGCCGGCATGAAGACGATCACCCGCAAGGCCGAGTGGCCGAGTTGGACGCCGCCCGCCGAGATGCTGAAACGCCGGCCCGATCTGCCACGCTTCATGGCCGGCGGCCCCGAGAACCCGCTGGGCGCGCGCGCCATGTATCTGGGCTCGACGCTCTACCGCATCCACGGCACCAACGAGCCGAACACGATCGGCCAGGCGGTGTCCTCGGGATGCATCCGCATGACCAATGACGATGTCACCGATCTCTACGAGCGCGTCCGCGTCGGCGCGAAGGTGCTGGTGATCTGAGATCATGGACGGCGCGGACGCCTGATCAAAGCGAGATCCGGCATATGCTTGTCATTCCGGGGCGGGCCGAAGGTGCGAACCCGGAACCCACGACTGGGTGAGGGATTCTATACCGGTTGCAGTCCGCTCGCCGGGTCGTGGGTTCCGGGTTCTTCGCTGCGCGAAGCCCCGGAATGGCAAAGGGCTCGGCGGGAACGACCCCGCATTCCCCGCTCGGCCTCTACGAACTGCCGATCAGGATACCGACGGCCAGCACCGCGAGGCCGCCGATGACGATCTGGACGATCGCCGAGGCGAAGGGCGTTTCCATGTAGCGCCAGCGCACCCAGGCGATTACCACCAACTCGCAGGCCACGATCATACCGGCGATGGCTGTCGCCAGCCAGAAATCGGGGATCAGGTAGGGCAGGGTGTGGCCAAGCCCGCCGATCGCGGTGGCGAAGCCGCAGGCTGCGCCGCGCACCCAGGGGTGGCCGCGCCCGGTCACCACGCCGTCGTCGGAGAGCGCTTCGGTCAGGCCCATGCTGATGCCGGCGCCGATCGAGGCTGCGAGGCCGACGACGAAGGCATTCCAGGAATCATGGGTCGCGAAGGCCGCGGCGAAGATTGGCGCCAGCGTCGAGACCGAGCCGTCGATCAGCCCGGCCAGCGCCGGCTGGACGATCTGGAGGACGAAGAGCCGCTTGCGCGTTTCCTCTTCTTCATCGGCCGCGCCGGAGGTCTTGAGTTCCTCTCCGAGCCGTTCGGCCATGCTCTCGTGCCCACGCTCGGCCTCGGCGAGATCGGCGAGCAGCTTGCGCGTGCCGGTGTCGAAGGCCCGCTCCGCCGCGCCGGCATAGAAGCGGCTCGCTTCCAGCTCCATCACGGCCGCATGCTTGCGCGCCGCGTCGAGCTGCAGGTCCTCGTGCAGCCAGACAGGGTTGCGCTTCAGGAAGCCCTTCACGTCCTGGCGCGTGATATGCGGCAGCTCCTTGCCAAAACGGCTTTCATAGAGCGTGAGCAGGCTGTGGCGATGGCCTTGCTCCTCGACGGCCATCTCCTCGAACATTCCCGCCGAATGCGGATAGTTCGCGCGCAATCGCTGCGCGAAGGAGAGGTAGATGCGCGCATCCTCCTCCTCGTTGGAGATGGCCAGAGCCAGGATTTCGGCTTCGGTGAGATCGGCGACACGCTTCATGATCGGCTCGTAGATTAGAATAATTCTAAAATATAGAGTGTTCAGGAGCGACGCAATGGGCAGGCATGAAAAAGCCCGCCTCGACGAGGCGGGCTGACTTAGTTGGTCCATCCCTCAAGTGGCAGGCGCAGCCGGGTCAAACCCAGCTATCGTCGTCCCCGCCGCCATCGTCGAAACCGGGATCGTTGTCGTCATCCTGGCCATTGTTTTGGCTCGCGTTCTGGTAATTGGCCTCGCCGTCATAGCCCTGGCCGTAGCCGCTATCCTGCTGCGCCTGGTCGGACGCGCCCCGGTCATAGGCTGCCTGATCGTTGGCGCCTTGATCGTAAGCGGTCTGCTGGGATGATGCTCCGCTTGCATTGCCCGCGCCGGTGTCGCCCGCCAACTGGCTCGCCGACTTGCTGCCGCCGAGACCGCTGAAGGCGCTGGTCAGCGCATTGCCGAGCATCAGGCCGCCGGCGACGCCGGCTGCGGTGGTCAGCGCGCTCGCCATGAAGCCGCCGCCGCGGGAGGGCTGCTGTGGCTGGTTGCTCCAGGGGCCGGGCTGCGGCGCCTGCGGCTGCATCGGCATAGCCTGGGCAGGGGCGGCAGCCGGAGCCTGGGGCTGGGTGTTCCACGCAGCAGACGGCGCTGCGGCGTCAGTGCGCGGCGGCACGGGCGGGACCGAGCCGGTGCGCGGCACGGACCCGCCGCCGAAAATGCCGGACAGGAAGCCGCCGGCCTGCGGCTGCGCGGCCTCGCTGGCGCGGCTCTGGGCCTCGCGCAGCTGCGCCTGCAAGCTCTCGACCTGCTGGTGCAGGTTGGTCAGAGCCTGTTCCTGCACATAGACCGCCTGGGCCATGGCGTAGGGCGCATAGGGCTGCTCGCGCAGGCGCTCCGCGATGAAATTCTCAGCCTCGGGGTCGCGGGGCTGATTGGCCGCCTGTTTCAGGCGGTCGAAAATCCCGGCGATCACGTCGCGTTCTTGCGGCGTCATCGTCATCTCCTCTCGTTGGGCGGCGCGGTTGCGCCGCGCTCAAGAGGTGGGATCGTCCTGTGACGGTATCAAGGCGTCGGCGTGACGCAACCGGCGTCAGATGTTGCCGAAATCGTCATCCGGCGGCGGCATCTCGTCCACCTCGGACGGCGCCTGCAGCGTGCCGCGGTTCAGCACCACGACGGTCGTGCCGGTTGGGACGCGGCTGTAGAGGTCGATGATGTCCTGGTTGAACAGGCGGATGCAGCCCGACGACACGGACTTGCCGATCGACCAGGGCTCGGAGGTGCCGTGGATGCGGTACATCGTGTCACGGTTGCCCTGGTAGAGATAGAGCGCGCGAGCGCCGAGCGGGTTTTCCAGACCGCCGGCCATGCCGCCGGCCCACGGGCGGTTACGCTCCGGCTCGCGGGCGATCATCGCCGCCGTCGGGGTCCAGCGCGGCCACTGCGCCTTGCGGGCGACGGTGGCGCGGCCGCGCCAGGACATGCCCTGCTTGCCGACGCCGATGCCGTAGCGGACGGCCTTGCCGCCCTCCATCACGAGATAGAGATAGCGGTTGTCGGTATCGACGACGATCGTGCCGGGCCGCTCGGGCGTCGGGTAGGTGACGATGCGGCGCAGGAACTGCGGCTCGACCTCAGTCAGGTCCGTCGCAGGCAGCGGGTGCGCTTCATCCGGCCGCTCGCCATACATCGACAGATACTCGGCGCTGATCTGCGGGGCCCTGTTCGGCACCTCGAACGGCTCCTGGCGTCGGGTCGCGACGCAGGCGGCGAGGAAAAGCGGGCTCAGCGCGGCGAAGACGCGGCGAGTCGGCCGGGCGAGAGGGGAGGCAGACGGACGGACGGGGGACATCGACGGAAAACTCGGCGTTGCAGGCGACAATGAACGGCGGAACGGCGCCGTGGTTCCATGCGCCGTTGACGACCTCCGTTCAAGGTTGCCGAGATGGCCGTGGGGTGAACAGGAGATGGCCAAATTGTGTCCGTGCCACGCTGTTGCCGTTCCGCAACAGCGTGGGTTGCTGTCTCGCGCGTCAGGCTGCCTCCTGCAGCCCCCATTTCAGCAGCCCTAGTCTTTCGCGGGCTCGCCAGCGCCAGAGCATCATCACGGCGACGACCGAGAGCCCGGTCACGAGCCCGATCCAGATGCCGCGCCCGGCAAGCGGCGTCAGGAAGCCGAGGGCGGCCGAAAGCGGCAGGCCGATGCCCCAATAGCCGATGCCGGCGAGGATCATCGGCAGCCGCGTATCGCCAAGGCCGCGCAGGATCGAGGAGCCGATGACCTGCGCACCGTCCGCGATCTGGAAGACGGCGGCATAGAACAGGAAGATCACCGCGATCTGAGCGACCGCTTCCGCGCCCGGCTTCGAGCGATCGAGGAAGGGCGCGATCAGCCAATGCGGCACGGTCGCCATCAGGAGTGCGGTGAAGCACATGAAGCTCAGCGCCAGGATCAGCGCCATCATGCCGGCGCGCCGGATGCCGTCCTTGTCGCCGGAGCCGAAGGCGCGCCCGACCCGCACGGTCCCGGCCTGGCCGATGCCGAGCGGCACCATGAAGGCGAGCGAGGCGATCTGGATCGCGATCGCATGGGCGGCGAGCGCGGTCGAGCCGATCAGCCCCATCATGAAGGCGGCGCCGTAGAAGATCAGCGATTCGAAGGAGAGCGTCAGCGAGATCGGCAGGCCCATGCGCCAGAAGGCGCGGTAGCGCGGCCAGTCCGGCACCCAGAAGCGGCCGAACACTAGGTAACGCCGGAACCGCCGGTCGAGCGAGACGACGAGTGCGAGCCCGAGGAACATCAGCGCCGATGACAAGGCCGTCGCCATGCCGGAACCGGGCAGGCCGAGCGCCGGGAAGCCGAGGCGCCCGAACATCAGGCACCAGTTGGCGAAGGCGTTGAACGCGACCGCGAAGAGCACGACGATGAAGGCCCAGCGCGGCCGTTGCAGCGCAGCGACGAAGCCGCGCAGGCACAGATAGAGGAAGAAGGGGAAGAGGCCCCATTGCAGCGTGTGGATATAGGACGCCGCCGCCTTCGACAGCGCCGGGTCCTGCCCCATCGCTTTCAGGATGAACTCGGCCTGCCAGAGGAAGAGCCACATCGGCCCGACCATGGTCGCCGCGGCCCAGAAGCCCTGCCGGACCGTGCGGCGCAGATCGCGCACCGCATGCTTGTTGCGGCCGAGCTCGATCGCGAGCATCGGCGCGACGGCGCCCATCGCGCCGATGCCGAAGATCAGGGCGGCATTGTAGAGATTCGTGCCGAGCGCGCCGGCCGCCAGCGAATCCGGGCCGAGATGGCCCATCATGATGACGTCGGTCGCCGTCATCGCGGTCTGCGCGACATTGGTCAGCACCATCGGCCAGCTCAGGGCCAGCATGGCGCGAGCCTCCGCGAGCCAGGGACGATGCGGACGGGATTCGACGATTGCGGACATGGGGCGCCGCTTCTACCGCCGATCGGAGCGCCGAAACAGCCTGTGCCACGCGCTCCGCCGCCCGGAACCGATGCGCTGGACGCGGGTCGACAAGCGCGGCCGCGGTCTGCATCTTGCCTTGCCGACGACGGAGGGCCTGAACCGATGAGCACCAATCTGAGGATCGACGGCGCGAGACTGACCTCGCGCCTGACAGAACTCTCGAAGATCGGTGCGACGCCGGAAGGCGGCTGCCGCCGGCTTGCCCTGACCGATGAGGACAAGCAAGGGCGTGACTGGCTCGTCGGCCAGATGAAGGCGCTCGGCCTCGATACCCGCGTCGATGCGATCGGCAATATCGTCGGTATCCTTAAGGGACAGGAGGACGGCCCGGCCGTCATCATGGGCTCGCATATCGACACGGTCGGCACCGGCGGGCGCTTCGACGGCGCACTCGGCGTCGTCGCGGGCGTCGAGGTTCTCGCGGCCTTGCGCGATGCCGGCCTGACGCCGAAGCGCGACATGGCGGTGATCGCCTTCACCAACGAGGAGGGTGCGCGCTTCCACCCCGACATGCTCGGCTCCTATGTCTGGGCCGGCGGCATGAGCGTCGAGGCGGCGCACCGGGAAGTCGATTCCAACGGCCTCGGCCTCGGCGCCGAACTGAAGCGCATCGGCTACGAGGGCGCGGAGAAGCCGGGCTTCCTGCCGGCCCATGCCTATCTCGAGATGCATATCGAGCAGGGGCCGATCCTGGAGAACGAGGGCGGTGGGCTCGGCGCCGTCACCGGCATTCAAGGCATCTGCTGGCTGGAACTCACGCTCAAAGGCCGCCCCAGCCATGCCGGCACGACGCCGATGGCCTATCGCAAGGACCCGGGCCTCGCCGCGGCGCGCATCAACATCTTCGCGAACGAATTGACCAAGACGATTCCCAACCAGCTCGCCAATAGCGGCGTGATCCGTGTCCAGCCCGGCAACGTCAATGTCGTGCCCGAGACGGTGGTGATGACGCTCGACCTGCGCAATCCGCTCGATGCCCCGCTCGCCCAGGCCGAGGCTGCGGTCCGCGCTTTCTGCGCCGAGCTCGCCGAGCGCGACGGCATCGAGATTTCCTTCCGCGACCTCGCCCGCTTCCCGGCGACGCCTTTCGCCGAGGAGATCATCGCCGAGGTCGAGCGCAGCGCCGGCGAGTTCGGCTTGCCGATCCGGCGGATGATTTCCGGTGCAGGCCATGACGCCCAGATGATGGCGCGGCTCTGCCCGACGGCGATGGTGTTCATCCCCTCGATCGGAGGACTCTCGCACAACCCGGCCGAGTTCAGCACCGATGACGACATGGTCGCCGGCGCGAATATCCTGCTCACCACCGCCTGGCGCGTCGCCAACGCCTGAGAGGTTCCCGCATGACGACGATCGCCTCGCTTTCCGCCGCCGAACTCGGCCCGCTCTATGCCAGCAAGCAGCTCTCGCCCGTCGAGGTGGCGAAGGACACGCTCGCCCGGATTGAGCGCTTCGAGCCCGCAGTGAATGCCTTCGCCGTCCGCGACGAGGCGGTGACGTTGGCCATGGCCGAAGCCTCGCAGGGGCGCTGGTTGAAGGGCGAGGCGATCGGCCCGCTCGACGGCGTGCCGGTCACCATCAAGGATAATCTCGGCGTCGCCGGCTGGTCGATGCAGCGCGGCTCGGCCATCGCCTCGACCGCGCCCTTTCCCGAAGATTCCCCGGTCTCGGCGCGGTTGCGCGAGGCCGGCACGGTCTTCCTCGGCAAGACCACCATGCCGGAATATGGCTGGAAGGGCGTCGGCGATTCGCCGGCGACCGGCATCACCCGCAATCCCTGGAATACCGGCACCGGGCCGGGCGGTTCCTCCTCCGGCGCGGCTGTCTGCGCGGCGCTCAACCTCGGTTGCATCCATATCGGCACGGATGGAGCAGGCTCGGTGCGAATCCCCGCCGCCTTCACCGGCGTCGTCGGGCTGAAGCCGAGCTATGGCCGCGTCCCGGCCTGGCCGATCTCGGTCATGGGCTTCCTCGCCCATCTCGGGCCGCTGACGCGTACCGTCACCGATACCGCGCTCGCCATGAAGGTGATAGGCCAGCCCGATGCGCGCGACATGACCGCGCTGACGGACCGCCCGCCGGACTATGTCGACGGGCTCAAGGGCGGCCTCAGGGGCCTGCGCGTCGCCTGGTCGCCGCGTCTCGGCCGCTCGGTCACCGTCGATCCCGAGATCGCCGCGCTGACGGCAGCCGCCGCGCAGGCCTTCGCCGAACTCGGCGCCACGGTGGAGGAGGTCGATCCCGGCTTCGACGACCCCATTGATATCCTGATGACGCTCTGGTCCTCCGGCGCCGCGCTGGCCTTGAAGAGCATCGATGCCGCCGGGCGCAAGCAGATGGATCCCGGTCTCGTCGCGGTGGCGGAACAAGGCGAGCGCGTCCCGGCCTCGGCCTATGTCGATGCGCTCCTGAACCAGCGCAATGCGCTGGCCTACCGGATGGCGCAGTTCCATCAGAAGTATGATCTGCTGCTGACGCCGACCTTGCCGCTGCCGGCTTTCGCGGTCGGGCGCGATACGCCCGAGCATGGTGCCTATGGCGAGGATTGGACGCGCTGGACGCCCTTCACCTATCCCTTCAACATCACCGAGCAGCCGGCGGTTTCGGTCCCTTGCGGTCTGACGAAGGCGGGCCTGCCCGCCGGGCTCCAGATCGTCGGCGCCTTCGGCAAGGATGCGCTCGTCTTGCGGGCGGCAGCGGCCTTCGAACAGGCACGGCCCTTCGCGCGTGTGGATGAACCGGTCAAACCGATTTAGCCGCGGATTTTTTGATTGCCCCCGGAACCGGGCCGAAATGGCCCGTCCGGGACGGAAACCATGCATTCCCCGCCCTGAAGTTCCGTCTGGCACGAACCGTGCAGGCGGCGAGGGGGCTTCGATCGGGTGCTGCGGCGTGTTGTCAGGCGGAGTTTTTCTGCCCAAACTCGCGGCAAGGCAGCCCGCTCAGAGGCGCCGCTTCAGGGGAGAGCAGGATGGATCGCAGGACGTTTCTGAAATCCGCGACGGGCGCCGGCATGGCCGCCGCGACCGGGGGGCTGGCGATGCCGGCCCTCGCGCAAAGTCCAAGCAAGACGCTACGTTTCGTACCGCAGGCCAATCTCGCCAATTTCGACCCGATCTGGGGGACGCAATATGTCGTCCGCAATGCCGCGGCGCTGGTCTGGGACACGCTTTACGGCATCGATTCGAAGTTCCAGCCGCAGCGCCAGATGGTCGAGACCGAGGAGGTCTCCTCTGACGGCCTGAACTGGACCTTCAAGCTGCGCTCCGGCCTCAAGTTCCATGACGGCACGCCGGTCACCTCGAAGGACGTGGTCGCCAGCCTCGTGCGCTGGTCGGCGCGCGATCCGATGGGCCTGATGCTGCGGGCCATCCAGGTCGAGCTTGCGCCCGTCGACGAACTGACCTGGAAATGGTCGCTGAAGCAGCCCTTCCCGAAGATGCTGCTGGCGCTGGCCAAGAACAACGCGCCCTGTTCCTTCGTGATGCCCGAGCGCATCGCCAGGACCGACCCCTTCACGCAGATCACCGAATATATCGGCTCCGGCCCGATGAAGTTCCTGCGCAACGACTGGGTGCCCGGCGCCAAGGCGGTGTTCGAGAAATTCGCGGATTACAAGCCGCGCTCCGAGAAGGCCGACTGGCTCGCCGGCGGCAAGAACATCCTCGTCGATCGCGTCGAATGGGTGATCATGCCGGACGCCGCGACCGCCGCCGCCGCGCTCCAGAACGGCGAGGTCGACTGGTGGGAGACCCCGCTCGCCGATCTCGTGCCGGTGCTGAAGGGCCACAAGGATATTAACGTCGATATCGGCGATCCCCTGGGCAATGTCGGCGCCTTCCGCATGAACCACCTGTTCCCGCCCTTCAACAACGTGAAGGTGCGCCAGGCCGTGCTGACGGCCCTGAACCAGGAAGACTACATGCGCGCCGTCGTCGGCGACGACGACAAGCTCTGGAAGCCGCTGCCGGGCTTCTTCACGCCGGGCACGCCGCTCTACACCGAGGAGGGTGGCGACATCCTCAAGAAGCGCAATGTCGCGGAGGCCAAGAAGCTCCTCGCCGAGGCCGGTTACAAGGGCGAGCCGGTGGTCTGCGTCGTCGCGCAGGATATGGCCGCGACCAAGTCGATGGGCGACGTCACCGCCTCGCTGCTCAAGAGCATCGGCATGAACGTCGATTTCGTCGCCACCGACTGGGGCACGGTCGGCTCCCGCCGCGCCCAGAAGACGCCTCCCGGCCAGGGCGGCTGGAGCATGTTCCACACCTGGCATGCCGGCGCCGACTGCATCAATCCGGCGGCTTATACCGCGATCCGCGCGAATGGCGACAAGGCCTGGTTCGGCTGGCCCGACGTTCCTGCGGTCGAGACCGAGGTGACCAACTGGTTCAATGCCAAGGACCTTGCCGAGGAGAAGGCGGCGATGGGCCGGCTCAACAAGGCGGCCGTCGAGAACGTTGTCTTCGCGCCGACCGGCTTCTATCTCGGCTACCAGGCCTGGCGGAAGAACGTGACCGGCGTGGTCAGCGGGCCGCTGCCGTTCTTCTGGGACGTCAAGAAGGGCTGACAGCCCCCGTGCGGAGTGGCAAGGCGCTCCGCACTCCCGGGGCCGCTCAGGCTCCGCTGCCTCGCTTCGTCGCGACCCGGAAGAAGTCCGGGCCGCGGCTCCTGGTACTGCTCTGAACGAGGTCGAACGGCCCCATGCTTGCATTTGTCGTCAGGCGCATCGTCACGACCATCCCTGTGATGGCTTTCGTGGCTTTGTTCGTCTTTTCGCTGCTCTACATCGCGCCGGGCGATCCGGCGGCCATCATCGCCGGTGACCAGGCGTCGCCCGCTGATGTCGAGCGCATCCGCGCCAGCCTGGGGCTGGACCGGCCCTATCTCGTGCGCTTCGCCGAATGGTCGTTCCGGGTGATCCAGGGCGATCTCGGCACCTCGATCTTCACCAACCTGCCGGTGACGCAGCTGATCGCGCAGCGCATCGAGCCGACGCTCTCGCTGATGGTGCTGACGCTGATCTTCGCCGTCGTGGTCGCCGTGCCGATGGGCGTGGTCGCCGCCTGGAAGGCCGGAAGCTGGGTCGACAAGGCGGCGATGGGCTTCGCCGTGCTCGGCTTCTCGGTGCCGGTCTTCGTCGTCGGCTATCTGCTGGCCTATTTCTTCGCGCTGAAGCTCGATTGGCTGCCGGTGCAGGGCTACACGCCGATCGCGCAGGGCGTCTGGCCCTGGTTCAAGAACCTGATCCTGCCCTCGGTCACGCTCGGCCTCGTCTATATCGCGCTGATCGCCCGCATCACCCGCGCGACCATGCTCGAGGTGCTGCAGCAGGACTATGTCCGCACCGCCCAGGCCAAGGGCGTGGCGCAGAAGGATGTGCTGTTCCTGCACTCGCTCAAGAACGCGGCGGTGCCGATCGTCACCATCATTGGCATCGGCATCGCGCTGCTGATCGGCGGCGCGGTCGTCACCGAGAGCGTCTTCGCCATCCCTGGTCTCGGCCGGCTCACCGTCGATGCGATCCTGCGCCGCGACTACCCCGTCATCCAGGGCGTCGTGCTCATGTTCAGCCTGGTCTACGTGCTCGTGAACCTGCTGATCGACCTGACCTACACCCTCGTCGACCCGAGGATCCGCTATTGACCGCTCAATCGACCCCTGTGACCACCGCGCCCCCCGCCGCTGAGCCGGTGAAGGCGGAGCTCGGCCGCGCCGCCCGCTTCCGCCGCTATCTGCGCCGGCACCCTTCCGTCGCCGTTGGCGGTGGGCTTCTCATCCTGATGGCGCTGATCGGCATCTTCGCACCGCTGCTCTGGACCACCGATCCGACCGCGATCTCGCCGGCCAGGCGTACCCGCGTACCCTCCGAGCTCTACTGGTTCGGCACAGACATGCTCGGCCGCGACGTCTATTCGCGGGTGATCTACGGCGCCCGCGTCTCGCTGCTCGTCGGGTTCAGCGTTGCGGTGCTGTCCTCGGTCATCGGATTGGCGATCGGCCTCTTCGCCGGCTTCATCCGCTGGGCCGACGGCGTCATCATGCGCATCATCGACGGCATGATGTCGATCCCGCCGATCCTGCTCGCCATCGCCCTGATGGCGCTGACGCGCGGCTCGATCCAGAACGTCATCATCGCCATCACCATCGCCGAGATCCCGCGCGTAGCGCGTCTCGTGCGCGGCGTCGTCCTGTCCCTGCGCGAGCAGCCCTATGTCGAGGCAGCCGTTGCCAACGGCGCGCGCGCCCCGCGCATCATCTGGCGCCACATCCTGCCCAACACCTTCGCGCCGATGAGCGTGCAGGCGACCTATATCTGCGCCAGCGCGATGATCGTCGAAGCGATCCTGTCCTTCATCGGCGCGGGCGTGCCGCCCTCCGTTCCCTCCTGGGGCAACATCATGGCCGAGGGCAGAGCGCTCTGGCAGGTTCGTCCGCACATCATCCTGTTCCCGGCGGTGTTCCTCTCGATCACCGTGCTGGCGGTGAACCTGCTCGGCGACGGCCTGCGCGACTCCCTCGACCCAAGGCTCGCCAAGACGCTCTGAGAGCCTGCCCCGCAGCCAGGGCAACCCACGCCCCGCATTGCCGGCGCTTGACGCGCCGGCTCAGCACATCGAAGCCTTCCCTCAGGGTGATCCTCATCCGGAGCCTATGACGTGACCCGTATCCTCACCGTCGCCGCCGCCCAGCTCGGCCCCATCCAGCGTGATGAGAGCCGGGCCTCGGCGGTCGCCCGCATGATCGAACTGATGCGGCAGGCGAAGAGCCACGGCGCCGATCTCGTCGTCTATCCGGAAGCGGCACTCACCGCCTTCTTTCCGCATTGGTGGATCGACGACGAGGCCGAGATCGATAGCTGGTTCGAGAGCGCCATGCCCTCGAACGAGACCGCGCCGCTCTTCGAGGAGAGCAAGCGCCTCGGCGTGGGCTTCCATCTCGGTTATTGCGAACTCGCCTTCGAGCAGGGCCGCAAGCGCCGTTTCAACACCGCGATCCTCGTCGACAAATCGGGCTCGATCGTCGGCAAGTATCGCAAGATCCATCTGCCAGGCCATCCCGAGCACCGTCCGGCCGCGCCCTTCCAAAACCTGGAGAAGCGCTATTTCGAGACCGGCGAGCTCGGCTGGCCGGTCTGGCGGACGATGGACGCCAACATCGGCATGATGATCTGCAACGACCGCCGTTGGCCGGAGAGCTATCGCTCGATGGGCCTGCAGGATGTCGAGCTGATCGTGCTCGGCTACAACACGCCCAAGCACAATCCGCCGGCCCCGGACCATGATCGGCTCGGCAATTTCCATAACCAGCTCGTGATGCAGGCTGGTGCCTACCAGAACGCCACCTGGGTCGTCGGCGTCGCCAAGGCGGGGCTGGAGGCCGGCGTCGACCAGATCGGCGGCTCCTGCATCATCGCTCCGACCGGCGAGGTCGTGGCCCAGGCCGTGACCGAGGATGACGAACTCGTCCTCGCCCGTTGCGACATGGACCTCGGCAAGAGCTACAAGGCCTCCACATTCAATTTCGCCAGGCATCGCGAGCCTCAGGCCTATGGCCTGATCGTCGAGCGCAAGGGCGCCGTCTCCCCGGTTTGATCAGCCTCCGAAGGAAACAACAAAGTGACCCATGATCTCATCCTGAAGGGCGGCCGTGTCATCGACCCCTCGCAGAAGCATGACGGCATCCTCGATGTCGCCTTCACGGACGGCAAGGTCTCCGGCTTCGGCAAGGACCTGAAGGGCGCCAAGGAGATCCGCGACGTCTCCGGCTACATCGTCTCACCCGGCCTGATCGACCTGCATACTCATGTCTACTGGGGCGGCACCTCGCTCGGCATCGACGCCGACGAGTTCTGCCGCGTCTCCGGCGTCACCACCTCGGTCGATACCGGCTCGGCCGGTCCCGGCAACTGGCCGGGCTTCCGCAAGCACGTCATCGAGCCGAGTCAGGCGCGCATCCTGGCCTATCTCCATGTCTCGCATGCCGGCATCTACGGCTTCGACCATCGCGTCATGGTCGGTGAGAGCGGCGATCTGCGCCTGATGAACCCGATCGATTGCGCCGAGGTCGCCGACAAGAACCGCGACTACATCGTCGGCATCAAGGTCCGCGTCGGCCTGCACGCCTCGGGCGACCAGGGCACCAAGCCGCTGAACATCGCGCTGCAGGTCGCCGAAGAGGTCGGCATGCCGCTGATGTGCCATATCGACCATCCGCCGCCGTCCTATGAAGAGGTCATCGGCATGCTGCGCCCCGGCGACGTGCTGACCCACGCCTTCCGCCCCTTCCCGAATGCGCCTGCGACGGCGCAGGGCACGGTGAAGCCGGAGGTGCTGGCCGCCCGCAAGCGCGGCGTCATCTTCGACATCGGCCACGGCAAGGGCTCGTTCTCCTTCAAGACCACGCGCGCCATGCTCGCCAACGGCTTCGAGCCGGACGTGATCTCGTCCGACGTGCACAAGCTCTGCATCGACGGCCCGGCCTACGATCAGGTCACCACCATGTCGAAGTTCCTCTGCATGGGCATGAGCCTGAACAACGTCATCGCCGCCTCGACCGTGAATGCCGCCATGGCGCTGAAGCGGCCGGAATACGGCTCGCTCAAGGTCGGCTCGCTCGGCGATGCGACGATCCTGACCGTCAAGGAAGGCAAGTTCGACTATGTCGACGTCGTCGGCGAGCACCTGATCGGCGACAGGAAGATCGCGTCCGAGGGCGTTGTACTCAAGGGCAAGTGGTGGCACCCGAAGCGGACCAGCAAGTTCCCGAAGGTCGCGGCGTAAGCGTCCATGTCTGATGAAATGGGCTGGCGCCGCATGGCGCCGGCTGACCTGGCGGCCGTGATGGCGATCGCGGTCGTCGTGCATCCGGATTATCCCGAGGACGAGGCGGTCTTCGCCGAGCGTTTGCGGCTGGCGCCGGAAGGTTGCCATGTGCTGGCTGGCGAAGACGGGGCGCTGCAAGGCTATCTCGTCAGCCATCCCTGGCCGGCGGGCGCCATTCCTGCCCTGAACTCGCTGCTCGGCGCTATCCCGCAGAATGTCGCGAACTGGTATCTTCACGACCTTGCGCTGCTGCCGGCCGGGCGTGGCAATGGCGCTGCCGGCGCGATCGTGAGCGCGATCGCCGGGCAAGCCGCCGCATCCCGCCATACGAGCCTGGCGCTGGTCGCGGTCAACGCCTCGACCGGCTTCTGGCGGCGGCAAGGCTTTCGCGAGGTGCATGACCCTGCGCTTGATCGCAAGCTCGCAAGCTACGACGATGCGGCCCGCTACATGCGCCGTGATTTGCAGGGCTGAGGCAGCCCTGCGGCAAGAGCGTTCGAGGAGAACACCATGAGTGCCGAAGACAAGCTGAAGGAATTGGGGCTGACTCTGCCGGACGTGCCGAGCCCGGTCGCGACCTATGTCAGCTTCAAGCAGGTCGGCGACATGGTCTATCTCTCGGGCCAGGGTCCGAAGCGCGCCGACGGCACCTATCCGACCGGCAAGGTTGGCACCGATGTCACGATCGAGCAGGCCTATGAGCATGCCAAGCAGACCGGGCTCGGCCTGCTCGCGGCAATGAAGAAGGCGGCGGGCTCGCTCGACAGGGTCGAGATCGTCAAGCTGCTCGGCATGGTCAATGCCGCCCCCGATTTCTCTGATCATCCCAAGGTCATCAACGGCTGCTCTGACCTGTTCGTCGCCGTGCTCGGTGATCGCGGCCGCCATGCCCGCTCGGCCGTCGGCATGGGCTCGCTGCCCAACCGCATGACCGTCGAGATCGAAGTCATCGTCAAGGTGCATCCATGAGCGTGACCGCGACCACTTCCAGAGCCGTCGACCAGCCGGCAGCCACCCCGCTCGCCGCCGAGATCGCGCGCGTCTACGGCACGCCCGCCGTGGTGATCGATCTCGACAAGGTCGATGCCAATATCGCCCGCCTCCAGGCCACCTGCGATGCGGCCGGCCTCGCCAACCGCCCGCATATCAAGACGCACAAGTCGCCCGAACTGGCGCGGCTCCAGATCGAGGCCGGCGCGCGCGGCATTACCTGCCAGAAGCTCGGCGAGGCCGAGGTCATGGCCGATGGCGGCATCGACGACATCATGATCAGCTACAATATCCTCGGCGAGGAGAAGCTCGGCCGTCTCGGCGCGCTCCAGCGCCGTGTCCGGATGATCGTCGCCGCCGACAACCCCGTCACCATCTCCGGCCTGCCGCGGGCTGGCGAGATCGCGGGGCGCGACCTGGAGGTCGTCATCGAATGCGATACCGGCCGCAAGCGCGCCGGCGTCGAGACGCCCGGCGAGGCGGTGGAGCTTGCGAAGATGGTCGCGGCGTCGCCCGGCCTGCGCTTCGCCGGCTTCCTGATGTATCCGCCGGAGGACGGCTGGGAGCGCACGCAGGACTTCCTGGACACTGCCAATGCCGGCTTGCGCGATGCCGGTCTCAAGGCCGATATCGTCTCCACCGGCGGCTCGCCCAATCTCCCGCATATCGGCAAGCTCAAGGGCTCGACCGAGCACCGCTCGGGCACATCGATCTTCAATGACCGCATGCAGATCGCGGCCGGCGTCGCCTCGCTCGAGGATTGCGCGCTGACCGTCTATGCGACCGTGGTGAGCCGGGCCGGCCCGGAGCGCGGCATCCTCGATTCAGGCTCGAAGACGCTGACTAGCGACAAGGGCAACCTCGACGGCCACGGCTATATCCTCGAATACCCGGCGGCGCGGATCGCTCAATTCGCGGAGGAGCACGGATTCCTCGACCTCTCCGCCTCGAACAAGCGTCCGCTCGTCGGCGAGGTCGTGCGCGTGGTGCCGAACCATGTCTGCGTCGTCGTCAACATGGTCGACCGGCTGGTCACCGTGCGCGGCGACAAGCTGATCGGGGAATTGCCGGTCGCGGCGCGCGGCAAGCTGACCTGAGTCATCAAAACGGCTTCGGCCGTCATGGTCGGGCTTGTCCCGACCATCCACGTCTTCGTTGATGCAGAGCGGTGTTCAAGACGTGGGCGCTCGCCACAAGGGCGAGCATGACGGGCGGGCTTCAGTTCTGAAGGATCTTTGATCCTTTGATCGTGACATTGCCGGACGCCTTGGCCTCGAGGCGTCCGGAGGCCCTGATCGTGATGTCGTGCCCTTGCAGCTCGACGCTGCCGTCCTTCTTCATGTTCAGCTTGGCGTCGCCGCTCTTCAGGGTGGATCCGTCGGCGCTTTCGATGGCGAGCGCCTTGCCGACGCGTAGCGTCATGTCCTTCCCGATGCTCATCGCCATGTCCTTGCCGGCGGTGACGGCGAAGTTCTGCCCACTGTCGATCGCGCAACCCACGGCTGCGCTGACATTGAAGCTGCGGGTTTCGAACGTGGCTTCATGACTGGTGCTGACGCGCAGGCGGTTGCCGATGACGAGATTGGCGTTGGAACCTGCCGTCACCGCGAGATTGGCCCCGGCGGTCAGCGTCATCGGGCCGCCGGCGGTCAGCGAGATGCCAAACCCGCAATTGACGGTGAGCGAGCCCGGCGCGTTGATGACGACATTGCCGCTCCGGTCCGCCGAAATCGCCTGCAGCAAGGCTGCGATCTGCGCCTCCAGCGTGGCGATGCGCCTCTGGAGAGCCTCGTGGTCCGGATCGGCCATCGCATTCTCCATTCGTCGGCATGACAGGATGACGAAGCGTCAGCCTATCATGCGAAGGGCGCTGCGAGAATGCGTTTGGCCGGTCAGGTCTCTGGGTGCCGGGCGTTCCAGCCGGCCGCGTATTCCGCGCAGAGGCGATCGAGCTCGGCCCGATCGGTGACGCCGGCCGGGCGCCCGCGCGAGGGCGAGGCCTGCTGGAACGGCACCGACCGCTGATGCGCCACGCGCCAGAGCCGCCGCAGCTCCTTCAACGGATCCGTATGGTCATCGACGCGGATGTCGATGCTCGGGACCGGCTCGCCGCTCCAGATGCGGATCGCTGCCGATTGCTTGCCGCGCTTGTCGCCGCCGGCCTTCTCGCCGGCTTCGAGCGCGACCAGCAGCCGCTCGTCGAAATCGAGTGCCGAGGCGGCGATATAGGCCTTCAGCGTCTCCTGTACGACTTCCGGCCCGGCCAGCATGTTGCCGGCGACCGAGACCTGCGGCCCGTCGACGGCGCCGCACCAGTCGATGCAAGCAGCGCCGGTATAGGCGGCTATCTTGCCGTCGCGGTCGATGACATGGAGCTGGCGATGGGCACGGCCCTCGTCGGCTGCGGTCAGCGTCGCGACGATCTCGACCGCCGAGCGGCCTTCCTGAAGCAATCTCAGGCCGTCGATCCCGTAGAGCGGATTGACGAAGGCCTGCGTCGCGATCGCGCCGACCCGCCCTCCGCCATAGGGCACGCGGGCGCCGACGGCGAAGGCGCAGGTCGAGACGGCGACGCCATAGGCGCCGGTCGCGGCGTCGCGGGCGACGATGGACCAGGTCATGCGATCATTCCTCAGCGGCCGGCGGCATAGGCCTGCATCAGACGCGGCGTCGCGGCGGCGCGCAAGAGGCCATCATCGCCGCGTTCCGCCGCGGTCAGGCGCCCGACCGTCCAGGCCGGCGCCTTCTCGACGTCATGGCCGCGGCGCTCCAGCTCGGCGATGGCGGCAGCGCCGATGCTCTCCTCGATCATCATATGGCCCGGCCGCGACGAGCGCGGATAGAAGGAGGAGGGGAAATGCTGCGTGTGGAACAGCGGCAGGTCGATCGCCTCCTGCAGGTTGAGGCCGTGATGGACGCGGCGGAGGAACAGGCCGAGCTGCCACTGCTCCTGCTGGTCGCCGCCCGGCGTGCCGAAGGCGAGGCGGGGCTTGCCGTTCTCGAAGGCGAGCGAGGGCGTCAGCGTCGTGCGCGGCCGCTTGCCCGGTGCGAGCGAGGCCGGCAGACCCTCTTCCAGCCAGAACATCTGGGCGCGCGAGTTGAGCGGGAAGCCGAGTTCCGGGATGACCGGCGAGGATTGCAGCCAGCCGCCCGAAGGCGTCGCCGCGATCATGTTGCCCCATTTATCGATGACGTCGATATGGACCGTGTCGCCCTTGCGGCCGGCCGCGACCATCGAGGCCATGGTCGGCTCGCCGACGCTGGCGCCGCCCTGCGTCGGCTGGGCGATGGCGCCGAGCGCCCTCATCGCATGCGCGACCTGCGCCTCGTATCCCGAGACGATGCCCGGCCGCAGCTCCAGCGAGGCGCGCTCGCCGATCAGCCCGCGCCGGCCGGCGGCATAATCCTCGGAGAGCAGTGTCGCGAGTGGCACCTTCACGAAATCCGGATCGCCGTAATAGGCCTCGCGATCGGCGAAGGCGAGCTTCATCGCCTCGACGACATGGTGGACGAATTCCGGGCTCGCCGGCCCCATCCCGGCGAGATCGACGCCTTCGAGGATCTTCAGCGTCTGCAGGAAGGCCGGGCCCTGGCCCCAGGGGCCGATCTTGAAGACCTCCCAGTCGTGATAGGTCACCGAAGTCGGCGTCTCGTAGGTCGGCTGGTAATTCGCCATGTCCTGCGCTGTCAGCAGGCCCTTGTTGCGGCGGCCGGAGGAATCCATCACCTCCTGCGTGCGGCAGAAGCGGTCCATCGCCTCGGCGACGAAGCCCTTGTACCAGGCGTCATAGGCGCCCTGGATCTGCTCCTGCCGATCGCTGCCCTTGGCCTCCGCCTCGGCGATGATGCGCTTGTAGGTCTCGGCCGCGGCCTTGTTGGCGAAGAGCTTGCGCGCTTCCGGCACGTTGCCGCCGGGCAGGTAGACCGCGCCCGAGGTCGACCACTCGTTGGAGAAGAGGTCGGTCAATTCCCGGATCGAATCCGAGACGCGCGGCAGCATCGGGTGGCCGTTCTCGAAATAGCCGATCGCCGGCTCCAGAACGTCGCGCAGCTTGAGCCGGCCATGGTCGCGCAGCAGCGTCATCCAGCCGCCGAAGGCGCCGGGAATGACGGTCGCGAGCAGGCCCGAACCCGGAATCAGGTCGAGGCCGAGCGCCTTGTAGGCGGCGATCGTCGCGGCCTGCGGGGCCGGTCCCTGCGCGCAAAGCGTTTCGACCTTCCCGGTCTCGGCCGAATAGAACACGGCGGGCATGTCGCCGGCCGGTCCGACGAGATGTGGCTCCACCACTTGCAGCACGAAGGCGGCGGCGGCGCAGGCGTCGAAGGCGTTACCGCCCTTTTCCAGCATCGCCATGCCCGACGCGGTCGCGAGCCAGTGCGTCGAGGTGACGACGCCGAAAGTGCCGAGGATTTCGGGGCGGGTGGTGAACATGGGCGTATCCCTGAAGCCTAGTTTTCTTTGGGGTCGAGCGCGTCGCGCAGGCCGTCGCCGAGCAGGTTGAAGCCGAGCACGGCGAGGAAGATGCAGGCGCCCGGCGCTACCGACATCCACGGCGCCTGCTCCATGAAGTTCTTGGCGACGTTGAGCATCTGACCCCAGGACGGCGCCGGCGGCTGCTGGCCGAGGCCGAGGAAGGAGAGGGCGGCTTCCAGGATGATCGCCTGCGCCATGAACAATGTCGACTGCACCACGATAGGGGACAGGGTGTTGGGCAGAACATGGCGGAACATCAGCCTGAGATCGCGCGCGCCGACGGCCCGCGCGCCCTCCACGAAATCCTCCGCCTTCACATTCATCACCTGGCCGCGGATCAGCCGGATGAAAATCGGCACGGCCGAGAGGCCGATCGCTATCATCGCATTGGTCAGCGATGGCCCGAGCACGGCGGCAAAGGCGATGGCGAGGATCAGGAAGGGGCAGGCCAGCAGGGCTTCGGTGACGCGCGAGATCACGATGTCGACCCAGCCGCCATACCAGCCGGCGAGCAGGCCGAAGGGCAGGCCGATCGCCACCGCGATCATGACCGAGACGATGCCGGCGAGCAGCGAGGCCCGCGCGCCGAAGAACAGCCGCGTGACCTGGTCGCGGCCGAGCTCGTCCGTCCCGAACCAGTAGAGTTCGGAGGGCGGCTTGCGGATGGCGAGGAAGTTGGACTTGAACGGGTCCGCCAATGGCAACACAGGCGCGAGTAGCGCCATCAGCACGAAAAGCAGCACGATGCTGCCGCCGATCAGCGCCGACTTGTTGCGCAGGAGGCGCGCCAACACGCCCGGACGCGCGGTGATGCCGGCCGACGCGCCCGCAGAGCCGATGGAATCGAGCGATGCCATCAGCCGGTCCTCAGGCGTGGATTGACGACGATGTACAGGATGTCGGCGATCAGGTTCATCAGGATGAAGCCGATGGCCGTGCACAGCACCACGCCCTGAACCACGCCATAGTCGCGATTGAACACGGCATCGACGATCAGCTTGCCGAAGCCGGGGATGGTGAAGACCTGCTCGGTCAGCACCGCGCCGGCCAGCAACTCGCCGAAGAGCAGAGTCGTCAGCGTGATGATCGGCACCAGCGCGTTGCGCAGCGCATGGCGATGCATAACTGTGTCCTCGTCGAGGCCCTTGGCGCGGGCGGTGCGGACATAGTCGGAGCGCAATACCTCCAGCATCGCCGAACGGGTATGACGCATCAGGGAGGCGGCGAGCCCGTTGCCGAGCACGAAAGCCGGCATGATCAGCCGCTGGATCGCCTCCCAGGGGTGGACGAAGATCGATTCATAGCCCGAAGCCGGCAGCCATTTCAGGTGCACCGAGACCAGCAGGATCAGCATGATCCCGAACCAGAAATTCGGGATCGAAAGCCCCCATAGCGCGACGGCGCTGGCGGAGTAGTCGACGATCGTGCCCTTGCGGCGTGCTGCCAGGATGCCGATCGGAATACCGATCGAGATCGCGACGAGGATCGAGGCGGTGGCGAGCTGGATCGTCACCGGCAGCTTCTGCAGGATCAGCCCGAGCACCGGCTCGCCGGTCCGCAGCGAGCGCCCGAAATCGCCCTGCACGACTTGGCCGAGCCAGGCGAAGAACTGGACGAAGATCGGATCGTCCATGCGGTAGATCTCGCGCAGCCGCGCGATCACCTCGGGGTCGCGCTCCTCGCCGGCGATGACGAGGAAGGGGTCGCCCGGCAGCGCGCGCTGCAGAGCGAAGACGAAGAGCGATACCAGGAACAGCGTCGGTATCGCGATCAGGAGGCGGCGGAGGATCAGCGTGGCCACGGGCCACTCCTCACGATAGGAGCGGCGTCACGAGCGCTTCAGCCCCGCGAGCCGGATCATCCCGTCCGGATTGATCACGAAGCCCTGCATGTTGGAGCGCAGCGCGAAATAGCGCTTGTCGTTGTAGAGATAGATGATCGGCAGCTCGTCCAGCAGGATCTTCTGTGCGGCATCGTAGTGCTTCTTGCGCTCGGCCGCGTCGTAGATAGTGCGCGCTTCGTCGAGCTCCTTGTCGACTTGCGGATTGGAATACTTGCCGTCGTTCTGGTTGCCCTTGGTGGTGACGAAGGCGTGGATATTGCCGTCCGGGTCGATGCGGCCGGACCAGCCGATCAGGCTGAGCTGGAACTTGCCTTGCTGCTGGTCACGCAACTGGCTGGCGAATTCGGTCGAGCGGATCTGGATGTCGATGCCGGCTTCCTGCGCCATCGCCTGGATCACCTGGCCGACCTGCGCCTGGACCGGGTTGTTGGTGACGAAGAGCTCGACCGAGAGTTTTTCCGTCCCGGCCGCCTTCATCAACGCCTTGGCCTTGGCGACATCGCGCGCCGGCACCGGGAAATCGGCGCTCAGATAGGGGTTGCCGGGGTTGAAGGGTTGCATCATCGGCTCGTAGAGCCCGTCGAAAACCGCGTCGTTCAGAACCTTGCGGTCGATCGAGAGCGAGAGAGCCTGACGGATGCGCTTGTCCAGCCCCATCGGCTGCTTGGCAGCCTCACCGTTATTGGTGTTCACGGTGATGCCCTGATAGCCGAGATTGGCGACGCTCATGACCTTGAGCGACTTGTCGGCTTCGGCCGATTTCACGTCGGTCGGCGCCAGCCGCTCCAGCATGTCGAGCTCGCCGGAGCGCAGATTGGCGAGGCGCACCGTGGTATCGGGGATCGACCGGTAGACGATGCGGTCGAAGCTGTACTTGTCGGCCTCCCAGTGCTCCTTGAATTTTTCCAGCACGATCCGGTCGTTCTGGACGCGCTCGACGAATTTGTAGGGGCCGGAGCAGATCGGCTTCGCCGTGACGTCGCTGGAGAGGCTCTTGGGCGAGAGCATCATGCCGGCGCGATCGGTGAGCTGGGCGAGCAGCGTGGCGTCGGGCCGCTTCAGCTTCAGCACCAGCGTCGTTGCATCGGGCGCCTCGACTTTGTCGACCGAGGCGAGCTCCGATTTGCGCAGCGAATCCGGCAGGGTCATCGCGCGTTCGAGATTGGCCTTGGCCGCCTCGGCGTTGAAGCTCTCGCCGTCATGGAACTTGGCGTCTGTGCGCAGCTTCATCGTCAGCGTCAGCCCGTCTGCGGAGAAACCCCACTCCGTCGCCAGCCGCGGCACCAGCTTCAGCTCGGGCGTGATGTCGAGCAGCCGGTCGCACAGGCCCATGAAGACGATGCGGCCGACGAAGGTGCGCGCCTTGTGCGGGTCGAGCATGTCGGGGTCTTCCTGCACCCCGATCCGCAGGGTCGATGGGGTCTGGGCCAGTGCCGGCACTATCGCAAGCGCGAGCGCGGCAGCCGAAATCGCAACCTTCAGCAGATTCATGATTGTCCCCTCGTTCCGGACGTTGTCGGCGAACGTTCCCGCCGCTTGGCGCGTGGGTCGTCCTGCTCAATTCGTTCCTTGTGGCACTAACCTGACTCAGATCGCGCCTGCCGTCGATGACGCGCCGCACCAATTCTGAGGCAGCCCTGCCTGCCGCGTGGGCAGAGGCGGCATGGCTTGAAACCGGGGTTCCATGCCCGCGGCGGACATGCACGATGCGGCCATGACGCTCGCCTCGTTATGCGGCTGCGATTAGTGTGACTAAAGAAGTTCGAAGCCCGAGAGGGTTCTAGGGAGATTTGGGCATGCTGCTGGGCGTGATCGCCGACGACATGACGGGCGCGACCGATGTCGCGCTGATGCTGAACCGGGCGGGCATGCGCACCGTGCAGGTGATCGGCGTGCCTCCCGTCGGCTCGGCCTTGCCCGAGGCCGATGCCGTCGTCGTCGCGCTGAAATCGCGGACCAATCCGGTCGCCGAGGCCGTCGCGGATTCGCTCGCCGCCTGCGAAGCCCTGTTGAAGGCCGGCGCGCGCCAGATCCTGTTCAAATACTGCTCGACCTTCGATTCGACGGCTGAGGGCAATATCGGGCCGGTCGCGAATGCGCTGGCCGAGCGGCTGGATGCCAAGCTCGCCATCGTCTGCCCGGCTTTCCCGGCCAATGGCCGCTCGATCTATCAGGGCTATCTCTTCGTCGGCGCGGTGCCGCTGCATGAGAGTTCGATGAAGGATCACCCGCTGACGCCGATGCGGGATTCGAACCTGATGCGGTTGATGTCAGCGCAGGCGAAGACCGAAACCGGCCTCGTCGACTACGCCACCGTGCTCGGCGGCTCCTCTGCCGTGAGGGCGCGTCTCGCGAAGCTCGAGGCCGACGGGGTCCGCTATGCCGTGACCGACGCGCTGACCAACGAGGACCTGATGACGCTCGGCCATGCCGTGTCCGAACATGTCCTGCTGACCGGCGGCTCCGGCATCGCCATGGGCCTGCCGCAGAATTTCCGCCGCGCCGGCCTGCTGCCAGAGCATCCCGGTCCGCAGGATCTGAAGGCGCCGGCTGGGCGTGCCGGGATCATCTCCGGGAGTTGCTCGACGGCGACGCGCGGCCAGATCAAGGCGGCGCTTGCGGCAGGCTATCCCGCGCTCAAGGTCGATCCCTTCGCGTTGGCCGACGGCCGGCAGGATGCCGCCGGCCTCGCCGCCTGGGCACTGGCGCAGCCGGCCGACAAGCCGTTCCTCGTCTATTCGAGCGACGACCCGGCAGAGGTCGCGGTGGTGCAGGACAAGCTCGGTCGCGAGAAAGCGGGCAGCATTGTCGAGCATGCTTTCGCCGAACTGGCACGGCGCCTGTCTGAAGGCGGCGTGACGCGGCTTCTCGTCGCAGGCGGCGAGACCTCGGGCGCGACCGTGCTCGGCCTCGGCATTCGCACCCTGGAGATCGGTCCCGAGATCGACCCCGGTGTGCCCTGGACGCGCGTCGTCGACGGCCCCGAGATGGTCGTCGCGCTGAAATCGGGCAATTTCGGCGCGCCGGACTTCTTCCTGAAGGCCTGGAGCCTGCTGCGCTGATGGGGCGGAGCGTGTCCGGCGCGCTCGCGATGACGGCAAGTCATGATATCGCCGCGCTTCCGTCGCGATGCGGTGCGCTCTAAGATTGCATCGCAACCAAGAGGCCCGCATCGGACATGGCGTTTCTCGGCGAACTTCTCACCAATGTGGCGGATCGCGGCCGCGCGCTGATCGGCTTCGAGCGTTTCCTCGGCAACCGCTCGCGCCCGATCGACAAGCTCTGCGAGGATCTGCTCTCCGGCCGCGGCGAAGCTTCTGGCATGGCGCTGGCGCAGGCCGTGCTGGAAGCCTGGCAAGGCCTCGACAAGCCCGGCCGGCTCGCCTTCTTCAATGTGCTGCGCGAGCGTTTCGGCCCCGATCACGAGCGGCTCGACGCGGCGATCGAAGCCTATCGCGCCAAGCCCTATCCCGCGACGGTGGCAGCGCTGCATCAGGCGTCCGAGCCGCGCCGGCAGGAATTGCTGCGACGCCTCAATCTCGCGCCTGAGGGCACGCATGTGCTGGTGCGGATGCGCGAGGCGCTGTTCGAGGCAATGTCGGCGGAGCCGGAACTGAAGGGCATCGATGACGATTTCCGCCATCTCTTCGGCTCCTGGTTCAACCGCGGCTTCCTCGTTCTGCGCCGCATCGACTGGCGCACGCCGGCGAACGTGCTGGAGAAGATCATCCGCTATGAGGCGGTGCATGAGATCCAGGGCTGGGACGATCTCAGGCGCCGGCTGGAGCCGGCTGACCGGCGCTGCTTCGCCTTCTTCCATCCCCAGCTCGTCGACGACCCCCTGATCTTCGTCGAGGTTGCGCTGACCGGCGACATCCCGCGCAGCATCGGCGAAGTGCTGGAGCCGGAGCGGGCGATCCTGCCGGCGCAGCAAGCTACGACGGCCGTGTTCTATTCGATCTCGAACTGCCAGGAGGGCCTGCGCGGCATTTCCTTCGGCAATTTCCTGATCAAGCAGGTCGCGGAAGATCTGAAACGCGAATTGCCGGGGCTCGACACCTTCGTGACGCTCTCGCCGGTGCCCGGTTTCGCGCGCTGGCTCGCCGGCATCGCGACCGAGCCCGGCGATCTCGTCCTCACCAACGAGGAGCGCTCCGAGCTTGCACGCCCGGCCGGCGAGACGATCTCGCTCGACGAGATCACGAAGGCGCGGCGCGACAAGCTGCTCGGCCAGATGATGGCGGAATACATGCTGCGGGCGCGCACGGCGTCCGGCCGCGTCATCGATCCGGTCGCGCGCTTCCATCTCGGCAACGGCGCCCGGCTGGAGCGGATCAATGTCGGCGGCAATCTCTCGGCGCGGGGCCTGCGCGAGTCGCATGGCGTAATGGTCAATTACCGCTACGAACTCGACGATATCGAGACCAACCACGAAGCCTTCGCCACCCGCAACACGGTGGTGGCCTCCTCCGGCGTGCGCAAGCTGCTGCGCCCGGCGGCTAATTAAGACGGAAACGCCTGAAAGGACCCGAAATCATGGGCAATCATCTCTTTGACCTCATCCGCTCGCGCATGCCGGCGCCGGACGCGCCCTTCGCGCTGCTCGATGACGGCAGGCGTTTCTCCTATGGCGATATGGTCGCGGTCTCCGCGCGCTTTGCCGCTGCGCTCACCGGGCTCGGGGTCAAGCCGGGCGACCGGGTCGCCGTCCAGGTCGAGAAGAGCTTCGAGGCGCTGATGCTCTATCTCGGCACGGTCCGGGCGGGCGCGATCTTCCTGCCGCTCAACACTGCCTATACCCCGGCCGAGATCGAGTATTTCCTGGGCGACGCCGAACCCGCAGTCTTCGTCTGCGATCCTTCGAAGGCTGAGGCTCTGCGTCCCTATGCCGAGAAAGCTGGCGCCAAGCTGGAGACGCTCGGCATCGGCAATGGCAGCCTGCTCGACAAGGCCAACGTCGCCTCGGGCGACTTCACCGACGTCGCGCGCGGGCCGGACGATCTCGCCGCCATCCTCTACACCTCCGGCACGACCGGCCGCTCCAAGGGCGCGATGCTGAGCCACGACAACCTGTCGTCGAATGCGCTGGCGCTGGTCGACTACTGGCGCTTCACGAAGGGCGACGTGCTGCTGCACGCTTTGCCGATCTTCCACACCCACGGCCTCTTCGTCGCGACCAATGTGATCCTGCTGTCCGGCGCCTCGATGATCCTGCTGCCGAAATTCGATCCGGAGCAGGTCTTCAAATACCTGCCGCAGGCCACGAGCATGATGGGCGTGCCGACCTTCTATGTCCGGCTTTTGCAGGATGCCCGCCTGACCAAGGAGGCGACCAAGCATATGCGCCTGTTCGTTTCCGGCTCGGCGCCGCTGCTGGCCGAGACGCATCGCGAATGGCGCGAGAAGACCGGTCACGCCATCCTCGAGCGCTACGGCATGACCGAGACCAACATGAACACCTCGAATCCCTATGAGGGCGACCGGGTGGCGGGCACGGTCGGTTTCCCGCTGCCGGGCGTCTCGGCCCGCGTCACCGATCCCGAGACCGGCAAGGAGATCGGCCGCGACGAGATCGGCATGATCGAGGTCAAGGGCCCCAACGTCTTCAAGGGCTACTGGCGCAATCCCGAGAAGACGGCCGCTGAGTTCCGGCCGGACGGCTTCTTCATCACCGGCGATCTCGGCAAGATTGACCCAGCCGGCTACGTCCATATCGTCGGGCGCGGCAAGGACCTGATCATCACCGGCGGCTACAACGTCTATCCGAAGGAAGTCGAGACCGAGATCGACGAGATGCCGGGCGTGATCGAGAGCGCCGTCATCGGCGTGCCGCATCCCGATTTCGGCGAAGGCGTCACCGCGGTCGTGGTCTGCAAGCCTGGTGCGGAGATCACCGCAAAGGGCATCGCCACGGCGCTGGAGCAGCGTCTCGCCAAGTTCAAGCAGCCCAAGCAGGTCTTCGTCGTGGCGGAGCTGCCGCGCAACACCATGGGCAAGGTGCAGAAGAACCTGCTGCGCGAGCAGTACAAGGACATCTACGCCAAGCAGCTCAAGGCCGGCGAATAGACTGCTGCACCAGCCATGCTCGGGTTAAGCCCGAGCATGGCTGGTCAGGCTGGCTCACACCAAAGCCGGCACGCCGAGTTCGATCGTCTCGCCGTCAGTGGGGATGCGCAGGCGCCGCGTGTCGACGCCACGCTCCTTCGCTGCCTTGCGCAAAGCCGCACGGCTGACGGTGGCGTGATCCAGCGCCTCCATATGCGTCGCGATCACGGTGGCGCGCGGGAAGGCCTCGGCGAGATCGAGCGTCTGTGTGTCGTCCATCACGATCAGCGTGTCGTCCCACTTCGCCCCGCAGGAATGCGTGACGATCACATCCGGCCCCGTCGCCGTCGCGGCATCGCGCAGGGGCGGGTAGAGCACGCTGTCGCCACACCAGTAGAGCGTCGGCTCGCCCGGCGCTTCGAAGCTCAGACCCATCACCGGCCCCATCTTCTCGACGACGGCGCCAGTGCCGTGCTGGGCCGGATGCCGCTTCAGGATGATCGGCCCCAGCCGCACATAGCAGTCGATCGCCGTGATCGAGGAAAATCCTGCCTGCGCGATCGCGGCCTCGTCGCCGGGCCGGCAGATGACGGGCAGATCCTTCGGCAGGCGCTCCTTGGCGACCTCGTCGAAATGATCGGCATGGAGATGCGACACGATCACCGTGTCGACGCCCGCGATAATGTCCTCGATCGGCTCGGGCAATTCGACCATCGGGTTCTCCGAGCGCCCGGTGAAGGAGCGGCGGCTGTAGCGCGGGCCGAAATCCGGGTCGATCAGGAAGGTCCTGCCGCCATAGGTGAGCTTCAGCGTCGCGTTGCGGAGAAGTTTGAGCTTCATATCCGTCGGCTCCTCATCTGGGACGGGCATTGTTCCGCATCCCGCCACGAGGAGACCAGTTCGGATTTGTGAAGCTCTTTCCACGTTCGCGTGACGTATCACGCCGCCGCGAACTGGCCGTAGGGCACCGCCTCACGTGCCTTGCGCAGCGCGCTTGCCCACCAGTGGAGCTGCGCCAGCATCGTCGCCATCGCCTGTTCCGCCCGGTCGGCATTGAGCAGGGCCCCCTCCGCATCGAAGCGGCTCCAGACATCGGCGAAGGCGACGCCGTCGCGGATCGGCGCGGCATGCAGTTCCCCGAAGACGAGGCGGAGTTGCTCGACGGCACGCAAGCCGCCTGAGATGCCGCCATAGGAGACGAAGCCGACCGGCTTGCCGCGCCATTCCGGCCCGACCACGTCGATCAGGAATTTCAGGATTGCCGGATAGCCGCGGTTATATTCCGGCATCACCACGACGAAGCCGTCGGCCCAGCCGATGATGCTCCTGAGCTCTTCAAGCGCTGGGTGCTTGCCGCTGACATGGCGTGGCGGCAGGTCGATCTCGCCGGGATCGACGGCCGCGAGGTCGAAGGGGCCGTCGCCGACGATCTGCGAGATCGCCCAGCCGGCGACCTTGTCGCAGAAGCGGCCTTCGCGGCTGCTGCCATAGATCAGGGCGAGCCTGATCCGCGTATCGACCTTCTGGTGCATGGAAACGCTCCGGTTTGCATCACGGGAGCGCGGCTTATAAAACCTCAAGTAAGGTTAAGGTCAAGAGGCGTATTTCGATGTCCCGGCAGGCGCATTTTCCGATCGAGCTCAGCGTCGGCGATGTCGCCCGCCGCAGCGGTCTCGCCGTTTCCGCCCTGCATTTCTACGAGGCGGAAGGGCTGATCCGCAGCCATCGCACGCAGGGCAACCAGCGCCGCTATGCCCGCGAGGTGCTCCGCCGGGTCGCAATCATCAAGGTGGCGCAGCGCGCCGGCATTCCGCTGAAGACCATCCGCGAGGCTTTCAGGGCGCTGCCGCAGGAGCGCACGCCGACCGTCGCCGACTGGGCGCGGCTGTCGTCGGCCTGGAAGCAGGAGCTGGAGCGCCGCATCGACCGGCTGACGCGCTTGCGCGACCAATTGAACGGCTGCATCGGCTGCGGCTGCCTGTCGGTGCGCGATTGCCCGCTGCACAACCCGCTCGACCGTTTGGCCGAGGAGGGGCCGGGGCCGCGCCTGCTCGATCCGGAGTGAAGGCTCAGCCCGCCTTGTAAAGCGTATCGAGCGGCATCCGCGCGACATCGGCCATCAGGGCGGCGAAGCCCTGCGCCTGGAGCGCCGCCGTCGCCTTGCCCTTCGCCGCCGTCGCGAGGCTGGCGTCGCCGGCCGCGCCCGCAAGGTTCACGTCCTGCGCCATCCAGGCGAAGGCATGCGGACCGGTCGGACGCAGATGGGCATAGCCCTCTTCTGCCATCGTCACGGTATGCGGCTTGAACAGCGCGGCCTTACCCATGTCGACGAGATCCGGCCGGAAATGCAGCATCAGCGAGGTCTCGACGTCGCCGCCATGGATGCCGTGGCGGATGTCGAGCTCGCCATAGAGACCGTCCGGCAGGCCGAAGGACATCCAGGCCGTGCAGACGGCGAGCATGCCGTGATCGACGCGCAGCTCCCGCGCCACGATCTTCATCGGGTCGACATTGCCGCCATGGGAGGTGATCAGCACGAGCTTGCGCAGGCCCGCCCGTTTCACGCTCTCGCCAATCTCGATCCACGAGCGGATCGCGCTCTCCCAGCCGATCGTGACCGTGCCCGGCGAATGCAGATGCTCGTTCGACTTGCAGACCGCCTGCGTCGGCAGCACGAGCACGTCGAGATCATCAGGCACCAGCGGCATCGCCTCGGCCAGCATCCCGTTCATCACGGTGGTATCGACCGAGACGGGGAGATGCGGGCCGTGCTGCTCGATCGCCGCCAGCGGCAGCACCGTGACGGTGCGATCGGGCGAGAGCCCGGCGAAATCGGAGCTCTTCAGATCGCCCCAGAAACGTGCGGTCATGTTCAGGCCTGTCAGGAGCCGGCGTGATCGCCTTGTTTCTGTGCAGAAACCCGGCCGCGCGGCGTTGCATTGTCCCGTCGTCCTATCGCATGGGATAAGGAGACGGGCCAGTGGCTGCCCGGCTGCAGCATGAGGGGAGAGAGCGAGATGACGACGATGAAATATCGCGTGAACCGGCGTGCCGCGCTCGGGCTGATCGGCGGCTCCACCGCCTCCCTGCTGATCCCGGTGCCGGGCGCACGCGTCAACGCGCAGACGCTCGACAAGGTCAGCTACCAGACCAACTGGCGCGCCCAGACCGAGCATGGCGGCTTCTATCTCGCCGCGACCAACGGCATCTACAAGAAATACGGCCTCGACGTGGAGATCCGCCCCGGCGGCCCGCAGCAGAATCCGACCCAGCTCCTGCTCGGCGGCCGTGTCGACATGATCATGGGCAACTCGCTGGAAGCGCTCAGCTTCGCCCACGAGAACCTGCCCTTCCTCTGCATCGCCTCGATCTTCCAGAAGGATCCGCAGGTCCTGATCTCGCATCCCGGCCAGGGCAATGACACGCTCGCCGATCTCAAGGGCAAGCCGATCCTGATCGCGGCGCAGGCCCGCGTCGGCTTCTGGCCCTTCCTGAAGCTGAAGTTCGGCTTCCAGGACGAGCAGATTCGCCCCTACACCTTCAACATGGCGCCGTTCCTGGCCGACAAGAAGCTGACGCAGCAGGGTTTCCTCTCCTCCGAGCCCTTCGTCATCCGCAAGGCGGGTGTCGATCCGGTCGTGCATCTGCTCGCCGATGCCGGGTTCGAGAACTACAACACCACGATCACGCTCTCCCGGAAGATGGTCCAGGAGAAGAAGGAGGTCGTGCAGCGCTTCACCGACGCGACGCTGGAAGGCTGGGCCGAATACATGAAGGGCGGCCCCGGAAACGCCGCAGCCAACGCCCGGATCCTGAAGGACAATCCCGACATGGATCAGGAGAAGATCGATTACGCGCTCAAGGTGATGAACGAGCGCGGCATCGTCGTCTCCGGCGACGCCAAGACGCTCGGCATCGGCGCGATGACCGATGCGCGCTGGGCGAGCTTCTACAAGACGATGAGCGAGGCCGGCGTGGTTCCGGCGGGCGTCGACGTGAAGAAGGCCTACAGCCTCGATTTCGTCAACAAGGGTATCGGCAAGGGCTGAGCCGGACGAGCATTGCTGAAAAGATGACTGTGACGATGGACGAGACGAAGCCGCAATTCGCCGCGAGCACCCCGCTGGTGGCTGTCCGGCACGTCTCCAAGCAATTCGCCAACGGCACGCTTGCGGTTCGTGATGTCGATCTGGAGCTCGGGGCAGGGCAGTTCATCAGCCTGCTCGGTCCCTCTGGCTGCGGAAAGTCGACGCTCCTGCGCATGATCGCCGGCCTCGGCGCGCCGACGACCGGTTCCATCACCTGGCCGGGCGAGACCGGCGCGGCGCAGGGCCGCGCCGGCCACGGTGCGCGCGATCTCGGCTTCGTCTTCCAGGACCCGACGTTGATGCCCTGGGCGAATGCGCTCGCCAACGTCATGCTGCCGCTGAAGCTCAAGGGCGTGGCCCGGGCCGAGGCCGAGGCGCGCGCCGCCGAGATGCTGGCGCTGGTCGGCCTCAAGGGCTTCGAGAAATCCTATCCACGCGAACTCTCCGGCGGCATGAAGATGCGCGTCTCGATCGCGCGTGCGCTGGTGATGCGGCCGAAGATCCTGCTGATGGACGAACCTTTCGCGGCGCTCGACGAGATTACCCGCCATCGCCTCAACGATGACCTCCTGGCGCTGTGGGAGCGCGAGCGCTTCACCGCGGTCTTCGTCACCCATTCGGTCTTCGAGTCCGTCTACCTCTCGCAGCGTATCGTGGTGATGGCGGCGCGGCCCGGCCGGGTCATGGCCGATCTCTCGGTCGATGCCGCCTATCCACGCGACGAGCTGTTCCGGACCTCCGGCGAATACGCCCATCTCTGCCGCGTGGCCTCCACCACGCTGAAGGAGGCGATCGGCCGATGAGTGCGCCCGTCGAAACCATGCGCCCGGACGGCACCGACGCGCAGGCGCTGCCCGTCGTGATGGCCGAGGCTCGTATCCTCGGCCTACCCGCCAGTGTCTGGCCCCGCATCCTGGCGCCACTGGTCATCGGCGTCGTCGTGCTGGCGCTCTGGGAGTTCGCGGTCCGCTGGAACGACATCCCGCATTATGTGCTGCCCGGGCCGATCCTGGTCGGCCAGACGCTGGTCGCCGACTGGGGCACGCTCTCCGGCTCGCTCTGGGTCACGCTGAAGATCACCTTCATGGCGCTCGCCGCGGCGATCGTCGTCGGCGTGACGCTCGCCGTGCTGTTCAGCCAGTCAAAATGGCTGGAGATGGCGCTGCTGCCCTATGCCGTCATCCTGCAGGTCACGCCGATCGTCGCCATCGCTCCGCTGATCATCATCTGGGCCAACGATATCGACCTGTCGCTGCTGATCTGCGCCTGGATCGTCGCCTTCTTCCCGATCCTGTCGAACACGATCCTCGGTCTGAACTCGGCCGACCATAACCTCGTCAACCTGTTCGAGCTTTACGGCGCCTCGCGCTGGCAGACGATGCGCTATCTCAAGCTGCCGGCGGCGCTGCCTTATTTCCTGGCAGGCTTGAAGATTTCGGGCGGCCTCGCACTCATCGGGGCGGTCGTGGCGGAGTTCGTCGCGGGCACCGGCGGCAGCGCCTCGGGGCTGGCCTATCGCATCCTGGAAGCGGGCTACCAGCTCAAGATTCCGCGCGTCTTCGCGGCGTTGGTGATGATCTCGCTATCCGGCATCGCGATCTTCCTGGCGACCAGCCTGATCTCGTACCTGCTGCTGCATCGCTGGCACGAAAGCGCGATCCGCCGCGAGAACTGAGCGGTCGCCGCTGTCGTCTAGACGAAATAGGCGAGCTTGCGCTCGGCCGGCATCGCGTCGATTTCGCGCAACGCGGTTTCCGACTGTGGCCCAGCGAGGCGCGCGGCAGTCGGTGCAATTTCGACCGGATCGCTGAAGGCGATATCGTCGTCGAGCAGCGGGGCCGTGGCGAAGCGTGCTTCGTCTGCCGGCCGATCATTGCGCGCCAACGGTACCGGCGCATGGCCATCGGTCGCGACGTCGAGGTCGTCGTAAAGGCGTGGCGCGGTGGAAGGGGGAGGCACCATCATCGCCTCCGCGGAGGCCGCCATCGCCTCGAAGCTCACGCTGCTCTCGCGCGAGACTTCGCCGAACGCCCGCAGGCTCGAATCCAGCATCGCGATCGTGTCGGCGATCTTGTCGATACGCTGGACCACGCTGTCGACGATGCCGATCGCCGTCGAGATTTCGGAGGCATGCCGGTCGAGCGCGTCGCAGGCTTCCGCATCCGCTCCCGTCTCGCGCAGGCCCCAGGCCGTTTCCTGGATGCTTTCGGACGCGGCGAGCACGGAGCCGGCGGCCTTCTCGATCTGGGCGGCGAGGCCGGAGGAACGCGCCTCGGCCTTGCCGCTGATGCGCTCGAGATCGGTGCGCAGATCGCTGATCAGCGCGGCCGCCTCGATCAGATTGGTCTCCCGGCTGGTCTCCTGCACGCCGAGGCCGACGACCCGCTCGATCCGCTGGATGGCGCCGAGCAATTGCAGCGTGTCCGCCTGGCGATTGCGCTTGGCGTATTCGACCATGAACCAGCGGCCACGCGCCGTCTCCATCACCGCGGCTTCGATCGCCTCGTAGTCGGCCTGGCTCAGCGGTGTCAGCGAGCGGACGTCGCCCATCACGGATCTGCCTTCGAAGGACCGGCCGAATCAGGCCGGTGGTCGTGACGTTATCCTTCGAGCCTGCCTTGCGATTTCTTAAGGAATTGCTGCCTTCGCCCCGAATTGGAACAAGATCGCCCGAGAAGCCGTGGTTCCCGGGCTCTCCACCCATGCTTGCGGCGCGGCGAACATCGGCGGATCGCCCGAAACTTGCCAAGCACGCGTAGCGCGGCAATACAGGTCAAGGGGTGGAGGCAGATGCGGCCGGCGATGCGCGGCCGCACGAGGCGCAGGGCCGTTTCGGCCAGGGGAACAAGGACCTCACGGCGACATGGCGAGCCTCGATACCGCCGAACCGCAGGCGACTATCCGCGATGACGCGGGCGCGCTCGCGGTGGCGCTCTCGGGCTCGTGGAGCGCCGACCGCGCGCCCCGCATCGAAGAGCTGATCGGGGAGATCACCGAGCGCCTGCCTGCCGAGGCCGGAGCCCGGATCGACCTCTCGGACGTGACGCGGCTCGATACGCTCGGCGCCTATGTTCTCAACCGCCTGAAGGCCCGCGAGGAGAGAAAGGGCGTCGCGGTCGAGCTCGTCAGCAGCAGGCCCGAGCACGGCATCCTCCTGGCCGAGGTCCAGGTCCATGACGACGATCCGCCGAAGCCGCATCGGCATGTCGGCGTCGTCGACATTCTCGTCGATATCGGCGAGAGCGTCGTACGCTTCGGGCGCGACATGGTCGGCGGCGCCATGTTCCTCGGCGAGGTCGTGGTCGGCTCGGCCAGCGTCGTCCTCGGTCCACGCAAGTTCCGCGGGCCGTCGCTGGTCAACCAGATCGAGCTGATCGCCTTCAACGGCGCGCCGATCATCATGCTGATCTCGTTCCTCGTGGGATGCATCGTCGCCCAGCAGGGCATTTTCCAGCTGCAGCAATTCGGTGCCTCCGCCTTCGTCGTGAATCTGACCGGCATCCTGATCCTGCGCGAGCTCGCGGTGCTGCTGACCTCGATCATGATCGCGGGCCGATCGGGCTCGGCGTTCACCGCCGAGATCGGCTCGATGAAGATGCGCGAAGAGATCGATGCCCTGCGCGTGATGGGTCTCGACCCGATCGAGGTGCTGGTGGTGCCGCGCATCCTCGCGCTGATCATCTCGCTGCCGATCCTGACCTTCATCTCGGCGATGGCCGGTCTGGTCGGGGCCGGGCTCGTCGCCTGGCTCTATGGCGGCATAGGCGTCGATACGTTCCTGGCGCGCCTGCAATCGGTGATCACCTGGAAGCATTTCGCCGTCGGCCTGATCAAGGCGCCCTTCATGGCCTTCGTCATCGGTTTGATCGCCTCGATCGAGGGCCTCGCGGTCAAGGGCTCGGCGGAATCGCTCGGCCGTCAGGTCACGGCCTCGGTGGTCAAGGCGATCTTCATGGTCATCGTCGTCGACGGGCTCTTCGCCATGTTCTTCGCCTCGATCGAGTTCTGACGATGGTTTCGCAGGGCCATTCCCATCAGCATCGGACGCAGGCAGCGAGCGAGCCCGAGGCCGTCATCCGCGTGCGCGATCTCAAGGTCGCCTTCGGCGACAAGGTGATCATGGATGGACTGAATCTCGACGTGATGCGCGGCGAGATCCTCGGTTTCGTCGGTGGTTCCGGCCAGGGCAAATCGGTGCTGACGCGCACGATCCTCGGCCTCGTCCGCAAGCGGCGCGGGACCATCGAGGTCTTCGGCGAGGATGTCGACGATCTGAGTCCGCCGCAGCGCCGCGTCCTCGAACGGCGCTTCGGCGTGATGTTTCAGCAGGGTGCGCTGTTCTCGGCATTGAGCGTGAAGCAGAACATCCAGGTGCCGATGCGCGAGTATCTTCAGCTCTCGCCGGACCTGCTCGACGAACTGGCGATGGTGAAGCTCGATCTCGTCGGCTTGCCGCGCGATGCCGCCGACAAGGCGCCTTCCGAGCTCTCGGGCGGTATGATCAAGCGGGCTGCCCTGGCGCGTGCGCTGGCGCTCGATCCCGAGATCGTCTTCCTGGACGAGCCGACATCGGGCCTGGACCCGATCGGCGCCGCCGAATTCGACGATCTCATCATGACCTTGAAGCAAACTCTGGGTCTCACCGTCTTCATGGTAACCCACGATCTCGACAGCCTGTATCATGCCTGTGACCGAATCGCCGCTTTGGCGGACAAGAAGGTGATCGCGGTCGGGCCGCTGGCAACGATGCTGGCATCCGACCATCCATGGTTGAAGGCCTATTTCGGCGGGGAGCGCGCCATGGCCAGGCTGCCGGCGGGAGAGCGGGGACAGAGCCTGTAGACGATGGAATCGCGCGCCAATTACGCACTCGTCGGCCTGTTCACGCTCGCGGTCCTCGCGGCGGCCTTCGGCTTTGTCTACTGGTTCAACAGTGGCGGAGCCGGGCGCAAGGAGAGCGTCCGCATCATCTTCACCGGCACGGTGACCGGGCTCGGACGCGGATCGAGCGTGCTCTTCAACGGCCTGCGCGTCGGCGAAGTCACCAGCATCGAGCTCCAGTCGGACGATCCGCGCCGCATCTATGCCGTGGTCCAGGTCGCCAATACGACGCCGCTGCGCGAGGACACGCGCGCCCGCATCGAGGCGCAGGGGCTGGCCGGCGTGGTGGCGTTGCAGCTCATCGGCGGCGATCCCGGCGCGCCCGTCCTGAAGGCGAAACCGGGCGAGCCGATGCCGACGATCATCGCCGAGCGCTCCGAATTGCAGGACATCATCGAGACCGTGCGCAACGTGGCGCAGAGGGCCGATGGCATGCTCACCTCGCTCGACGGGCTGATCAAGCAGAACGCCACGCCGATCAACAACACGGTCCGCAACGTCGAGAAATTCTCGCAGGCGCTCGGCAACAACGCTGACGGGCTCGACAAGCTGATGGCCGGCTTCGGCAACATCGCCGAGACGATCCAGCCGCTGTCGCAGAAGCTGCAATCGCTCAGCGAGGAATTGACGGGCGTCGTCCGTTCGGTCGACCGCAACAAGGTCGCGAGCATCATCGACAATGTCGACAAGTTCACCGGAGCGCTCGGCGGCTCCAGTGCCGATGTCGCGAAGGTGGTCAAGGATGCGGCGTCCATTTCGGCCAAGCTCGACAAGGCGGCCGATCAGGTCGAGGGCGTGCTCAAGGCGGCGAAGGGCTTCCTCGAATCCGGCTCGGGCCCCGATGGCCGCAGCGCCTTCCAGGAAGTTGCGGACGCCGCCAAGTCGATCCGGACGCTCGCCGACAATCTCGACAAGCGCACGGCCGAGATCACCGCCGGCATCAGCCGCTTCACCGGGCCGGGACTGCGTGACGTCGAGACATTGGCCTCGGACGGTAGGAAGACCCTGACGGAACTCAACCGCACCTTGCGGAATTTCGAACGCAACCCGCAGCAGTTCATTTTCGGCGGCAAGCCGCCGCTCCCCCAATACAACGGATCGCGTTAGCCCCATGACGACCGAGCTTCGCCTTCCTTCGGCCCGCCTGGCGCGTCTATTCCTTCCGGTCCTGGTCGCGGCTTCGGCCGTATTGCTCGCCGGCTGCAGCGGCGGGGCGACGCCGACCACCTTCGATCTCTCGGCACCGGGGGGCTTCGGCAAGGTCGGCGGCTCGCGGGGGGCGATGGTCGTGGCCGAGCCGACGGCGGTCCAGGCGCTCGATTCCGACCGCGTCATCGTCAAGGATTCGAGCGGCGCGCTCTCCTTCGTCGGCGGCGCGCAATGGGCGGACCGGGTTCCGGCGCTGGTTCAGGCGCGCCTGATCCAGACCTTCGAGAATGCCGGCCGCGTCGGCTCGGTCGCGGGGCCAGGCCAACGCATCTCCCCCGACGTCCAGCTCAACACCAATATCCGCAGTTTCAATATCGATGCGGCGAGCGGGACGGCGGTGGTCGAGATCACCGCGCGGATCGTCGGCGACCGAACCGGCCAGATCCAGCGGGCGCGGTTGTTTGCGGCGCGCGTGCCGGCCGGCGCGGTCGACGGGCCGGGTGCCACCCAGGCGCTCGACCGGGCGCTGTCGCAAGTCCTCGTCGAGATCGTGCGCTGGGCGCGCTGAGCGCGTCTTCGCCGCGCCCATGACGTCTCGGGACAAGCACTGCCGATTCCCTTTCGGAACCGGCTGCGCTAAGTTGTGATTCTGGCTCGGCCCGAGCCTCCCCCCTCCAGCCGGGGAAGCATCATCATGCAGGGCATTTCCGACGATCCGACCGTCTGTCCGGGCATCACGCATGAGGAGGGATTGCGCCAGCTGCCTGCGATAGGAGGTTCACGTCATGGTTTTGTCGGCCCCGATCCATCAGTTGAAGCGCAAGGCCAGGCTCCTGAGCCGGACAGAGCGCATCCCGCTCCACGCCGCGCTCGATCGCATCGCGAGCGAGGAGGGTTATCGCAGCTGGAGCCTGCTCATCGCGAAGCAGCCCGGCATGACATCGGTGCGTGCACTCTGGCCGTTGCTGGAACCGGGCGATCTCGTCCTGATCGCCGGCCGGCCCGGGCAGGGCAAGACGCTGGCGGGGCTCGCGCTTCTGGCGGAAGCCATGCGGGCCGGGCGCCGGGGCATCTTTCTCACGCTCGAATACACGCCGGCGGACGTCCTCTCTCGCCTGCGCGCGATCAATATCGAGCCGGGTGACTTCGCCGGCCTGTTCGATTGCGATTGCTCCGATGCTATCAGCGCCGACTATATCGTCGCGAGATTGGCGGACGCGCCGCGCGGCACGATGGCGGTGATCGATTACCTGCAACTGCTCGACCAGCGTCGCGAGACGCCGGAACTGGCGCTGCAGGTGCGGATGTTGAAGGCCTTTGCGCGGGAGAGGGGCCTGATCCTCGTCTTCATCTCGCAAATCGACCGCGCCTACGAGGGCTCGGGCAGGCCGTTCCCGGAGATCGCGGATGTGCGCTTGCCCAACCCGCTCGACCTCTCGCAGTTCGACAAGACCTGCTTCGTGAACCGCGGCGAGGCACGCTTCCGGGCAGCGGCTTAGAGCGTGCTGATTTAGCATGGAACCACGCCGTCATTCCGGACAAGTCGCGAAGCGACGCAGATCCGGAATCGATTGTAGGGTATCGCGCTCTACGATGGATTCCGGGTCAAGCCCGGAATGAAGGCGTGGTTCCGTCTCAAATCAGCACGCTGTAGGCACGCGGCGGCCCATCAAAAGCAAAGGCCGCCCTCACGGGCGGCCTTTCTCATTTCAGCCGAGCGGCGCAGCGCTTACTCGAAGCGGCCGCTGGCATGGGCCAGCATCGTATAGACCTTGCCGGTTTCCGAGGTCAGGTAGGTCTTGGCCACCATCGAGTCCCGGTCGTCCTTGGCGGCTTCGCCGAGCAGGCGCTCGAACTCGTCGATATAGCGGTCGACCGTGTCCTTGAATTCGGGATCGCGGCGATACTTGCGACGCATCTCGTCGAAGGTCTGCTGGCCCTGCAGCGTGTAGAGCCGGCGGGTGAAGACGTTGCGCTCGCCGCGCTTGTAGCGGTCCCACAACTCGACGGCGGCGTCATGGTCGATCATCCGCGCGATATCGACGGAGAGCGAATCGAGCTTCTCGATCGAATGCGTCGTCGGCTTGCTCGGCTCCGGCTGCTTGTCCTCGCGGGAGGCGCGGGTCAGCAGGTCCGAGAGCCAGCCCGACTTGGCTGGCTGCTGCTGCGCAGCCGGCTCCGGCTGGCGGCGCGGCGTCTCCTGCACGGGTGCCGGGCGGGTCGGCGCGGTCGCGGTCTCGATCCGGACGTTCGGGCGCGAAGCAGCAGGCTGCTCGGGCTCGCTCGCCGCGGCATCGATCGACGGCCGCAGCAGCGGCTCCTCCGCGACCGGGGCGGGCTGCGGAGTCGGCGTGAACGCCTGGGCAGGCCGGGCCGGGGCCACCGGGGCAGGGGCGGCGACAGCCACAGCCGCGACAGGCCGGCGGCTGGCGACATGGTCGATCGGCATCGAGACGTCGCCGCGGCGGCCGGCCCGTGTCACGATCTCCGTGAGGTCATTCAGCGCCTTGATCTGCTCGGCGACGACCCGACGCATGGCCGAGGTCGATTCCTGCGCTTCCACCGGCAGTTCGAGCACGCCGCGCTTCAGTTCGGCGCGGGTCGCTTCCAGCTCGCGCTGGATGTCGCCGGTGATGCCGCGCATGTCCTGCGCCGCCTTCTGGAAGCGCTCGGTCACCTTGGCGATCTCGCCGCCGATCTCGGTCGAGACCTGGGCATAGGCCGCGCGCAGGGCTTCCGCCGTGCGCTCGCGCTCCTGGCCGGTGGCGGAGCGGATCGTCTCGAACTGCTGGGCGATGGCGTTCGTGGTCGATTCCGCCGAGTCGGAAAGGACTGTGCCGATCTGGCGGGCGCGTGCCTCGGCCGTGCTGAGCGAGTCGTCGATCAGCGAGGCGAAGGAGCGGGTGATCGTTTCGACATCGTCGGTCCGATTGGCGATCAGCCCATGCAGCTGCTCCAGCGCCTCGCGGCGCTCGGAGAGCGCCTTGCCGACGCGGCTTTCGATCTGCTCCAGCCGGCCGGCGACGGCGTTGAGCGCCGCGCTGCTGGCCTGGGTCACCTCGTTCAGCGAGGTGCCGCGATCGTCGAGCTGGCCGATCAGCGCCGCAGTCTCGCGCAGCGTGCCTTCCGAGAAGCTCTTCAGCTCCGCGATCTGCGCCGTGACCTGCTGCGAGGCCGAGCCGGCCTCGGTCATCACGGTGCCGATCACGTTCTGCAATTCGCCGACGCGGGTCGACAGGCTGCTCTCGACGGCGGCGAGGTTCTTGTTCGCTCCGTTGACGATCTGCTGCATTAGCTTGTTGGCTTCGCCGAGGCGCCCCAGCATGCCGCCGAGCTCTTCACGGAGCTGCTCGTTGGTGCCGACCAGGGCGTCGATCGACTGACGCGAGCCGGATTCGAGCGTCTCGCGCAGCGCGTTGGACGAGGCCTCGACCGCGTTGGTGATGGCCGCGCCACGGTCGCGCAGACCGGCGACGATGGCGTTGCCGCGGCTTTCGAGCGCGCGCACCACAGTCTCGCCGACCGAGGCGAACTCGTTGGCCAGCGCTTCGCCGCGCTCGTTCAGCGCCTCGACGGCACCGTTGCTCCTGGCGTCGAACACGGCACGCAGGGCCTCGACGCGCTCGTCGACCGCCTGGGTGAAGGTCTCGCCCTGCTGTCCGAGCGCCGCGACGAGACCGTTGCCCTTGGCGTTGAACACGGTGCGCAGGGCGTCCACACGCTCGTCGACCGCCTGGGTGAAGCTCGCGCCCTGCTCCCCGAGAGCAGCGACGAGACTATGGCCCTTGGCATCGAACACGGTGCGCAGAGTCTCCACGCGCTCGTCGAGCGACTGGGTGATCGTATCGCCCTGGCGGCCGAGCAATTCGACGAGGCCGTGGCCCTTGGCGTCGAAGGCGGCGCGCATGGCGTCCGTCCGCTCGTCCAGCGAATTGGCGATCGCCGTGCCCTGGCGCTCCAGCGCGGTGACGATGCCGGCGCCCTGGCCCTCGAAGATCGCGCGCAATTGCTCGGCGCGCTGGTCGAGCGCGCCCGAGATGGCGTCGCCACGACGGCCGAGCGCGGCAACGATGCCGAGCCCGCGATCGTCGAACAGGGTGCGCAACTGCTCGGCGCGCTCGGTGAGTGCGGCCGCGATGGCCTCGCTCTGGCCGGCGAGCGCCGAGACCATGCCGCCGCCCTGGTCGTCGAACAGGGCGCGCAGTTCCTGCGCCCGTTCGGCGAGCAGGGCAGCAATGGCTTCCGAACGGCCCTGCAGCGTGGTGGCGATTTCGTCGCCACGGGTATCGAGCGTGTGCGAGACGGTGTCGAGCCGGCCGACGACGCGTTCCTCGAAACGCGCGACGCTCTGGTCAAGCGTATCGGCGATCTGGAGGGCGCGGCCGCCCAGCGTCGCGTTGATCGTGTCGGCCTTGTCGCTGAGCGTGCGGGTAAGCGACTCGCTCTTGGAGGTGACGACCTCGCCGATCTCGTCGGCCTTGGCCGCGAGCGCCTTGGTGACCTCGCGCCCGCCTTCGGCCAGCACGCGGGCGATATCGACCGTGCGCTCGACCAGCGCCTCGTTGAGGGCGGTGGCGCGCGAGCCCAGGCTGCCGTCGATACGGGCGATCAGGCTGTCGAGCGTGCCGGCGATCTCGGCGCTCTTGGCGCCCGAACGGTCCTCGAACAGCTTGATCTGGCTCTCCATTGCTTCCGCCGCCTCGCGGGTGCGGCTGGCGAGCAGCTCGGCCGCTTCCAGCGCGCGGGAGCCGGCCTTGTCGGCCAGCACGACGCTGTCTTCGGAAATCAGCTTCTCGACCTGCGCGATGCCGGCATGGAGCGCGGCGGTGAGCTGTTGCGCATCGCCGGAGATCTTGGCGGTGAGCGTGCCGCCCTGGTTGACGATCAGGTCCTCGAAGGCGCCGAGGCGCGCGGCAAGCGCGTTCTCGACATCGCGGCCCTGGGTATCGAACAGCGCGGAGAACGCCGCCAGGCGCCCGCCGAGCGCAGCCTCGATCTCATGCCCGCGCTCGTCGAAGAGCTTGGTCAGCGCGTCGTGGCGCAGTGCCAGCGCCTCGTTCAGCGCCTGCGCACGGCCTTCGACCGAACGCAGCATGGACTCGGCGTTGGCCGAGAGCGCCTCGTTGACGCGCCCGCCCTGCTGGGTCAGCGCCATCACGATCTCGCGGCCGGTGCCGGCGAGCATGGTGCGGGCGTCCTCGGCATGGACGGTGAAGGTGTCGCGCAACCCTTGCGTCGCTTCGGCGACGCGGTCGGCAACATGGCGGCCGTCGACATTGATCGTCTCGGTAAGGGTGCGGGTCGCCTCGGTCATGCGGCGCGCCAGATCCTCGCTCTGCTCGCCGAGCAGGGTATGGACCTCGCGGCCGGTGCTGACGAGGTCGCGCACCATGGTCTCGCGCTGCTCGCCGAGCAGGGCGCCAACTTTCTCGGCCGTGTCGCCGATGCTGGCGAGGAAGCCGGTCTGCTGCTGTTCGAGGGCGCTCTTCGCCGCCTCGATGCTGCCGGTGACATGGGCAGCGAGCGTCGTGCCGCGCTCGTCGAGCTGTTGGTCGATGTTCGCGCCGGTCTCGGCGAGGCGGGTGATCAGCGCGTTCGAGCGCTCCGCCAGGATGCCGTGCACCGAGCGGCCGACATCGGCGACGCGGCTGGCCAGTGCCTGGCTCTCGTTGCCGAGCAGGTCCTTGATCTCGAGCCCGGCCTGCGAAACCTTCACGGTCATCGCGCCGGCCTGCTCCTCGAGCAGGGCGCTGACGCGCATGCCGGTCTCGGAGAGGCCGGTGATCAGGCGCTCGCTCTCGTTGCCGACGATGACGCCGACCTCCTGGCCGGCCTGCGTCAGGCGGCTGACGAGCAGCTCGCTCTCGTCGCGCAAGCGCGTCTCGACGGTGTTGACGGCGCCCGAAACGCTGGAGACCAGCGCCTCGCTGCGCTCCGACAGGAGCTTGGCGACATCGGCGCCGGCATTGGAGACGCGCGCGACCGTGGCGTCGCTGTGCTCGCCCATCAGGTTGGCGAGGGTGCGGCCGGCTTCGGCGACGCGCTCGACGACGCCGTCGCTCTGCTGGCCGACCAGGTCGGCAAGCTCGTTGCCGGCGGTGGAGACGCGGCCGACGAGCTTCTCGGCCTGCTGGTCGAGCAGGGTGTGGACGGTCTGGCCGGTTTCGTTGAGACGGTCGACGAGCTTGCTGCCCTGGTCGGTGAAGAGCCCGTTCACCTGGCCCGCGACATCGGTGATGCGGCCGGTGAGGGTGTCGCCATGTTGCGCGACGGATTCGCTGAGCGATTGGCTGGCATCGTTGACGCGCAGGATGATCGCCTCGCTGCGCTCGCGCAGCACGTCGTCGACGGTGCGGGCGGTCTCGTTGAGGCGGCTGACCAGCGTGTCGCCATGCGTGCCGATCAGGCCGTGGACGCTCTCGCCGACCTCGGTCAGGCGGTTGGCGATAGCCTCGTTCTGGCGGACGAGCAGGCTGTTGACCCCGCGTCCGACCTCGGCGAGGCGGGTGGTGACGCTCTCGCCTTCGTCGGAAAGCGCGCTACGCAGCGCTTCGCCCGACTCGGCAAGACGTGCCTGCAGGGCCTCGCTTTGGCTCTCGATCAGCGCGACCATGTTGCGGCTGCTGACCTCGAATCGCTCGGCCGCTTCCGTGCCGCGGGCCGAGATGTCGCGGGCGAGCGTCTCGCCGGTGTTCTTGAGCAGTTCGTTGACGGTCTCGACGCGGCCGGTCAGCGTCTCGGCGACCTGGTTGCCGGTCTCGCTGATGGCGCGCGTGACGTCCTGGGCGCCGGCGGTTAGGCCCTCGGTGAGGACCGCGCCGGTACGCTCCAGCGAGCTCGCGATCTCCTTGGCACGGCCGTCGAGCATGTCCGACAGGTTGCCGCTGGCGCCGGCCAGGCGCTCGGACACCTCGCCGGAGGTGATCTGCAGGCGCTCCACGAGGTCGTGGCTGCGGCCGCTGATCTCCTCGATCATCTTCTCGCCGGCGCGGCCGAGCGCCTGCGTGATCTGGTCGCCCTTGGCGCCGAGAGAGCCGGTGACGCGGTCGCCGGCCTGCGAGACCGCTTCCGCGATGGTGCGGCTGGCGCTGTCGAGGTCCTTGGCGAGCCCGTCATGGGCGCCGCTGATGGCGAGCTTGACGCGCTCGGCATTGCCGACCACGGCCTCGCGCTGGGTGACGAGCTCGTCGATCAGCGAGCGCAGACGGATCTCGTTATCGGCATAGGCGCGTTCCAGCGTCGAGATTTCGCCGCGGACGATGGTTTCCAGCTCGCCGGCGCGCGCCACGGCGCGCTCGATGCCGTCGCCCATGGCGGCGACCTCGCGTCGGATGGTTTGGCTGAGCGACAGCACGGAATCGGCGCCGGCGACCTCGGGTTCGGCCAGTCGCAGCGCGACCTCGGTCATGGCGCGCGAGATCAGGCGCATCTCCTGGGTGCGGCGATAGAGCGCCGCCAGGACGAAGAAGAACACGACCGGCGCGCCGATCGAGAGCGCGAGCAGCGTCCATTCGCCGATGCCGAAGCTGGCGACGGGCTCGGGCAGGCCGTTGCTGAACGAGCCGTAGCGGCCGAGCAGGACGAAGGCGGCGCCGCCGAGCCAGGCGAGCGAGGCGAGCGCTGCGAACCAATAGGGCTTGCGCGACGGGCGCACAGCGAAGGCCTGGACCAGCGAGCTCGAATCCCGGCGGTCGTCATTGGCGACGCGGCTGGTATCGGGCGCGATCGCGGCGCGGGGCGCGGCGGCCTGCTGCTGGGCGGGAGCGGCAGGCGCGGGCGGGGGCGAGGCCGGGGCTGGCTCGACGCGCGGCAGCTCGAGCTTCAGGTCGTTCTCGCTGGTCGCGGGCAGCCGCGGCTCGGTCTCGACCGGCGTCTCGGCGCCGTCCTTGGGCTGGTCGAGCCGAAGCGCCTCTTCGATTGCCGACATCGCAGCTTCAGTGGGGTCCTGGAGCTTCTTGGGTCGATTCATCGTTGCCGCCTCGCCACGCTACTGAACATGGGCGCGTGCGGTGATCTCCGCCGCCCCATGCCGCCTCTGGCCGGGTGAACGGAGACACTGCGCCCATCATTTACCAATTGGAAGGGTAGTGGACCCCAGGACCCTTGGAAACCCATTTGACTGCGCGATTCACAAACGTCGTTAACGCCTCGTTTACCATCAGGGCGCTTCCTGAAGGGCATGAGGCCGGCCCATGCTGCCATTTGATGACATCTGCCGAAGAGCTCCGGACATGACCGAGAAGGCCATCGATTTCGCCTATCTCTCCCGCCAAACCGCCGGCGACCACGAGCTGGAGCGTGAATTGCTCACGCTCTTCGCCCAGCAATGCGTCGTGCATCTGCGCGCGATCCATGGCGGCACCGACCGGCAGGCGCGGATGGATGCCGCCCACACCCTCAAGGGCGCGGCGCGGGCCATCGGCGCCTGGCAGGTCGCCGAGGCCGCCGACCGCATCGAGGAGGGGCTCGCCGGCCCCGAGCAGACGGCGAGCGAGACCGCGCTCGATGCCTTGGCCCTGGCCGCGGCCGAGGCGAGGGCGGCTATCGCCCGCTTCGATTGTGCTGCCTGAGCAGGCGGCTGCGGCGCGAAATCCCGTTCCGTGCCGCTTTGAAATGCTCTAAGCGGGGGCCGAAGATCGTGCCGCCGGAGTTCCCCATGCCGAACATCACCTTCATCGACGCTCATGGAGAGAGCCGCACTGTCGAGGCGGATGTCGGCTCGACCGTGATGGAGGCGGCGATCCGCAACGCGGTTCCCGGGATCGAGGCGGAATGCGGCGGCGCCTGCGCCTGCGCCACCTGCCATGTCTATGTCGACGACGCCTGGACCGCTGCGGTGGGCCATGCCGAGCCGATGGAAGAGGACATGCTCGACTTCGCCTTCGACGTTCGTCCGAACTCGCGCCTCTCCTGCCAGATCAGAGTCCGCGAGGATCTCGACGGGCTCGTCGTCCGTACGCCTCAGCGTCAGGGTTAATCCCGCACGCGGCGCTGCGCCGCATCCTGCATTTTGCGCTGGATCATGGCGCGGGTGCAGGCAAACTCCATGATGGTTGCACAACTGCGGAGATCGCCGCACGTCCTGTCGGGCGCAAGAGCGATCTAAGCATGTGTGATATCATCGGATATGCCCGAAAGCGGCGTTCGCTGTTCGGTCCGATGCCATGGAGGATGCGATGTACAGATCGATCATGGTCCCCGTAGATCTTGCCGAGGCCGAGCTCGCCAAGCCCGCGATCGCGGCAGCTGTGTCCTTCGCCAAGATTTCGGGCGGGCGCGTGCGTCTGGTCTATGTCCGCTCGCTGATCCCGGTCACCTATATGGAATTCGTGCCCGCCGACTTCGATTCCGAGCAGCAGGACGATGCCGAGGCCAAGCTCGCCGAGATCGCGGCGAAGGTCGATCTTCCAGCCGAACAGGTTTCGGCCAAGGTGCTGATCGGCTCCGTCCATGGCGAGGTCCTGGCCGAGGCGGACGCGGGCGGCATCGACCTTATCGTCATCGGTTCGCATGAGCCGGGCATGCTCGCCTATGTCATCGGCTCGAACGCCTCGGCCATCGTACGCCGGGCGAAATGCTCGGTGCTGGTCGTCCGCTGAGCCATAGATCATCGCGCGCCCGATAGGGCGCGGTAACGATGATCTATCTCTTTGTTATCGCATCGGAGTTTTCCGAAAAGTGGATTCCACTTTTCGGTCCGATGCTATAGCCGGTCCCGCCGGGGACGAGGCTATCCGGCACCTCGCCGGTCGCAAGTTCGCGCGGCCGGTTGAGGTTGACCAGCGGCCAGACCTGCCAGAACGAGGCCGCTATCAACAGGACGCCGAGCAGGCCGGCATTGGTCGCGCCCTGCTGAAAGGCGCGCAGCGTGAAGGCCGCGAGCATCAGGAGCGAGAGCGCGCCGACGGCGGCGACGCCGAGCCAGATCGGCTTCGGCCGCCCGGCGACGAAGCGGGCGCGCGGATTGGCCCGCGCGATCGCCGCCGACAGCGCCGTGACGAAGCGGTGATAGCGCGGATCGTCGCGGTCGAGATCGGTGAGCGAGCGCCAGGACAGGTTGCCGAAGGTCACGGTCCGCCCATCGCTGAGTCTGAGCTGCGTCTTGTAGCCCTTCGACGAGATATTGCCGGGCGCGTAGACGAAACGCACCTGATCGACCGCGCTGAGCCGGATGCTGTCGACGCGGCGCGTCCGGTCGACTTCCAGCGTATCGCCGTCGAGCTTGTAGGCGGTCTCGAAGCCGACCGGCTTCGGGCGCTGGCGCCAGCTCGGGGCCGGAGCGTCATCGTCTTCGTCCATGATCGTATTCGTCACCGCGCCAGAACCTTCATTGCGCCATCGAGCCCGTCGAGCGTCAGCGGGAACATGCGCCCGCCCATCAGCCCGCCGATCTGGCGGATCGACTGGGTGTAGTTCCAGAGATTCTGCTGCACCGGGTTGAGCCAGACCGATTTCGGGAATTTGGTTGCCAGCCTGTTCATCCAGACCTCGCCGGCTTCCTCGTTCCAATGCTCGACCGAGCCACCGGGCATCGCGATCTCGTAGGGGCTCATCGAGGCATCGCCGACGAAGACGAGGCGATAGTCGGACGGATAGGTCCGAAGCACGTCCCAGGTCGCGATCTGCTGGTCGTGCCGGCGGCGGTTCTCCTTCCAGACCCGCTCATAGGGGCAGTTATGGAAGTAGAAATGCTCGAAATGCTTGAACTCGGCCCGCGCCGCCGAGAACAGCTCCTCGGCCAGCTCGATATGCCAGTCCATCGAGCCGCCGACATCGAGGAAGAGCAGCACCTTCACGGCATTGCGGCGCTCGGGGCGGAGCTTCACGTCGAGATAGCCGTGGCGGGCGGTCTCGGAAATGGTGTTGTCGAGATCGAGTTCCTCGGCCGCGCCGGTGCGGGCGAAGCGGCGCAGGCGCCGCAGCGCGATCCGCATATTGCGCACGCCGAGCTCGCGCGTGTCGTCGAAATCCTTGAACTCGCGCTTGTCCCAGACCTTCACCGCCCGGAAATTGCGGTTCTTGTCCTGGCCGATGCGGATGCCTTCGGGATTGTAGCCATAGGCGCCGAAAGGCGAGGTGCCGGCGGTGCCGATCCACTTGTTGCCGCCCTGGTGCCGACCCTTCTGCTCTTCGAGGCGCTGCTTCAGCGTCTCCCAGAGCTTTTCCCAGCCCATCGCATCGATCTGGGCCTTCTCTTCATCGGTCAGGAATTTCTCGGCGAGCTTACGGAGCCATTCCTCGGGAATGCCGGCTTCCTGGATCGCCTCCTGCAGCGTCTCCATGCCTTTGAACACCTGGGCGAAGACGCGGTCGAACTTGTCGAGATGGCGCTCGTCCTTCACCAGCGTGGCGCGGGCGAGATAGTAGAACTCGTCGACGCGATGTTCGGCGAGATCGGCCTCCACTCCTTCGAGCAGCGTCAGATATTCGCGCAAGGTCACGGGGACCTTGGCGGCGCGCAGATCGGTGAAGAGGCGAAGGAACATGCCGCTAATGTGAGGGCATGGGGCGCCGGGTCAAGCAGCGTCCGTGCAACCGGGCACGAACGCCGCTCGAACCCGAACGTTGGCTGTTACGCCACCGCGTCGGCGAGGTCCTTGGTGACCTTGAACTTCACGACGGTCTTGGCAGGGACCTTGATGGTCGCGCCGGTCGACGGGTTGCGGGCCTCGCGGGCCTCGCGCTTGGCGGCGGAGAGCTTGCCGATGCCGCCGAGAGTGACGTCGTCGCCGCTCTTCAGGGTCTTGGCGACGGTCGCGCCGAGCGAGGCCAGGATGGCCGAGACATCGGCCTTGGTCTTGCCGGTCTCTTCGGCGATGGCGGCAATCAGTTCATTCTTGGTCATGAATTTCCTCCTTGAGAAGGTGGTTCAGGCGTCGCGTGCTGGATTGACGGCCGTTCATGCTCGTTTCCGACACGAGCGACCGCGACACATGGATGCCATTCGCGGCGCGCAACTCACGCAGTTGCCACGGTTACCGCGGAAAGACGATGCCCGCGGCGGTAGATACGCACAGGAAACGGCTTCGTTCCGTCCGTTTTGGGCCGATACGCGGCCAGTTGAGAACAGAAACAACTGGGTAGGGGGTATTTGACGAAACGTCATCCACCCGGATCTGCGAATCGCTGCGGCGGTGCGCTCGGGCGCCGCCGCAGCGAAAGGGGAACATCAGGCCTGGATGCCGTCGACATACCAATCCATCTTCGAGAGCATTTCGTCGGTGGCGTGTTCGCCCGCCTTGACGCGCACTTCGCCCTTCTGGTCCTTGAGCTCGCCGGTGAAGGGATGGAGCGTGCCGGCGGCGATCGCCTTGGTGACCTCGTCGGCGGCGGCGCGCGCAGCCGGGGTGACGGCATCGTTATAGGGCGCGAGCTTGACGAAGCCGTCCTTGATGCCGCCCCAGACCGCGCCGGTCTTCCAGGTCCCGTCCATGACCTCCTTGACGCGCTTGATGTAGTAGCCCGACCAGTCGTCGACGATGGCCGAGAGATGCGCCTTGGGCGCAAAGGAGCGCATGTCGGAGGCCTGGCCAAAGGCGAAGACGCCGCGTTGCTCGGCAGCCTGGAGCGGGGCGGCGGAATCGGTGTGCTGGGTGATCATGTCGGCGCCCTGGTCGATCAGCGCCTTGGCGGCGTCCGCCTCCTTGGCCGGGTCGTACCAGGTCGAGCACCAGACGACCTTGGTCTTGAAGTTCGGGTTCACCTTGCGCGCGGCGAGATGGAAGGCGTTGATGCCCATCACGACTTCCGGAATGGGGAACGAGGCGACATAGCCCGCCTGGCCGGTCTTAGACATATGGCCGGCGATGGTGCCGATCACGGCGCGGCCCTCGTAGAAACGCGCATCGTAAGTCGCAACGTTCTCGGCGCGCATATAGCCGGTCGCATGCTCGAACTTGATCTTCGGGAACTGCTTGGCGACCTGGATCGTCGGGTTCATGAAGCCGAAGGAGGTGGCGAAGATCAGCTGGTTGCCGGCCTGGGCGAGCTGGCGCAGCGCACGCGCCGCATCCGGACCCTCGGCGACGTTCTCGATGAAGCTGGTCTTGACCTTGGCGCCGTATTCCTTCTCCAGAGCGAGCCGGCCCTGGTCATGCGTCCAGCTATAGCCGTGGTCGCCGATCGGGCCGACATAGATGAAGCCGATGCCGAGCGGCGCCTGCGCCGAGGCACCCCGGCCGAGGATCGGCAGGGTGGAGGCGGCAGCCGCGCCGAAAGTCAGCCGGCGGCGGGTGATGATGCTGGTCATATCCTAAGAACTCCCCGTTGTGAGTTGCGGCGTCAGGACGCCGAGAAGGGTTTGCCGAGGCAGGCGGGCGCGTCGAGCCGGCCGGTCTTCCGTCCTAGCGACATCATGGTCAGAACTGCAATCGTCGCAAGGTAGGGGGCCATCGCCAGCATCTCGGGCGCGATCCAGCCGATGCCGGCCGCCTTGGCCTGCAATTCGAGCGTCATCACCGCGCCGAAGAGATACGCGCCGAGCAGCAGGCGCCCGGGTTTCCAGGCCGAGAAGACGACGAGCGCGAGCGCGATCCAGCCGCGCCCGGCGGTCAAACGGTCCGCCCACATCGGAGTCAAAGCCAGCGAGAAATAGGCGCCGCCGAGACCGGCCAAGGCCCCGCCGAAGGCGACGGCCGCATAGCGGATGGCAACGACGGGATAGCCGATCGCATGGGCCGAGGCGTCGTTCTCGCCGACGGCGCGCAGGATCAGCCCCGGCCGCGTCCGGCGCAGGAACCAGCTCACGCCCGCCACCAGCGCGAAGGAGAGATAGACGAGGATGTCGTGGCCGAAGATCACGCGCAGGATCGGATGCTCCGAAAGCGCCGCCGGAAACACCGGCTGGAGCCGCGTCACGGTACGCCCGACGAAGCCGGCACCGATCAGCGAGGAGGCGCCGATGCCGAAGATCGTCAGTGCCAGCCCCGTTGCGACCTGATTGGCCATCAGTGAAAGCGCGAGCACGGCGAAGATCATCGAGGCCGCGACCCCGGCAGCCATCGCCGCGACGAGGCCGATGCCTGTGCTGCCGGTCGAGAAGGCGACGGCGAAGCCCGCAACCGCGCCGCAGAGCATCATGCCCTCGACGCCGAGATTGAGCACGCCGGCCTTCTCGGCGACAAGCTCGCCCAGCGCGGCCAGCAGCAGCGGCGTCGACGCCGCGATCAGCGTCATCAGGATGGAGACGACCATGGTGGAGGTCATGCCGCCCTCCGCTTGAAGCCGATCCGCCAGCGCACCAGTACGTCGGTCGCGAGCAGCATGAACAATAGCGTCGCCTGGAACAGGCCGGTCGCGGCTTGCGGTAGCCTCACCGTCGACTGCGCGATCTCGCCACCGACATAGGTTCCCGCCAGCACGATGCCGCCGAAGACGATGCCGAGCGGGTTCAGCCGGCCGAGGAAGGCGACGATGATCGCCGTGAAGCCATAGCCGACTGGGAATTGCGGCGTGAGCTGGCCGAAGGGGCCGGCCGCCTCGAAAAGCCCGGCGAGGCCGGCGAGCGCGCCGCTGACCAGCATCGTCGCCCAGGTCGTGCGTGCCGCGCTGAAGCCGCCATGGCGGGCGGCGGCGGGCGCAAGCCCGACGACCTTGATCGCGTAACCCGCCGTGGTCTTCTCCATCAACAGCCAGGCGATGACCGCGAGCAAGAGCGCGGCGGGGATGCCGAGATGGACGAGCGTTCCTTCGAGCACCGTCGGCAGCGTCTGGTCGGCGGTGAACATCCGCGTCTGCGGGAAATTGAAGCCCCCAGGATCCTTCCACGGACCGCGCACCAGGAAATATAGGAATTGGACCGCGACATAGGTCAGCATCAGGCTGGTCAGGATCTCGCTGACCTGCAATTTGACGCGCAAGAAGGCGGGGATCGCGGCCCAGGCCATGCCGCCGAGAATGCCGGCCAGCACCATGGCGGGCAGAATCCACCAACCCGTCATGTCATAGGTCAGGAGCGCGACGCCGGTGCCGGCGATGGCGCCCATGACATATTGCCCCTCGGCGCCGATATTCCAGACATTGGCCCGGAAACCGATGGCGAGCCCAAGCGCGATCATCACCAGCGGCGCGCCCTTGACGCCGATATCGCCCCAGCGCTGCGGCTCCAAGAACGGCGTCAGGAAGATGCTCTCGACGGCGTGGAAACCGTCATAGCCGATGGCGGTGAAGACGATCATGCCGATCAGCATGGTGAGAGCGATCGCGATCAGCGGGCTCGCCAGCAGCATCAGCAAGCTGGGTTCGCGACGGCGGCGCCATTCAAGCATGGGCTGCCTCCGCACCATGGACGCCGCCCATCATCAGGCCGATCTCGTCGATGCCGAGGCTCGCGACCGGGCGCGGCGCCGACAGGCGCCCCTCGTTGATGACGCAGAGCCGGTCGGCCAGCTCGAGCAATTCATCGAGATCCTGCGAGATCACCACCACGGCCGAGCCCTTGGCGGCGAGATCGACCAATTCCTGCCGGATCGCTGCGGCGGCGCCGGCATCGACCCCCCAGGTCGGCTGCGAGACCACGAGCACGGCCGGCTGCTGGCCGATCTCGCGCCCCATGATGAATTTCTGCAGGTTGCCGCCCGAGAGCGAGCGGGCGAGCGCCGCGTTGCCGGTCGTGCGGACGTCGAAGAGCTTGATCACGCCATCGGCGAAGCGCTTGACGCTAGCGCGGCTGATGAAGCCATGCGGCGCCAGCGGCAGGCGATGGCGCGCGGTGAGCACGCCGTTATCGGCGAGCGAGAAATCCGGTACGGCGGCATGGCCGTTGCGCTCCTCGGGCACGCAGGAAAGGCCGAGCGCCCTGCGGGGGCCGGCGCCTTCCAGGCCGACAGCCTTGCCGTCGAGCCGGATCGCTTCGGCGCCGTCCGCGAGCTGTTCGCCCGAAAGCGCAGTCAGCAGCTCCGCCTGCCCGTTGCCGGCGACACCGGCGATGCCGAGGATTTCGCCCGCCCGCGCCTCGAAGGAAACGCTCTCCAGATCGGTGCCGAAGGGCGGCTCTCCCCGCAGCGACAACCCTTTGACTTCCAGCCGGACGGCGCCGGACCCCGTCGCCTTGCCGTGCTCGATCTTGCGCAACTCCGCGCCGATCATCAGCTCGGCCATGCGCTTGGTCGTCTCGATCTTGGGATCGCAGGTCGCGACGACCCGCCCGCCGCGCAGGATGGTGGCGCTGTCGCAGAGCGCTTTGATCTCGTGCAGCTTGTGCGAGATATAGAGGATCGAGCAGCCCTCGGCCGCGATCTGGCGCAGCGTGGCGAACAGCCGCTCGACCTCCTGTGGCGTCAGCACCGAGGTCGGCTCGTCCATGATCAGGAGCTTCGGCTTCTGCAGCAGGCAGCGCACGATCTCGATGCGCTGGCGCTCGCCGACCGAGAGCGTGTGCACCTCGCGCTCCGGATCGAGCGGCAGCGAATAGGATTGCAGGATCGCGGCGACTTGGCTCTTCAGCTCCTCGCGATCGACGGCCTCATCGAGCCCGAGCGCGATGTTCTCGATCACGGTCATCGCGTCGAAAAGCGAGAAATGCTGGAAGACCATGCCGATGCCGAGCTTGCGCGCGGCCTTGGGCGAGGGGATCGAAACGGGCGAGCCGTTCCAGGAGATCGTGCCTTCGTCGGCCTGCTGGACGCCGTAGATGATCTTGACCAGGGTCGATTTGCCGGCGCCGTTCTCACCGAGCAGGGCGTGGATTTCGCCGGGACTGACGCTCAGGCTGATGTCTTCATTGGCTTTGACGCCGGGAAAGCTCTTCGAGATATGGGCGAGCGCCAGCCGCGGCGGTACATCCTGCTCACGCGGCTGTTTCATGTCGCGACCGTCTCCCTTTCGCCGGCTCCCGGCGGCCAAGCAAGCAACGCACCAGCTCGGCTGCCGTCAAGGCCGCGATCACCTCCGGGCGCTTGTCGTCCACATCCGAACCGCCGATCGGGCAGGTCAGGCGCGTCAGCGCCTCACGTCGTCCGCCGCTGCGCAGGAAGCTCGCTTCGAAACGCGCGCGCTTGGTCGCCGAGCCGATCATGCCGACATAAGCCGCATCGCTCCGCGCCAGCGCCGCTTCGGCCAGCCGGTAGTCGAGCGCGTGGCTGTGCGAGAGCACGACGAAGGCGGCCTTGGCCGGGGCGCTCGCGATCGCGTCGACGGGATCGGCCATGCGGATGCAGGTGACGGCCGCCGGCAGCCCGCTCATGACGTCGTCACGGTCGTCGATCAGCGAAACGGAGACGGGCAGGGGCGCCAGTGCTTGCGCCAGCGCCCGGCCGGTATGGCCAGCGCCGAAGATCAGGGCCGGTGGTCGCGCCGCGGCTTCCGCCTTCTCGCGGGCGCTGAAGAGGGCGATCTCGCCCGCGCCGGCATGGCGCAGCGACACGCGCACGCGTCCGCCGCAGCACTGCCCCATCTGGGGGCCGAGCGGGATATCGAGCAACTGGTCCTCGGCTCCTTCGCTCAACATGTGCCGGGCGATGTCGATGCAGTGGAATTCGAGCTGCCCGCCGCCGATGGTTCCTGCGACGGCGTTCGGGCTGACAGCCATACAGGCTCCAGCCTCGCGCGGCGTCGAGCCTTCCGCAGTCTCGATCCGGACGAGGACGATGCCGTCGCGCTGATGGGCGGTGAGGAAGGTGGCGAGGGTCATGACGCGGCCTCCGCCCTGACGCGCTCGACCGCATCCAGCACGCGTTCCGGCGTCGCGGGAGCATCGAGGCGCGGGCAGATGCGATATCCGCCGACGCTCGCCACCGCATCCGACAGCGCATGCAGCACCGAGATCGCCAGCATCAGCGGCGGCTCGCCCACCGCCTTGGAGCGATGGATCGTCGGCGCGCGGTTCGGCGCGTTTTCCAGCAGATCCACATTGAAGATGCGCGGCCGATCCGAGGCGACGGGGATCTTGTAGGTCGAGGGGGCGTGGGTCCAGAGCTGGCCCTTCTTGTTCCAGACCAGTTCCTCGGTCGTCAGCCAGCCCATGCCCTGCACGAAGCCGCCCTCGATCTGCCCCTTGTCGATCGCCGGGTTCAGCGATTGCCCGCAATCATGGAGGATATCGACGCGCTCGACCTTGTATTCGCCGGTGAGCGTATCGATCGCGACCTCGGCCGCTGCCGCGCCATAGGCGAAGTAATAGAACGGGTGACCGCGCCCGGCCTTGCGATCCCAGTGGATTTTCGGCGTCGCATAGAAGCCCGTCGCCGAGAGCTGGACGCGGGCCATATAGGCGGCCGCGACCAGTTCCTTGAATGTGATCTCGCGGGCGCCGACTTTGACCCGCCCAGGCAGGAAGACGATGTCTACCGCCTCGATCTGCCAATGTTTTGCGGCGAATTCGGTCAGCCGCTGCTTGATCGTCTCGCAGGCGTCGAGCGCCGCCATGCCGTTGAGGTCGGAGCCGGACGAGGCGGCGGTGGCGGATGTGTTCGGCACCTTGCCGGTCGTGGTCGCGGTGATCTTGATTTGATCGAGCCCGATTCCGAAGGCATGGGCCACCACCTGCGCCACCTTGATATAGAGCCCTTGGCCCATCTCGGTGCCGCCATGGTTCAGCGCGACCGTGCCGTCCGTATAGACATGCACCAGGGCGCCCGCCTGGTTGAACCAGGTCGCGGTGAAGGAGATGCCGAACTTCACCGGCGTCAGCGCGATCCCGCGCTTGACGATGGGGCTCGCCCTGTTCGCCTCGCGGATCGCGGCCTTGCGCGCTTGATAATCGCAGCGCCGCTCCAGTTCGGCGATGACATCCGCCGCGATATTGTCCTCGACCGTCTGGTGATAGGGCGTGACGTTGCGGCCCGCGCCGCCATAGAGATTGCGCCGGCGCACCTCCAGCGGGTCGAGCCCGGTCGCGAAGGCGACCTCCTCGATGAAGCGCTCGGCCCCGACCATGCCTTGCGGCCCGCCGAAGCCGCGGAAGGCGGTGTTCGAGCAAGTGTTGGTGAAGAGCGGCTCCGAGCGGGCGCGCACCGCCGGATAGAAATAGCAATTGTCCATGTGGAACAGGGCGCGGTCGGTCACTGGCCCCGACAGATCGGCGTTCCAGCCGCAGCGCGCTGCATAGACGGCATCGAGCGCATGGATGTGGCCCTCGTCGTCGAAGCCGATCTCGTAATCGCAGACGAAGTCGTGGCGCTTGCCGGTGATCGCCATGTCGTCGTCGCGATCGGGCCTGAGCTTGACCGGCCGCTTCAGCTTGCGGGCCGCTATGGCGGCGACGCAGGCGAAGAGATTGGCCTGCGTCTCCTTGCCGCCGAAGCCGCCGCCCATGCGCCGGACCTCGACGGTCACCGCATGCGAGCCGACGCCGAGCACGGCCGCGACCATGTGCTGGACCTCGCTCGGATGCTGAGTCGAGACCAGCACAGCCATGTCCTCGTCCTCGCCGGGGATCGCGAGCGCGATCTGGCTTTCGAGATAGAAATGCTCCTGCCCGCCGATCGCCATCGTGCCTTTGAGCCGGCGCGGGCTCGCGGCGAGGCTGGCAGCCACATCGCCGCGCTCCAGCTTGAGCGGCGCGGTAACCAGCTTGCCGCCCGCTTTCCGCGCGGCGGCGACATCGATCAGCGGAGCCTCCTCGGCATATACCGCCTTGGCCAGTGTTACGGCATGGCGTGCCTGCTCGCGGGTTTCGGCCACTACCGCAAAGAGCGGCTGGCCGTGGAACAGGATAGCCTCCGTCGCGAAGACCGGCTCGTCGTGCAGATGCGTCGAGGAGATGTCGTTGGCGCCGGGGATATCTGCCGCCGTCAGCACGGTGACGACGCCCGGTGCTGTGCGCACCGCATCGAGATCGAGCGACAGCAACCGGCCATGGGCGATGCTGCTCGTGCCGAGATAGGCATGCAGCAACCCTTCGGGCGCAGCGATGTCATCGATATAGAGCGCCTCGCCCGCGACATGCTTGGGCGCGGAATCATGGATGCGGGAGCTGCCGACCGGGCCGCTCTCCAGTCCGATATCGAGCTTGCGGCGTGCGTCAGCCATGGAAGGCCTCCGCTAGCAGGCCGGCGACCCGGGTTTGCGTGTCAGATTGCGTCGTCTCGATCAGGAAACGGCGCAGCAGGTTGCCGGCGATCGTCAGGCGATAATGCGCCGAGGCGCGCATGTCGTCGAGCGGGGTGAAATCCTGTGAGAGGGCAGCGATGGCGGCAACGACGGCCGTTTCGTTCCAGCGTTGACCGACGAGCGCCGCCTCGGCCGCCGCCGCCCGCTTCGGGATGCCGGCCATCCCGCCATAGGCGAGGCGGGCTTCGCTGATGCGCCCGTCGCTGCCGAATGTCAGTTGGAAGGCGCCGCAGACGGCTGAGATATCCTCGTCGAAGCGCTTCGAGACCTTGGAAGCGTGGAACAGGACGCTATCCGCCAGCTTCGGCACCAGCACGGCCTCGACGAATTCGCCAGGGCGCCGGTCCTGCTTGCGGTACTCGATGAAAAAGCTTTCGAGCGGGATGGAACGGCGCTCGATCCCGGCCGCGGAGCGCCTTGCCAAGACCAGCGTTGCGTCGAGCGCGATCAGCGCCGGTGGCAGGTCGCCGATCGGCGAGCCATTGGCGATGTTCCCGCCAATCGTGCCGGCATTGCGTACCTGCTCGCCGCCGAAACGGCGCATCAATTCGTCGAGCTGCGGCGAAAGGCCGGCGAGCGCCGTGCGGACGTCGATATGACCAGCCATGGCGCCGAAGCGGAGATGATCGCCCTCGTCGGTGATCGCGCGCAAGGCCTCGATCCGGCCGAGGTAGATCAATGGGTCGAGCCGCTTCATCGCCTTGGTGACCCAGAGCCCGACATCGGTCGCACCAGCGACCAGCGTCGCCTGCGGATGCGCAGCGACGAGCTCGGCCAAAGCCTCGACCGTTGCTGGCGCATAGAACCAGCCGCCGTCCCCTTGCAAGGCCAGCGTCTCGTTATCGCTCAAGGCCGTGAGCCGTGCTGCAACGGCCTCGCGCTCTTGTAAGAAGCGATCGGTCTCGCGCGGCGCGATCTCGTCCATGCGCCGGCCGGCGGCGATGATCGGCTCGTACCCGGTGCAGCGGCAGAGATTGCCGGCGAGCGCATCCTCGATCCGGCCCACGCTCGGCTCGGCCTCGTTGAGCCTCAGCGCCAGCAACGACATCACGAAGCCCGGCGTGCAAAAGCCGCATTGCGAGCCATGGCACTCGACCATCGCCTGCTGCACCGGATGTAAGGAGCCATCCGCGCGTTTCAGGTGTTCGACGGTGAGGAGCTGGCAGCCGTCCAGCGTCGGCAGGAAGCGGATGCAGGCATTGATCGCCTCGTAGCGCAGCCGCCCGCGATCGAGCCGCCCGACGACGACGGTGCAGGCGCCGCAATCGCCCTCGGCGCAGCCTTCCTTGGTGCCGGTCATGCGCTGGTCGAGGCGCAGCCAGTCGAGCACGGTGAGCGTCGGATCGCAGCGGTCGATCTCGATCAGCCTGTCGCCGAGCAGGAAGCGCAAGCTGTCACGCATCCTGCCCTCTCCCTTCGCAACGCCAAATCATGCCCGCAGATTAGGCATGATCCGCGCTTGGCCGGAAGCTTCGATTTGGTGCAGATGTGATGTGGAATTGTGCCGGAGCTGCCCGCCGTGACCGCATCCACCGTCCTGCGCGCCCTTCGCGGCCGCCTGCTCTGGTTCGTCGACGATCCGCAAACGGCAGGCGAGGCCGCGCATCGCTATGTCGCGGACGGTCTGCTCGTCATTGAGAACGGATTGATCAAGGCGGCTGGTGAGGCACGGGATCTTCTGCGGACGCTGCCGGCCGATGCCGAGATCGTCGATCATCGTCCGCATCTGATCATGCCGGGCTTCATCGATGCCCATATCCATATGCCGCAGACCCAGGTCGTTGCCTCCTATGGTGCGCAGCTCATGGAGTGGCTGAACAAATACACCTTCGTCGAGGAGCAGAAGCTGGTGCAGCAGGGCCATGCCGAGAAGCTCTCGCGCTTCTTCCTCGACGAGTTGCTCGCCAACGGCACGACGACGGCGGCGGTCTACTGCTCGGTGCATCCGCAATCGGCCGAAGCCTTCTTCACGGAATCGCAGCGCCGCAACACCCGCATGATCGCCGGCAAGGTGATGATGGATCGCAATGCGCCGGAAGCGCTGACCGACACCGCCGAAAGCAGCTATCGCGATTCCAAGGCATTGATCGCGCGCTGGCACGGCAAGGGCCGGCAGCTTTATGCGATCACCCCGCGCTTCGCGATCACTTCGACGCCCGATCAATTGGCGGCGGCGGGGCGGCTCGCGGCCGAGCATCCCGACTGCCATGTCCAGACCCATATCGACGAGAACCGGGCCGAGATCGCCTTTGCCCGCGAACTCTATCCGGAAGCCGCCGATTATGCCGATATCTATCGGCGCTACGGCCTGCTCTGCCCGAAGAGCCTGATGGGCCATTGCATCCACATGACCCATAACGAGTGGCAAGGCTTTGCCGAGACCGGTGCGGTCGCCGTTTTCTGCCCGACCTCGAATCTCTTCCTCGGCTCGGGACTGTTCGACTGGGCCCATGCGCGGCAGCGCGGCGTGAAGGTCGCGGTCGCCACCGATATCGGCGGGGGCACGTCCTATTCGATGCTCAGGACCATGGCCGAGGCCTACAAGGTGCTGCAGCTTCAAGGGCAGTCGTTATCCGCCTTTGCGGCGCTGCATGCGATCACGCGCGGCAATGCCGTGGCGTTGGGCCTCGATCACCTGGTCGGGAGTTTCGAGCCAGGTCGGGAGGCGGATATCGTCGTGCTCGACACGGCCGCGGCGCGGGCGATGGCGCATCGCCTGGAAACGGTGCGCGATCTGGCGGAGGAACTCTTTGTGCTCGTCACGCTGGGCGACGACCGCAACGTCGCTGCGACCTATGTGATGGGGGAATTGGCTGCAGGCGCGTCATTCTCGGGCGGCGCATAGCGCCATCCGTCATGGTCGGGCTTGTCCCGACCATCCACGTCTTCACTGGTCGAGGAGCTTGTTCAAGACGTGGATGCTCGCCACAAGGGCGAGCATGACGGTGGAGCTGCTGCCGGCTGGATATCAGCCCAGCACGCCGCCCTTGCGGGCGTAGTCGATATAGATCTCGCGCAGGCGCAGGGCGGTCGGGCCGGGCGCGCCGTTATGGATCGTGTGGCCGTCGATCGTGGTCACCGGCATGACGAGGCTGGTCGCTGAGGTGATGAAGGCTTCCTCGGCATCGAGCGCCTCTTCCAGCGTGAACTCGCGTTCCTCGAAGGTGAAGCCGGATTCGGCGAGATAGGCCAGCACCGCCTTGCGGGTGATGCCCGGCAGAACCTTGTGCGAGAGCGGGCGCGAGATCAGCGTCTTGCCCTTGACGATCCAGGCGGTGGAGGAGGCGCCCTCCGTCACCACGCCGTCCTCGACCAGCCAGGCTTCCTGCGCGCCGCTTTCCAGCGCGAACTGCTTGGCGAGCACCGGAGCGAGCAGGTTGACGCTCTTGATGTCGCGGCGGGCCCAGCGCAGGTCCGGCGTCGAGACGACCTTGATGCCGGTCTTGGCGCCCGGCGCGTTCACGAAGTTGCGGGCCTGGGTGAACATCACCAGCGTGGGCTGGACATCCCTGGGGAAGGGGAAATCGCGATCGGAGGCGCCGCGCGAGACCTGCAGATAGATGCCGCCTTCGTCGAGGTTGTTGCGCTTGATCAGCTCCTCATGGATCGCGACCAGCTCGGCCTTCGACCAGGGCAGGGCGAGACGGATTTCGCCGCAGGAGCGCTCGAGCCGGGCCAGATGCGCCTCGCAATCGACCAACTTGCCGCCGATCACGGCCGAGACCTCGTAGATGCCGTCGCCGAAGATGAAGCCGCGGTCGAAAACGGAGATCTTGGCCTCTTCCTCGGGAAGATAGGCGCCATTGACGTAGACGATGCGGCTCATCGATGCGGACTCGCTGATTGGAAGGGAACGCCGGCCCTTCCTAGCGAAGCTTGGCGCCGGTTGCGAGCCTCAAGGCGGGGAAACGGCCCGGCGTCTGGTGCAGGGCCGGCCTCAGGCCTTTAGGCTCAGGAACCGCGTCGGGATCGCGCCGCGCAGGTTCTGCTCGAAGCCGACAAGCTTCGGCGAGACCAGGTTCTTGGTCGAATAGTGCAATACCGGAATCCAGGGCTCCTCGCGGATGACGATGCTGTCGGCCTCGCGCAGGATCGCGGCGCGTCGGGCAATGTCGAGTTCCTCGGTCGCCAGCTTCATCAGCGCGTCGAACTGGGCGTTCTTGTACTTGCCGATATTGAAGCCGGCGTTGTCGCTCTCGAACAGGAACAGGAAGTTCTGGGGGTCGGAATAGTCGCCGATCCAGCCGTAGCGGGCGACATCGAAATCGCCGCCGTCGCGCAGATAGGCGAAATGGGTGCGGAAATCGGTCTCGACGAAGCGGGTCTCGACGCCGATGGCGCGCCATTGCTCGGCGATCGCGTCGGCGGTGTGGCGATTGTTGTCGGTGGTGTTGAAGCGGAACTCGATCTGGAGCGGCACGCCGCCGCCGAACCCGGCCGAGGCGAGCAGCCGTTTCGCTTCGTCCTCGCGCTCCAGCACCGAGGCATGGCGGAAATCGAGCTCGGCGCGCTCTCCGTAATTGCCGATATGCGGGGGTATCACGCCATAGGCCGGCAGCATCGTACCGCCCCAGATCCGGTCGGCGATGAACTCGCGGTCGATCTGCAGCGAGAGTGCCCGCCTGACGCGCTCGTCGTCGAAGGGCGCCTTGGCGCTGTTGATGATCAGGAAATAGGTCGCGAGATAGGGGCCGATCTGGACCTGATCGCCGAGCCTGTCCTTCAGGCTCTTGAACTGATCGGCCGGGATATCGGTGGTGAGGTGCAGTTCGCCGGCCTGGAAGCGCCGCGCGGCAGCCGCAAGGTCGGAGGCCGGATAGAAGATCACCGTATCGATCTTCGCCTCGGCGGCCGCGTGGAAATGCGGGTTGCGGTCGAGCCGTATATGCGAGTTCGGCGCCAGCTCCTTGAGCATATAGGGGCCGTTGGTGATCCAGTTTTCCGGCTTTGCCGGCTCCTGCGCGGCCCTGGCCACGCTGGCCGGGTGCACCGGCAGGGTGCTCTGATGGGTCAAGAGCTCCAGCAGATAGGGCGTCGGCTGTTCCAGCGCGATCTCCAGCGTGCCTTCATCGGGAGCGCTGATACCGAGCGCTTCGAGAGAGGAGCCGGCAGCCGCTTTGTGGATCGCCTCGGCATTGCGGATCGGGAAGAGCAGGTTGGCGTATTTCGCGCCCGTCTCGGGATTGACGATGCGCCGGAAGGAATAGACGAAATCCGAGGCCTTGACCGGGTCGCCATTCGACCATTTCGCGTTGCCGCGCAGCTTGAAGCGCCACGTCTTGCCGTCCGGGCTCATCGTCCAGCTCTCGGCGACGCCCGGTACGACCTCGCCCTTCATATTGTGGATGACGAGGCCTTCGCGCAGGTCGCGCAGCAGATGGGCTTCGGCGACCGTCGAGGTCTTGTGCGGGTCGAGCGTTTCCGGGTCGCCGTCATTGCCGCGGTGGAAGACGCTACGGCCTTGAGAGGCGGCGGCGCGGGTCGCGGAGAGGATGGCGGCGAACGCCAAGGGCGCATGGCGGCGCGTGACGTCGAGCATGGCAACCTCCCTCGAATCGGGCGTCGTTGCGAGCGATGCCCGACTTTCGGGGAAGTAGAACCCGGCAAAGCCGGTTCTGCCAAGCGGGAAAGCGTGCCCGGCGTCGTCAGCGCGGTCCGGCCGCCCGATTGTTTTCGAAGACGATCGCGCAATCCTCGGCCTTCTTGGCGCATGCCGCCAGCGCGGCCTGGCGTGCAAGCTCCAGATCCTTCTCCCCATATCGATAGTTGAAAGTCTTGCTGGCCTTGCTGAAGGCCATCGCCTTGTCACCGGGCGCGCTGAAATAATTCTCGAATGCGGGAGCGCCCTTCTCCAGGCCCAGGCGCTCGAATTCCGCTTGCGGACGGCCCTCGGGCAGGGTCGGCAGCTTCCATGCGCGCAGCGAGGCGTCCATCTCCCGAAGCCAGACGAAACGGGCCTGGCCGTTCTGGAGAATGGCGTGGCCGCGTGGCTTGACCTCTGGCAGCGTGATCAGGCGGACATTCCCGCCCCGGTCGAGCGCGACGGCGCGCATACGGTCGACGAGGGGGGGCGGGAAGAGCTCATCGTTGCCGGCATAGACCCAGAGCTGGGGCACGGTTTCTTGCCAGGGCCAGCGTCGAATGGTTTCGACGAGCGCGTCACGACCCTTCTCGACGCATTCGTCGAAATTGAGCCCGCCGGCGACGTTGATCACCGCTTTCAGACCGGGCGGTTTGCGCTGGGCCAGCGCCATGACGGCGGCGCCGCCGGCCGATTCGCCGAGCGCGATGATCCGATCGGGATCGACATCGGAACGCTCCGTCAATGTCTTGAGCGCCGCTTCGAGCTCCTTCGCTTCGCTCTCGAAACGCCGGGTCATATCGCCCTGTCCGCAGCTTGCGCCTGCTCCGGAAAAAGGGCCGTCCGACTGACCGAAGCCGCGGCGGATAACGATGGCGGCAATCCAGCCGCGGCGGGCTAAATCCCGCGCGATCGACCTATATTGGACGGCGCGCAGGTCACCCATCCGGGAGCCCGTCGCCGATTTGCCATGCGTGATCAGCGCGAGCGGCAGTCGGCCGTCGATCCCTTCAGGGCGGATGATCAGCGATTCCAGACGGGTCTCGCGGCCATCGATGCGCATCCGCAGGAAGCCGCTTTCCTCGCCAAGCGGTTCCTGCGCGCTGGCCCGCATCATTGCGGCCAGCCAGATGGCGACTCCCAGCGCGCCTGCACGGCACGCGGATGTGACTTTGGCCATCGCCATGTCCGACAGTTCCACCCGATCCCGTATCCCCTAGCGGGCGGCGGCTGCGGCCTCGCTCTCCTGCGCCTCGACCACGGCAACGGCGGTCATGTTGACCACGCCGCGCGCCGTTACCGAGCCGGTCAGGATATGGGCGGGCTTGGCCGTGCCGATCAGGATCGGCCCGACCGGCAGCGCATCGGCCATCACCTTGGCGAACTGGTAGGAGATGTTGGCGGCGTCGAGATTGGGGAAGATCAGGACGTTCGCCATGTCCTTCAGCGTCGAGGAGGGCAGGACGCGCTCGCGGATCAGCGGGATGAGGGCGGTATCGGCCTCCATCTCGCCGTCGCATTCCAGATGCGGCGCCCGCTCGCGGATCAGCTTCAGCGCCTTGCGCATCTTGAGCGAGGAGGGCGTATCGGCCGCGCCGAAATCGGAATGTGAGAGCAACGCGATCTTGGGATCGATGCCGAAGCGCTGGACATGGTCGGCCGCGAGCACGGTCATGTCGGCGATCTCCTCCGCCGTCGGATCGGACTTCACATGCGTGTCCGACAGGAAGAAGGCGCCCTTGTTGGTGATGATCAGCGTCATCGCCGCGAGATCGCAGACGCCCGGCGCCAGGCCGATGATGTCCTTGATGTGCCGCAGCCGCGACATGAACCGGCCTTCGAGGCCCGAGATCATCGCATCCGCCTCGCCGCGAGCGACGGCCAGCGCCGCGATCACGGTGTTGTTGGTGCGCACCAGCGCGCGCGCCGCCTCGGGCG
>NZ_CAMFKW010000029.1 GCF_945957345.1 uncultured Allobosea sp. | reverse complement strand
TCTTCGTCGGCCTGCTCGTCGGCGTCATCCTGATCGTCGGCGGCCTGACCTTCTTCCCCGCACTCGCCGTCGGCCCGATCGTCGAGCATCTCGCGATGCTCGCGGGTCAGAGCTTCTGAGGAGGCCGCCATGGCAAGCTGCCTGCGCCAAATGCGCCGCGACGCCGTCCCCGCCTCCAAGGGAACGGACAGGGCGCCCCCGCGCCCTGCCAACCTCATCCTCGGCCTGACGGTCGCTTTGTTCCTCGTCCTGCTGCTCGCCCGGGCGCTCGCCGGCCTCGTCGCCTGAGCCACGCCCCAAACTTCTCCGCTGGAGCCTCTTATGAGCCAGTCCAAATCCGCGAGCCTGATCGACGCCCGGATCCTGCTGCCGGCCCTCGCCGACGCCTTCCGCAAGCTCGACCCGCGCAGCCTCGCCCGCAATCCGGTGATGTTCGTTGTCGCCGTGGTCTCCACGCTCACCACCATCCTCCTCGTCAAGGATCTCGCCACCGGAGGCGCCAATCTTGGCTTCTCCTTCCAGATCGTGCTCTGGCTCTGGTTCACCGTCCTCTTCGCCAATTTCGCCGAAGCGGTGGCGGAGGGGCGCGGCAAGGCCCAGGCTGACTCGCTGCGCAAGACCCGTAGCGAGACGGAAGCCAAGCTGCTCTCGGGCGATGACCGCAGCCAGTTCCGGCTCGTGCCCGGCACCTCGCTCAAGGTCGGCGACGTCGTGCTGGTCGAGGCCGGCGACATCATCCCGTCGGACGGCGAGGTGATCGAGGGTGTCGCCTCGGTGAACGAGGCAGCGATCACCGGCGAATCTGCCCCCGTGATCCGCGAATCCGGCGGCGACCGTTCGGCCGTGACCGGTGGCACGCAGGTGCTCTCCGACTGGATCCGCGTGCGCATCACCGCCGCAGCCGGCTCGACCTTCATCGACCGCATGATCGCGCTGGTCGAGGGCGCCGAGCGCCAGAAGACGCCGAACGAGATCGCGCTCAACATCCTGCTTGCCGGCATGACGCTGATCTTCGTGCTCGCGACCGTGACGATCCCGAGCTTCGCCACCTATGCCGGCGGCTATATCCCGGTCGTCGTTCTGGTCGCGCTGTTCGTGACGCTGATCCCGACCACGATCGGCGCGCTGCTCTCGGCCATCGGCATCGCCGGCATGGACCGGCTCGTGCGCTTCAACGTGCTCGCCATGTCCGGCCGTGCCGTCGAGGCCGCCGGCGACGTCGATACGCTGCTGCTCGACAAGACCGGCACGATCACGCTCGGCAACCGCCAGGCGACCGAGTTCCGCCCCGTCCGCGGCGTCAGCGAGCAGGAGCTGGCCGATGCCGCCCAGATCGCCTCGCTCGCCGACGAGACGCCGGAAGGCCGCTCGATCGTCGTGCTCGCCAAGGAGAAATACGCCATCCGCGCCCGCGACATGGGCTCGCTGCACGCGACCTTCGTGCCCTTCACTGCCCAGAGCCGGATGAGCGGCGTCGATCTCGAGGGGTCGCAGATTCGCAAGGGCGCGGTCGATGCCGTCCTGAAATATGTCGAGGGCGCCGGCACCGAGGCCGTGCGCGAGATCCAGGCCATCGCCGCCGAGATCGCCAAGGCCGGCGGCACCCCGCTCGCGGTCGCGCGAGACGGGCGGCTGCTCGGCGTCATCCACCTCAAGGATATCGTCAAGGGCGGCATCCGCGAGCGCTTCACGGAACTGCGCCGCATGGGCATCCGCACGGTGATGATCACCGGCGACAACCCGATGACCGCTGCCGCCATCGCGGCCGAGGCCGGCGTCGACGATTTCCTCGCTCAAGCCACCCCCGAGAACAAGCTCGCGCTGATCCGCGAGGAACAGGCCAAGGGCAAGCTCGTCGCCATGTGCGGCGATGGCACCAACGACGCCCCTGCCCTCGCCCAGGCCGATGTCGGCGTCGCCATGAACACTGGCACGGTCGCGGCCCGCGAGGCCGGCAACATGGTCGATCTCGATAGCGACCCGACCAAGCTCATCGAGATCGTCGAGATCGGCAAGCAGCTCCTGATGACGCGCGGCGCGCTGACGACCTTCTCGATCGCCAACGACGTCGCCAAGTATTTCGCGATCATCCCGGCGATGTTCCTGGCCTTCTATCCGCAGCTCGGCGCGCTCAACATCATGGGGCTGCAGACGCCGCAGAGCGCCATCCTCTCCGCGATCATCTTCAACGCTCTGATCATCGTCGCGCTGATCCCGCTCGCGCTGAAGGGCGTGAAGTACCGCGCCGTCGGTGCCGGCGCCCTGCTCAGCCGCAACCTGCTCGTCTACGGGCTCGGCGGCCTCGTCGTCCCCTTCATCGGCATCAAGGCCATCGACATGGCCATCACCGCTATCGGCCTCGTCTGAGGAATTCGACCATGCTCAAGCAGATCCGCCCCGCCCTCGTGATGATCGTCGCGCTGACCGCCATCACCGGCCTCGCCTACCCGCTGGCGATGACCGGCATCGCCCAGGCCGTCTTCCCGCGCCAGGCCAATGGCAGCCTGATCGAGAAGGACGGCAAGATCGTCGGCTCCAGCCTGATCGGCCAGAATTTCACCAGCGAGCGCTATTTCCACGGCCGCCCTTCGGCGACGACCGGAACCGACCCGAGCGACGCCACCAAGACTGTCGACGCGCCCTATAACGCGGCCAATTCCGGCGGCTCCAATCTCGGGCCGACCAATCCGAAGCTGATCGAGCGCATCAAGGCCGAGACCGAAAGGCTCAAGGCCGAGAACCCGGGCGCGCCGGTGCCGATGGAGCTGGTGACGACTTCCGGCAGCGGGCTCGACCCGCATATCTCGCCCGAGGCCGCCTATTTCCAGGTCGCGCGCGTTGCCAAGGCGCGCAACACGGCCCCCGCGACGCTCAAGGCGCTGGTCGATGCCCATATCGAGCAGCGCAAGCTCGGCTTCCTCGGCGAGCCCGTCGTCAACGTGCTTGCCTTGAACCTCGCTCTCGACGGCGCGATCCAGCGCTGACACAAAGACCCCGGCGGCGCATGTGGCGCCGCCGCTTTCCGTGCGGACCCGCATGACCATCGCCGACAGCCATCGCGAGACGAGAGGCAGGCCCTCCCCGGAGGCGCTGCTGGCGAGTGCCCAGCGCGAAGGGCGCGGGCGCCTGAAGATCTTCCTCGGCGCAGCGCCCGGCGTCGGCAAGACCTATGAGATGCTGACCTCCGGCCGCGCCCGCCGGGCCGAAGGGGTCGATGTCGTGATCGGCGTCGTCGAGACCCATGGCCGCAGCGAGACGAAAAGCTTGGTCGACGGCTTCGAGATCGTCCCGCGCCGGCTCGTCGACTACAAGGGTCGCGCGCTCGACGAGATGGACATCGACGCCATCCTGGCGCGCCGCCCCTCCCTCGTTCTCGTCGACGAGCTCGCCCATACCAACGCGCCGGGCAGCCGCCATCCCAAGCGCTATCTCGATGTCGAGGAATTGCTGTCGCGCGGCATCGACGTCTACACCACGCTCAACATCCAGCATGTCGAGAGCCTGAACGACGTCGTCGCCCAGATCACCCGCATCCGCGTGCGCGAGACCGTGCCGGATTCGATCGTCGACCGCGCCGACGACATCGAGATCATCGACCTGACGCCGGCCGACCTGATCAAACGCCTCGAAGAGGGCAAGGTCTATCTCGGCAAGACCGCCAAGCGCGCCGTCGCGAACTACTTCTCGCCGGGCAACCTGACAGCCCTGCGCGAGCTCGCGCTGCGCCGCACAGCGCAGCGGGTCGACGACCAGCTCCTCAGCCATATGCAGGAGCACGCGATCTCCGGGCCATGGGCGGCGGGCGAGCGCATCCTCGTCTGCATCGACGATAGCGCCGGGGCGCCTGCCCTGATCCGCCATGCCAAGCGGCAGGCCGACCGCCTGCGCGCTCCCTGGAGCGCGCTCCATGTCGAGACGCCCCAGGCAGCCGCGCTGCCGGAGGAGGCCAAGACCCGCATCGCCAACGCGCTCCGGCTCGCAGCGCAGCTCGGCGGCGAGGCCGTCACCCTGCCCGGCCAGGACGTCGCCGGCGAAATCCTGCGTCATGCCGCAGCCGGCAACGTCACCCAGATCATCGTCGGCAAGCCGGCAAAGTCCCGCTGGCGCGAATGGCTGCGCCCCTCGGTCTCGCATGAACTGATCAATCGAGCCGGCGATATCGGCGTGCATGTCGTCGCCTTGCGCGAACAGGCGGCGGAGAAGGATGGCGGGGTCTCGGCCATCGGCAAGTCCAGCTTCTCGCCCAAGCCCTATCTCGCGGCGCTGGCCTATGTCGCCGTCGCCCTTGGCGCAGCCGAATTGCTCAGCCAGATCATGGACCTGCGCAATATCGCGCTGGTCTTCCTCACCGCCGTGCTCGCCTCGGCCGTGACGGCAGGCCTGTGGCCAGCGCTGTTTGCCTCGGTCCTCAGCGCACTCGCGCTGAATTTCTTTTTCATCGCGCCGCTCTACACGCTCACGATCGCCGATCCCGAGAACGTCGTCGCGCTCGGCTTTTTCCTGCTCGTCGCACTCATCGCCTCGAACCTCACGGCCCGCGTCCAGCGCCAGGCCAATGCCGCCCGCCAGCGCGCCCGCACCACCGAGGACCTCTATCTCTTCTCCAAGAAACTCGCCGGCACCGGCACGCTCGACGACGTGCTCTGGGCCAGCGCCTTTCAGATCGCCTCGATGCTGCGCCTGCGTGTCGTGATCCTGATGCCCGAGGACGGAACGATCGCCGTCCGTGCCGGCTATCCGCCCGACGACACGCTGGTCGATGCCGATATCGCCGCCGCGCGCTGGGCCTGGGAGCATGACCGCCCCGCCGGGCGCGGCGCCGACACGCTTCCGGGCGCCAAAAGGCTCTACCTGCCCCTGCGCACCGGCCGCACCGCTATCGGCGTGATCGGCCTCGACGACGACAAGGAAGGCCCGCTTCTAACGCCAGAGCAGCAGCGCCTGCTCGATGCGCTGGCAGACCAGGCCGCCGTCGCCATCGAGCGCATCCAGCTCGTCGCCGATGTCGACCGCGCCAAGCTCGCGGCCGAGGCCGACCGCCTGCGCTCGGCCCTGCTGACCTCGATCTCGCATGATCTCAAGACGCCGCTCGCCTCGATCCTGGGCGCGGCCGGCACCTTGCGCGACTATCCCCAGGCCCTGCCGGAGGAGGACTACACCGCCCTGCTCGCGACCGTGATCGACGAATCCGAGCGGCTGAACCGCTTCATCGCCAATCTCCTCGACATGACCCGGATCGAATCCGGCGCGATGGAGCCGAACGCGGCGCTGGTCGATGTCGCCGACGTGGTCGGCAGCGCGCTCCGCCGCGCCAGCAAGATCACCGCCGGCCATCACGTCGAAACAGCCCTGCCCGGCGACCTGCCGATGCTCAGGCTCGATCCCGTCCTGTTCGAGCAGGTGCTGTTCAATCTCCTCGACAACGCCGCGAAATACGCCCCCGCCAGCAGCGCCATCGCCATACGCGCCCGGCAGGACGCCCGCGAGGTTCTGGTGACGGTGACCGACGAAGGGCCGGGCCTGCCGCCCGCCGATCTCGAACGCGTCTTCGACAGCTTCTACCGCGTCAGGAAGGGCGATCAGGTCCGTGCCGGAACCGGGCTCGGCCTCGCCATCTGCCGCGGTTTCGTCGAGGCGATGGGCGGCACGATCACGGCGGCCAACCGCACGGACCGCAGCGGTGCCGTCTTCACCCTCCGCATGCCGGCCGAGGCCACGCCCGAACAATTGGAACCACAGTCATGACGGCAACGGACATCAAGGTGCTGGTCGTGGACGACGAGCCGGCGATCCGCCGCCTGCTCCGCGTCGGCCTCTCGACCGAGGGCTACGCCATCCGCGAAGCCGCGACGGCGCGCGAGGCGATCGAGCGCATAGCCGAGGACCTGCCCGATCTCGTCATCCTCGATCTCGGCCTGCCCGACCTCTCCGGGCAGGAGCTCCTGCAGAAATGGCGTGCCGAAGCGCTGGCGTTGCCGATCGTCATCCTGTCGAGCCGCACCGACGAGGCCGGCATTGTCGAAGCCTTGGAAAACGGCGCCGACGACTATGTCACCAAGCCCTTCGGCATGAAGGAACTGGCGGCGCGTCTGCGCGTGGCGCTACGCCACAAGCTCCAGCAGCAGGGCGAGAAGCCGATTTTCCAGACCGGCGAGCTCTCGGTCGATCTGGTCAAGCGCATCGTCAGGCTGGGCGAGCAGGAGGTGAAGCTCTCGCCCAAGGAATACGACATCCTGCGCATCCTCGTGCAGCATGCCGGCAAGGTGCTGACCCACCAGTACCTCATGAAGCAGGTCTGGGGCGCCTCGGCCGATGTCCAGTACCTGCGCGTCTATGTCCGGCAGCTCCGCCAGAAGATCGAGCGCATCCCCGATCAGCCGCAATACATCACCACCGAGACCGGCGTCGGCTACCGCCTGCGCGAAGCTGAGTGAGCCCTGCCGCAAGGCCTAAGACTGATCCATGATTCCATCCGACATCATCCGCCCGCGTTCGATCGTCAGGCTGGCCGCGGCGACCAAGCCCGCCCTCTTTCGCGCCCTCGCAAAGAAAGCCGCCGCGCAGCTCTCCCTGCCCGAAGCCGCGATCCTCGAAGCACTGAACCGCCGCGAGGCATTGGGCTCGACCGGCGTCGGCGGCGGACTGGCGATGCCGCATGCGCCGGTCGAAGGGCTCACCGAGCCCTTCGGACTGCTGGCGCGATTGGAGAAGCCCGTCGCCTATGAGGCGATCGACGGCGCGCCGGTCGATCTCGTCTGCCTTGTGCTGACGCCGGTCAACGGCGGCAAGGGCCGCATCGATGCGCTGGCCTGCATCGCGAAGCGCCTGCGCCCGGCCGATATCCGCGAACGCATCCGCAAGGCCGCGGGGGGCGAAGACATCTACGCACTGCTGCTCGAAGAGAGCTGATCGGCCCTTGGCGGGCTCGACCCCGGCATCACCGGCAGGAGCGACGGCTTGCAGCCAGCCGGGAAGCCCGCACCGCGCGACAGGACGAATTCGTCCCGCGCGAACAGCTCCGCCAGCCAGTCCACGAAGACGCGCACCTTGTTGCTGAGATGGCGGTTCGGCGGATAGACGATGTGCAGCGGTTTCGGCGCCGCGCACCAGTCCAGCAGCAGCGGCACGAGCCGCCCGTCCGCGATCGGTACGCGCGCCATGAAGGTCGGTAACTGCATGATGCCATGGCTGGCGAGCCCGGCCGCGAGATAGCCCATCCCGTCATTGAGCGCGATCGTGTGGCGCCCGCTGACCTCGATCGTCTCGCTGCGGTTCTGATAGACCATGGACATGACCCGCCCCCCGAGCGCAGGGCGGTAGGCTACGATCTGGTGTCCGTTCTCGATATCGCGCGGATGCAGCGGTGTGCCGAAGCGCGCGAGATAGTCCGGCGTCGCGCAGGTGATGAGCTGCATCTCGCCGATCCGCCGCGCGATCAGGCTCTGGTCGACGATCTCGCCCGCCCGCACGGCACAGTCCAGATTCTCGCCGATCAGGTCGGCCGGCCGATCGCTCAGGCCAAGGTCGAGCTGGATATCGGGATAGCGCGCGTGGAACTCATGCAGCGCCGGGATGATCACAGAGATCGCCAGCGAGGAGCTGCAATCGACCCTGAGCCGCCCGCTCGGCCGTGCCTGCGCCAGGGTGAGGCTGGAATCGAGCTCGGAAAGTTCATCGAGCAGGCGCAGCGCCCGCTCGTAATAGGCGGCGCCGTCCATGGTCACGGTCACGCGCCGCGTCGTCCGGTTCAGCAGCTTGGCGCGCAGATGCGCCTCAAGCTGCTGGATCAGCTTGGTGACGGTCGGCTTCGGCATGTCCAGGAGATCGGCGGCGCGCGTGAAGGTCCCGGTCTCGACGACCCGCACGAAAGCCCGCATCGCGGCAAGCTGGTCCATAGGCCCTCAGATTATTTCCATAGGTGAACAATGAATGAGCAGATAGCGTATTTATTCCGGAATACCGATTCACTATCTCGTGCTGCAACGCAACAGCGAGGGTGAGTCATGCCCGCGATCGCCGCGCAGAAACTGCAACCGGTCCTCTCCGTCTTCTGGCGGGAGGAAACCCTGAGCGCCCGTGGAGAGACCTTCACCGGCCGGCTCTACGTGCCCGCCGAGGTCCCGGACAATGCCGGGCTCGTGCTGCACTTGCATGGCGGCCACTTCAACAGCGGCTCGCCAGCCGAAGGTCAGGCCGTCGCCACGGCCTTGACGGAAGCCGGCGCGGTCGTGTTCTCGCTCTCCTATCCGCTCGCGCCGGCACAGCGCTTCCCCGAGACGTTGGAGCGCATCTATGCAGCGCTGGAGGCTCTTGCCAGGGGGCGCAATCGCTGGGCGACGCGCAGCGCGCCGCTCTACATCGCCGGCGAGGAAGCCGGCGGCAATCTCGCGGCGGCGCTCGCCATGATGGCGCGCGATCGCGGCGGCCCGGCGCTCGCCGGCCAGATCCTGTTCTCGCCGATGCTCGACGCCTGCCTCGGCACAGCCTCGCTGCGCGGAGTCCAGGCCGGCCCCGTCGGCTGCCGCTGGGCCGATGGCTGGGCCGATTATCTCGGTACGCCCGAGCGCGCCGCCCACCCCTACGCCGCCCCGCTCCAGGCGACGCGCCTCACCGGCCTGCCGCCGGCCCTGCTGATCAGCGGACAGGACGACCCGATGCGTGACGAAGCCGCGCAATACGCCGATCGTCTCGGCCAGGCTGGCATCGCCGTCCGCCATGTCGAGTTCACCGCGCCCACCCGCTGGCCGCAGGCCTATGCGGATGCGGCGGAGGAAGGCTCCTGTCTCTGCAAGAGCTGTGGCGAGATCGCCGCCTTCTATGAACGGACCGCGCCCTCCTAGCGGCCCCTCTCTTTCGAACACCCCGAGCATTTCCAAGGAAGGACCGACCCCATGATTCCGGGAACGAACCGTCGCGGCCTTTTGGCCGGCCTCACCGCCTCCGTCGCACTGAGCGCCGTCGCGGTCTTTACCCTCTCCGGCACCCGCGCGCAGGGCGACACCGCCCCTGCGGCCTCGCCGGCCGTCCCCGTCTCAGTCGCGACCGTCGAGGCCCGCGAGATCGTGCCCTGGGCTGAATTCTCCGGCCGGCTGGAAGCGATCGAGCGCGTCGAACTGCGCTCGCGCGTCGCCGGCATCGTCGAGGCAGTGCATTTCCGCGAAGGCAATCTCGTGAAGCAGGGCGACCTGCTCGTCAGCATCGACCAAGCACCCTATCTCGCCGATCTCCAGCGGGCCGAGGCTCAGGTGCAGGGCGCGAAGGCCAGAGTCGCCCTTGCCGAGAGCGAGAACGAGCGCGGCCAGCAATTGCAGGCGACGCGTAACCTCTCCCAGCGCGACGTCGACACCCGCGTGAACAATCTGCGGGAAGCGCAGGCCAATCTGCAAGCAGCCGAGGCCGCTCGCCGCACGGCGCAGCTCAACCTCGACTACACCCAGATCCGCGCCCCGATCAGCGGCCGCATCGGCCGGCTCGACGTCACGATCGGCAACCTGATCGCGGCCGGCGGGCAGGTCCTGACCTCGCTGCTCTCGGTCGATCCGATCTATGCCGCCTTCAATGCCGACGAGCGCAGCGTGCTCGATGCACTGGCCTCGTTGCCGGACGGATCGCGCGCCTTGGAACAAATCCCGGTCCGGCTCACCACCGCAACGGCGCAGGCCGCACAGTTCACCGGCAAGCTGCATTTCGTCGATAACGGCATCGACGGCGCCAGCGGCACGGTGCGCGTGCGCGCCCGGCTCGACAACCCCGACGGCAAGCTGATGCCCGGCCAGTTCGTCCGGGTCCAGCTCGGCCAGGCCAGGGCCGAGCAGCAGCTCGTCATCAACGAGCGCGCCGTCGGCACCGACCAGAACAAGAAGTTCGTCTTCGTCGTCGGCGACGACGCCAAGGCTAACTGGCGCGAGGTCTCGCTCGGCGCCGCCCATGACGGCCTGCGCGTCGTCACGGCCGGCCTGAAGCCCGGCGAGCGCATCGTCGTCAACGGGCTCCAGCGCGTGCGCCCCGGCGCGACGGTCGCACCCGAGCCGGTGCCGATGGCGCAGAAGAGCGAACTGAAGAAGTCCGCGACCGAACTCGCGCAACGCTGACGTCAATGACCTGCCACGGATGCCGCAAGGGCGGGTCCGTGGCCGCAGGTCCAATAAGCCGCTCGAAAGGGGGCGCCCCATGAACCTCTCGAAATTCTTCATCGACCGACCGATCTTCGCGGCGGTCCTCTCCGTCCTGATCTTCCTGGCAGGGCTGCTCTCGATCAGGGCCCTGCCGATCTCGGAATACCCCGAGGTCGTCCCGCCGACCGTCGTCGTCCGGGCGCAATATCCGGGCGCCAGCCCGCGCGTGATCGCCGAGACGGTGGCGACGCCGATCGAGGAGCAGATCAACGGCGTCGAGGGCATGCTCTACATGTCGAGCCAGGCGACGACCGACGGCGTCATGACGCTGAACGTCACCTTCCGGCTCGGCACCGACCCCGACAAGGCCCAGCAGCTCGTCCAGAACCGTGTCAGCCAGGCCGAGCCGCGCCTGCCCGAGGAGGTGCGCCGGCTCGGCGTCACTACGGTCAAGAGCTCCCCCGACCTGACGATGGTGGTGCACATCACCTCGCCAAACGGCCGCTACGACATGACCTACCTGCGCAACTACGCGGTGCTGAACGTCAAGGATCGACTCGCCCGCATCGACGGCGTCGGACAGGTCCAGCTCTTCGGCTCGGGCGACTATTCGATGCGCGTCTGGCTCGACCCGCAGAAGGTCGCCGAGCACGGGCTTTCGCCAGGCGATATCGTGCGCGAGATTCGCGCCCAGAACGTCCAGGCCGCAGCCGGCGTGATCGGCGCCTCGCCAAACGCGCCGGGCCTCGACCTCCAGCTTTCGGTCAATGCTCAGGGCCGCCTCCAGAACGAGGAGCAGTTCGGCGAAATCATCGTCAAGACCGCGGCCGACGGCGCGGTTGTCCGCCTGAAGGATATCTCCCGCATCGAGCTCGGCGCGGCGGATTATGCGCTGCGCTCGCTGCTCAACGGCAAGTCCGCCGTCGCCGTACCGGTCTTCCAGGCGCCGGGCTCGAACGCCATCGCGATCGCCGATCGCGTCCAGGCGACGATGCGCGAGATCAAGCAGAACATGCCCGAGGGCGTCGACTATTCGATCGTCTACGACACCACCCAGTTCGTCCGCGCTTCGATCAAGGCGGTGATCTCTACGCTGCTGGAGGCCGTCGCACTCGTCGTGCTGGTCGTCATCGTCTTCCTGCAGACCTGGCGCGCCTCGATCATCCCGCTCGTTGCCGTCCCGATCTCGATCGTCGGCACCTTCGCGGTGATGTATGTCATGGGCTTCTCGATCAATGCGCTCAGCCTGTTCGGGCTGGTGCTCGCGATCGGCATCGTCGTCGACGACGCGATCGTGGTGGTCGAGAATGTCGAGCGCAATATCGAGAACGGGCTCTCGCCGCGCGAGGCCACCTACAAGGCGATGCGCGAGGTCTCCGGTCCGATCATCGCGATCGCCCTGGTGCTGGTCGCGGTCTTCGTGCCGCTCGCCTTCATCTCAGGCCTGACCGGCCAGTTCTACCGCCAGTTCGCGCTGACCATCGCGATCTCGACGGTGATCTCGGCGATCAACTCTCTGACGCTGTCGCCGGCTCTCGCCGCGCTCCTCCTCAAGGGCCACCACGCCCCCAAAGACGCCCTGACCCGGGTCATGGACAAGCTGTTCGGCTGGTTCTTCCGCGCCTTCAATCGCTTCTTCAACCGCTCGTCCGAGGCCTATGGCGGCGGCGTGCGCCGGGTGATCTCGCATCGCGCCGTGATGCTGGCGGTCTATGTCGTCATGCTCGGCGCGACCGGCGTGTTGTTCAAGGCCGTGCCCTCGGGTTTCGTGCCGGGCCAGGACAAGCAGTATCTCGTCGGCTTCGCGCAGTTGCCTGATGCCGCGACCCTCGACCGCACGGAGGATGTCATCCGCCGCATGGACGAGATCGCGCTGAAGCATCCGGGCGTCGAGAACGCGATCTCCTTCCCCGGCCTCTCGATCAACGGTTTCACCAACTCGTCGAATTCCGGCATCGTCTTCGTCGGCCTGAAGCCCTTCGACCAGCGCAAGAACCCGTCGCTCAGCGGCAACGCCATCGCGATGCAGCTCAACAAGGAATTCTCGGGCATCAAGGAGGCCTTCATCGCGATGTTCCCGCCGCCGCCCGTGCAGGGTCTCGGCACCATCGGCGGCTTCAAGCTGCAGATCGAGGATCGCGCCGGCCTCGGCTATGCCGCGCTGGACGAGGCGACCAAGGCTTTCATGGGCAAGGCCGCGCAGGCACCTGAGATCGCCGGCATGTTCTCGAGCTTCCAGGTCAATGTCCCGCAGCTCTATGCCGATATCGACCGCACCAAGGCCCGCCAGCTCGGCGTGCCCGTGACGGAGGTCTTCGACACGCTGCAGACCTATCTCGGCTCGACCTATGTCAACGACTTCAACCGTTTCGGCCGTACCTACACCGTGCGCGTCCAGGCCGATGCACCCTTCCGCGCCCAGCCGGAGCATATCGGCCAGCTCAAGGTGCGCTCGACCTCCGGCGAGATGATCCCGCTCAGCGCGGTGCTCAACGTGCGCACCGATTCCGGCCCGGAGCGTGCGATGCGCTATAACGGCTTCCTCTCGGCTGACATCAATGCCGGCGCGGCTCCGGGCTTCTCCTCGGGGCAGGCGCAGGCGGCGGTGGAGCGCATCGCCAAGGAGACCCTGCCCAAGGGCTTCGCCTTCGAATGGACCGAGCTGACCTATCAGGAGATCCTCGCCGGCAACTCGGCGGTAATCGTGTTCCCGGTTGCCATCCTGCTGGTCTTCCTGGTGCTGGCGGCCCAGTACGAGAGCATGACACTGCCGATCGCGATCCTGCTGATCATCCCGATGGGCCTGCTCGCGGCGCTGACCGGCGTCTGGCTCTCGGGCGGAGACAACAATGTCTTCACCCAGATCGGCCTCGTCGTCCTGGTCGGACTATCCGCCAAGAACGCCATCCTGATCGTCGAATTCGCGCGTGAGCTCGAATTCGAGGGCAGGACACCGGTCCAGGCCGCGATCGAGGCCAGCCGCCTGCGCCTGCGTCCGATCCTGATGACGTCGCTCGCCTTCGTCATGGGCGTGGTGCCGCTGGTGATCTCGACCGGGGCCGGCGCCGAGATGCGGCAGGCCATGGGCATCGCGGTCTTTTCCGGCATGATCGGCGTCACCGCCTTCGGCATCTTCCTGACGCCGGTCTTCTACGTGCTGATGCGCAAGCTGGCGGGCAACCGCCCGCTCGCCCGGCACGATATCGAACAGCCGGTCTTGCAGGCTGCCGAGTAAGCCCGAGCAATGAGAGAAAACCGCCTCCGACCACTGGTCGGAGGCGGTTTCGTTTCAGGCTGCCTCAGCGATAGCGCCGCTGCACGGTGAGATGGGCGATCATGGTCAGCAGGATCGTCGCGGTCATCAGGATGAACGAGATCGCGCCACCGAAGGGCCAGTTGTTCTGCTGCGCGAATTGCCCGTAGACCAGCGGCCCCATCATCTGGAATTTCGGCCCGCCCAGCAGCACCGGCGTGGCATAGGCGTTCATCGCCAGGATGAAGGTCAGGATCGTGCCTGCGAGGATGCCCGGCAGCGCCAGCGGCCAGAGCACGCGGCGGAACATCGCCGCAGGGCCGGCGCCAAGACTGAAGGCGGCCTCCTCGACATTGCGCGGAATGCCCTCGATCACGCTCTGCAGGGTCAGCACCATGAAGGGCAGGTTGACCGCGATGATGCCGATCAGTACGGCGTTTTCCGTGTACATGATCTCCAGCGGCTGATCGATCAGGCCAAGCCCCATCAGCGAGGCGTTCAGCGCCCCCTTGCTGCCAAAGAGCGTCATCCAGCCGGCAGCACGCACCGCGTTGCCCACGAAGAGCGGCAGCACCACCGCGATGACCATCAGGTTCTTGAAGCGACTCTGCGTCCGCGCCAGCACATAGGCGAGCGGGAAGCCCATGATCAGGCAGGCCAGCGTGCAGATCACCGCGACGCGGACCGTGCGGACGAGCACGTTGAGATAATAGGCGTCGGTGAAGAACTTGACGTAGTTCTCGATCACCAGCGCATCGACCATGAACTGGCCGGGCACGAACTTGTTGAGCGAGTAGCGGAACAGGATCGCCAGCGGCCCGATCAGCATGAGGGCGACGAAGAGCGTCGCCGGCACGACGAGCAGGCCGGCGAGTCTGGTGCGGGCACCGGCGACGGCTTCGGGAGCGGCGCTCATAAATCACCCCCCAAGCTTATGTCGGCGGCATGGTTCGACCGTTCGCCAGCGCGAGCCGGATGGCGCGGCTTTCGAGAACCGGCGCGCAGCGGACATCTGTCCGTGAGCACCGGAAGCGCAGAAAGCCGCGTCAGGCGGCCGCGATGGTCGGACGGACGAGCCATGTCAGCCCTTGAAGACCTTGTCCCACCACTCCTTCATCGCCGCGTCGTTCTTGGCGAGGAAGGCGTAGTCTAGGTCCTTCAGGGTCTTCTCTTCTTCAGGCGTGAAGCCGATGCGCTTGTGCAGCGCCGGATCGACATTGAGACCGGTGACGGTGCCGTTATAGCCCATGTCGACGGCGAAGGCCTCCTGCGGCGCCTTGGCGAGCATCGCGTCCATATAGGCGTAGGCGTTTTCCTTGTTCGGCGCGTTCTTCTGGATCACGAAGCCCGAAACATAGGTCGGGATGCCTTCGACCGGCGAGACCGCCTCGCAGGGGATGCCGGCGTTCTGCCACTGCACGACGCGCGCCTTCCAGATCGCGCTGATGCCGACTTCCTCGTTCTTCATCGCCTGGGCGAAGGCCTCGTTGGTCGGATAGACGCGCGCGCCGGCCTTCTTGACGGCGAGCAGGACCTCCTTGGCCTTCTCGATATCGTTCATGTCCTTGCCGTCGGTCGCTGCCATCGAGGCTGCGATGAAAATCGACTGGTACTGGATGTCGATGAAGCCGATCTTCGAGCCCCATTTCGGGTCGAGCCAGTCCTTGAAGCCCTTCGGCGCCGGCGAGATGATCTTGGGATTGTAGATGACCACGTTGCCCGAATAGATATGCCCCATCCCATAGGGATATTTCATCGTCGGCAGCAGGTTCTTGGCGTTGGGCAGCTTGGCGTAATCGATCTGCTCGAGCACGCCGGCCTCGTTCATCTCGAACATGTTGGCGGCGGAAAGGCCCTGGATATCGACCGTGCCGCGCGGCAGGCGCTTCTCGGCTACCATCTTGGCCCGGCGCGGCGCGTCGCCGGCCTGATCCTGTACCACCTCGATGCCCTTGGGCTTGAGGATCGGGTCCTCGATGTTTTTGGTCAGAAGCCTAGCATAGTCGCCACCCCAGGTGCCGACGACAACGCGCCCGCCGGATTGGGCGAAGGCTGGCATGCCGGTGGCCGTGGCGAGCGCTGCCGCGCCTGCACCTTTCAAAAGGTCCCGCCTGTCGAATGAAGCCATGGTATTCCCCTCGTTTTCTGGACGCCGGATGGGCTTTCAGGCCCCTTGCGGATAGACGAGCCCGGCGCTTTCGGCCCAGCCTATCGTGATGGTTTCGCCCGGTTGCGGCTCGGCCAGCCCGACCCGGTTCGGAATCTGCAGGAGCATGCGGTCCTGCTCGTTGAGCGCGACCTGCACATCAAGCAGCGCGCCGAGATAGGAGGCGTGCTCGATCCGCGCCGGGAAGCGATTGGGCAAGCCGTCCGCCTCGCCGCCGACCGCGATCCGCTCCGGTCGCAGAGCGAGCGTTGCAGGCCCTGACGCGGCGGCAGCATTGCAGGCGACATCGAGTCCGCCGGCCGTTCGAAACCGGCCCTGCCCCGTGACCTGCCCTTCGACGAAAGCGCTGCGCCCGATGAAGCCGGCGACGAAGCGGTCGGCCGGCTTCTCGTAGAGCTCGCGCTGGGTGCCGATCTGGCGAACCTGCCCCTTTTCCATGACGACGAGGCGGTCTGCCATCGTCAGCGCCTCCTCCTGGTCATGCGTCACCATGATCGTGGTCAGGCCGAGCTTCTGCTGCAATTCGCGGATCTCGATTCGCACCTCCAGGCGCAGCTTGGCGTCGAGATTGGAGAGCGGCTCGTCCAGCAGCAGCACCTGCGGCTCCATCGCCAGCGCACGGGCCAAGGCGACGCGCTGCTGCTGTCCGCCGGAGAGCTGGCGCGGATAGCGCTCGTCGAAGCCGCCGAGCCGGACGAGACGCAGCGCTTCGGCGACGCGCGGACCGCGCTCGGCCTGCGGCACCTTGTGCATCTCAAGCCCGAAAGCCACGTTCTGCGCGACGGTCATATGCGGGAACAGCGCGTAGCTCTGGAAGACCAGCCCGCAATGCCGCTTCCACGGCGGCAGGTTGGTGACGTCCTGCTCGCCGATGGTGATCGCGCCGGAGGTCGGCGCGATGAAGCCGGCGATCATGCGCAGGGTCGTGGTCTTGCCGCAGCCGGACGGGCCGAGCAGCACGAGGAACTCGCCATCGGCAACGGCAATATCGACATCGTCGACGACCGTCAGCGCGCCGTACGTCTTCTTCAGATGCGAAAGAGAGAGACGTGCCACGTTAGGATCTCGCCATCGTTAGGAACTTGCCATCCGTTCACACCACCCGGCTCAATTTGACATAGCGATCGGTCACGACCATCGCGACGCCGATCAGAACGATCTGAATGAGCGAGGCCGCCGCTACCGTCGGATCGATCTTCCATTCGAGATACTGGAGGATCGCGATCGGCAGCGTCGTGCGCCCTGGCCCGACCAGGAACAGGCTCATCTCGAGATTGCCGAACGAGGTCACGAAGCTGAACAACGCGGCGGCCACGATGCCCGGCCGGATGCTCGGCAGCGTCACCCGCCAGAAGGTCGTGACCGGGCCGGCGCCCAGATTCTGCGCGGCTTCCTCGATCGAGCGGTCGAAGCCGACGAGGCTCGCCGTCACCAATCGCACCACCCAGGGGATCACGACCAGCGTATGCGCCGCGACGAGCCCGGCGAGCGAGCCCATCACCTGCCATTCCGTGGCGATCTCGACCTCGATCTGGAAGACATAGGTCGCGGTGCCCAGCACGATGCCCGGCATCACCAGAGGCAGCAGCAGGAGCGTGCTGATACCACCCCCTAAAGGGATGCGGTGGCGCACCAGGGCAAGGCTCGCCGGCACCCCGAGCAGCAGGCCGATCAGCGTCGCCGCCACGGCGACCTGCACGCTCAGCACGAAGCCGTCGATGAAGGATTTGTTCTCAGCGGCCCCGGAGAACCATTTCAGCGAGTAGCCCTCCGGCGGAAAGGAGGGAATCTCCTGCCGGAAAAAGGCGAGCCAGGTCACGAAGATCAGGGGAAGCAGGATGAAGCCGAGCGACAGCCCGGCGGCACCGTTCAGCGCATAGCGCCCGATGCGCGGCGAACGGCCGCTCATCCGGTTGTTCCCCTGTGGCAGGGCATTCCTGTTCCCTGCCGCCTTTTGTCCGCTCTGAAGGTCAAGACCATCCCCTCGTTTGAGCGGCAGTGTGCGACGCCACTTACAAACAGTGAAGCCTGCATTTCCGTCATGCCGCGCCCGATTGACGGGCAGGCTTTCAGTGCAGCGTGTTCTTGTGGAAGGCGCCGCCCTTCATGATCGCGGCCAGATGCTTGCCCTGCTCCTGGAACAGCGCGAGATCCTTCAACGGGTCGCCGTCGACGAGGATCAGGTCGGCGAAGGCACCGGTCTGGACCGTGCCGAGCTTGCCTTCCATGCGCAGGATCTGGGCGCCGACCGTCGTCGCCGAGCGGATGATCTCCAGCGGCGAGAGCACCTCGCGGCGCAGCAGGAACTCGCGCGACTGCTCGCTCTGCAACTGGCCGAGCAGGTCCGAGCCATAGGCGACCGGCACGCCGGCGCGCTTGCAGATTTCAAGGGAACGCAGGCCGCCGTCGATGACGAGATCGTTCTTGGCCAGCATGTCGCTGGTCATGCCGAACTCGGCCGCCCGCTCCTTCATCGCGTAATAGGCGACAAGATTGGCGGTCAGGAACATGTTGTTCTCGGCCATCAGCTTGGCCGAGGCGTCGTCGATCAGATTGCCGTGCTCGATCGCGCGCACGCCGCATTGCGCCGCCCGCGTGATCGCCTCCGGGGTGTAGGCGTGGGCGCAGACATAGCGGCCGAAGGCCTTCGCCTCCTCGACCGCGGTCTTCACCTCGTCGACGCTGAACTGCATCGAATCCAGCGGATCATAGGGGCTGGCGACGCCGCCGGACATCATGATCTTGATATGGTCGGCGCCAAGCCGCATCTGCTCGCGCACCGATTTGCGCACCGAGGAGACGCCGTCGGAGACGTTCATCGTATAGGCCATGGCGTTACAGCAGTGGCAGCGCGCGCCGAAATCGGTGCGCCGGCGCGGATCGCTATGGCCGCCGGTCGGGCCGATGGCGGCACCAGCGATGAACAGGCGCGGCCCGGCGACATCGCCCTTCTCGACCGCCTCCTTGATGCCCCAGTCGGCACCGCCCGTATCGCGCACGCTGGTGAAGCCGCGATCGAGCATGCCCTTCATCAGCCGGACAGCGCGCGCCGTCATCAGCGTCAGCGGCATGCTCTCCATCGTCCGGATATAGACCTCGGACAGGAAGACATGGACATGGCTGTCGATCAGCCCGGGCATCAGCGTGCGGCCGCCGCAATCGATCACATCGGCCTTGGCCGGCTTCAGCGGCTTGTCGGAAAGCTCGCGGATCTGGTCGCCCTCGACAACGAGCTCGTAGCCCTGGCGCAGCTCGGCGAAACCGGGTTCGAGCAAAGCGAAGTTCTTGAAATGCAGCATCGTCATCACCGCCTCCGAACATGCCTGTCAGCGAGAACCCGCTTCGGACGGCAGCATGATATGCACGCAGCATCCAAGTTGTCGACAGCGTAAAAAGCGCACTTTGCGGCTCCATGCCGCCCGCCGCGCGCGGGGCGGGGGTGCCCCCGTCTCGAGCAGCGTTGCGCCTCGGGTGGATGGCGGCTTCACTGCGTCCCGAACGGAGATTCGCACGCGCATGCCGGGACCGCTGGACGGGATCAAGATCGTCGACCTGACCACGGTCATCGCCGGTCCCTATGCGACCCAGACGTTGGGCGACATGGGCGCCGACGTACTCAAGATCGAGCCGCCCGGCGGCGACATCATGCGCGCGCCCGGCCCCGCCCGCACGCCGGGCATGGGTGCGGCCTTCCTCAACTGCAATCGCAACAAGCGCAGCATCGTGCTCGACATGAGATCGGCCGAGGACTTGGCGCATCTGCGCGAACTCATCGCCAGAGCCGACGTCTTCATCCACAACATGCGGATGGAGGCTGCCCGCCGTTACGGGCTCGATCCGGAGACGCTGCTCGCCCAGCATCCGCGCCTGATCTACTGCGCCATCGTCGGCTTCGGGCAGGACGGGCCCTATCGCGACCGGCCGGCCTATGACGACGTCATCCAGGCCGCCTCGGGTTGGGCTGCACTCGCACAACGCACCGGCGACGCGCCGGCCTATGCGCCGACCATCGTCGCCGACAAGACGACTGCTCTCTTCGCCGTCAGCGCGATCAATGCCGCCCTCTATCACCGGGCGGTCTCGGGCGAAGGCCAGGCGATCGAAGTGCCGATGTTCGAGGCGATGGTCTCCTTCCTCGCGGTCGAGCATCTCGGCGGCCGCAGCTTCGAACCCGCGCTCGGCGCAAGCGGCTATTCCCGCGTCCTCTCGCGGCATCGCCGGCCCTACCGCACTGCGGACGGCTTCATCGCCGTCATGCCCTATACGGCCACACATTGGCGCGCCCTGTTCCAGGCGGCCGGACGCGAGGATTGGGCGACCGAACCCGCGCTCGGCGAGAGCGCCGCCCGCGCCGCGATGATCGACACGCTCTATGAGCGCCTCGCGGAGTGCCTGTCGCATCGCTCTTCCGCCGAATGGCTAGCGATCCTCGGCCGGATCGACGTGCCTTGCTCCGCCGTCAACACGCTCGACGACCTGCTGGACGATCCGCATCTGAAGGCGACGGGCTTCTTCGAGACCGTGGAACATCCCCAGGAGGGTCGTCTGGTCACCACGAAGCCGCCGATCCGCTTCAGTCGAACGCCATGCGCGATTACGAAGCCGGCGCCGAGCCATCCCGCCAAGCACGAAACATCGCCACCGACATAGGGCGCAACGACATGACCGGCCGGCCCATCTCGCCCTTGCTGCGAACGCCATGGGATGCGAGAACGCCGGGCAGTGCCGAGAGGACCGGCCGTGCCGGAATGGAAGCACTGTTTCTCCATTCACCCGCTTGCGAGCCGAACGGCACATCTGCTGTGATTTCAAATCGATGACACACCGTTCGCTCCTGACAGCCGCAGCACTCCCATTGCCCGATCGCACGACCGGCGACGCCTTGCGGCTGGATTACGGATTGTGAGGCCTCGCTTGCGCATTCTCCTGCTGAACCCCAACACGATGCCGGAAATGACGGCGCTGGTGACCCGCGTGGTCCAGCCCTATCTGCCGGCTGGGGCTGAGCTCGTGCCGGCCACCGGCCGCTTCGGAGCGCATTACATCGCCAGCCGCAGTTCCGGCGTCATCGCCGCCCATGCCGCGCTCGAAGCCTTCGCCGAGCATGGCCAGGATTGCGACGGCGTCTACCTCGCCTGTTTCGGCGACCCTGGCCTGCTGGCACTCAAGGAAATGGCGCGGATCCCGGTGATCGGCATGGCCGAGGCCAGCAGCCGCTATGCCGCGAAGAAGGCCGAGCGCTTCGCCATCGTCACCGGCGGCGAGCGCTGGGGGCCGATGCTGCATGAATTCGTCGGCTCGATCGGGCTGGGTGACCGTCTCGCCGCCGTCGAGACCGTCGCCCCCACCGGCGCCGATATCGCCCGCGATCCCAACGGCTCGATCGCCATGCTGGCCGAGGCCTGCCGCCGGGTTGCCAAACGTGATGGCGCAGGCGCCGTCATCCTTGGTGGGGCCGGGCTTGCGGGGCTCGCGCCCCGCGTCCAGCCGCATGTCGACGTGCCCGTGATCTGCTCGGCCGAGGCCGGCATCCGCATGCTGCTGGCCGAACTTGACCGGCCCCGGCCGAAGCCGCAGGAGGGCGACCTCGCCTTCCCCGCACCGGTCGCCAGCGTCGGGCTTTCGGACGGCCTGTCACAACTGCTGGCGCAGCCTGAACGCGGCTGATCAACCCTTGCCGGCAAGCGAGGTGCCGTTGAGCCCCGCGATCCAGTCAGAGAGCATCGGCACGTAATCCTCGCCCTTGCCGCTTGCGACGGCCGCGGCATAGCTGTTCTTCACGGCATTGCCGACCGGATTGGCGACGCCGGCCTCGTTGGCCACGCTCTCCAGATAGCGCACGTCCTTCAGCGCGTTGCTCAGCGTGAACCTGTGGGCGTCTCGGTCGCGCTCCAGAACGTACTTCATGAAGGTCTGATAGAACCCGCAATCCATCCGGCTGCCGCGAATGACGCTGTCGAAGGTCTGCGGCGTGATCCCGATCTTCTGGCCGAGCGTCAGCGCCTCCGCATAGATCGCGGCATAGCCGAGCGACAGGAAATTGTTGATCAGCTTCATCTTGTGGCCGTCGCCGACCGGCCCAAGATGCACGATCTTCTGGGCCCAGGCCTCGCAGGCCGGCTTGATCCGGGCGAACACCTCGGAAGACGCCCCGACCATCGCCGAGAGCTGACCGAGCGCCGCCTGCGCCGGCGTGCCGCCGAGCGGAGCGTCGGCGAGATGCAGGCCCTTCGCCTCCAGCTCCGCCGCGAGCTTCACCGTCACCGTCGGATCGGAGGTCGAGCAGTCTACGATCACGGTGCCCGGCTTCGCTCCGGCGACGATACCGTTCTCGCCTTTCAGCACCGCCTCGACCTGGGCCGAGCCGGTCACGCACAGGAAGATGATCCCGGCGCGCGCAGCAAGCTCCTTCGGCGTCTTGGCCTCGACCGCACCGGCCGCGACCAGCTCCTCGACCGGCTTGCGGTTGCGATGTCCCATCACGGTCAGCGGGAAGCCCTTGTCGAGGAGATTGCGGGCCATGCCCTGCCCCATCAGGCCGACGCCGATGAAGCCCACGGACTCTTTGGTTGCAGTCATCTTCAAATTCTCCCGCTGATATGGTTGAGATGGAGCCGGAAGTCGGCGAAATGGCCGGACCGGAAGCCGGCCCTGAGGCCCGCGCTCAGTGTGGACGAGTCATGACTGCCAGCGACCCGCCCGGGCCCCGACAGCCCAATAGCCCGCCACCTGCCGGCCGCAGCCGCGTCACGCTTCAGGTCATCGCCGAGCGTCTCTCGGTCTCGACCGCAACGGTGTCGCTGGCCCTGCGCGGCTCGCCGCTCGTCGCAGAAGCGACCCGCAACCGCGTGCGCGAGATCGCCCGCGAGATGGGCTACAGCTACAACCGCAGCGCCGCCTCGCTGCGCACCGACCGCACCAACATCATCGGCGTCGGCTTCCACGACATCACCAATCCCTATTTCGCCGAATTGCTCGCGGCGATCGAGGAAACCGCTGGCCGCTACGACCGCTCGATCCTCCTCGGGACCTATGCCGAGGACCTCAACCGGCAGCAGCGCGTGCTCGGCACGCTCGCCGAATACCGGCCGGACGGTATGGTCCTGTGCTCGGCCGGCGGTAGCACGGCGGAGAGCCTCGCTCCCCTGATCGATGCCGGCGTCCCGATCGTGCAGCTCTCGCGCGAGATCCCCGAGCTCGGTCTCGATTTCGTCGGCGCCGACGATCGCCACGGCGCCAATCTGGCGGTGGAGCACCTGATCGGGCTTGGCCACCGCCGTATCGCCTTCCTCTGCGCCAACGAGAACATCTCGACCGGCCGCAACCGCTATGCAGGCTATCGCGACGCGCTCGCCCGCCACGGCCTGCCCTTCGATCCCGCTCTCGTCCATTTCGACTACGGCACCCGCGAGAACGGGCTGAAGGGCATCCAGAAGGTGCTCGATGCCCATGATCCGCCGACCGCCGCCACCTGCATGAATGATCTCGCCGCCTTCGGTGCCATGCTCGGCCTGCGCCATCGCGGGCTGGAGGCCGGCCGCGATTTCTCGATCGTCGGCTGCGACGACGTGAAGGAGGCCGCACAGTGGTTCCCGGCGCTGACCACCATCTTCAACTTCCAGAACGACATGGGCGCCAAATCGGCCGAGTTCCTGCTGAACCGCATCGCCGATCCCACCGCCCCGGCGCAACGCCTGCTGCTGACGCCCGCGCTCATCGTCCGCGGAACGACCTGCCCGCCGCCGCGCTAGAGGCCTATCTCTCAAGCCCTCATCCTGAGGAGGCCCGCAGGGCCGTCTCGAAGGAGGTTCCAGCGTGCTCGGGAGCCTCCTGGAACCTCCTTCGAGACGCGCTTCTCCGAAGCGCTCCTCAGGATGAGGGCTGAGGATGTCCGCCATCGAGCCAACGCCCTTCACTCATCGTTCGCGGGCTTCGCATTGAGCGCGCGGTAGGCCCGCACAACCTGCGAATCGTCGCGTCCGCCATGACCGAGACCGGACGCCGAGAGAAACATCTGATGCGCCGCCGCGGCCAGCGGCAGCGCCGTCTTCGCGGCACGTCCGGCATCGAGCACGATGCCGAGGTCCTTGACGAAGATGTCGACGGCACTCGCCACCACCGGATCGGGCTCGTGCATGCGCGGCCCGCGATCCCTGAGCATCCAGGACGAGGCGGCCGAGCCGCCCATGATCTCGAAGAGCAGGCGCCCGTCGATCCCGGCCTTCTCGGCCAGCGACAGGGCCTCGGCCGCGACCGCGATATGCACGCCGGCGAGGAGCTGGTTCACGGTCTTCACCGTCGCGCCCTGCCCGGCCTTTTCGCCGACATGGAAGACCTTGTCGCCGAGCGCATCGAGCAGCGGCTTCGCACGTGCGAAGCTGTCGCTGGGCGCACCGACCATGATGGTCAGCGTCGCATTGCGCGCACCGTTCACACCGCCTGAGACCGGCGCGTCGATAAAGTGCCGCCCGGTCTTCGTGACCTCCGCCGCAATCGCCTCGGCCTCGCCCGGCGGGCAGGTCGCCATCAGGATCACGATCGCGCCCGGCGCCAGAGCATCCAACGCCCCTGCCTCGAACAGCACGGAGCGCGCCTGCGCGGCGTTGACGACCATCAGCACCAGCGCCTCGGCACCACTGGCCGCGTCCTTCGCGCTCGCCGTCGCATGCCCACCTGCTGCGACGAGCGCATCACGCGCCGCTTCGCGCATGTCGAAGCCTGTGACGCGGAACTGCTTCTTGACGAGGTTCTCGGCCATCGGCGCGCCCATGGCGCCGAGCCCGACGAAGGCGATGCTGGATATCGGTTGAGCGGACATAAGGCAGACACTCTCGGAACGAAAGCGGGCACAGCTCACGCCATGCCCGCAAGAAATCCGGCGCGAACGCCGGTTACTCCTTCACGGCACCCGTCATGGACGCGACGTAGTAGTCGACAAAGAAGGAATAGAGGATCGCGACCGGGATCGAGCCGAGCAGCGCGCCGGCCATCAGCGAGCCCCAGTGATAGACGTCGCCCTCGACGAGCTGGGTCAGCACCGCGACCGGAACCGTCTTCTTCTCCGCCGACTGGATGAAGGCGAGCGCATAGATGAACTCGTTCCAGGACAGGGTGAAGGCGAAGATGCCGGCCGAGATCAAGCCGGGCATGGCGAGCGGCAGTGTGATTCGCCACAGCGTCTGCAGGCGCGTCGCCCCGTCGATCATCGCGCATTCCTCAAGCTCGTAGGGGATCGACTTGAAATAGCCGATCAGGAGCCAGGTGCAGAACGGGATCAGGAAGGTCGGATAGGTCAGGATCAGCGCCAGCGGCGAGTCGAACAGGCCGAACTGGAAGATCAGCGTCGCCAGCGGGATGAACAGGATCGAGGGCGGCACGAGATAGGCGAGATAGATCGCCAGACCCACATATTGCGAGCCCTTGAACCGCAGGCGCTGGATCGCATAGGCCGCAAGCACGCTGGAGAACAGCGAGAGCGCCGTCGCCACGGCGGCAACCATCATCGTGGTCCACAGCCATTGCGGATAGTCCGTCTGGAAGAGCAGCTTGTGGATGTTCTCCAGCGTCGGCGACTTCACCCAGAACGGGTTGTTGTTCTTGTAGTCGAGCAGTTCGGCGTTCGGTTTGATCGCCGTGATCGCCATCCAGTAGAACGGGAACAGCAGCACGAGCAGGAACAGCGACAGCGGCAGGTAGAGCGTGATGAAGCGCCGCGGGCCGGACGACCAGTCGATGACGCCTTCACGCTCCTTGTCGGTCAGATGCGGGCGCGCTCCCAGGGTCTGATCAGTCATTGTCTTCCCCCTGCTGCCACTTGCGCCGGGACAGGCCGAAATAGCTGAACAGCGTAGCCATCACGAGGAACGGGATCATCGCGACCGCGATCGCCGCGCCCTCGCCGAGCTGGCCGCCCGGGATGCCACGCTGGAAGGCGAGCGTCGCCATCAGATGCGTGGCGTTGACCGGCCCGCCGCGGGTGATCGCGTAGACGAGCTGGAAATCGGTGAAGGTGAACAGCACCGAGAAGGTCAGCACCACCGCCAGGATCGGCATCAGCATCGGCAGCGTGACATGCCGGAAGCGCTGCCAGGAATTGGCGCCGTCGAGCATCGCCGCCTCGTAGAGCGAGGGCGAGATCGTCTGCAGGCCGGCCAAGAGGCTGATCGCGACGAAAGGAATACCGCGCCAGATATTGGCGGCCATCAGCGAGAACCGCGCCGGCCAGGGCTGGCCGAGGAAGTCGATGTAAGTGTCGCGCCAGCCGAGCACGTCGACCAGCACATAGGAGATGATCGAGAACTGCGGATCGTAGATCCACCAGAAGGCGATCGCCGAGAGCACGGTCGGCACGATCCAGGGGATCAGGATGATCGCCCGGAGCAACGACTTGAACGGCAGATGGTTGTTGAGCAGCAGCGCCAGCCAGAGGCCGAGCGCGAATTTCCCGAAAGTCGCCACGCCCGTATAGAGCAGCGTGTTCCAGACCGAGGTGATGAAGACCCGGTCGTACCAGAGCGACTCGAAATTCTCGAAACCGATGAAATGCCCGACGCGGCCGATGCGCGTGTCGGTGAAGGCGAGCCAGATGCCCAGCCCCAGGGGATAGCTGAGGAAGACCAGCAGGAAACCCGCCGCCGGCAGCAGGCACAGGAAGATCAGGAACGGCTTGTAATCGAACAGACGCACCAGCCAGTTGTGTTGCAGGCTGTGGACGGTTCGGGCTTCGGCGGCAGCTATGGCCATGGCGCCCTCGCGTGCGGGTCGGCTGTGGCATCGGTCCCAAAAGCGGAAGCGGCTTTTCGGAGCGTATTCGATGCGATGTCTCGTCGGCCGCCGGACAAGCCGGCGGCCGCGCATATCCGGGTTAGCGCTATCTGCGTGTCAGGTCCGGTAGTAGCGCTTGGCCCGGCGCTCGGCTTCCTTGGCGGCCTCTTCCGGCGTCGCCTGGCCGGAGCAGACCGAAGCAACCATCTGGACGACCACGTATTCGGCATTGACCGTGCCGGCTGCCTCGTTGATCGAGCCCTTGTAGCCGCTCCACAGCGCGCGCTCCCAGGTGTCGCGATAGACCACGATCTTCGGATCGCTCGACCAGACCTTGCTCTCGGCATAGGCCTTCAGGGGCTGGGTCCAGTAGCCGTAGCAGCCGGTCAGCCACTTGTCGTACTGCTCCTTCTCCATCATGAAGCGGAGATATTCCTTGGCCGCGTTCGGGAACTTGGTGTGCTTGAACGCCATGGCGTTGATGATCAGCGCCGGCTCCGACGGACGCCCGAGCGGGCCGACCGGCATGGTCGCGTGGTTCAGGTCCTTGCCGATCGCCGCAGTCTTCTCGTCCTTCGAGTTCTTGATCGAGAAATAGAGCGAGACGCCGTTCTGGGTGACGCCGATTTCACCGGCCGTCAGCGCCTTGTTGTTGCTGATGTCGAGCCAGGAGAGCGTGCCGGGGATGAAGGTCTCGTAGAGCGCCTTGGCGTATTTCAGCGCCTCGATCGTCTCCTTCGAGTTGATCGCGACCTTGTTGTTCTCGTCGACCATGTAGCCGCCATGCGTCCAGACGAGCCAGTTGCAGAAGGCGTTGCCGTCGCCCACCGCATTGCCGAGCGCGAAACCGGCGGGATGCCCGATCTCCTTGAGCTTGCGGCAGAGCTTGAGGAAGTTGTCGAGATCCTTCGGGAAGGTGTCGAAGCCCGCTTCCTTGACCCAGGATTCGCGATAGACCGCCGGCGCGCCGGAGGCGCCCATCGGGATCGAGATCCACTGGTTGGTCTTGTCCTTCTTGCCGTATTTCTCGGCAATCGGGTACCAGCCGCCGTATTTCTTGCCGAGCTCGTCGGCGATATCGGTGAGATCGATCAGCTTGTCCGAGAAGATGTGCGGGTCATCGGCCCAGCCGACCACGACATCCGGACCCGCGCCGGTATTGGCGGTCACTGCCGTCTGCGGGCGCAGGTCTTCCCAGCCGGCATAGTCGACCTTGACCTGCACGCCGGTCGCCTTGGTGAAGGCCTCGGTGTTCTCGTTGAAGATGGCCTGGTCGGGATCGACGAACTTGGTCGGGCGCAGCACGCGCAGCGTCGCGCCCGGCTCAATCTTGGCCTGGGCGATGGACGGGGCGAGCGGCAGTGTCGCGCCCGCCGCGAGACCTGCACCACCGATCAGAACGTCTCTTCGTGAAATGCTCATGGAAACCGTCTCCTCCGTTGGCGCGGCGGCGGCCTGCATGGGACCACCGTCCTGCATGATTATGGGCGTTGACAGCGATCATCCGTCGCCCAGCCTTGGGGCGACGAATTCCTTTGAGCCGACCCCGATCGCAAATCGGAAAGGCCGGTTCTGAACTCTCGATAGAGAACGCCTGATCAACCGGGCCGCAAATGGTCCGGACGCTCGGCGTATACCCTCAGATCCGCTTGCCGGTGGCAGCGTCGAAGAGATGCGTGACGCTGGTATCCGGCGTGATGCCGATCGTCTCACCGGGCTTGGACGAGATGCGCTCGCGGAAGATACAGGTCAGGTCCTGCCCGCCGCAGCGGACGACGACCTGCGTCTCCGAGCCCATCGGCTCGATCACGACGACCTCGGCCTTCAAGCCATTGGGATCGAGCCGGATATGCTCGGGGCGGATGCCCAGCACGGCGGCCTGCCCGTCGGAACCGACCGGATGCTTGCCGATCGGCCAGATGGTGCCGCCTTCGGTCTCGAAGCCGGCGCCGGTGATCTTGCCCTTGAGCAGGTTCATCGAAGGCGAGCCGATGAAGGCCGCGACGAAGAGATTGGCGGGGTTGTCGTAGAGATCGAGCGGGGCGCCCATCTGTTCGACGATGCCGTCATGCATCACGACGATCTTGTCGGCCATCGTCATGGCCTCGATCTGGTCGTGCGTGACATAGACCGTGGTGGTCTTCAGGCGCTGGTGCAGTTCCTTGATCTCGGTACGCATCTGCACGCGCAGCTTGGCGTCGAGATTCGAGAGCGGCTCGTCGAACAGGAAGACCTGCGGATCACGCACGATGGCGCGGCCCATCGCGACGCGCTGGCGCTGGCCGCCGGAGAGCTGGCGCGGATAGCGGTCGAGCAGCTTGGTCAGGCCGAGGATCTGCGCCGCCTTGTTGACGCGCTCGTCGATCTCGCTCTTCGGCGCCTTCCGCAGCTTCATCGAGAAAGCCATGTTGTCGGCGACCGTCATATGCGGATAGAGCGCATAGTTCTGGAACACCATGGCGATGTCGCGCTCCTTCGGCGGAACGTCGTTCACCACCTTCGGACCGATGCGAATCTCGCCGCCCGAGATGTTCTCGAGCCCCGCGATCATGCGCAGCAGCGTCGACTTCCCGCAGCCGGACGGGCCGACCAGGATGACGAACTCGCCGTCGTTGATGTCGATATCGACGCCGTGAATGACCTGCGTCGACCCGTAGGCCTTGCGCACATCGGCGATCTGGACTGAGGCCATGCCGTCCTTCCCTGCTTTCCGTTCCCTGACCACACGCTCGCCCCTTAGGCGGCTTGTGACCACAATCGGCTTCTTGTGACCGAATGATGAAAGCGGACATGCCTGTTACCGGCGATTGTGTCCGTTCCAATCTGCGATAAAGTCATACGATAGAAGCGGCCCTGTCAAGCGCCGCCACAACCTTCGGGATGCCGCAAATTCAGGCTGGCCGAAGGCGCCCGAGGGAGGGGCACAAGCGATGCGCGTACGCGACTTCTCGCGGCCGACGACGCTCAATCCGGACCGGCTCTTCGGCCAGGTCGCCCAGAAGCTCGCCGTCGCGGTCATCTCCGGCCGCATCAAGGCAGGCGAGGTCCTGCCGAACGAGGACGACCTGCGCTCGGAGATCTCGGTCTCGCGCACTGCCTATCGCGAGGCCGTCAAGATCCTGACGGCCAAGGGCTTGGTCGAGGCGCGCCCGAAGAGTGGCACCCGCGCCGCGCCGCGCGAGCGCTGGAACCTGCTCGATCCGGATGTGCTATCCTGGCATTTCGAAGCCGATCCCAACGAGAAATTCATTCGCGATCTCTTCGAGTTGCGCCGCTTCGTCGAGCCCAGCACCGCCCGCCTCGCCGCGCAGCGCCGGACCTCGGCTGACATAGCCCGCATCGAAGCCGCCTATCGCGGCATGGCCGATGGCGCACCCTATGCCGAGGCCACGATTCGGGCCGACCTCGCCTTTCACGAGGCGATCTTCTCTGCCTGTCAGAACGCCGCGCTGCAATGCCTCTCCAGTGCGGTCATCGCCACGCTGCAATGGTCATTGCTGCTCAAGACCGGCGACGAGGCCGCCTATATCGAATCCCTGCCCGACCACGAGCATGTCCTGCTCGCGATCATCGACCGCGACGGCGATCTCGCCTCGGCCCGCATGGCCGGCCTCGTCATCGACAGCCTGAACACGACGCTGGCCTCGCTCGGCACGCATGTCGCGACAGAGACTGGGAAAACCGCCAAAATAAAGCATACTAAATGAGCGCCTCGCCTCCATCGGCGAGGCGTGATGGGATAGCGCTCATGCGGCGGCGGGGCTATGCCGCTCCAGCAGGCCGCGCCATGTTTTCCCGCGCCCTATCAATTTAATCGATTCAGACAAGCCGAATCAACGACCTTCGCCACCACAGACGGACAGCTCACGATGACAGCCTCCACCAAGCCCGAAATCGTCCAGACCGGCCCGCTGATGGCCTATGCGGCCGACCAGCTCAAGGCGCGCTTCACCGTCCATGAATTGTGGAAGGCGGCCGATCGCGACGCCCTGCTGCGCGAGGTCGCGGGCCGGGTGCGCGGCGTCGCCGCCGGCGGCGGGCATAACCGGGTCGACGGCGCGCTGTTCGACGCCCTGCCCAAGCTCGAGGTCATCTCCAGCTTCGGCGTCGGCTACGACCATGTCGACGCGGCCGAGGCCGGCCGGCGCGGCCTTGTCGTCACCAACACGCCCGACGTCCTGACCGACGAGGTCGCCGATCTCGCGCTCGGCCTGCTGATCGCCACTGTCCGCCAGTTGCCGCAGGTCGACCGCTACCTGCGCGAGGGCAAGTGGCTGCAGGGCAATTATCCGCTCACCACCTCGCTGCGCGGCCGCAAGGTCGGCATCGTCGGTCTCGGCCGCATCGGCAAGGCGGTGGCGCAGCGCGTCGAAGCCTTCGGCCTGCCGGTCGTCTACCATGGCCGCTCGCGCCAGCCGGACGTGTCCTATCCCTACTATCCCTCGCTGGTCGACATGGCCGCCGATGTCGACACGCTGATCTCGGTCGCGCCGGGCGGCGCCTCGACCCACCACATCATCAATGCCGAAGTGTTGAAGGCGCTGGGTCCGAACGGCATCCTGGTCAATGTCGGCCGCGGCACGGTCGTCGACGAACAGGCGCTGATCAAGGCGCTCAAGGACAAGACCATCCTCTCCGCCGGCCTCGACGTGTTCGAGGACGAGCCGCGCGTGCCGGCCGAGCTGATCGCGATCGAGCATGCCGTGCTGCTGCCCCATGTCGGCTCGGCCTCGGTCCATACCCGCGAGGCGATGGGCCAGCTTCTGGTCGACAACATGGTTTCATGGTTCGATGGCAAGGGGCCGCTGACGCCCGTGTCGGAGACACCATGGAAAAAGGCCTGATCCACCGGCTGCTGCCGCTCCTGATCCTCGCCGCCGGCTCTCTGCCGGCGGTCGCGCAGACGGCGCCGCTGCCGCGCGGCGCCGACAAGGCGCCCGAGGCAATCCGCCGCTGGCTCGGCGCCTGGGAGCTCGCCCTCGCCGATGCCTCGCGAAGCTGCACCGTCACGCTCGGCGCGGAAGCGGCCGGCAACAGGCGCCAGTTGCGCTTTCCGGCCACCTGCCGCCGCGCCCTGCCGATCCTCGATACCGCCGCATCCTGGACGCTGAACGGTGCAGGGCAGCCGCAATTCATGGATGCCGGCGGCAAGGAAGTCGTCGCGTTCCAGAGCGGCTCGCCCGAAACCGGCCTCGACGGAAAGGGAAGCGACGGCAAAGTCTACAAGCTGTCGTCGGGAGCCCATCCGCGCGTCTCCCCGCAGCGCGCGCAGAGCGCCGCCGCAACGGCAGCCCAGCGCATCACGCAAGTCGACCCCGCGACTGCACCGGCGCCTGCTTCCCTGCCCGGGCGCTATGTCCTGATGCGCCAGCAGAACCGCGAGGCCTGCCGCCTCGTGCTGTCACCAGCATCCGCCGATGGCCGCCAGCTAGCGGCCTTCGAGGGGATGTGCCCGGATACCGGGCTGACGATCTTCGATCCTGTCGCCTGGCGCTATGCCGACGGGCATCTGACACTGGTCGCGCGCAGGGGCCATGGCACCGATCTCGTCTTCGAGAATGGCCAGTGGCGCAAGGACCCGGCGGTCGGCGCGCCACTCATGATGCGCAAGCTCACGCCGTAATCCGCATGGCCGGCCGAGCCGGCCATGCGATTGATCATTACTCCGCCGCGGCGGGGCTGAGCACACCCCTGCGGATCTGGTCCTCCTCGATCGACTCGAACAGCGCGCGGAAATTGCCCTCGCCGAAGCCGTCATCGCCCTTGCGCTCGATGAACTCGAAGAAGATCGGTCCGACCACCGTGGCCGAGAAGATCTGCAGCAGCACCTTGCTCATCCGGCCTTGCTTCTCGCCGAGCGCGACCGCGCCCTCGCCGTCGATCAGGATGCCGTTGGCCTCGAGCCGCGCGACCGGCTCGCCGTGGTTCGGCACGCGGGCATCGACCTTCTCGTAATAGGTCGCGGGCGGCGACGGCATGAACGGCAGGCCGTTGCCTCGCAGGGCCTCGACGCTGGCATAGATGTCGCGCGAGCCCATCGCGACATGCTGGATGCCCTCGCCCTTGTACTGGCGCAGGTATTCCTCGATCTGGCTCTTGTCGTCGAGCGACTCGTTGATCGGGATGCGGATCTTGCCGCAAGGCGAGGTCAGCGCCCGCGAGATCAGGCCGGTCAGCTTGCCCTCGATGTTGAAGAAGCGGATTTCGCGGAAATTGAACAGTTTGCCGTACCAGTCGGCCCAATGATCCATGTGTCCGCGCATGACGTTATGGGTGAGATGATCGAGATAGTAGAGCCCGGCCTGCTCCGGATGCGGGTCACGCTCGCCGATCCATTCGAAATCGACGTCCCAGATCGAGCCCTTCTCGCCATAGCGATCGACGAAATAGAGCAGCGAACCGCCGATGCCGCGCACGGCGGGGATCGCCAGCTCGTCCGGCCCGATCGCGCTCTCATAGGGCTCGGCGCCGAGCGACACCGCCCGCTCGAAAGCGTGCTTGGCATCGACGACGCGAAAGGCCATGGCGCAGGCGCAGGGACCGTGCTCGGCCGCGAAGGCCTGGGCGAAGGAATCGGGCTCGGCATTGACGACGAAATTGACGTCGCCCTGCCGATAGAGCGTCACCTGCTTCGAGCGGTGGCGGGCGACCTTGGTGAAGCCCATCATCTCGAAGAGGGAGCCGAGCTTCTCCGGCTCGGGATGGGCGAACTCGACGAACTCGAAGCCGTCGGTTCCCATCGGGTTGGCGGCCGAAATCGCGGGCGGGGCAGTATCGTGCGGAAACGGACCCATGGGCATTCCTCCTGTCTGCTCTTGTCGGATTGCGCCAATGATCGCGCAGACATCAGGCAATTTGCATGCAAACTTGCCTCATTCAGAATTTTCGATGCATGATATGCGCATCAATAGTGCCATGGATACATGATATGGCCACGCTCGACGCGCTCGACTGGCGCCTTCTGGACGCGCTCCAGACCGACGCTTCGCTTACCAATGCGGCGCTGGCCGAGACGGTCGGCCTGTCGGCGAGCCAGGTCTCGCGCCGCCGGCAGCGCTTGGAACAGGAAGGCGTCATCCGCGGCTATCGCGCGGCGCTGGAGCCCTCCGCCGTCGGCCTCGGCGTGATCGTCTTCATCCATGTCGCGCTCGATACGCATACGCGCGACAATGCCCGCCGCTTCCGCGACCTCGTGCGCCTGACCCCGGCGATCCTCGAGGCCCATGCCCTGACGGGCGAGGCGGATTACCTGCTCAAGGTCGCGGTCGGCGACCTCAAGGCGCTGGCCCGGCTCGTCAACGAAATCCTGATGCCGCATGAAAGCGTCGCCCGCGTCCGCTCCGAAATCGCGCTGGAAACGCTGAAAGAGCCGGGCGTGCTGCCGCTGCCGATGACATAAGCCCGCGGCTATGCAAACTGGCGCCTTGGTCATGCCGCTTTCATGCGGCTGATCGATCCCGACTGTGCGGCGCGATGGCCGCCAACAGGAGAAATAGCGACATGTTCAACGCCAAATCCCTGCTCGACGCCCTGATCAGCGCCGGCAGCCAGGCTGGCGCGCAAGCCGGGCAACAGGGCGGAATCGGCGGCATGCTCGGCGGGCTGGCCGATCAGGTCCAGCGCTCGGGCGGGCTCGGCGGTCTCGCCGGCCAGATTCTGACCCAGGCGACGCAAGGGTTGGGCGATGCCGCGCGGCAGACGGGCGTGCAGCAGGGTGCCGGCGATGCGCTCGGCCGCGTCACCGGTGGCAGGACGCCCGAGCAGTTGATCGAGCAGGCCAAGGGCATGTTCAACAGCAATCCGGCCCTGGCGACCGCCGTGCTCGGCGGCCTCGGCGCGCTCGTCTTCGGCACGAGCACAGGCCGCGCGGTCGCCGGCTCCGCTGCCAAGCTCGGCGGCCTCGCGCTGATCGGCGGCCTCGCCTACAAGGCCTATCAGAACTATCAGGCCGGCAAACCGCTGCTCAACGCCGGCCAGCAGGAATTGCTGCCTGCGCCGGCTGGCACCGGCTTCGAGCCGCAGGCTGCAAGCGAAGCCACGACCCTGACCTTCATTCGCGCCATGATCGCGGCGGCAGCGGCTGACGGCCATATCGACGATGAGGAGCAGGGCGCGATCCTCGGCGGCCTCAAGGAAGCCGGCCTCGATCGGGAGGCCCACGACTGGCTGGCGAAGGAGATGGCGAACCCGGCTTCGATCGATACGTTGGTCGAGGCAGCCGAAAGCCCCGAGCTCGCGGCGCAGATTTACACGGCGGCGCGCATCGCCATCAACCCGGACAATGCCGCCGAGAAGGACTTCCTCGCGGGTCTGGCCGGCTCGCTCGGCCTCGATGCCGAACTCGTCGCGAATATCGACGCCGCCGCCAGCGCAGCGAAGGTCTGAAAATAATACCGCGTCTCCTTTGAACCGACCGATCGGAGCCCGCGACCAATGGGCATGGAGGGCGAGACCTTCGCCCTCGCAACGATCGGGAGAGACGAGCATGACCACGTTCCGCAAGACGCTGACCGCGACCCTCGCGGCCGTGACTCTGGCCGCCACCTTCGCGGCTTCCGGCGCCGAGGCGCGCCCGCGCTGGGGTTACCGCTATGGCGGCTGGGGCGTCGGAGCCGGCGTGGTCGGCGCGATCGCAGCGGGTGCCATCATCGCCGGCGCCACTCGCCCCGCCTATGGCTACGGCTACTATGACGCCCCTGCCCCCGTCCGCTCCTGCGACATGGTCGAGCGCTTCGACCGCTGGGGCAACGTCATCGGCTACCGCCGCGTCTGCGGCTACTACTGAGCGGCCCTAACCGAGCCGGGAAAGCCAGGCTTCGCTGACCCGGCCCAGGCGAGACGCTCCTGCAGCAAGACTTGGCGAATCTCCGAAGGGGACATTCCTTGGAATGTCCCCTTATTGCCGTGCAGTGCCACGGCCATGTCGCAGGCCAGCGGCCAAAAGCCGGCGCCCTAGCCCGGAGAGCAGGTCGACCTCACCGACGGTCAATGAGAGCTTGTTGTGAGCCTGGAGAATGCGGGCGGCCATGGCGGGGGCGCGGATATCGGCCAGGGACAGCTTCACCAGCTCGATCTCAAACCTGTCACAGTCTCGCGCCCTGGCAACATCGCAGCGCCAGCGGATGATGCGCTGTCGCCATCGCCTGGTTTCCTGTTCCAGCGCGTCGAGGCTGGCACGACTCGCATTGTCGATCATCGCGTCGATCGAAGCCGTGACCGTATCGAGAGCCCCGGGGCCGTCCGGCGCCTTCGACATGTCGCCGCCGATGCGCATCGAGGCATCGGCCACGACCACGACCACGCGCGTCACCCGTCGCGCCTGTTCCGCGGACAAAGGCGCCGGCGCCTGTCCGCGCATCGAGGCGATCAGGTGGCGGGTCGCCAGATTGTCGACCAGACCACCGTCCAGCAGCTTGAGATAGCGCAGATCAGGCGCCGCGACATAACGGGCTCGCACGTCCCGGAAGCCGGGCTCAGCCGCGGCTGCGGCAGGCCCGCTGGCCCCGACCGGGCAAGTCGGATTGTAGTTTTCCAGGACGACCGGCGCGAACAGGACCGGCACGGCCGCCGAAGCAGCGACCGCATGGGACAGCGGAAAGGCGCTGAAATCGCTGCAGATCGCCTGGAAGCTGGCTGGATCGAAGGGAAACGGCGCACGGTTGTAGAGATCGGTCGCGTGGAGCAGCAGACGAGGCCTACCGGAAGACTGCAGATCGCCGAGCGTGGCGCCATGGTAGAGATGCTGGTCGAGCCAGCCGGCGAGGCCTTCGAGATCATTCACCCCACCCCGGTAGCCGCGCAGCAGGTTGGCCGGTGTGATCGTGGTTCGCAGCGACGCCTCTGGATCCCGGTCGAGAAAATCGCGCTTGAAGGCCGGTATCGCCGAAGGCCCGTGCAAGGCGACATAGGCGGCCAGCATGCCGCCGCCCGAGACCCCCGCCAGGACGGCGATGTCATCGGCGAGCGTCCGCCCTCCACCCTCGGCAGCCGGCTGCTCGGCAAGTGCCGACAGGACGCCATATCCGAACGCGGCCGAGCGTGCCCCGCCGCCCGAAAGCGCCACGATCACCGCCGTCTTCCCGATCCGCGCGCCCGACCTCGCGTACGAGGCCTGTCCGATCGTCGCCGCCAGGGGAGCGTTCGACGGCGGATTGGATGGGCTTGCGCAAGCTGACAGACCGGTAACCAGCATGCCGAGCAACGGCAGGACCCTTAGCCGATTGAGGATCATTCCGCGCGACCTCCGCCGCGCGTCGTCCGTCGCGAAACGCAGGCGGGGCAGAACTCGCCCTGCTGGATTATCTCTGCATTATGCCTGGGTAACCGGCCTCATTTCGCCAGCCGGTTCCGGTAGGGTCAAGCGAAAGCAGGCTCCTACCGCCCGATCCTGGACCGTGATCGCGCCGCCATGGAGCAGGGCGATTTCGCGAACAAGATGCAGCCCGAGGCCGGCGCCCCGGTCGCGATGCGCAAGACGAGCGAAGGGCTCGAAAATCCGCTCACGCTCGACGGGAGCGATACCGGGCCCCTCATCGATCACATCGACGGTCCGCCCCTTTCCGACGGCGATGGTGATCGTTCCAGACCGGCCGCCATGCTGGATGGCATTCTGCACGAGATTGGCCAGCGCCCGTTCGAGGCCAGGGGCATCACCGATGGCGCAGACAGACTCGGCTTCGGTCTCGAAGGCGAGCGCACAGCCGGCGGCGATCGCGAGGGGGGCGAGATCGATCGCCACTCTCCGGCCTATCGCAACGAGGTCCAGCGAAACGAAGACGCCGCGGCCACCTTCCAGACGCTGCAGATCGAGCAATTGCTCGGCCATGACGGCAAGCCGCGCATTGTCCTCAAGCAACCTGCTGCGCTGATCCGTATCCGGCAGCGTTTCGAGCCGTGTCTGCAGGATCGCGATCGGCGTCCGCAGCTCATGCGCAGCATCGGCGAGGAAGCGCCTGCGCCTGGAGTGCCCGTCGTCGAGCCGCTGCAAGGCGCGGTTGACCGCGTTCACCAGCGGGGTCACCTCGGCCGGTACCGTCGCGATCGGCAGGCGCGTCCCCTGGCGCTCGATGTCGATGCGCTCCGCTTCGGCTGCGACGGCATCGAGCCCGGCGAAGGCGCGGCCGACGACGAGGGGTGTCGCGATGAACGTCGCCAGCGCCATGATGAGGAGCGCGGGCAGCACGAAGCTTGCGAATACGACGAGGACGCCCTGGACCAGCCAGCTCAACGACGCCTCTCCGCCGGGGCCGGTCAGAACCTGGATCTCGCCGGCCGGACTCGTGATCCAGCGCATCAGCGCCGTCGGGCGTGGCGGATCACCGAGATTCCAGCCCATGCGTGCGTTGCCGACCTCGTCAAGCGCAGCGCCGATCCGCGCGAAGCTCGATGGCGGCGCCCCCTCGACGAGCTGCCGCCCCTGACGGTCGCGAACGATGAACCAATGATCCGGCACCGTCCTGCGCAGCTCGGTCATGGCAGGCGTCGGGCCGATCGTGAGATCGCCGGCGGCGTCGCGCATGACGGCGCCCTTCAGCGCATCGACCGTCACGTCCTCGGACTCGAAATTAAGGAGATGGCCGCCGCCATAGAGCGCAGCGATGACTCCCACGACCAGAAACGAGAGCACGGCCGCCTGAAGCGTGAGAAGCCGCCGGACCAGCCGCCATTTCAGCGAATGCACGCGTCGCGCGCGCGGCCTCATCGCGCTGGTTTCAGCAGGTAGCCGATGCCCCGGACGCCATGGATTTCAAGCTGCGCGCCGGCATCCCTGAGCTTCCGTCGCAGCCGCGAGATATGCATGTCGAGCGCGTTCGACTGGATTTCGTCATCGAAGCCATAGACCGCATCTTCAAGAGTGGCGCGTTGGACGACGCGCCCTTGTCGCCGCAGCAGGCCCTCCAGCGCCAGCAGCTCCCGACGCGCCAGGCCGAGTGGCTGCCCGCCGACGCTGGCGCTTCGGTTCTGCCAGTCGAACGTGAAGAGGCCGATGCGCAGGAAATCCGGCGCCAGCTCGATCGACCGACGCAGAACCGCGCGCAACCGCGCCAGGAGCTCGTCGATCGCGAAGGGTTTCGGCAGATAGTCGTCCGCGCCGGCATCAAGCCCCTCGATGCGATCGTCCGTTTCGCCGAGCGCGGTCAGAACGATGACCGGAACAGCCGTTTTTCGGGCGCGAATATACGGGAGCAGGCGGAGCCCATCACCATCGGACAGGTTGCGGTCGAGCAGCACCGCGCTGTGAACGCCCGCGAGGATCGCCTCCTCGCCCTCCGCCAAGGTGGCGACGTGATCGACGAGCATGCCGCGCTGCCCGAGGGCGGTCCGCAGCGCCGCAACCAGTTCCGGCTCGTCCTCGACAAGGAGAATGCGCATGGCGCGACGCTCAGCGGCCGCGTACCGACGACGGGACCGGCCTTCGACGCAAAGACCCCCAACGAAGAAGTCCGGCGGAGCTTTCAGCTGCCCGGGCCTGCAGTCCGGCCCAGGTCCTGGCGATGCGCTTCAATGATGCGAGCGCGGGCTCGGACGCCGTTCGAAGCGGCAGAGAATGAGAAGGCGGAAGCATTGCGGTCTTCCTGCACCGGTCCGTGTTCCGCCAATGCAGTACATCCTCCTTGCCGCAACATTGCGCGTAGGCGAACCGAACGAAGCATGGTCAAAGGTCATTTCGCATCGCGACAGACAAGCGCGGCCCGTGCAGGTTCAGGCCACCAACCTACGTGCCTCTGGAGCGCAGGACGGCGACGAACTTGATCGCGCTGGCCGAGAGAGGCCGGTCCTTCAGCCATGTCATGCCGATGCTGCGCTCGATCGTCGGCGCGACCAGCGGCACCACCGCCAGTTCATCGGCATTGAACATGGCGAAGGTCATCGTCGGCAGCGCGGTTATGCCAAGCCCGGCCGCGGCCAGCGCCGCGGCGCAGGAAATCTGGTCGACCTCGTAAGTCGGCGCGATCGGCAGATTGGCGTGGATGAAACCGGCATCGGTCAGGCGCCGGACGGAAGATGACGTGGACATGGCGATGAACTTGAAGTTCGCCAGTTCGCTCCAGCCGACACTGTCGCGCCCGGACAAGGAATGCCGGCGCGATACGACCAGCTTGAGCCGATCGCTGGCGATCTCCTCGAAGATGAAGGAGCCCTGCCCGGCAGGCCTCCCGGCGATGACGAGATCGACGCTGCCGTCTTCCAGCATCGTCGTCGCCCGGTCCTGCAAGGCATCGCGCACGGAAACCTCGATGCCCGGATAACGTTCGCGAAAGGCGCGCAGCACCGGCGGCAGGAGAGTGCAGACGGCCGATGGCAATGCCGCGATGGACAAGCGGCCACGAACGCCGTCGCCTCGGTGCGCGATCGCCTCGAAGGTGCCGGCCAGGCTGCGCATAGCCTCCCGCGCGCTCGCCACGACATGCTGGCCTTCATAGGTCAGGGCCAACTGCCGCGTCGCCCGGTCGACCAGCTTGCAGCCCAGCTCACCCTCGACGCGCCTCAAGGTTTCGCTGACAGAGGGCTGCGATACGCCGAGCTTCTCCGCGGCGGTGGTAAGGCTCAAGGTATCGCCGATGGCGACGAGGATTTCGAACTGGCGCAGAGTGAGATTCATGATGGGAGCCAAAGCCAAGGACGGCAAACTTCATAGGCTAAGCCTATACATAAATTAACAGCCATTATTTGACATTTTGATCAGCGGACGTTTGCTGCCTTCCACCGTGCACTGAGCGCGGGTGGGACGGAAAAGCGATCGTGGCACAACAGGTTTGGATCGGCGCCGCGGCCGGTTTCGCAGGTGATCGCGCCGATGCTTCGGCCCCCCTGATCGAAGCGCTCGCGCGTCACGACGGGCCGCGCTTCCTGATCTTCGAGACGCTGGCGGAGCGCACGCTTGCACTCGCACAGCTCGACCGCCTGGCGGATCCGGCGCGTGGCGAGGTGCCTGCCCTGAAACGCCTGCTTTGGCCGGCGCTGGCGCCCTGCGCAGCGGCGGACATCAAGATCATTGGCAATTTCGGCGGGGCCAATCCCTTCGGAGCAGCCGCCAGGATCAAGGCCTGGGCTGCCGAGCTCGGCTGTGCCGATCTCAAGATCGCGGTCGTCACAGGCGACGATCTGCGCGATACCTTCACGGCGGCCGACTTCGCCCGTCTGGAATCGGACGGCACGCTGCTGAGCGGCGAGCCTGCGATCATCTCGGCCAATGCCTATCTGGGCGCGGATGCGATTGCCGAGGCATTGGCAGAGGGAGCCGATATCGTGGTGACCGGACGCGTCGCCGATCCCGCCCTCGTCCTCGGCCCGCTCAAATATTGCTTCGGCTGGGCGGATGACGATTGGGACAGGTTGGCGGCCGGCATTCTCGCAGGCCATCTCCTCGAATGCGGATCGCAGGTGACGGGTGGCTATTTTGCCGATCCCGGCGTCAAGGACGTGCCGGGGATGGATGTGCTGGGCTATCCGATCGCCGAGGTCGATCCCGACGGCACTTTCACCATCACCAAGCCGGCCGGGACAGGCGGACTGGTCGACCGCCGGACGGTCACTGAACAGATCCTCTACGAGATTCACGATCCGGCCGCCTACCTGACACCTGATGCGATCCTCGATCTCACGCAGGTCGAGCTAACGGAGATTGGGCCTGATCGCATCCGGGTGGCCGGCGCGCGCGGGCGGGCCCGGCCCGAAGCGTTGAAGGCGACGGTGTGCTTCGACGGCGGGTTGCTGGCCGAGGCCGAGATTTCCTATGCCGGCCCGAACGCGAGGTCCCGCGCTGCGCTCGCCATCGAAACGGTGACGAAGCGCCTGGCCTTCCTTCATCCATCCCTGCATGTCCGCGCCGATCTGATCGGGGTCGTCAGTGTCTTCGGCGATACGGCCGGCTCGCTGCTAAGTGCCGAGATGCCGAGTGTCAGCGACGGGGATCTGCGCGTCCGGTTCGCGGCCGAGACCACCGATCGTGCTGCAGCGGAATGCCTGCTCGACGAGGTCGAAGCCTTGTATTGCACCGGCCCCGCCGGTGGCGGCGGCGTTCGCAGGCGCCTGACCCCGCGGCTGCGCAGTGCGTCCTGCTTGGTCGACCGCAAGCATGTCACCCCGCAGATCTCGCTTCTGGACACGGAATGAACCGCGCAGTTTCCCTTTACGAGCTCGCCCATGCCCGCTCCGGTGACAAGGGCAACCGGCTCAACATCGCGGTCATTTGCCGCGAGCCGCGGTTCTTCGAGCCACTGCGCGAGCGGCTGACTGAAGATTTCGTCGCGCGCGTCTTCCGCGAGCGCAAGCCCACCGCCGTCAGGCGCTACGAGCTCCCGAAGCTCCACGCCTTCAATTTCGTCCTAGACGACGTGCTGGACGGCGGCGTCAACGGCAGCCTCGGGCTCGATGGCCACGGCAAGACGCTCTCCTTCCTGCTGCTCGCGGCCGAGATCGAGATGCCGGCCGCGTTGCTGGCGCCGGCCGAAGAGCCGTCTCCCGAACTCATGAGCGGAGGCACGCGATGAGCGCCGAACCCGTCGTCGACTATCTGCAGCGCCGCCATGATGACGTGATGGCCCGCCTCGATGCCTTCCTCAGGCTGCCGAGCGTCAGCACCGATCCCGCCTATGCACAGGGCATGGCCGATACCCGCACCTTCCTGCTCGACTGGCTGAAAGGCATCGGTCTGACCCACGTCCAGCTTCTCGATGGTGGCGGGCAGCCTGCCGTCTACGGCGCCTGGGTCGGTGCGCCGGGCGCGCCAACCATCATCGTCTACGGCCATTACGACGTGCAGCCGCCGGACCCGCTGGCGTTCTGGCAATCACCGCCCTTCGAGCCGACGATCCGCGATGGGCGCCTCTATGCGCGGGGGGCCTCGGACGTGAAGGGCTCGACCACGATCGCGATCGAGACGGTGGCGGCCTTCCTCGTGGTCGAAGGCCGCTGCCCGGTCAATATCAAGCTGTTCATCGAGGGCGAGGAAGAGACCGGCAGCCCGAGCCTGCACGAGATCGTGCGCCGCTACGGCGACCTGCTCAAAGCCGATGCGATGATCTCGGCCGATGGCGGCCGGGCGAGCCCGACCGTGCCCACGATCAATGTCGGCGCGCGCGGCCTGACCAAGCTCGAACTCGTCGTCCGGACCGCCGACAAGGAGCTGCATTCCGGCCGCTACGGCGGCTCGGTCCGCAATGCCCTGCACGAACTCGCGGCCATCGTCGCCTCTCTCCACGACGCGGACGGCGCCATCGCCGTGCCTGCCCTGATGGATGCCGTACGCCCGCTCTCCGAGCGCGACCGGCGCGATACGGCGGCCTTGCCCTTCGACGAGGCTGCCTTCGTCGCCGATGTCGGAGGTATCGCGGCCGGCGAGCCCGGCTACAGCATCCGCGAGCGTTTGGCGCTGCGCCCCGCGATCGACGTGAACGGCCTATGGGGCGGCTACACCGGCACCGGCTCCAAGACCGTCATCCCCGACGAAGCGCGCGCCAAGATCACGATCCGCCTCGCGCCGGGGCAGGATCCGGACCAGGCGAGCAAGGCGGTGAAGGAGCACATCCTCGCGGCGGCACGGCCAGGCGTTAAGGTCGGCTTCGAGGCGATCGGCGGCGGTTCGCCTGCGTCCACGCTGGCGGCGGATCATCCGCTGGTCCAGGCGGCGACGGCCGTGCTGCGCCAGACCTCTGGGCAAGAGCCCGTGCATGTCCGGCTCGGCGCGACGGTGCCGATCACCGCGATCTTCAAGGAGACGATGGGCCTGGACACGCTGATGTTCGGTTTCAACCTGCCGGACGAGGATGTCCACGCGCCCAACGAGTTCTTCCATGTTCCTTCGGTCGCGCTCGGGCTCCGGGCCTGGCCGATGCTGCTGCAGGAACTGGCGCAATACGCGCCCTCGGCGTTCCATCAGCAAGCCGGTTGAGGAGCGCGTCGCCATGGCCGGAATGATCGTCGCCGCCTGAAGCCGTCGAGGCCGGAGCCCTGGTTCTTCGCCGGGGCGGCAATGCCATCGACGCCGCGATCGCCGGCGCCTTCGTGCAGAGCGTGGTCGATCCGCAGATGACCGGCATCGCCGGCTACGGCTCGATGCAGATCTACATGCCCCGGCGCGGCGTGCATGAGGTGCTGGAATTCCATGCGCGCCGACATGTGGGCCGACAAGGTTCTGGGCGAAGCGCCGGACGGCTTCTCCTTCATCGTCGAGGGGCAGATCAATGAGATCGGCTATCAGTCGATCGGTTCGCTCGGAAATCTCAGGGCTATACGACGGCCCTGTCCGACTACGGCACGATGGACCTCGCCGACATCGATGCGCCGGTCATCGCCTATGCCCGCGACGGCTTCATGATCCGCCCCTATATGCATTACCCCATGGCGCTCGACCCATCGGCCATGGGCCGGGTGCCGAATGAGAAGCTGCTGCGCTTCAGTGCGACCGGGCGCGACGTCTATTTCCGCGCTGACTGCAACATGAAGCGACCGGGCGACATCGTCGCCAATCCAGACCTCGCCCGCACGCTCGAACTCATCGCCGTGGCCGCGCCGCGCCTCAGCGTGACCGGCAATGCGATAGACGTTTCCAACCGCATCCCGCGCTACGTGACCGCCGAGCTGAAGCGCGAGGGCTATCGGGTTGCCCGCTCCTATCAAGGCTTCGCCTTCGCGGCCCTGCACGCTGCGCTGAATCAAGATGCGCGCCTGTCGGCGGGGGCGAGCCGCGCGACAGCATGTGGCTACGCGGGGGAAGCCGCGGATCGGCAATTGCCACCGGGATCGCAGGCCGCAACCGGCATGACCTATTGGCTCGGCACCGACGAGCAGGGGCGCGACATGCTCTCAGCCATCCTTTACGGGCTTCGCATCTCGCTCCTGGTCGGCTTCAGCTCCGCCGTCGCCGCCGCAGCCATCGGCACGACGCTCGGCCTGGTCGCAGCCTATGCCGGTGGGCGCACGGACAGCGCGATCATGCGGCTGGTCGACCTGCAGCTGTCGTTCCCCGCCATCCTCGTCGCGCAGATGATCCTCGCCTTTCTCGGCAAGGGCGTCGGCAACGTCATCCTCGCGCTGGTGATCTGTGCGGAACGTGCTCGATCCCCGCAATGCGGATTGATACGGCGATATATCAGGGCTGGGGAGCAAGCGGAGCGTAAGGTCAAACCCGATCCGGGCCGCGCGCCATTTCAGCGCTCCTTCAGCGTCCCGGGGATTGACGGGCGCGAAGATCCAGGGCCCGAAAAGGCGACGCCGATGGACGTCGCGTCGCGCCATTTGACGACGGCAGCACGGCTGGTCCCCACGGTATCGGACGTGATCAGCACCGAGCCCGAGATCTGCGCATCGGCCGGAATGCGCACCATGGCTCCCCCGGCCGAAATATCCCTGATGATGCAGTTGTACGGGACGCCGGATTCCGTGACGAGCCTGGCCATTTCGACCATGCGTTCGCGCACGAATTTTCTTTGTTTGGAGGACATGTCGCGGAGATATCACGGCGGCGCTGACATGGCATAAAGCCGATGGCTTGGAATTTAGATATCCCCATCCATCGGCATGGCTCAACTATGAGGCGTGTCGGGCCGGAAGACAGCGCCCTTGCGCGGTGTCGCCGTGGGCCGCTCGATCGACAGCGTCATTTCCGGCGCCTCATGCCCCATGTGCAGATCAACGAGGCTGGAATCCAGCGCCCTGTCGGCAGCGGTCCGGCGGTAGTTGAAACGCAGGTAGTCGTTCCAGGTCGGCGTGCGGAACGTCTCGGTCCAGATCGCCGTATCGTGCAGATTGCGCGTCAGAATCCATCGCCTTGCGCCGTTGCGCCCCTGCGCGCGCCGGCGCTGCAGCATCAGGGCGAGGAAGGACTCGACCTGATCGGCGGCGATCCGATACTCGATTTTCACCGCGATCGGCCCGCTTCTCGGCTTCAGGTCCAGGCTGATCGCGGGCGCCTCGAAGTGATCCGGCGTCGAGACATCGGCATCCTTGCGCTGATGGATGGGCAGGATCAAACCGAGAATCGCAACACCGAGGGACGCCACGGTCGACGCCTGCAAGGCGAAACTCAGGGAATAGCTCTCGGTAACCATGCCCCAGAGCCAACTCCCGACGGCAAGACCGCATGAGGTGAGAGCGTAGTAGAGCGAGATCGTACGGCCGACGACCCAGCGGGGGCTCGCCCATTGCACGCTGATGCTGAGGCCCGACCACCCCAGGACCCACCCGGCTCCGCCCAGCATCAGAGCGGGCACGGCGAAGACGGCGGTTTGCGTCAGCGAAAGGCTGATCGTGCAGATCGCACAGGCGATGCAAGCCAGTTTCAACAATTGCTCGTCCGACAATTTCCGCCTGAGCACCGTCGAGGTCAGGCCTGCCAGCAACGCGCCGGCGCCGAAGCCGGCCATGAGAACACCATAAGCGACGGCTCCCTGTTTCAGCTGGTCGCGGACGACCAGCGGAAGAAGGGCGAGGATCGCGATGCCCGCCAGGCCGAAGAGGAAGCCGCGTGCGAGCGCCGTCTTGATCTCCGCCGACAGAGACGTGAAGCGAAGGCCGTCGGAGATCGCCGTCAGCATCGCTTCGGGCGGCAGCCGCGACACCGGCACTTTCCATTTGGACCGCCAGACCACGATCAGCGGCGCGAAATGGCCGAGGGTGTACAGGCAGAAGGCCGTCAGAGGGCCGAAACTCGCGAGAATGATGCCGCCGAGCGCCGGCCCCACGCTGCGCACGGTGTTGAACCCGACGGATGTCAGCGTCACCGCCGCAGCCAAGTCCTTCCGCTCGACGATATCGCCCACCGATGCCTGCCAGGCCGGGTCGTTGAAGGCGATGCAGCATCCCGCCAGGAAGCTGAAGAACAGGATTATCCAGGGATTGATCAGCCCGACCGCAACGAGGATCGTCAGCGTGGCCGCCGTCAGGGCCATCAGCGAGCGTGCGACGAGCATCACCCTGCGGCGATTGAAATTGTCGACGATGGCTCCCGCGAAAATCGACAGGATGAAGGCTGGCAGGTTCGTCGCCGCTTGAACCAGCGCGACCATCACGCTGGAGGGCGTGATCGTCGCCATCAGCCAGCTCATGGCGATGGTCTGGATCAGCCATCCCAATCCGGAGATCAGCCCGGCGAGCCAGATCGCCCGGAAGGTGACGTTCCTGAGCGGCGCAAACGGCCCCGTGCCTGCCGCAGGCTTTCGCACATCCATAACCGGCTTATGTCCGACGTCTGTTCATGGGGCGCCGGCATTGATTCCGAGCGTGACACCGCAACTTACGTCACGATTCCCGTTTGGAAAGCGCCGGCAGCGGGTGTCGGGCCATGTCCAGGAAGCGGAGCGTCCTGAACATGGCAGGGCTCCGGATTTGACGATTTGCCGCCGACGCCCCCATCTCGCTCGTCGGTCCGGCGCGCAATGGGCGTGCTCGCGTGCCGCGCCCGACTGCGTCAGCCCCTCGGATCAATCCGCCGAGGAGGGTTACGATCGCGCACCGGCACGGGAATGGGCTGCGGCGCGACGGGCGGCGCGAGGAGAGCGCCGAGACGCAGGAACAGGCGCACGATCAGATCCATGTTTCCCTCAACTCCGGGCAATGACGACATGTTGTGTCGCCCCAGGAATGCACCCGAAACCCCTTCAAATGCCTTAGGCACCGGAGCCGAACTGCTCCCAGCGTTAAGGCTCTGCTGACGAGATCGTGGAAATGCGGCTCAATTCTGTCCGCGCGCGCTCAACTTTCGTGATGCCCGCGCCGGATACGCCTGACCGCCAGCCAGACACCGGCCAGCGCCACCGGCACGAACAGGGCCGTCGTGATGCCGATATCCGGCATCGGCCAGCCCGCCTCCTTGGCGCCCTTGGCGAGATAGCCGAACAGGCTGACGACGTAATAGGCAATGGCCGCGACCGACAGCCCCTCGACCGTATGCTGCAGACGCAATTGCAGCCGCGTGCGCTCGTTCATCGCAGCGAGCAGATCGCGGTTCTGCTGCTCCAGCGCGACATCGACGCGGGTGCGCAGCAGGTTGGAGGCACGCCCCAGATTGCGCGAGAGATCGGCCAGCCGCCCGACCAGCATCTGGCAGGTCCGCATCGCCGGCGCCATCCGCCGCGACAGGAAGGCGGAGATCGTCGGCCAGCCCTCGTGCTGCTGCTCGCCGATTGCAGCCAGTCGTTGCTGCACGATGTCGTTATAGGCGCGGCTGGCACCGAAGCGGTAGCCAGCGACGGTCGCCTCTGCCTGCAGCTTGGCCGCGAGCGCCGTCATCTCGTCGAGCAGAGCATTGTCGGCGGCGAGCCCATCGGTCCGCGTCATCGTGCTAGCGATGCGCACCAGCGCCTCCTCCGTCGATCGAACGAAGGGGCCGATACGATGGGCCTCGGGCAAGCCGAGCAAGGCCAACGTCCGATAGGTCTCGATCTCCAGCAGACGTTGCGCGAGCGCGCCTGCCTGTGCCGGCGTCAGCGAACGATCCCGCACCAGGATGCGCACGAAACCATCGGCACAAGCGCGGAAATCCGTCGCCGCCATCGCCGCACCACCATCGACCGAGACAACCGCCAGGCTGGAGGCATCGAAAAGCCGGTCGAAAGCCTCGGTCGGCCGCTCGACGACCAGATGCAGATCGACCGCTACGAGATGCGGCCCCGGCTGCGGCAATTCCAGCATCGGCTGCGGCAGCATCGTCGGCGGCGGCTCGAAAGGCTGGCCGCCATTCGCCGGCAGCTCCCAGCTATAGGTGGTGAACTCGCTATGCTGCTCCCAGCGTAAACCGGTGTCGTTGAGTCGGGCACGATGATGCTTCGCTCCCTCGGGCGGCCCCGCGACGCCGCGCTCGGCACAGAAGCGCGCCAGTGCCGCGCGGTCCGCGGCAGCCTGCTCGGCATCGGTCAGGAAGGCGAAATGCAGGACGCGGCTCGGCGTCGCCATCGGCGCGAAAGGGCGGGCATGCACCTCGCCCAGGATCATGCCGCGGTCGGGATGCGCGATCAGCCGCGAAGGCGCAGGCTGTGGCACCTGAATCTCATTCGCATTGCGCGCGTCTTCCATCGCAGCCCCCGCTCCGGACGAAGCAGATTGCCTGAGGTCACCTCATGCGCCAACACGCTCCAGCGTCGCAGGGCCGGGCGCTGCTGCCATGACCTGTCGCCCCAAGTCGCGATGCTGACAGCCATCAAGCTCCGGTCGAAGTTCCATGCCCCTTCCAAACCGCGTGAGACCCGATGGCTCGCTTTTCGCCGATCCTGCGCGCGGCACCTTCTACGGCAATCGCGGCGGCCGCTTCCACGATCCCACCGCGCATGAGGTCCCCACCCGCATCCAGGCGACGCGGCAATGGCTCTGCTGTGTCCTCTCGTTCAAGGGGCGCAAGCGCAAGGTCTGGGGCCGCGGCTATACCGAATTGTTCTTCTGCGACGAGGTGACGGCGCTCGCTGCCGGGCACCGCCCCTGCATGGAGTGTCGCCGGCAGGACGCGCTCGCCTATCGCGCGGCGCTGGTCCGGGGCCTCGGCCTCCCGGAAACACCGCTCTTTCCCGAGATCGACCGCATCCTCGATGCCGACCGCCGGGACGGCCACAGGAAGCGCACCCATGGAATGCCGGCGGAGCGATTGCCCGATGGCGCGATGCTGCTCACCGATGACGGCGCAAATTTCCTGGCGCTGCGCGGAACTTCAGCCCTGCTCTGGTCGGCCTGTGGCTACATCGCTCGACGCGAGCGCCCGACAGGTATGGTCACGGTGCTCACGCCGCCTGCCACGCTCGCGGCCCTGGATCATGGCTACAACCCGCAATGGCACCCGAGCGCCGGGGCTTTCAGTGCAGCCTGACGCCTCGACAGCAGGAACTTTCCCCTTCGGAAAAGCGTTGCCGCAGCATCATCGATCCAACGAGGGGCTGCACATGCGTTCCATCATCCTGTGGCTTGTAGGCGTTCCGATTCCGATCATCATCCTGTTGTGGTTCTTCATGAAGTAGCGTTCGGCTGCGTCGCGTGAAGAAGGCCGGGCCCAGCGCCCGGCCTTCTCGTTTGCGCAGTGCTTCCCGCCATGAACTGACAGGCGATCATGCTTTCCCGGCATGACCCCGCCATCGCAACGCAGCTTCGGCTGCCCTATATGCCGCCCATGCCAGACACGACTTCGCCGATCATCTCGGTCTCCGGTCTCTCGAAGACCTACGCCACCGGCTTCAGCGCGCTGAAGTCAATTAACCTCGCCATCAGGCGCGGCGAGATCTTTGCGCTGCTCGGCCCAAACGGTGCCGGCAAGACGACGTTGATCAGCATCGTCTGCGGCCTGGTCAAGCCAAGCACCGGCACGGTCACGGCCGACGGCCATGACATCCTCAGAGATTATCGCGCAGCCCGCTCGGCCATCGGCCTCGTGCCGCAGGAGCTGACGACCGACGCCTTCGAGACGGTGTGGTCGACGGTGAATTTCAGCCGCGGCCTTTTCGGCAAGCCGAAGAATCCGGCCCTGATCGAGCGTATCCTCAAAGACCTCTCGCTCTGGGACAAGAAGGACACCCAGATCCGCCGCCTCTCCGGCGGCATGAAGCGGCGCGTGATGATCGCCAAGGCGCTCTCGCACGAGCCACGCATCCTCTTCCTCGACGAGCCCACCGCCGGTGTCGATGTCGAACTCCGCCAGGACATGTGGCAGATGGTGCGGCGCCTGCGCGACGAGGGCGTCACCATCATCCTGACCACCCACTATATCGATGAAGCCGAAGAGATGGCCGACCGCGTCGGCGTCATCTCCAAGGGCGAGATCATCCTGGTCGAAGAGAAGGCCGAGCTGATGCGCAAGCTCGGCAAGAAGCAGCTTTCGCTCCAGCTCCAGCAGCCGATCGCCGCGATCCCCGAGCCCCTGGCGAGCTTCGACCTCAAGCTCTCGGCCGCGGGCGACGAGATCGTCTACACCTATGACACGCAGGCCGAGCGCACCGGCATCACCACCTTGCTGCAGGGCCTGGCCGAAGCCGGCATCCGCTTTAGGGACCTCAGTACCAGCCAGAGCTCGCTTGAGGACATCTTCGTGAGCCTCGTCAGGGAGCGCCGCTGATGACCGGTCTCAACCTTCACGCCATCGCTGCGATCTACCGCTTCGAGATGAACCGCACCTGGCGGACCCCGCTCCAGAGCATCGTCTCGCCCGTACTTTCGACCTCGCTCTATTTCATCGTCTTCGGCGGCGCGATCGGCTCGCGCATGCAATCGGTCGAGGGCGTGCCCTATGGCGCCTTCATCGTGCCCGGCCTGATCATGCTCTCGCTGCTGACACAGAGCATCGCCAACGCCTCCTTCGCGATCTATTTCCCGAAATTCACCGGCACGATCTACGAACTGCTCTCCGCGCCCGTCGCCTGGTGGGAGGCGGTGATCGCCTATGTCGGCGCCGCGGCATCGAAATCGATCCTGCTCGGACTGATCATCCTGGCGACGGCCGCGTTCTTCGTGCCACTTCGGATCGAGCATCCCGTGATGATGCTGCTCTTCCTCGTGCTGACGGCGACGACCTTCAGCCTGTTCGGTTTCATCATCGGCATCTGGGCCGACGGCTTCGAGAAATTGCAGGTCATCCCGCTCTTGATCGTCACGCCGCTCGCCTTCCTCGGCGGCTCCTTCTACTCGATCTCGATGTTGCCGCCATTCTGGCAGACGGTGACGCTGTTCAATCCCGTGGTCTACCTGATCAGCGGCTTCCGCTGGAGCTTCTACGGGCTGGCCGATGTCAGCCTGGGGGTGAGCCTCGGCATGACCCTGATCTTCCTCGCCGCCTGCATCGCGGTCGTCGGCTGGATCTTCAAGACGGGCTATCGGCTGAAGAACTGACGCGGATCGTCGTTGACTTCCGCCCCCCTTCCGTCTTCATGCGCGCCATGACCGATCTTTCGACCCTTGAAGCGTCCGCGGCCTCCGCCGCGCCGCATGCGCGCCGGCGCACCTTCGCCATCATCTCGCACCCGGACGCGGGCAAGACGACGCTGACCGAGAAGCTGCTCTATTTCGGCGGCGCCATTCAGCTCGCAGGCGAAGTGCGCGCCAAGCAGGGCCGCCGCCAGACCTCCTCGGACTGGATGAAGATCGAGCGCCAGCGCGGCATCTCGGTCGTCACCTCGGTGATGACCTTCGAGTACGGCGGTCACGTCTTCAACCTGCTGGATACGCCGGGCCACGAGGACTTCTCGGAAGACACCTACCGCACGCTGACCGCCGTCGACGCCGCCGTCATGGTGATCGACGCGGCCAAGGGCATCGAGGACCGCACCAAGAAGCTGTTCGAGGTCTGCCGCCTGCGCGACATCCCGATCGTCACCTTCATCAACAAGGTCGACCGCGAGACGCGCGATCCCTTCGACCTGATCAACGAGATCGAGACGACGCTGGCGCTCGACGTCGCGCCGATGACCTGGCCGGTCGGCCGCGGCCGCGAATTCGTCGGCACCTACGATCTCAAGGCCAATACCTTCCGCCGCAACCAGAAGGGCGACGAGCGCGCCGAGGACCGTCAAGTGTCCGGCTGGGACGATCCGCTCTTCGACGAACTGCTGCCGCATGGCGCCGCCGAGACCTGGCGCGAGGAGGTCTTCCTGGCTGCCGAGGGCCTGAAGCCCTTCGACCTCCAGGCCTTCCGCGAGGGCCATCTGACGCCGCTCTATTTCGGCGCGGCCTTGCGCGACTACGGCGTGCGCGACCTGATCGATGCGCTCGGCGCCTATGCCCCGAGCCCGCGCGCGCAAGCGTCCGACAAGCGCCCGATCGAGGCGGATGAGCCGAAGATGACCGGCTTCGTCTTCAAGATCCAGGCGAATATGGATCCGAACCACCGCGACCGCATCGCCTTCATGCGCATCTGCTCGGGCAAGCTGAACCGCGGTATGAAGGCGAAGCTCGTCCGCACCGGCAAGCCGATGCCGCTCAACGCGCCGCAGTTCTTCTTCGCCCGCGACCGCTCGATCGCTGAGGAAGCCTTCGCCGGCGACATCGTCGGCCTGCCCAACCACGGCACCTTGCGCATCGGCGACACGCTGACCGAGGGCGAGGATATCGTCTTCAAGGGCGTGCCGAGCTTCGCCCCGGAAATCCTGCGCCGCGTCAAATTGAAGGACGCGATGAAGGCCAAGAAGCTGCGCGAGGCCCTGCAGCAGATGGCCGAGGAAGGCGTCGTCCAGCTCTTCCTGCCGCATGACGGCGCGCCCGCCATCGTCGGCGTCGTCGGCGCACTCCAGCTCGACGTGCTCAAGGAACGGATGGATGCGGAATATTCGCTCCCCGTCGATTTCGAGCCCTGCCAGTTCTCGATCGCGCGCTGGGTCTCCTCGGACGACAAGGCGGCTCTCGCCAAATTCGTCGGCCTCAAGCCCTCGGCCATGGCCGATGACTTGGACGGCGACCCGGTCTTCATGGCCTCCAGTCAGTTCACGCTGAAATACGATGCCGAGCGCGCACCCGACATCACCTTCTCGGACGTGAAGGACTATCAGAAGGTCACGAAGGCCTGATCGGTAGCCGTGACCTGGAAGCCACAGCAGGCGACAGCCGCTCCTGTGGTTGATCCGCATCAATTCGCGTTACGCGAAACAGGCGCTGATGGAGATATGAGCCGCTGGCGCCGATCGGCAGCACGGCTCTCCACTCCAGGGGCTGTTGCTATGACGTTTCGCTCGATCCGCCTTTCCCTCGCCGCCGCGCTGCTCGGTGCCACCGCTCTCACCGGCGCACAGGCCGCCGACCTGCCCTCCGCCAAACTGGCCCCGATCGCGCCCGTCCTGACGCAGTGGAGCCCGTGGATGATCCGCGGCCGCGCGCTGTTCGTCGTCCCGCAGGAAAAGGCCAGCCTGAACATCGGCGGCGCGCCCATCGTCGGCGGCAAGGTCGACATCTCCAACTCGGTCGTGCCCGAGCTCGACATCACCTATTTCTTCACGAAGAACATCGCAGCCGAGCTCATCCTCGGCGTCACCCCGCATAACGTGAAGGGCGCGGGCAGCCTGGCCGGCGCGCGCATCGGCTCGGCCTGGCTGCTGCCGCCGACCCTGATGCTGCAGTACCACTTCACCGATCTGGGCGCCTTCAAGCCCTATATCGGCGCGGGCGTGAACTACACGGTCTTCTTCAACGAGAAGGCCAAGGGCGGCTTCACCGCTTTCGACCTGAAGGACTCTTTCGGCTTCGCTCTCCAGGCCGGCTTCGATTACATGATCGACCAGCACTGGGGCTTCAATTTCGACGTCAAGAAGCTGTTCCTGGAACCGAAGGTGAAGGTGAACAACGGCCTCATCAGCGGCAAGGTCAAGATCGACCCCTGGTTGATCGGCGCAGGCGTGACCTACCGCTTCTGACGATCAGACCCGCTGGAAACCCAAAAGGGAGCGGCCTGCCGCTCCCTTTTCATGAGATTGCATGTCAACCCTCGGCGAACCCCAGCGGGATCGCCGAGGTCGATTTCAGTTCTTCCATCGCGAACATCGAGGTCACATCGCTGAGATCGATGCGCGAGATCAGCTTCTTGTAGAGCGCGTCATAGGCCGCGATGTCGGCGACATAGGCCTTGAGCAGATAGTCGATCTCGCCGCTCATCCGGTAGAAATCGACGATCTCGGGCAGATCGTGCACCGCCTGATGGAAGCGCTCCAGCCATTCCATCGAATGGCGCGCCGTCTTGACCGCGATGAAGACGGTGACGCCGGCCTTGAGCTTGTCGCGGTCGAGCAGCGCCACGCGGCGCTTGATATAGCCGCCCTCCTCCAGCTTCTGCACCCGCCGCCAGCAAGGCGAGGACGACAGGCCCACAGCCTCGGCGAGTTCGGCGAGCGGCAGGCTCGCATCCTCCTGCAACCGCGCCAGGATACGCAGGTCGAAAGCATCGAGCTTGGCCATGACACCTCGACAATCCAGAATCAACTACCTTCCATAAGAAGGAAGCAGAGAATAATTTCCACATATCATCCCATATCGAGCAATTGATTCCAATTGGGGATGAAAATTCTCCAACTCTGCAAACCGCTGCCCGCGTTCGGCGCATATCATTTCTCCAGTGATCCAGAGGGGAATGGCATGCAGGGTTTTCTGAGCGAAGAGCGGCGCGGGGCCGTGTTGCGCAATCTGCGGACCGATGCGGGCACGCTGACGCGCGACTACCTGAGCGCCGCCCGCGAGGTGCTGCGGGAGCTCGTCGCCATGCCCGACCTGATCCAGCGTCTGCCGCTGGAGCGCAAGGCCGGCTGCTATAGCCGCAACCTGCTCGCGGGCAACGAGGCCGTCAGCGTCTGGGCGATCGTCTGGGGCGAGGGCTCGGCGACCTCGATCCACGACCACCACTGTTCCTGCTGCTTCGGCGTCGTCTCCGGTACGGTGACCGAGACCTGGTATCGCGCCATCGACGCCAATCGCGCCGTGCAGACCGAGGAACTGGAGCGCAAGCCCGGCTATGTCGCCTGCATGCTGCCCTCGGGTCCGAATATCCACCGGATGCGCAATTTCGGGCCGGGTGAAGCGATCTCGATCCATATCTACGGCTTCGATCACGAGGTCCACGCCTCCTCGATCGAGACCGAATACACCGCCGTCAGCGGCTGAGTTCATTCAGCCGGGCATCTTATCCCCGGCCTCGTCACTGCGGTCATGATGCCCTCCTTCTCGGGAGGGCATTTTCATGTCGATGCGCGCCATCGGAACCTGGATCGGTCTTGGCCCGTCCGCCGAGCCGGCTCTGGCAGTCACTCGCGAACGCCTGCTGCGCCTCGCACCCTCGGCAAATCCTGTGATCGTCGCCGGTATTGCCGAGCGCTTCGATGCGCTGGCCGGCGAGCACGCAATCACGACGCGCTTGCGCATCTGCCATTTCCTCGCGCAGGCCGCCCATGAGACCGACGGTTTCCGCACGCTCGAGGAATATGGCGGCCCGACCTATTTCATCCGCTACGAAGGCCGGCGCGATCTCGGCAACACGCAGGCTGGCGACGGCCTCCGTTACCACGGCCGCGGCATCTTCCAACTGACCGGCCGGACGAATTACCGCCGCTTCGGCCAATTGCTCGGCATCGACATCGAGGCCGAACCCGAGCGCGCCAAGGAACCGGCGACCTCGCTGCGGGTCGCCTTCGCTTACTGGAGCGAGCGCACCATCAACGCCGCTGCCGATGCCGACGAGGTCGAGCGTGTGACCAGGCTGATCAATGGCGGCCGCAACGGGCTGGCCGAGCGGGCGCGCTATCTGGCAAAGGCGAAGCAGATCTGGCTGTAGTGCACGTCGAACGGCGCGATCGAAAAACGTTCCATGAAGGACGGGAATGCCCGCGGGAAGAAGGCGCATAGCGCAGGCAGGCGCAGCGTCTTGCTAGGCCTCGCGGCACTCCCCATCATCGAATCATGACGTCACTGCCCCAGACCTCGACCGTTCACCGCCCACCGCTCTGGGCAGCTTTGGCCATCGCGATCCTGCCAGTCGTGGCTGCATCGGTCGCCGGCAGCGCCGTCACCGTCCCACAAATTCCGGCTTGGTATGCGGGGCTCGTCAAACCGCCCTTCAACCCGCCGAACTGGATTTTCGCGCCGGTCTGGACCACGCTCTTCGCGCTCATGGCGCTCGGCGCTTTCCGCATCCTGCGCCTGCCGGTCGGCACGCCCGGCCGTCGCCGCGCGCTGCTGGTCTACCACCTGCAGCTTCTCTTCAATATCGGCTGGTCCTTCGCCTTCTTCGGCGCCAACAGCCCCGTGGCCGGCCTCGCGGTCATCCTGCCGCTGATCGTGCTGATCGTCGCGACGATCGCGGCCTTCAGGCCGCTCGACTGGCTGGCCTCGAACCTGCTCTGGCCTTATCTCGCCTGGGTCGCCTTCGCGACGCTGCTCAACGCCTCGATCTGGTGGCTGAACCGCTAGCCAATCGAGCGCTCGATCACCCTCATCACGGTCGCGCGCAGGTCTGCGATGGTGAAGGGCTTGGCCATCACCTCTGCGACGATCGATTCCAGACTCTTAGCGCGCTCGCGCTGCTCGGCATATCCGGTCATCAGCATGATCGTCAGGTCCGGGAACTGCTGCTTGGCGGCGAGCGCCAGCGCGATCCCATCCATCAGGGGCATGCGGATATCGGTCAGCAGCAGGTCGAAGCGGCCCCGCTCGGCTTCGAGGATATCGAGCGCCTCGGCCCCGTCGGAGGCCATAAGGCAGCTATGTCCGTCAAGAGCGAGGCCGCGCGCGACCAGCAGGCGCAGCGGCTCCTCGTCATCGACGACCAGAATACGCGACATGGATGCTCCTCAGATGCCGGGTAGCCCGGCCTGATCATCTGTCTCGACCACCCCGACATAGGGCAGTTGCCGATAGGAATGGGCCACATCCATGCCGTAGCCGACCACGAAATAGTCGGGGCATTCGAAGCCGACATAGTCCGCCTGGATGTTGACCGCACGCTTGTGAGGCTTCTCCAGCAGCACGGCGGTGGAGACCTTCCCGGCGCCCCGCGCCGCCAGCAGATCCTTGGCGAAGGCCAGCGTCCGGCCGGATTCGAGGATGTCGTCGACCAGGAGTACGTCGCGGCCGCGCACCTCGCTCTGGACGTCGCGCAGGATCTCGACCTGGCCCGAGGACACGGTTCCCGAGAGATAGCTCGACAGATGGATGAACTCGACCTGTGGCGAGAGACCAACACGGTGCATCGCCCGGATCAGGTCGGCGGCGAACATGAAGGAGCCCTTCAGGACCGCGACGACGAGCAGGTCCTTCGGATTACTGGCCGCGATGGCCTCGGCCATCTCCTCGTTGCGCCGCGCAATCGCCGCTTCGTCGTAGAGAACCCTGATGCGCCGTTCCGGCATGATGACTCCGTTTCGATACTCGGCCGCAACCAGCCCCTGCGCGTTTCAGATGCGCCAAAGGCCGATACAGGCGATGATCCGTTAAAACCGTCCGGCTGCAGGTCCGGCCCGGTCGACAGGCCCTGTCCTAGCAGCCTCAGTGCTTGCTGGCGAGATTGGCCGTGGTCTGAGCCGAAGTGAAGCGTACCCTGACCGATTGTCCCTGCTCGGGCGGGGAGGCCAGGCGCGCCCGGAAGCGGACGAGTTCCGCCGGTTCCAGGCTCGCGCGCGGCGGCTCGGTCGTCCAGGTGTAGAGCGTCGCGCCGCCTGCATCCTTGATCGCAACCTCGATCAGCGGCACCGCCGTCTTGCTCTTGGCGACATTGGTGACGTCGCCCTCGACGACCAGGAAACGGTTCTGCCCGTCATCGACGACCCCGCTCTCGACCGCGCTCAGGCTCAAGCCCCGGATATTGACGGGCATGCCGAGCTTCTCGAACAGCCCCGCGAGCTGCGGAGCCGCGCGCACCGTCGCCTCGCGCTGCCAGGCGACGACGCCGAGCAGGACAAGTCCCGCAAGCGCGGCGGCGGCCGGCAATCCGGCCCCTCCGTGGCGCAGAGAGGCGCCTTGCTGCTTGCGCGCCTTGCCGGAAGCCTTGCCACGGCGCTTCGGCCCGGCGGCAGGTGGCGCCTCCACGACAGGCAGCGCCTCAACGGCAGGTGTCTCCCCGGTCGCGTCCTGCTGCGCCCCTTCGGCGGCAATCGCGGTAATCTCGGCATCGATCGATGCGGCGCGCGCGAGCTCCTCAGCGAGCAACGCCTGGGTCTCCGCCTCGCTGGGCGGCTCCGGAAGCACGGCGGGCTCGACATGCCAGGACGTCTTGCAGTTGGCGCATCGCACCTTGCGCCCTTCCGGCCCCAGTTTGGCCGCGTCGAGTTCATATTGGCTCGCGCAGGATGGGCAGACGATCAGCATGGGTGCGAGCCAACTCCTTCAAACCGATGGCCGTGAGCGAATCGGCGCAGCCGACGATGCGTCCGCGCCTTGCCCGGCGGCAAGGCGCCGCAGGATGGCAACCGTCGCGCGTGGTTCCATTGGCGCGATTTATGGTTAACGCACCGTGAAGAATCTTCGGGGCAGACTGGCCGCATCACGATCTTTCCGCGCGCCTCTGCTTGCGGTGTAGGATCGGACACGGATTCGGTTCAACGAGGAAGACCGCTTGGTTCGGTTCGAGAATGTCGGCCTGCGATACGGCATGGGTCCGGAGGTACTGAAGGACATCAACTTCAGCATCGAGCCGCGCTCGTTCCAGTATCTGACCGGTCCCTCCGGGGCCGGCAAGACGACGCTGATGCGCCTGATCCTGATGGCGCTGAAGCCGACGCGCGGGCTGGTCAACCTGTTCGGCCAGGACGTCTCGCGGCTCGATCCCGACACGCTCACCGCCTTCCGCCGCCGCATGGGCGTCGTCTTCCAGGACTTCCGCCTGCTCGACCACCTTACCGTCTACGAGAACGTCGCGCTGCCACTGCGTGTCCTCGGCAAGGAGGAGGCGAGCTATCGCGCGGAGGTAGTCGAGCTGCTGCGCTGGGTCGGCCTCGGCGAGCGCATGCACGCCGTGCCGCCCGTCCTCTCCGGCGGCGAGAAACAGCGCGCGGCCATCGCCCGCGCCCTGATCAGCCGGCCCGAACTCCTGCTCGCCGACGAGCCGACCGGCAATGTCGATCCCGGTCTTGGCCGGCGCTTGCTGCGCCTGTTCATGGAATTGCAATCGCTGGGAACCGCCGTCGTCATCGCGACCCACGACCTCAACCTGATGGACATCTACGACGCCCCGCGTCTCGTGCTCGCCGACGGACACCTGCATGTCGACGCCTGAGGCCAGCGACCGGGAACCGGCTAGGAAGGAGCGCGGCCTGCCCGCCAATCTGCGGCGGGACCAGCCGCTCGTCCCCGTCGACAATGTCGCCGGCCGGGCGCTGATGGCTGTGATCGCGATCCTGACCTTTCTCGCCTCGCTCAGCGCGGGCGCCGCCGTCCTCGCCGCGCGCGCTTCCGATCAATGGCGCGGTGCGATCTCGAACGAGATGACCATCCAGGTCCGCCCCGATTCGCATCGCAAGATCGACGACGACGTGGCGCGTGCCGTCATGCTGGCGAGCGGATTGAAGGAGGTCGAGAGCGTCCGCGCCGTGCCCAAGGCCGAATCGGACAAGCTGCTCGAACCCTGGCTCGGCACGGGGCTCGACCTCGTCGAGCTGCCGGTGCCGCGTCTGATCGTGCTCAAGCTCAAGTCGGATGCCGGCCCCGACCTTGCCGGCTTCGGCGCGACGCTGCGCCGCGAAGTGCCGACCGCGACGCTCGACGACCACCGGCTCTGGGTCCGCCGCCTCTCCGCCATGGCCGGCACCATCATCGCCTCGGGCTTCGCCATCGTCCTGCTCGTACTGACGGCGGCGGCGCTGGCCGTCGCCTTCGCCACCCGCGGCGCCATGGCCGGCAGCCGCGACAGCGTCGAGGTCCTGCATTTCGTCGGGGCCGACGACGATTTCATCGCGCGCGAATTCCAGAGCCGCTTCATCCGGCTCGGCCTCCGCGGCGGCCTGTTCGGCGGCGTCGCTGCGATTGCCACGATCGGCATCCTCGGCTTCCTCGCCTCGCGCTGGAGCGCGACGCCCGAGGCGGAGCAGTTGCAGGCCCTGTTCGGCGCCTTCGAGATCGGCTGGACGGGCTATGGCGCCGTCATCCTCGTCGCGCTGGTCGTGGCCGCAATCGCCGGCCTGGTCTCACGCTTCACGGTGCGCCATCACCTGAGGATGCTGGCGTGAGCATCCCGACAGGCGCGCGCCGTCAACCAAGCTTTAACGCCTGCGGCAAGGCCGGACGCCAGCGTGCCGCCGTTATGCCCGATTGGCAGGCTACGACGGCGGCGTCATGGCCATGATCGGCAGCACGAACGACCATCTTGCGATGGCCCCTTCCGATTCCGCGCCCCGGGACGGCAAGCCCGCCCGGGCGACTTCGCTGCGCCGCATTCTCGGGCTGGCAGCGGTGGCCATTGCCGGCCTTGGCGTGCTGCTTTTCGGCATCGGCTATGTGCGTTTCGCCGCGATGATCGACGGGCGCGAACGGACGGATACGCCGCGCACCGACGCGATCGTGGTCGTGACCGGCGGCGCCCAGCGTGTCGGCGATGCCATCGGCCTGCTCGGCGCCGAGCGTGGCCAGCGGCTGCTGATCAGCGGCGTCAACGAGAAGACAGGCCGCGAGGAACTCGCCAAGCTGAACCCGGCTTCACGGGACCTTCTCACCTGCTGCGTCGACCTCGACTACCGCGCCCGCAACACCATCGGCAACGCGATCGAGACCAGGCGCTGGGTGCGCCGACACGGCTTCCGCTCGCTGCTCGTGGTGACCTCGAACTATCACATGCCACGCACGCTCGCCGAATTCGGGCATGCGATGCCGGGCGTCGAGCTCGTCGCCCATCCGGTCGTCACCGATCATGTCGACACCTCCGGCTGGTGGAACCGCTGGTCGGTCGTGAAGGTGCTGGCGCCCGAATATGCGAAATACCTCGTCGCACGCGTGCGCAGCCTCCTGGAGACCGATCCCGAAACCTCGCGCCTCTCGGTCATCATCGGCGGCCGCAAGCCGGTCTCGCCGAAGCCGGCCGACATGCTCGGCCCCGCCGCCGAGAAGCGCACGCGCCTGCTGGGCCAGCATCGCCACGAAGGTTGATGCCGAAACGGCAACGCTGCGCTTGACCGAAGCGGTGTCTCGGGCTCATTGCGCTGCATGCTCGTTCTGCGCTCCCTCGTCTTCAATGTCCTGTTCTATGCCAATCTCATCCTCTGGCTGATTTTCGGCGTCCTGCCCGCGATGCTCCTGCCACAGCGAATGCTGCTGGCCGTCGCGATCGGCTGGGCGCGCTCGGCGCTCTGGCTGATGCGCGTCGTCGCCGGCATGCGCTGCGAGATCACGGGCCTGGAGAACATCCCGCAGGGCGGCCTGATGGTCGGCGCCAAGCACCAGTCCTTCCTGGAAACCTTCGCGCTGATCACGATCTTTCGGAATCCTGTCTTCATCCTGAAGCGCGAGCTGACCTGGATTCCGGTCTTCGGCTGGGCCCTGAAGAAGCTGCGGATGATCCCGGTCAATCGTGGCGCCCGCGCCCGCGCCCTTTCCGACGTCACGCGCCGCGCCAAGGTCGAACTCGGCCAGAACGGCCGCCAGCTCCTGATTTTCCCGGAAGGCACCCGGCGTCCGCCCGGCGCCCCGCCGGCCTACAAGTTCGGCGCCGCCCATCTCTATGCCGAGCTCGGCGTACCCTGCGTTCCGGTTGCCCTGAACACTGGCCTCTATTGGCCGCGCCGCAAGTTCCTGCGCCGCCCCGGCACGGTCCGCATCGAGATCCTGCCGCCGATCGAGCCGGGGCTCGACAAGGTCGCGTTCCAGAACCTTCTGCAGGAGCGCGTCGAGGCCGCGAGCGACCGCTTGTTGGCGCAGGGCCGCGCCGAGCTCGCCGCGCGCGGCATGGATCCGCTCGCCAACTCCTGACATCCCCTGACAGCAGGCATCGAACCGAGGCGCGGTCTCGCGATCGCCAGCGCTTGACTTATCCCCATGTTGTTCCCATTTTGTTCCTATCCCAGGAGGAACGGACATGGCCGCTCTCGCCTATCGCTACACCCCCGATCTCTTCGATGAGGCGCCGGCCGCCCGTGAAATGCCCTTGCGCAGCGCGACCGCGCTCAGCGAACGCCGCTTCACAGCATGGCGCGGCCGCTCGGGCCGGCGCTATGTCGCCTCGGTCTTCTCGGTCGACGACACGCATGCCCTGAGCTTCACCGATGCGGTCTTGCTCGCCATCTCAGCCGACCGGCGCGTCATCGCCGCCCGTGATTCCGGCCCCTTCGGCATCGAGGCCGCACTCGGCCGCTGGCAGCGCGCGGTGATGGCCGCCGGCGCCTGCGAAATCCACGTCCATCTGCTCGCCGAGGACGGGATGAGCCGCCGCGCCGCCCTGCTCGACCTGATGCCGGAGGCGAACCCGGAAGGCTGATCAGCCCGCCAAGCATCGGCCCGAAAAGTGGAATGCGGCTTTCAGGCAAGCCGATGCAAGATCAAACCCCTCTGGCATCGGATCGATGCTAGAGGGGCGGATGCGGCGCACCGAGCCCCGGCGCCAGTTGTTGCGCCAGCTCGGCCAGCACGGGATCGAAGATTCCCATCTTGCGCAGGTGCTCGTGCGTCTGCAGCACATAATCCGGGTTCTCCCCGGACTGGCCCCTGCCCTCTCGCACGAGCTTGAGAAGCTGTTCCGGCGGCAGCTTGCCGGCATATTGCAGGTGCTTGCGGTCGGCGACATAGACGATGCCGCGCACCTGCCGGCCATCCTCCAGCTTCAGCGCGACATGGCGCTCGAGATAGACCGCCGTCGCCTGCTCGCGCGCTCGCAGATAGTCCACCGTCTCCTGCGCCTTCGAGGCCGCGACGCGGAAGGCGAGCCCGCGGCAGACCCCACCGCGATCGAGCCCCAGCACCAGCCCCGGCCGCTCCGGCGTGCCGCGATGCACATGCGAGAACACGCAGAGCGAACGGTGATAGCCGTGCAGGCGCGCCTGCACGCTCTCCTCGAAGGCGAAGCCCGGCCGCCAGATCAGCGAGCCATAGCCGAAGACCCAGAGATCGGTTGAGCCGAATGCGGTCGTCATCCTCGTCCCATAATTTAGCCGCGCCGGCCTGCTTGCTGGGCCTGTCGGTTCGGTCGGGTCGCTTGCTCTGGCGCCTTCCCGTCCGGCGAGCTAAACCATCGAGCCGAAGAGCGTGATCCGCTTTTCGAGCAAATCCGGTGCCACGACAACGCGATAGACCGCCCGCGAAAGCAGTCCGGGCGATCTAGCGATCCGCCCGCCTTCGCGCAAGGAATGCCTGCCGCATGACCGATCCCCTTCCGACGCGCCGCCGCAGCCGCTTCTGGCTCTACGGGCCCTTCATGCTGCTGGTCCTCCTCGCTGCCGCCTGGTCCGCCTTCTGGTTCTACGCACGCGGCCGCATCGCGACCGAGATCGACACCGCCCTGGCCCGCGAGGTCGAACGTGGCCGCACCTGGACCTGTACCGATCGCAGCATCGGCGGCTTTCCCTTCCGCATCGAATTGCGCTGCAATGCGCTGAGCCTGACGTCCACCCGCTGGGGCGATGCCGTGCGCGTCGAGACCGGTCCCGCGGTCGTGGTCGGCCAGATCTATTCGCCCGGCCTCGTCATCCTGGAGGCATCGAGCCCGGCGAAAGTCACCCTGCCCGAAGGCCGCGTGCTCGACCTGACCTGGAAGAATCTCGACGCCAGCTTTGCCTGGCGCAACCCGGAGCGTTTCGCGCTCGTCGCCAGCGAGCCGCGCGGCGTGCTGACCACGCCCGGCCTGACGACCGAGACCTGGGGCGCCGCCACGCTCGAAGCGCATCTGCGCCGCAACCCGACGCGCCCTGCGGCGGATCAAGCGGTGGATATCGCGGTCGCCGCCAAGGGCACCATCCTGCCACCGATCGACGCGCTGCTCGGTAATACCGAGGCCGGTGAAATCGACCTGCAGGCGACGCTCACCCAAGCCGAGAGCTTCCGCAAGGGCTTCAACCCAGACGCCCTCGAAAGCTGGCGCACGGCCAACGGCACCTTCGAGCTGACCCGCCTCGTCTCGACCAAGGGCAAGGCCCGTGTCGACGGCAGCGGGCAGTTGATCCTAGACCCGCTGCACCGCGTCTCCGGCGATCTTCAGTTGGCAGCCGCCGGCATCGAGCAGATCGGCGGCCTGCGCGTCGGCAATCTGCTTGGCGGCCTCGGCGGCTTGTTGGGCGGGCGTGGCGGCAATGCCGGAACGGCTCCCGGCCTGACGACGCTGCCTCCGGTTTCGCTGCGCGAAGGCCGGGTCTTCATCGGCCCCTTCCGCATGCCCCTCCAGCCGCTGCCGCCGCTCTATTGAGGCCAAGAAAAAGGGGCGCCTCGCGGCGCCCCTTGAACTTCATTGAAATCCGACTGCGCTCAGGCCGCCGGCAGCGCCGCGCGCGGCGCCTCGATACGGGTGATCGCCTTCTTCACGGCTTCCTGCACCTTCTCGAAGGCACGGACCTCGATCTGCCGGACGCGTTCGCGCGACACGCCGAACTCCTCTGAGAGCTGCTCCAGGGTGATCGGATCCTCGGCCAGGCGGCGCGCCTCGAAGATACGCCGTTCGCGCGGGTTCAGCACCTCCAGCGCCTCACGCAAGGCCGAGTGGCGGTTATCCGCCTCTTCGGAATCGGCGAGGCGGCGTTCCTGGCTCTCCGAATCGTCGACCAGCCAGTCCTGCCACTCCCCTTCGCCATCCTCGCGCAGCGGCGTGTTGAGCGAAGCGTCACCCCCGAGGCGGCGATTCATGTCGACCACGTCCTGCTCGTTGACGCCGAGCTTGGTCGCGATTTGCTGCACCTGGTCGGGACGCAGGTCGCCCTCGCCAAGCGCCGAGATCTTGCTCTTGGCCTTGCGCAGATTGAAGAACAGCTTCTTCTGATTGGCCGTGGTGCCCATCTTCACCAGCGACCACGAGCGCAGGATGTATTCCTGGATCGAGGCCTTGATCCACCACATCGCGTAGGTGGCGAGGCGGAAACCCTTCTCGGGCTCGAAACGCTTGACCGCCTGCATCAGGCCGACATTGCCTTCCGAGACGACTTCGCCGATCGGCAAGCCGTAGCCGCGATAGCCCATGGCGATCTTGGCGACGAGGCGTAGATGCGAGGTGACGAGCTTGTGCGCCGCATCGCGGTCGCCATGCTCCCGCCAGCGCTTGGCCAGCATGTATTCCTCGCTCGGTTCCAGCATCGGGAACTTGCGGATTTCATCGAGATAACGTGACAGCCCGCCTTCGGCGGACAGGACGGGCAGCGAAGCACTCGCCATGCTCGTTCTCCTCATCGAGGCCCCCGCTTCGCGGCAGGCCCTCCGCGCGATCAACCTTCGCGCAGGCTTCGGATCCGGCAAAACGATCCAACGCAGGAAACCGTCATCGGTTCGGTTGGAACGTTCGCTTGCGGCGCCCCCTTGGCCATCCGCATCCGAACAACCCCAGTATATGCGAACTCACTCTGGCGGAAAGGTGGCAAAACCGCCGGGTTCGCTTACAGCCGCGCGAGTGCTGCTTGCAGATTCGCAAAATCCTCGGGCGGCTCGGATTCGAACAGCATCTCCTCGCCGGTCGCCGGATGCTCGAAGCCGAGGATCGCCGCATGCAGCGCCTGCCGGCCGAGCGCAGCCAGAGCGGCTTGCGCATCCGCGGGCAGGCGCACGGCCTTGGTGGCGAAGCCTGAGCCGTAGAGCTGGTCGCCCAGCAGGGGATGGCCGATATGGCTCATATGCACGCGAATCTGGTGCGTGCGCCCGGTTTCCAGACGGCACTCGATCAGGCTCGCCAGCGGTTCGGTCTCGTTCAGGCCTTTCAACAGCGGCGGATAGCGTTCGAGCAATTCGATATGTGTGATCGCCTCGCGCCCGCGCCCTTCCTTCACCACGGTCATCTTCTCGCGGTTGCGGGCCGAGCGCTCGATCGGCGCGTCGATCGTGCCCTCCCGCAGGCGCGGCACGCCCCAGGCGATGGCGAGATACGCGCGCTGGAGCGGCCCGGTGCGGCCATGATCGGCGAACTGCTTGGCGAGCTTCTGATGCGCCCGGTCGTTCTTGGCGACGACGAGCAGACCGCTGGTATCCTTATCGAGCCGGTGGACGATGCCAGGCCGCCGGACGCCGCCGATGCCGGAGAGGCTCTCGCCGCAATGGGCGATCAGCGCATTGACCAGCGTGCCATCCTCATGGCCGCCGGCCGGATGGACGACGAGCCCCGCCGGCTTGTCGATGACGATCAGGTGCTCGTCCTCGTAGACGACATCGAGCGGAATATCCTGCCCGACCGGATCGGCCGGCTTCGCCGCCGGCATGACGAGCGCAATGGTGTCGCCCTCGACGACCTTGCGGCTGCCATCGCTGAAGAGGGTGCCGTTGAGGCTGACGCCGCCCTCCTTGATGACTTGCTGCAGGCGCGCACGCGAAATCTCGCCGGCAAGCAGCGCGAGCGCCTTGTCCAGACGCTGGCCGGCCTGCTCGGGGCCGACCGTCAGCGTGACGGCGGCATTCGGATCGGAAACGGATGTCATCGCGCCGCTATAAGGCGCATGGCCGCCGGCCGCACGCCTTTTCCGCTCAGCCAAACAGCCTGAAACCGCTCTTCTTCGGCTCCGGTGGCGGTTCTTCCTCCGGGCCGGGGTCGTCAGGCGCATGCGAGACCGGGAAGATCACCGGCTTCGGCGGCGCTGCCTCGCGCGCAGCCGCTGGCTTGACCTCGGCGGATTTAGCTTCGACGGGCTTGGTCTCGGAACTTGCCACCGGCTCGACCGGCTTCGGCTCGACGACCGGCTTCGGCTCCTCCTTGGAAACCGGCGCCGCGGCAACCGGCTCCGGCTTGGGCTCTTCCTTCGGCGCGGGCGCAGGCGGCGGAGGCGGAGGAGGTGGCGGCGCAACGGCCGCAGGCTCGATCGTCGTGACGTTCTCGGCCTTGACCTCGATCAGCCTGGTCGAATCGTCGAGATCCGCCAGCACGTCATCGACGGCCTGCGCCCGGCTCCCCAGTGTCGCCGGCGGCACGGTCCAGACGAAGGCGTCGAGCCGCCCGGTGATCGGCGAGACCGGCATCCAGTGGTCGGAGACCAGCCCGTCCGCCACCCAGGCCGCATCGCGCGGCGCCCGCGTCGCCCGCGCCAGCCATTCGCGCACGCGGCCGGCGGCGCCGTGCTCGGCATCCTCCAGTTCGGCCATCAGCAGGCAGGCACGCACCGAGGCACCGCCCGCCAGCAGCGGCTTCAGGGTCTCGCGCGCCTTCTGGAACTCGCGCGCCTGGATCGCTGCTCCTGCCAACGCCAGCACGCTTTCCGGGTCGGAAGGACGCAGTTTCGTGAGCATGACTGCCCGGGCGAGACGGTCGAGCGCGCTGTCGCCCGGCCGTGCATCGAGATAGGCGGCGGCGATGTCGGGATGGGGCGCGTCCTTCCAGGCGGCTTCCAGCAGCTTCGACGCCTTGCGGACATCGCCGCGCTCGGCGAGCATCCGGCCGGCCAGAGCGGCCGCCGGCGTCAGGGCCGGCGCGAGCTTCACCGCCTCGAGCGCAGCGGCGAGCGCCTTCTCGGGTTCGTGGTCGCGCGCTTGCAAGGCTTCGGCCGCCAACAGCACGGCGCGCTGGCGACGCGCCTCGGCCTTGTCGGCCAGCCTGAGCGCGGCGCGCCGCTCGACCGCAGTGCGGGCCGCCTGCCAGTCACCGGCCTGGGTATGGAAATCGAGCAAGGCGTCATTGGCCCAGGCGAGCGAGGGCGAGCGGCGCACCGCATCATCGGCAAAGGCGCGCGCGGCAGTGACGTCGCCGCGCCGCTTGGCCTCGACAAAGAGGCCACGGAGGCCGAGCACGCGCGTCTCGGATTTCTCCAGCATCGCCTTGAAGGCAGCCTCGGCCTGTGCCCGGTCGCCGCTCAATTGTGCGGTCTGCGCCTCCAGCAGCAGGGTCAGCGGCTCGTTCGGAACGAAGCGGCGCGCCTCGCCGGTATAGCGACCGGCGGCGATGGGATCGCCTGCGCCGATCGCGACCATGCCGCGTGAGACGGCCTCGAAGCCGCGCGCCCGGCGCCGCGCCCGCGAGGACAGGCTGAAAGCCGAGGGCAAACCGAAGACGAAGCGGAAGATCGCCCAGACCAGCAGGACGAGAAAGGCGAGCGCGACGACGCCGATCGCCGCCAGCGCGACGCTGGTTTCGATCCGGTAGCCCTGCCAGAGCACGGAAACCTCGCCCGGCCGGTCGGCGAGCCAGACGGCGCCGAAGGCAAGGCAGGCGAAGACGGCGAGGTAGACGAGAACGCGAACCATGGACCCCTCAACCCTCCGTCAGCCGGCCACGCCGAGCGCCGCAACCGCATCCTGCGCGATTTTGGCGATCGCCGCATCCGCAGCGGCACGCTTCTGCAGATCGGCGCCGAATTCCGCACTGGCACGGCGGGCCGGCTCAGGCAACTGGCCCCACAGGGCCGCAGCCTTGACCATGTCCCCGGCGGCTATGGCGCTTTCCAGCCGGAGCGGCAGCGTCGCGGGATCTGTCGAGCCGCTGTCACCGACCGGGCGGACCGTGACGACGCGGCTGGTCAAAGCCAGCAGCTTGTCGCTCCAGCTATCGGAGGCCGGCATCACCTCGCGCTGGAACATCGCGCCATGCTTGCGGAAGCCTGCTTGCAGCGCCTCGCGTGTCGGTGCGCCGCCCGACGAGACCACCGCCAGGGCGGCGACATCGGCCTGCGCCACGCCGCTTTTCGTCAGCGCCGCGATATCGCCGGCAAAGGGCCGCCCGCCGGCAAGCGCGCGCTGCACCCGCTCGGCAAGGACGATCCGCGCCGCCGCCATCGCTTCCGGGCTGGCGCCCGATGCTGCCTTCGCCTGCGTCTCGACATTGCCGAGCCGTCCGGCAATCTGGTCGAGCCGCTGGCCGACCGCTGCGGCTGCCGCCTCGGCGCGCTGGGCCTGGGCCGTGAAAGCGCTTGTATCTGCCGCTGGCGCGTTACCGAGCGAAGCCAGCTTCGCCGTCACCGCCTGCAAGTCTGCGCCAGCCTTGGCGGCCACCTCCGTCGCAGCGGCCGCCTTGCGGTCAGCCGCGGCTGCGCCAGCCTGCAAGGTCTCGATCCGACCGCGCAATTCGGCGATCGCTTCCGTGCTTCCCGACGGCGCGGACCTGGTCAGGGCGTAACTGACGAGCGCGCCGCCGATCACCCCCCCAACGAGTCCAGCCGCAGCAACGGCAAGCCAGGGCGTGCCGGCCGGTGCTTCGCGCTCGACAGGTGGCCGTGCCGGCTCGACAGGCGGCGGCGAAAATTCTTTGGGCAAGGCTTCGGTCGGCGCCGCCGCTTCCGGCGAGGGCTTCGCTGCGCCCGCCCCCTCGGCGGCTTCCGGCACCGGCACCGCCTTCAACTCGACTGTCGGCGGTGTACGTTGCAGGCTCCCGCGCGGCTGCTGCCGGGCCGGATCAGTGAGCCGTTCGCGCGCCGAGACCTGCTCCAGCGCTGCCAGCATTCCAGCCTCTTCCGGATGCTCGGCGACCAGCACCGTGCTGGCGCCAGCCGAGATCAGGGGCGAGGCGACATCGGCGGAGAGCGCGACGTGGGTCAGTTCGAGCGCCTCGTCAGCAACGCCAGCCGCCTGCGCCAGCGCAATGAAGGTTCGGGCACCACGCGCCGAATAATGCAGCGCAGCCCCTCCGCCGCCATGTCGCAGCGCTGCCTGCATATCCTCCGGCAACGCAGAGACCGGCTCGGCCGCATAGGCTGTCCAGAGCGTCACCTCATAACCGGCCTCGCGCAGGCGACCCGGCACATCCTCCTTGCGGTCGCGCCCGACGATCATCAGCAGCTTCGCCGGCGCCGGCAGCACCCGCTTGATCAGCTCGATCAGGTCGTTGCGGTCGCCATCGGCGCTGCGGGTATCGTCGAGCCCGGCCTCGCGCACCTTGGCGGCCGTGCGGCTGCCGACGGTGAAAACCGGCAGGTCGTGCCACGTCGCCGGCCCATCCGCCAGCGCCGGCACGCCGTTGCCGCTGGTCAGAACGATCGCATCGAACGCACCTTCGGGCGCGGCATCCGTCAGGCGGATCACCTCGAAGAGCGGTGCGACCACCGGCTCGAAACCGTGCTCGGCGATGGCGCGTGCCGTCCGTTCGGCATCCGGGCGGGGTCTAAAGACGAAAACGCGCATTCACAGCTCCTGACAAAACCGGCGGCGACCGCAGGACGATCCGCGAACCGTGCAGCATTCCGCGATCACGCTGCATTGAGGCGGAACAATGATCCTGCGCATGCCGTCTCCTTTTCCCGTTCCTGCCATCACGGCGGTCGAGGCGCCTCTTGCGACGCACCTCTTGGCCTTGCGCCCCCTCGCGCACTATACGAAGGAATTGCCGGCACGGAACCGCCGGACGCTTCCTAGAGTCTGATCCCTCATTCCGCGAGACAAGTCGACCGATCATGCGTGTACTGGGGATAGAGACGACCTGCGACGAAACGGCTGCCGCGATCGTCTCCGTCGAGCGCTCCGGCGAGAGCAAGATTCTGTCCAACGAGGTGCTGAGCCAGATCGCCGCACATGCCGCCTATGGCGGCGTGGTGCCTGAGATCGCGGCCCGCGCCCATGTCGAGGCGATCGACCGGATCATCGCCCGCGCCTTCGCCAATGCGGATCTGAAGCCGGGCGATATCGACGCGGTCGCGGCGGCGGCCGGTCCCGGCCTGGTCGGCGGCGTCATGGTCGGCCTCACCGCCGGCAAGGCGATCGCGCTCGCCACCGGCAAGCCCTTCATCGCGATCAACCATCTCGAGGCGCATGCGCTGACCGCGC
>NZ_CAMFKW010000028.1 GCF_945957345.1 uncultured Allobosea sp. | reverse complement strand
ACCCGAAGCCCAACAGCCCGCCGCACAGACGCCGCACATGTAAGCGATCGACGTCCTCCGACGCATCAAGCACATTCCCTGATCGGACCCTGTGCGATCCCAGTTCCTCGCAGGCGCATTCCCTGCTCCCAAAATCAAACAGCCGCCAAAACCGTCAATCCCAAAAGTGCTTAAGCCACCAAGGATCTCGATTTGCTCCTCTTATCGGCTCGGGGACCCCTGATTATTCCCTGATACCGGGGAATTTGGAGCGGCGTTGGGCACCAACGAATGGCGCATTTTCGCGCGCTGTCGCCCTACTCCCAGCTATGCCAGATTGCTGACTGGCCGCCGACGATCGGGGCTGTTGATCAAGCCATCGGAAACGCCATGCCTGCCCCCTCCTCCACCGACCGCCGCCTGATCGGGATCTTCGATTACGTCGTGATCGGCGCGGGTTCGGCCGGGTGCGTCGTCGCCAATCGGTTGGCGAGCGACCCGCAGACCAAGGTCCTGGTGCTCGAAGCCGGGGGGATGGACGACTGGATCTGGTTCCACATCCCGGTCGGCTATCTCTTCGCGATCGGCAATCCCCGTGCCGACTGGCTGTTCCAGACCGAACCACAGGCCGGGCTCGGCGGGCGGGCTCTGGCCTATCCGCGCGGCAAGGTCGTCGGCGGCTCCTCGGCGATCAACGCCATGGTCTATATGCGCGGCCAGGCCGCCGATTACGATGGCTGGCGCCAGCGCGGCCTTGCCGGCTGGGGCTGGGACGACGTGCTGCCCTATTTCCTCAGGCACGAAGACCATATCGCGCCGCCGCCCGGCGAGTTGCACAAGGCGGGCGGGGAATGGCGCGTCGAGCATCCACGCGTGCGCTGGGCGATCCTCGATGCGATCCGCGACGCAGCGGAAGCGGCGGGCATCGCCAAGATCCCGGATTTCAACACCGGCGACAACGAAGGCTCCTCCTATTTCCAGGTGAACCAGCGGCGCGGACGGCGTCTCAGCGCCTATGGTGCGTTCCTCAAGCCGCTGCTGCGCGAGAAGGAGCGCCGTAATCTCCGGCTCGAGACCCGCGTCCATGTCGAGCGCATCGTCTTCCAAGATGGGCGGGCGGTGGCCGTCGAGTTCACCCATGGGCTGGGCACGCCGAGCGAGGAGAAGCTGCGGGTCGAGATCAGCGGCGAGGTCGTGCTCTCGGCCGGCGCCGTCGCCTCCCCGCTCCTGCTCGAACGCTCGGGCATCGGCAGCGGTGCCCGCCTGCAAGGCCTCGGAATCGAGACGCTGGTCGATGCGTCCGGTGTCGGCGAGAACCTGCAGGACCATCTCCAGATCCGGCCGGTCTACAAGGTTCATGGCGTCAAGACGCTGAACAGCGACTACGCCAGGCTTTGGCGCCGGCCCCTGATGGCGCTGGAATGGGCGGCGCTCCGCACGGGGCCGCTGACGATGGCACCCTCGCAGGTCGGGGCCTTCGCCAAATCCTCGCCGCATTACGCGACGGCGAACCTGCAATATCATTTCCAGCCGCTCTCTCTCGACAGCTGGGGCTCGGGTCTGCACCCGTTCGACGCTTTCACCGCCAGCGTCTGCAATCTCCGGCCGACGAGCCGCGGCAGCGTGCATCTGCGCTCGGCCGACATGCGCGACACGCCGGTGATCTCGCCGAACTATTTCGACACGGAGGAAGATCGGCAGGTCGCCGTGGATGCAATGAAGCTGACGCGCCGCATCGTGGCCCAGGCGCCGCTCGCCCGCTTCCGGCCGCAGGAATACATGCCAGGCGAGGCCGCCCAATCCGACGAAGCGCTGCTCAAAGCGGCCGCCGAGCTCGGCACCACGATCTTCCATCCGGTCGGCACGGTCCGAATGGGAACCGACGACGATGCCGGTGCGGTGCTCGATGGACGGCTGCGCGTGCGCGGCGTCTCGGGCCTGAGGGTCATCGACGCCTCGGTGATGCCGACGATCACCTCCGGCAACACCGCCAATCCGACGATGATGATCGCCGAGAAGGGCGTGGCGATGCTGAAGGAGGATGCGCGTCGCTAAGCGACGCATAGCAAGAGCTATGCGGCATGGAATTGCCGCAAATCCGGGCTTATGAATCGTCGGGATGACCAAAGATCTACCGCCCCCGCCCGCACCGGAGCGCGGCCCGCTCGTTCGTGGACTGCTCGCGGTGATGCGCGCCGTCATCGCCGTCTTCATCATCCTCGACGAACTCCTGCGGCCGCTCTACCGGCCGCTGCTGCGCCGGCTCGCGGAATTGCGGGTCATGCGCCGGCTGGAGGAGGCCGTCGCTGCCCTGCCGCCGCCGCTCGTCCTGGTGACGCTGGCGATCCCCTTCGCCATTGCCGAACCGCTGAAGCTTTTTGGTCTCGTGCTGTTTGCGCGCGGACAATTCTGGCCCGGGCTGGTGGTCACTGCCTTCGCGCATCTGATGAGCTTCGTCTTCGTCGAGCGCATCTACCATGCCGGCCGCGAGAAACTCATGAGCTATCGCTGGTTCGCCTGGATCATGGCGCAGGTCGTGCGCGTGCGTGACAGCGTGCTCGACAGAGTCAGGGCCACGGCCACCTATGGTCTGGCGATGCGGACGCGCGATGCCGTGCGCCGATGGTGGCGGACGATGCTGGCGTGAGGCTTCATGCCGAGTGTCTGCGCGCGAGCAGCATCAGCGCGCCGGCCGCGAATGCGGAGAAAGCAATCAGCAGCAACGTCGAGGGCAGGACGCCGCCGCGCTCCAGCGAGACGGCGAAGACGAGCGGCGCCGCAGCCTTGATGACAAGGCCCGGCGCCGAGAGCTTGCCCATGGTCGCGCCGAAGCCGACCGGGCCGAAGAGCTGGAGCGGAACGGTGCCGCGCACGATCGAGCTCAGCCCCATGCTGATGCCGAAGGCGATGGCGAAAAGCCCGGCGACGATGGAAAGCGATCCACCGATCAGGAGCAGGAGAAGGCCGATCGGCATCAGCCAGGCGGAGACCCAGGCGGTCGTGACCGGTGAGACGCCGCGGCCGAACAGCATCTCGGCGAGGCGCCCGGCGACCTGTGACGGCCCGAGCATCGCGCCGATGCCGACGGCCACGGCGGCGCTGAGCCCGAAGCCTTGCAGCAGCGCGAGCATATGCACGGCCATGGCCGAGACGACGAAGCCCTGCAGCGAAAAGGCCAGTGCCAGCAACAGGAAGGCGCGGCGGCGGGCATCGCCCGTGAGATAGGTCGCTTTCGGCTCCGGCTGTGTCGGCACGGGAGCGCCAGCGGTGACCGGGCGCTTCACTCGTCCCGGCAGGAAAAAGAGATGCAGGGGCAGGCAGACCAGAATCTGCGCGAGGCCGTAGAGCCGATAGACGCCACGCCAGTCGAGCAACGCGAGCAGGCTCGAGGTCAGCGGCCAGAACAAGGTGGAGGCGAAGCCGCCGATCAGGGTGAGCTGGCTGATGGCGCGGCGCGCCTGGCCTCCACGCGCCTGTGTCAATGCCGCGAAGGCGGCGTCGTAGAACACGGCGGTGGTAACGGCCTGCAGCGCGACCATCGCGAGGATGTAACTGACGATGCCCCGCGCCTCGGCCAGCGCGAAGAGCGAGAGGCCCGCCAGGCCGGAACCGATCGTCATCACCAGCCGGGTGCCGTAGCGATCGACCAGGCTGCCGGTAACGGGGGCGACCGCGCCGCCGAGCAAGAGGCCGATCGCAAAACCGCCGAAGGTCCATTCCGGCGCCCAACCGAATTCGGCGGTGATGCGCGGCGCCAGCACCGTGAAGGCGTAATAGAGCGTGCCGTAGCCGAAGACCTGGGTGATGCCGAGCGCCGGGATCAGCGACGGCCCCCCGGGACGGAGGTATCTCGGCGAAGCCATTGCAACTGTCCCGCTCAGACGATCTGGTTGCGTAAGCTCGCTTCCCCGCGTCCGAGGTGATCCAGATTGTCGAGGAGGATATCCACGACATTGCCCTCGTAGGCGCGGGTCTCGCCGGCGCTGTGCGGGGTGACGATGACCTGCGGCATGCGCCAGAAGGGCGAGATCGCCGGCAATGGCTCATCATGGAAGCAATCGAGCCCCGCACCGGCGATGCCGCTGTTGCCGAGCGCATCGAGCAGGGCCATTTCGTCGACGACGCGACCGCGCGCGACATTGATCAGGAAGGCCGAAAGCTTCATCGCGCCGAGAATGCGGGCATCGATCAGTCCCTCCGTCTCCGGCGTCAGCGGGCAGGTCAGCGCGACGAAATCGGCCTCAGCCACCGCCTCCGCCAGCTTGCCCGGATGCACGACCGCCTCGACATGGGGTTGCGGCTCGGGGCTGCGGCGCACGCCGATGACGCGCATGTCGAAGGCGCTCGCGAGCTTCGCCAGCCTGAGGCCGATGCGGCCGAGCCCGACGATGACCAGCGTCTTGCCGCCGAGCTCGTCCTCGCGCAGCGCGCGGTCGCCGATCATCGGGCGCCAGACCTGCTTCGCCTGATTGTCCCGGGCGACATGGATCTGGCGGGTCAGCGCCAGGATCAGCGACATCGCATGCTCGGCCACCGCCCGCTCGTTGCTGCCCTGCGCACTGGCGAGGCGGATGCCGGCGGCGCCGATCGCCGGCTTGTCGAACTGATCGGTGCCGGCGCTGATCGACTGGATGAACCGTAGCTTCGGCAGGCGCGGCAGCAGGTCGTTGCACCAGAGGCCGGAGACGACGAGCACATCGGCCTCCGGCGCACGCTCGCGCAGGTCGTCGAGACTGCGGACCTCGAAGCTTTTGGCGGCGCGGCCACGCGTGAGGAACTCGTCGCGGAGCTGATAGGCGGCATGGGCGAAGCCGATCGTCAGGTCGCCTTCCGGCGGCAGGAATGCCATGCGTTCTCTCTCCCCGATTCCTTATGCGGTCGACGTTAGCCGCCATACCGGCTGCTGTCTCCGCATCAGCCGCATGCAAGCTTCACGCTGACTGCGATGCTCAGGGGACATCGATGGCCAGCGCCGTCTGCAACCGCGACCATGAGGCCTCGTCGCCCGGCAGGCCGAAGCGCAAGCGATCCGGCGCGTTCTGGAAGCAGCGGACATAGATGCCGTGCCGGCCGAGGCGAGAGAAGAGCGCCGCTGCTTGCGGCGTTTCGAGCAGGCGGAACAGGCTGGTTCCGCCGACGATCCGGCCATGGGGCGCCAGCAAGGCATCGAGGCGTGCGGCATCGCGGGCACGCTCTTCGCCGGTCGCGGCGAGCCAACCGGCATCGGACAGCGCCATGGCACCGACATGCAGCGCGGGACCGGCAACCGACCAGGGGCCAAGCGCCGCCTTGAGCTTCGCCAGCGGCTCGGGCGCGCCGATGGCGAAGCCAAGTCGCAAGCCGGCAAGGCCATAGGTCTTGCCGAAGGAGCGCAGCACGATCGCTCCGGCCGGAAGTTCAGGAACGATGCTGATTTCTGGCGTAAAATCGACAAAGGCTTCGTCGATGACGAGAAGGCCGCCGCGGCGGACGCAGCGTGCGGCGAGGCTTGCGAGCTCTGCCCGCGCCCACAGCCGCCCATCGGGATTGTTGGGATTGACCACGACGATGGTCGCGGCCGCGTCGGCAGGCTCGGCCCCCTCGTCGACCACGAAGCCCGCCTTGCGCCAGGCATGGCCATGCTCGGCATAGGTCGGTCCGAGGATGGCGACAGGACCGGCAGATGCCAGGCGCGGCAGCAACTCGATCAGGATCTGCGTGCCGGGCGCCGCGACGATGTCGGCATGGGCCGGGACGCGGTAGGCTTTCCGAGCCGCGGCGATCAACGCGGCCTCGTCATCGGCGCCAGGCAGGCGCGTCCAGAGGCTTAACGGCAGCACCGGAAGCGGATAGGGGATCGGGTTGATCCCGGTGGAGAGATCGGCCCAGGGCTGCGGCGCTTCCGGAAAGAGCGCGCGGGCCGTGGCGAGATCGCCGCCATGCCAGATACCGTCCTCAGCCACGACCCTGCCCGCGCCCCTGCATGAATCTCTCCGCCAGCCTGCCGCTGCTCGTGCTCGCCCTGACCATGGAGGCGGCATTCGGCTATCCCCAGCGCTTCTATGCCGCAATCGGCCATCCCGTCACCTGGATCGGCCGCCTGATCGGCATGCTCGATCGGGGATTGAATCGCGAGACCGACTCGTTCGCCCTGCGGAAGGCGATGGGCATTCTGGCGCTCGTTCTGCTGCTGGCCATCACCATCGCCCTGTCGGTGCTGCTCCAGCGCCTGTGCCTCTCCTTCGGGCCGCTCGGTCTTCTCCCGCTCGCGCTCCTCGCCTCGACGCTGATCGCCCAGCGCAGCCTCTACGAACATGTCGCACGCGTCGCCGAGGGGCTGGAGCTGGATGGGCTCGAAGGTGGGCGGCAAGCCGTCTCGATGATCGTCGGGCGCAATCCCCAGACGCTGGACGAAGCCGGTGTCTCACGCGCCGCCATCGAAAGCCTCGCCGAGAATTTCTCGGACGGCATCGTCGCGCCGGCCTTCTGGCTGGGTGTTGGCGGCTTGCCCGGCATCGCCGCCTACAAGGCGATCAACACCGCCGATTCGATGATCGGCCACCGCACGCCGCGCCACCTCGCCTTCGGCTGGGCTTCAGCCCGGCTCGACGATCTCGTCAACCTGCCGGCTTCGCGGCTGACGGCATTGCTGCTGATCGTCTCCGCCGCGCTCGACCGCTCCGCGAATGCCGCGGGGGCCTGGCAAGCCGTCCGACGCGATGCCCGCAAGCATCGCTCGCCCAATGCCGGCTGGCCTGAAGCCGCCATGGCCGGGGCGCTGGGTCTGCGCCTTGCCGGGCCGCGCGTCTATGGCGACACCCGCGTCGAGGACCACTGGATGGGCGATGGCCGGGCAGAAGCCAGCGCATCCGATATCCGCCGGGCGCTCCTGCTCTACAGGCGTTCCTGCGGGTTGCTCTGGGCGCTGGCGGCGCTGCTCGCGGCTGCGGCGCTGCTCTGAGCCGCCTCGATCCGGCACCGACACGGCCACCTGCGATCGCCCGAATGCCGATAACCCACGCTCAGCCCCCATCGCCCAGCCAGCGCAGGGCGGCATGGGCGTCCGTTCAGAGCCTCAATTGTCGTTGTCGGAGAAGCTGTCTGGTTCATCGGAAAGCGCGGCGACAAGCAACTCGCGCAATTGCCCGATGGTGCCCAGGCTTTCTCCACAACCGGGGCAGAAAACCTCGTCGTCGTCACGCGGCCACTCCGGCAGCCGAATCGAAATTCCTTCGCAATCTCCACAGCGTATGAGGCGGGAGCCAGCTACCATGCAACGATCGGGCATTGCTTGCACTCTGTAGGCACCCTGCTCTCATAAGCGATCGCGCGTTCCACGGCATCTCCCAAATGGGTTAGGTTCTGTTGAGATTTGCGCCGAACACCTCCCGCCGAGTGAAGCATGCCGTCATTCCGGACAAGCCGCGTGAGCGGCGCCGATCCGGAATCCATCATAGGGCTCAAGCGCTCTGCGATGAATCCCGGGCCAAGCCCAGGATCACGATGTGGTTCCGCGTAAAATCAGCAAGCCCTAGAACTCGATTCCTTCCTGCGCCTTCACGCCCGCCGCGAAATGGTGCTTCACCAGCGTCATCTCGGTGACGAGATCGGCCGCCTCGATCAGCTCCGGCTTGGCATTGCGTCCGGTGACGACGATGTGCAGGTCGGACCGACGGGCGGCGAGCGTCGCCACCACCTCCGCAAGCGGCAGGTAGTCGTAGCGGAGCGCGATGTTGAGCTCGTCGAGCACCAGCAGCCGGATCTGCGGATCGGCCATCAATTCCCGCGCCTTGGCGAAGGCGCGCTCGGCGGCGGCGATGTCGCGGGCCTTGTCCTGCGTTTCCCAGGTGAAGCCCTCGCCCATGCTGTGCCACGAGACCTGATCGCCGAAGGCTTCGAGCGCCTTGCGCTCGCCGGTCGACCAGGCGCCCTTGATGAACTGCACCACGCCGATGCGCCAGCCATGGCCGAGCGCCCGCAGGATCAACCCGAAGGCCGCCGTCGACTTGCCCTTGCCGGGACCGGTATTGACGATCAGGAGGCCCTTCTCCAGCGTCTTGGAGGCGACTTCGGCGTCCTGAACCGCCTTGCGTTTTTCCATCTTGGCCTTGTGGCGGGCCGCGTCTTCGGTATCCGTCATCACTTCACTCGCATCGGCAATCCGGCGACCATGAAGACCACGCTGGCGGCGCGGGCCGCAAGCGCCTGATGCAATCGTCCGGCCTCGTCACGGAAGCGGCGGGCGAGTGCATTCTCCGGCACGATGCCGAGGCCGACCTCGTTGCCGACCAGCACGAGCGGGGCGGAAACGCGCTCGCAAGCGGCGATCAGAGCCTCGCAAGCGGCAACCGTGTCGTGTTCGGCAAGGATCAGATTGGTCAGCCAGAGCGTCAGGCAATCGACCAGGATCGGCCGGCCCGCCGGCTGGGCCGCGATCGCGCCGGCCAGATCGAGCGGCGCATCGACCGTCTGCCAGCCGGCCGGCCGGCGCGCGCGGTGCTCGGCGATGCGCTCCCGCATCTCGTCGTCATAAGCCTGCGCCGTCGCGATATAGGTCCAGGGTGCCGGCAGCGCCTCGACCAGCGCTTCGGCATGGCGGCTCTTGCCTGAGCGGGCGCCGCCGAGAACGAGGGTGAGATGGGGGATTTCGTTGGGCATCGCGCAAGCAGAGGTTCCAAGGCCATCCTGCATTGCACAGCAGCACGGCGAAGGCTAATGATCGTCGCTGACGGTGCCTCCGCGAGGAGGTGAAAAGGGAACGCGGTGCGGGCTTGCTTTGCCCAATGCCGCGGCTGCCCCCGCAACTGTAAGCGGATATCCTTCGCCATCGGCCACTGGAGCGCAAACTCCGGGAAGGCGGCACGGGGCGCCAAATCCGCGAGCCAGGAGACCTGCCGTCAACCCGCAGAGATCCAACCGGCTGCCGGCGGGGCGGCCACGGAGAACGCATATGAACACCGTTTCGGTTTACACCCCTACACTCAGCGTTTCGGACCGCGTCAAGGCGGTCACTGCTGCGCTCGTGATCGGCGTCGCGCTGATCTACACGACCGGCTTCGCGGCCTCGACCAACGTCCACAACGCCGCGCACGACACCCGTCACGGCCTCGCCTTTCCCTGCCACTGAGGGAAAGCATCCATGGTCACGCGTGTTCTCACGGTCAGCATCCTGGCCGGGCTTCTGGCTGGCTTGATCGTCGCCGCCCTGCAGCATGTCACCACCACCCCGCTGATCCTCAAGGCCGAGACCTATGAGGCGGCGCTCGCGCTGAAGGCGCCGACGCTCGCGGCCTTCGACGGCGATGCCCGCATCATCCTCGCCCACGGTCCGGCCGGCGATGCGCCTGGCCACGACCATGCCGAATGGAAGCCGCAGGACGGCCTCCAGCGCACGCTCTTCACCAGCGCGGTGACGATCGCGACCGCGATCGGCTTCGCTGGGCTGCTGCTCGCGGGCATGATCGCGGCCGGCGATACGATCGACCAGCGCAGCGCGCTCGTCTGGGGCGCCTGCGGTTTCATCGCGCTCGGGCTTGCGCCTGCGATGGGGCTCGCGCCGGAACTGCCGGGCGCTGCCTCGGCCGCACTGGAGCAGCGCCAGCTCTGGTGGCTTGCGACCGTGGTCGCCACGGCGCTCGGGCTCTTCCTGTTCCTGCGTTTCGAGCAGCCCTGGCTCAAGCTCGCGGCCGTCGTTTTGATCCTGCTGCCCCATGTTATCGGCGCCCCTCATCCGGCCGCGCCGGAGAGCAAGGTGCCGGCGGAGGTCGCCGCGCATTTCGCCTCGCTCTCGCTCGGCATCCAGGCCGCGCTCTGGCTCGCGACCGCCTTCATGGTCGGCGTGCTCTGGCCCTGGGCCAGCCGCCGAGCTGCGAAAGCCTGAAGGCAAGCCATGTCCGAGGGTGACCTCACCATCCATGTCTGCACGGCCTGCCGCCGCGCCCGCGCCGATCTCCCGGAGGGTTACGACCAGCCGGGACTGGCGCTGGCCGAGCGTCTCGCCGCGCAGCTTAAAGCCAAGGGCAGCACGATCCCCGTGCTGCCCGTCGAGTGCCTCTGCGTCTGCAAGCGGCCCTGCACCATCGCGCTCACGGCCGACGGCAAATGGACCTATCTGATCGGCGACCTCGACACCGACACCCATCTCGACGAGATCGTCGGCGCCGCGGAGGCCTATGCCGCCAGCGCCAACGGCATCGTTCCCTGGAAAGAGCGGCCGCAGTCCTTCCGCAAGGGCGTGGTCGCGCGCGTGCCGCCTTTGCCGGCGCGCCAGCAAGGATGACATCATGAACGCTTCGCGGACTGCGAACCTGGGCAAGACCCCCTGCACCATCGTCACCGGCTTCCTCGGCGCCGGTAAGACGACGCTGGTGCGCCATCTCCTCGAGAACGCGCAGGGCAAGAAGCTCGCCGTGCTGGTCAACGAGTTCGGCGATCTCGGCTTCGACGGCGAGTTCCTGAAGGGCTGCGGCATCGCCGGCTGCAGCGACGAGGATGTCGTGGAGCTGCCGAACGGCTGCATCTGCTGCACCGTCGCCGATGATTTCGTGCCGGCGCTGGAGAAGCTCCTCAATCGCCCGAACCCGCCCGAGCATATCCTGATCGAGACCTCCGGCCTCGCTCTGCCGAAGCCGCTCGTCACCGCCTTCAACTGGCCGGCGATCCGCTCGCGCGTCACCGTCGACGGCGTCATCGCCGTGGTCGACGGCCCGGCCGTGGCCGAGGGCCAGTTCGCCGATGATCCCGAGGCGCTCGCCGCGCAGAAGGCGGCCGACGCTTCGGTCGAGCATGACAACCCTCTGGAGGAGGTGTTCGAGGACCAGATCCTCTGCGCCGACCTGATCCTGCTCAACAAGAGCGACCTCGTCGACGAAGCCGGCCGGGCGCGGGTCAAGGCCGAGATCGCCGAGCATCTGCCGAAGGCGATCAAGATCGTCGAGACCGCCCATGGCAAGGTCGAGCCGGCGCTGATCGTGGGTCTCGGCGCCGCCGCCGAGAGCGATCTCGCCGCCCGCCCGTCGCACCATGGCGAGGGCGAGCACGATCACGATCATGACGATTTCGACTCGGTCGCGGTGCCGCTGCCGGCAGGGCTCTCGCCGGAGGAGTTGACGGCGCGCGTCGCCAAGGCTGCCGAAGCCGAGGGCGTGCTACGGCTCAAGGGCTTCACCGCCGTGCCGGGCAAGCCGATGCGGCTCGTGGTGCAGGGCGTCGGCCGCCGCGTCGGCCATCATTTCGACCGGGCCTGGGGCGCCAGCGAGCCGCGCGACGGCCGCCTCACCGTGATCGGCCTCAAGGGCTTCGATCTCAAGGCCGTGGAAGACGCGCTCGCAGGGGCGTAACGTCGATCGATGCACCTTCTCCCGACCAGCGAGATCAGGCTCGACGACGGCGAGGACGCCGTCGATCTCGCCTTGCCGCCGGGAGACGTGCTCGTCCTGTCTTTCACCGACAGCGATCTTTCGGCGCTGGCGGTGGCGGCCCGGACATACCGTGATCCGTCGTCGTCATGGTCGGGCTCGTCCCGACCATCCACGTCTCCTTTCGGCGAGGACGGTGTTCAAGACGTGGATGCTCGCCACAAGGGCGAGCATGACGAACGAGGCATATCAGTGCGACTCGCGCCGCTTCGGCGCCTGAAGCACCCGCTCTCGGTCGATTTCCTGATCGAGAAGACGGCGGCGCAGTGTCGTTTCGTGCTGGCTCGCTGCCTCGGCGGGCTCGACTACTGGCGCTACGGGATCGAGCAACTCGGCATCGCCTGCCGCGAGCACGGCATCCCGCTCGCGATCCTGCCCGGCGATGAGCGCGACGATCCGAGGTTGGGCGAGCATGCGACGGTGCCCGCGGAATACGCGACGGAGCTTCTGGCCTATTTCCGGGCCGGCGGCGGCGCCGAGAATATGCGTCGGCTATTGGAGCGAATCTCCGATTACGTGACGGAGGTTCAACCCTCATCCGACCCGGCTTCGCCGGGCCACCTTCTCCCCCGAGGGGAGAAGGGAGTAAAGCGACCCGCCTCGCCCTTCTCCCCTCGGGGGAGAAGGTGCCGGCAGGCGGATGAGGGCCGGCGCAACGCTGCTGACCTCGCCCCAGTCCCGCTGCCATCATTCTTCGCGCTTGGCCGCAACGGCACGCCCATACCCTGGTGCGAAGCGCTCGCCGCCCAGCCCGCTGATCGACCACTCGTCCCGATCCTGCTCTATCGCTCGGGCGTCGCGGCTGGCGACACCGCCATGGGCGAAGCGATTGCCACCGCGCTGGCCGAGCGCGGCCTCGCGCCCCTGCCCCTGGCGTTGACCAGCCTCAAAGACCCGGCCGTTACGGCAGAGTTCACAGTGCTAATCGCGACGCGCAAACCGGCGCTGATCGTCACCACCACCGCCTTCTCCGCGAGAGAGAGCGCCGATTTCGTGCTCGACGGGGCCGATTGCCCGATCCTGCAGGCCGTGCCGGTCGGCAGCCCGCGCGAAGCCTGGGAAGCCTCGCCGCGCGGGCTGTCCGCCGCCGATCTCGCCATGCAGGTGGCGCTGCCGGAATTCGACGGGCGCATCGGCGCGATCCCGGTGGCCTTCAAGGTGGAAGAGATCGACCCAGCGACCGGCCTCGCCATCCGCCGGCTCGTGCCTGACCCGGAGGGCATCGCCGCGCTGGGCGATCTCGCGGCCGGCTGGATCGCGCTGGCGCGGAAGCCTGCGGCAGAGCGCCGGCTGGCGCTGGTGATGTCGGACTATCCTGCCCGCGGCGGGCGAGCCGGTTTTGCCGTCGGGCTCGACACGCCCGCGAGTGTGACCGCGATCAGGGATTTGCTTGCCGGAGCGGGATATGACGTTGGCTCTGCTACCTCCTCCGTCATCCCGGGCTTGACCCGGGATCCATTCCGGAGCGCTTCCGATCAAGGTGCGGGCCTGGAGCCCGGATCGGCGCCGCCGACGCGGCTTGCCCGGGAGGACGGCACGGATTTGGATGAGGGTGCCTTGTTGATGGTTGCCCTCACCGGCGGCCCAACCGGGCTGACCATCCCGCTCAACGACTATCGTGCTTGGCTCGCCGCCATCCCCGTCGCCGCGCGCGACGCGCTGCTCGCCGCCCATGGCCCGCCCGAAGCCGATCCCGCCTGCCGCGACGGCGCCTTTCACTTCCGCGCCGTCCACCACGGCAACCTCATCGTCGCCCTGCAGCCGCCGCGCGATGCGACGCCAGACCGCAAAGCGCGCTATCACGACCCCGACGCTCCGCCCGGCCACGGCTACCTGGCCTTCTATATCGCACTGCGTCAGACGGGAGCCGTCGACGCGCTGATCCATCTCGGCACGCATGGCACGATGGAATGGCTCCCGGGCAAGGCGGTCGCGCTCTCAGGCACCTGCTGGCCGCGCCTCGCCGTCGGTGGGCTGCCGGTGATCTATCCTTATGTCGTCGACGATCCCGGCGAGGCGGCGCCGGCCAAGCGGAGACTCTCGGCCGTCACGCTCGGCCATCTACCACCTCCCTTGGCAGAGACGGAAGCGGCCGGCGAGACCGCGCTGCTGCGCGATCTCGTCGAGGAATTCTCGCAGGCGCAGGTGCTCGATCCGCGCCGCGCCGATATCGTCGCAGCCGAAATCCGGGCTCGGGCCGAGGCCAGCGGGCTCGCCGCCTCCTGCGGCGTCGCTGCCGATACCGAGATGAACGAGGCGCTGACGCGTCTCGACGCCCATCTCTGCGATATCGCCGAACTGCCTTTCCGCGACGGGTTACATATCTTCGGGCAGTCCGCGATCGATCCCGTCTCCGCCCGCAACGAGCGAGAGAATCTGCTCGCGGCGCTCGATGGCCGTTTCGTCGCGCCCGGCCCGGCCGGCGCGCCGCATCGCGGCCGGCCCGACGTACTGCCGACCGGCCGCAATCTCTCGACGCTCGATCCGCGCGCGATCCCGACGCGCGCCGCGACCCGGCTCGGCAAGCTCGCGGCGCAGGCGGTGGTCTCGCGCCATATGCAGGATCATGGCGACTATCCCCGCCGGATCGTCATGGACCTTTGGGCCTCGCCGACGCTGCGCTCGGGCGGCGAGGATTTCGCGCATGCGCTCGCGCTGATGGGCGTCGAGCCGATCTGGGACAATGCCTCGACCCGCGTCACCGGCTTCAGCATCATCCCGCAGCCGAAGCTCGCGTTTCCGCGCCTCGACGTCACCGTGCGCATCTCCGGCACCTTCCGCGACACGTTTCCGGGCCAGATCGCCTTGTTTGATCAGGCGGCGCGCGCCATCGCCGCCTTGGACGAACCGGACGATTGGAACGAGCCCGCTGCCGCCCGCCGCCGTGGCGAGCATGGCGCCCGCATCTTCGGCGCCGCGCCCGGACGCTATGGCGCGGCGATGGCCGACCGCGCTCTCGATGGTGACTGGACAGAGCGAGCGGAACTGGGCGCCGCCTATCTCGCGGCCTCCGACCATGCCTATGGCGGCCCGGAAGGCATCAGCACAGTCGATGCCGGTCTCGCCGACCGCATCCGTGCCTCCGACGCTTTCATCCATGTCAGCGACACCGCCGGGCGCGACATTCTCGAAGCCAGCAGCGCCGCCGACGTGATCGGCGGACTGGCGGCAGCGGCCAAGGCGCTCGGCGCGAACCCGGCCCTCTACAGTCTCGACAGCTCCAACCCGGAGACGCCGAAGGCGCGTACGCTGGCCGAGGACATCGCCCGCATCGTCCATGGTCGCCTGACGCATCCGCGCTGGATCGCGTCCCAGCTCGCCCATGGCTGGCGCGGCGCGGGGGAGCTGGCCGAAGCGGTCGACACGCTCTTCGTCTTCGCGGCGAGCACGGATGCCGTCGCGGATGGGCTTTTCGACGTGGTGTTCCAAGCTTACTGCGCCGACCCGCAGGTCTGGGCGGCACTGGAAAGCGCCAATGCCCCGGCGGCCGCCTCGATCCGCTCGCGCTTGGCGGAGGCTGCGCGGCGCGGACTCTGGACCAGTCGGCGCAACTCGGTCGGCGCCTTCCTGGCGCGGGAGGCGGCGGAGTGAACGCGCCGCCGAAGGAAGAGCTGCGGCGTGGCTGGTGCCCGAGCACGCTCCGGCCGATGGAGACCGGCGACGGCTGGCTGGTGCGGCTGCATCCGCCTGGCGCGAGGCTGACGCCTGCGCAATTGCGGCGGATCGCAGCTCTGGCGACAGAGCACGGCAATGGGCTGGTCGAAATCTCTGCCCGCGCCAACCTGCAAATCCGCGGCGTCACGGCCGAGAGCCATCCGAAGCTGGTCGAACGGCTGCTGGCCGAACGCCTCGTCGACGAACCTGACGGCGACGGGCCGCAACGGCTGACGCTGGTCTCGCCGCTGGCAGGGCGGGACCCGACCAGCCTGCTCGATGCCGCCGCACTGGCCGCCGAGATCGAACTGCGCGCCCGCACGCTCTCCGGCCTGCCGGCCAAGCTCTGCGTCGTCATAGACGATGGCGGCGCGCAGGCGCTCGACGGTTTCGCCAGCGATATCCGGCTGCTCTGCATCGGCGCCGGACGCCTGGCTCTGCGCATCGGTGAAAGCCCCTGGCTCGGGCCGGTCGCCCAAGCCGAGGCGGTGACGGTGATGGAAGCCATCCTGCGCGGTTTCGCCAGACTGCGGAGCGCCGCCCCGGACCATATCCGCCGGATGCGTGACCTCTCGCCCGTAGCACTGGCCGGCCTGACTGGCCTGCCTGAAACGACCGCTCCCGCGGCCCGTCCCAAGCCGCGGCGCGTCGGACTGTTCGCTGCAGCACTTGACCGTTTTGCCGCGCTCATCGGCCTGCCTTTCGGCCGCTGCCCGGCCGCGACGCTCGAGAGGCTTGTGGCCGGGCTGGAAACCGACGCGGCCGAAATCCGGCTTTCGCCCTGGCGCGGGCTCGCTTTCCGCGGTTTCGACCGCGCGAGGGCTGAAGCGTTTCTGATGCTGGCCGGTGATCTCGGGCTGATCACGCGCGACGACGACCCGCGCCTGTCCGTGCAGGCCTGTGCCGGCAGCCCCGCTTGTTCGCGCGCAGAGGCTTCGACCATGGCCGATGCGGCAGTGCTCGCCGAAGCTACCGCCGGCCTGCTCGCGGGGGGCGTGACGCTGCATGTCTCGGGTTGCGTCAAGGCCTGCGCACACCCGGCGGCCGCGGACCTCACGCTGGTCGGGCGGGAGGGGCGCTACGACGTCGTTCCGGGCGGGACGACGCGGGACAAGCCGGTGGCGACGCTTGACCTTTCGGCGCTGCTCACGCGATTGCAGCCCGGAGAAGATATTCACGCCCGGCTGAAGGCCGTGCGTTCAACGGGATCGCAGGGTTGAGCAAGGCATACGACTACATTCAGGACGGCGCGGCGATCTATGAGCGCTCCTTCGCCATCATCCGCGCCGAGGCCGACCTCGTCCGTTTCAGCGATGCGGCCGAGCGTGTCGTGGTACGCATGATCCATGCCTGCGGCATGACCGACCTGCCGAAGGACGTGGAGATGTCGGCGGGCTTCGCGGAGGCCGCCCAGACCGCCCTCAGGAGCGGCGCGCCAATCCTCTGCGACGCCAAGATGGTCGCCAATGGCGTGACGCGCGCACGTCTGCCAGCGAACAACGAGGTTCTCTGCACGCTGGACGATCCTCAGGTCCCGGCGCTGGCGGCGCAGATGGGCACGACTCGCTCCGCCGCTGCCATGGAACTCTGGAAGCCGCGCCTCGCCGGCGCTGTCGTGGTGATCGGCAACGCGCCGACCTCCCTCTTCCGCCTGCTCGAAATGCTCGATGCCGGAGCGCCCAAGCCAGCCGCCGTGATTGGCATTCCCGTCGGCTTCGTCGGAGCGGCGGAATCGAAGGAGGCGTTGGCGAAGGACGGGCGCGTGCCCTTCGTCGTGGTGCATGGGCGCCGCGGCGGCTCGGCCATGGCGGCCGCGGCTGTCAATGCGTTGGCGCAGGACAAGGAATAAGCGATGAGCGGGACGCAGAAGACCCTGCTCTATGGTGTCGGGCTCGGCCCCGGCGCACCGGACCTGATGACGGTGAGGGCCCGCGAGATCATCGCCACCGCCGACCGTCTCGTGCATTTCTGCAAGCGCGGCCGACGCGGCAATGCCCGCGGCACGGCGGACGCGATCATCGCGCCCGACCCGGCCCGCGAGATCGAGCTCGCCTTCCCAGTGACGGTAGAGGCCAGCGTCGGCGAGCCCGATTATGACCGGCCAATCGCAGCCTTCTATGAGGAGGCGGCCGAGCGCCTCGCCACCGAAATGCAGGCCGGGCGGACGCTCGCGGTGCTCTGCGACGGTGATCCGTTCTTCTACGGCTCCTTCATGCATCTGTGGCGGCGGCTCAGCCATCGCTTCCCGACCGAGGTCGTGCCAGGCGTCACCGGCATGACCGGCGCCTGGGGCGAGGCCGGCGCGCCGATCACCTGGGGCGACGACGTCATGACCGTGCTGCCCGGCACGCTGCCGGAAGCCGAGCTTGCGCGGCGCCTCGCCGATACCGATGCCGCCGTGATCATGAAGCTCGGCCGCAACCTGCCGAAGGTGCGCCGCGCGCTCGTGGCGGCCGGGTTGGAAGGGCGGGCGATCTATGTCGAGCGCGCGACCATGGCGCGGCAGGTCGTGGCGCGACTCGCCGACAAGGCCGATGACGAAGCGCCCTATTTCGCGATGGTACTGGTGCCCGGCGAAGGACGGCGCCTGTGACGGGCTCGCTCACGATCGTCGGGCTCGGCCCGGGCGCGGCGGAGTGGATCACGCCAGCGGCGCAGGCCGCGCTCGATGCCGCAACCGACATCGTCGGCTATGGCCCCTATGTCGACCGGGTGCCGGAGCGTGCCGGATTGACCAAGCATGCTTCCGACAATCGCGTCGAGGTCGAGCGCGCTTCACATGCGCTGCAACTGGCGGCGGAAGGCCGGACAGTCGCGGTGGTCTCGGGCGGTGATCCCGGCGTCTTCGCGATGGCTGCGGCGGTGTTCGAGGCGCTGGACGCCGGGCCGGCGGAATGGCGCGCGCTTCCGATCACGGTCGAACCCGGCATCACCGCGATGCTGGCGGCAGCAGCGCGGGCCGGCGCGCCGCTCGGCGGGGATTTCTGCGCGATCTCGCTCTCCGATAATCTGAAGCCCTGGGAGGTCGTGACGGCGCGGCTCGAAGCGGTGCTCGCTGCCGATCTGGTGATCTGCCTCTACAATCCGATCTCGAAGGCGCGGCCCTGGCAACTCGGCAAGGCATTGGAATTGGCAGCCAAGCATCGTGACGCGACGACGCCAGTGCTGTTCGCCCGCGCCGTCGGGCGGTCGGACGAAAGCCTGCGCATCCTGACGCTGGCAGAAGCTGTCGCCGTAGCGACTACGGCCGACATGGCGACGCTAGTGATGATCGGAGCTTCGAGCACGCGGCTGATCGCCCGCGAGGGCGCCGCGCCTTACGTCTACACGCCGCGTTCGGTGGCAAAGAGCCCTTGCGCCACCAGCCAGGGCAGGACCTGATCGATATGATCGACGGTCTCGACATCGGGCTTGGGCGGGCGCTCCACCATCACGACCGGCAGGGAGAGCCGGCGCGCCGCCACGAGCTTGCCGACCGTCGCAGGACCGCCCGAATTCTTGCTGACGAGAACCTCGACGCCCTCACGGCGCATCAGATCCTCCTCGTCGTCGACGTCGAAGGGACCGCGCTGCTGGATCACGTCGACATGCGGCACGGGCAGGCGATCGCCAATCGGCTCGATCGCGCGCACAAGATAGCGGTGCTGGGGGGCTTCGGCGAAGGCCGGCAGTTCCAGGCGACCGACCGTGAGGAAGACGCGCCGCGGCTCATTGCCCAGCGCCTGTGCGGCGGCCTCGACATCCGGCACGGATTTCCAGCGGTCGCCGGCGCGTGGCTTCCAGGATTCGCGGCGGATCGCCAGCAGCGGCACGCCCTCGGCCTTGCAGGCATGCTCGGCATGGAAGGGCATGATCGCCGCGAACGGATGCGTCGCATCGACGACGGCGACGATGCCTTCCTCGACCAGATAGCGCCTCAGGCCTTCGACGCCGCCGAAGCCGCCGGTGCGGACCGGCAGGTTGGTCGGGCGGGGGTCGACGGTGTGGCCCGCCAGCGAGATAATGGCGCGGATATCGGGAGCCTGATCAGCCAGATGCTGGTCAAGCGCAGCAGCTTCGGTCGTTCCGCCGAGAATGAGGACGGTCATGTCGCCAGTTTTGCGTGAATCGGATGTTCTGTCGAGCCATGAGGCGCCGACCCCCTGGCTCTCGCTGATCGGCCTCGGCGAGGACGGGGCCTCGGGGCTCTGCCGCGAGGCACTGGCAGCGTTGAACGAGGCCGAAATCGTCTTCGGCGGGGAGCGACATATCGCGCTCGTCGGCTCCGTGCCGGGCGAACTCAGGCCCTGGCCGCAGCCCTTCCGCAACGCGCTGCCGCAAATCCTCAAAGAGCGCGGCCGTAAGGTCTGCGTGCTCGCGACCAGCGACCCGTTCCACTACGGCATCGGCAACAGCATCAGCCGGGCGATCCCCGCAGAGGAGATGCGGATCATCCCGCAGCTCTCCTCGTTCTCGATGGCCTGCACGCGAATGCGCTGGCCGCAGGAGGAATGCGCGCTGGTCTCGCTGCATGGCCGCACGCTCTACCGGATCGTGCCGCATCTCCAGCCGGAAGCCCATATCCTGGCCCTCTCCTGGGACGAGACGACGCCGCGGGCCGTCGCCGAGCTGATGACTGCGCGCGGCATGGGCGCGAGCCGCATCGTGGTGATGGAATCGCTCGGCGGGCCGCAGGAGCGTATCCGCGAATGCCGCGCAGATGCCTTCGACCTGAACGACATCGTCCCGCTCAACCTGATCGCGGTCGAGGTCGCGGCGACCCGTGACTCGCGCATCCTGCCGCTGGCGCCGGGGCTGGACGAAGAATGGTTCGCTCATGACGGGCAGATCACCAAGTCCGAAATCCGGGCGATCACGATCTCGGCACTCGCCCCACGTGGCGGCGAATTGCTCTGGGATGTCGGTGCGGGCTCGGGCTCGGTCGCCGTCGAATGGTGCCAGCGCCATCTGCGCAACCGCGCCGTCGCCTTCGAGGCCAAGGCGGAGCGAGTCGAGCGCATCAAGCGCAACAAGCTCGAGCTCGGCGGTCTCTCCGTCGAGGTCACCGGGGAGGCACCGGCCGGCTTCGTTGGGCGCGAGGCGCCGGATGCGGTGTTCATCGGCGGCGGCCTGACCGAAGAAGGTCTGTTCGACGCGGCCTGGGCGGCGCTGAAGCCGGGCGGGCGGCTCGTGGCCAATGTCGTGACGATCGAGGGCGAGGCGAAACTCGCCGCGCTCCATGCCGAGCATGGCGGTTCCTTACGCCGCATCTCGATCGACCGGCTTGCGCCCGTCGGCGGCAAGCATGGCTGGCGCCCGGCGATGCCGGTGACCCAGTGGCGGGTCGAGAAGCCTTGAGCGCGGGCCGCCTCGTCGCCGGCATCGGCATCAGGCCCGGCACGGAGGCCGCCGATATCCTGGCCTGCCTCGACCAGGCCCTGGCGAGCGCCGGGCTTGCGGGTGCGCCGACGCCGCGTTTCGCCACGCTGGCGAGCCGCATGGCCGAGGCCGGCATGGTTGCTGCCGCGACCGAACGCGCCGCAGAACTCGTCGCCATCCCCGACGAGGCCCTGAGAGGCTTCGAAGCCGCCTGTGCGACGCGCTCGACCCGGATCGCCTCGCTCTACGGCGTCGGCTCGGTAGCGGAGGCTGCGGCGCTCGCTGCGGCCGGCCCCGGCGGCGAACTGGTGCAGCCGCGCATCGCAACCGCGCGCGTGACCTGCGCGCTCGCCAGAAGCCTCGCATGACCATCCATTTCATCGGCGCCGGGCCCGGCGCGCCCGATCTCATCACCTTGCGCGGGCGCAACCTCATCGCCGCCTCGCCCGTCTGTCTCTACGCGGGTTCGCTGATCCCCAAGGCGATGCTCGACTGGTGCCCGCCGGGCGCACGCATCGTCGATACCGCCCCGCTTGATCTCGATGCGATCATCGCCGAGATGGAGGCCGGGCATCGCGCCGGGCAGGACGTCGCGCGGCTGCATTCCGGCGATCTCTCGATCTGGAGCGCTTGTGGCGAGCAGATGCGCCGGCTGGACCGATCAAGCATCCCCTATACGGTGACGCCCGGCGTGCCGGCCTTCGCTGCCGCTGCCGCCGTGCTGAAGCGCGAGCTCACCTTGCCGGGCATGGCGCAATCGTTGGTGCTGACGCGCACCTCGGGCCGCGCCTCGGCCATGCCCGAGAAGGAAAAGCTCGCGACCTTCGCCGCAGCGGGCGCGACGCTGGCGATCCATCTCTCGATCCATGTCGTCGAGCAGGTCGTGGCGGAGCTGACGCCGTTCTACGGCGCCGATTGCCCGGTCGCGGTGGTGTTCCGCGCGACATGGCCGGACGAGACCGTGCTGCAAGGCAGGCTCGCCGACATCGCCGAAAAGGTTCGTGCCAGCGCGCTTGAGCGTACCGCGCTGATCCTCGTCGGGCCCGCGCTGGCCGCCGACGATTTCGGCGAGAGCGCGCTTTATTCGATCGATTACGACCGCCGTTTCCGGCCGCGGGGCGGACAATGAGCGCGCGCGGACTGCTCATCGCCGCGCCGCGCTCCGGCTCCGGCAAGACGACGATCACGCTCGGGTTGCAGCGCGCGCTGACACGACGCGGCCTGACCGTGCGCGGACTGAAATGTGGGCCGGACTATATCGACCCGGCCTTCCATGCCGCCGCAACGGGCGCGCCCAGTGCCAATCTCGACAGCTATGCCATGACGGACGGGCTGCTCGGTCGGATCGCGGGCGAGGCGGCCGATGCCGCCGATATCATCATCGCCGAGGGCTCGATGGGCTTGTTCGATGCCGTGCCCGGACCGGAAGGCCATACCGGCGCCAGCGCCGATATCGCCGCGCTGACCGGCTGGCCGGTCGTGCTCGTCATCGACGTTTCCGGGGCGGCGCAATCCGTGGCAGCGGTCGCGCTCGGCTGCAAACTCTACGATCCACGTATCCGCGTCGCCGGCGTGATCCTGAACAAGGTCGCGAGCGCCCGGCATGAACGCCTCGTGCGGCAGGGCATGGAACATATCGGGCTGCCCGTTCTGGGCACGCTCCCGCGCGAGGCGAGCCTGATCCTGCCCGAGCGCCATCTCGGGCTGGTCCAGGCCGGCGAGACCGCCGATCTGCATGCAAGGCTCGATGCGCTGGCAGAAGCCGTCTCGAAGGCCGTCGATCTCGATGCCGTGATCGCTGCTGCCGGCACCACGTCGCTTCCGGACGCGGCCGGCGACAGCACTCCGCCCCTGCCCGCGCCGGGCCGGCGGATCGCCATTGCCCGCGATGCCGCCTTTTCCTTCGTCTATCCGCATGTCGAGGCGGGCTGGCGCGCGGCCGGCGCGGAACTCGTGCCGTTCTCGCCGCTCAAGGATGAGGCGCCGCCGGAGGCTTGCGACGCCTGTTGGCTGCCGGGCGGCTATCCGGAGCTGCATGCCGGCACGATCGCGGCAGCGAGCCGCTTCCTCAAAGGTCTACGCGCCTTCGCCGCAACCCGGCCGGTGCATGGCGAGTGCGGCGGCTACATGGTGCTGGGGCGCCGCATGACGGATGCCGATGGTGTTGCGCACGAGATGGCCGGACTGCTCTCGGTCGAAACGTCCTTCGCGAAGCGGAAGATGAACCTCGGCTATCGCCGGGCCATTCTGGAGGCGGATGGCCCGCTCGGACCCGCGGGTACGGCGCTGACCGGGCATGAATTCCACTATGCCAGCATTGTCGCGCAAGGAGAGGATCCGCCCTTCGCGGTGGTGACCGATCCGCATGGCTCGGCCCCCGCTCCCGCCGGCAGCCGCGGCGGGTTGGTAACGGGCTCGTTCTTCCACGCCATTGCGACAGCGGGTTCGGCGTGAGCCAGCCGCCGGTCTTCGATGCGGCTTTCGCCCGGCAGTTCGAGGAGTTGCTGCGCTGGCGGCGCGATGTCCGGCGGTTCAAACGCGATCCGCTTCCGGCTGAATTGATCGAGGCGCTGCTTGCACAGACAAAACTCTCTCCTTCCGTTGGACATTCGCAGCCCGGGCGCTGGATCCCTGTCGCGGATCCGGCGCAGCGCGCGGCCGTGCAGGAGAGCTTCGGCCACTGCAATGCGGATGCGCTTTCATCCTATGAGGGTGAGCGGGCGGCGCTCTATGCCCGGCTGAAGCTGGAAGGATTGCGGGAGGCGCCGATGCAATTCGCCGTGTTCTGCGACCATGGCACCGCGCGCGGTCACGGCCTCGGCCGGCGGACCATGCCGGAAATGCTGGATTATTCGGTGGTCGCGGCGATCACGCAATTCTGGCTCTCGGCGCGCATCCACGGGCTCGGCGTCGGCTGGGTCTCGATCCTTGATCCCGACGAGATCGCCAAGGCCCTCAAAACCCCGTTAGACTGGAAGCTCATCGCCTATCTCTGCATCGGCTGGCCCGAGGAGGAATGTGACGAGCCCGAACTGGTCAGGGCCGGCTGGGAGCGCAGCTGAGCATCAGTTTTTCGCTACCGACAGGCCGGCGAGATCCCGACGCAGGCCGATCGAAGTCAGCATCGCCAGAAGGGCAAGCGCCGCCACGAGCCCGGCGGCGCTTTCAAGGCTTTGTGCTGCGCGTTAGGCCATTCTGCCCTGGGCCGAAACGAAAAGGCCGGCCCGAGGGGCCGGCCTTGCCGATCATGGGAACGGAGGACGGTGCCTCAGCGCCGGAAGCCGCCACCGAGCACGCCACCGAGCGCGCCGCCGACGATGCCGCCGAAGATGGCGGCGCCAGTGCTGTCATTGGCATCGCCTTCACGCGTCCGGACACGGCCCTGGTAACCGGTGCTGGTCGTGCCGCGGCGCGCGGTGGTGGTCGTGCCCTGGTAGGTTTCGCCACGTTCGCGGGCGAGGTCGCGCTTGTACATCTCGTCGCCCTCATAGCTGTTGACGCTGCGCGTGCCCTTGCCGTTCGGCTGACCGTCGCCAGCCGCCTTGGTGCTGCGCTTCTTCTCGGCCGCAGCCTTCTCCTCGGCGATCGCCGCCTGGTAGGCCGTCTCGCTCTGGGCCCGGAGAGCGCTGACCTGCATCGCGGTCAGGAAGCCGGTTTCCGGGATGCTGCGCGACTTCTGCCAGGCCTGGATCGCCTTGCGATGGCTCGGACCGAAGGTCGCGGCAGCCTTGCCCGGCTGGAAGCCGCTGACACGCAGGCGGGTCTGCACCTCGCGCCGATCCTTGGCCTCGAGCTTCATCGCGGTCTCGGTCTGCGCTGTGCCGATCTCCTTCTTCAGCGCCTCGTCATTGACACCCGGAGGGGTCGCGAGGAAGCCGGCGGCCGGCTTCGCCGCTTCGAGGCTGGCGAGGCGGTTGCGGGCGAAGGTGGCGAACTGGCCCGACGGGAAGGCGTCGAGATAGGCGCGGTAATCGCTGGCGGAATTGCCGCGCTCGGCGACTTCCCAGGTCTTGATGTCGATCTGGGCGCGATCGAGCGAGGGGGCGGCCGGCATGGCCGGCATCGGCACGGCGGCGTCGATGGTCTTGGTCGCGGCCACGCCCGGATCGACCGAAGCGAGCTTCAGCGTCGGGTTCAGCTTGAACTCGCCGATGATCGAGGAATTGGTCCAGGGCTTCTGCTTCTTGCCGGTCGCTTCCCAGACATCGGCGCGCACACGGTCCATAACCGTGGTGATCGACACTTCCGGCGTCTCGATATGCTTCAGCAGCGCGCTGGTGAAGGGGCTGTTGCCATCGCGCTCGCCATCCAGGGCGGTTGCGCGCGGATCGGTCGCGAAGGCGATCAGGATGCCGGAGGCCGACTGCGTCTCGATCGCGGTCAGGCCGCGGGTGACGGCGCGCGACTTCGCCGCGAGCTGGGCCGCGAAGGGATTGTCGCGGCAGGCGTCGAGGATGACGATGTTGACGCGCTCGTCGCGCTGCATCTGGCGCAGCACGAGCTGGATATTCACCGCCCGGAAATCGAGATCGGCTTCCGAACGCAGCGAGGCATCGACGGGGATCAGGTAGTTCTCGTCGCCGACGGCGATGCCGTGACCGGCATAGTAGACGAGGCCGGCCTTGGCGCCGTCGAGCTTCTGCGCGAACTCGCGCACGATGCCCGTCATCTCGTCCATCTTGAGGTCGTAGCCTTCGACGACATCGAAGCCGAGGCGCTTCAGCGCGGCCGAGATGCCCTTGGCATCGCGCTGCGGGTTGGCGAGCGGCGGCACCGACGTATAGGCGCTGTTGCCGATGACGAGCGCGACGCGCCGCTCGGGCACGGCCGCGGATGAAGGCGAGGCCAGCGCCACCGCTGAGAGCACCAGCGCAAAGGCAACAGCCATTCGGGCACGGAACCCCGGAACCAGAGACGCGAAGTTCAAGACAACCTCCCCAATTCGGCAATCGGCTGCGCGCCTGCAAAGGTCGGCGCAGCGCAAGATCAAAAAACAAGGCAGCAATAAGGACGAAAGATGGCTGCCATTTTCTACCGCAACACGCCCCGGTGGTAAACCGGGACATCACCTTCGTCGCGCGAGCCCCGGCGTCGGTTCAAACTCCTCCGGCAAATCGCGGGCCCGCCCGCAAAGATCGGGCGGCTGCGCAGCGCTCTGCGTCCTCCATTCGCAGGATACTGCGGCATAAGACAAAGGGATGAGAGCGCGTCCGCCAAGACCGCTTTGAAACCTGTCAGCGTTGACTTATGCCGAGAGCGCGGTGCAGCATGACATGCAAGGGGAACCGCACAAACAAGAAAGATAAAGCTGATGAAGGCTGGCAATCGGCATGTCTGAGGACACTATTCTTTCGACCTCAGGTCTTACCAAAGAATTTGCCGGCTTTACAGCTGTGAACGGCGTCGACCTTCGCGTGCGCCGGGGCTCTATTCACGCTTTGATCGGCCCGAACGGCGCCGGCAAGACGACCTGTTTCAACCTGTTGACGAAGTTCCTCGCGCCTACACGCGGTTCGATCATCTATAACGGTCGCGACATCACCCGCGAGAGGCCGGCCGAGATTGCCCGGCTCGGCCTCGTCCGCTCCTTCCAGATCTCGGCGGTGTTCCCGCAGCTCTCGGTGCTGACCAATGTCCGCATCGCCCTGCAGCGGCGCAAACGCGGCGATTCGTTCGATTTCTGGCGCTCGGAGCGGTCGCTCAAGGAACTCGACGCCGAGGCGCGCAGCCTCGTCGAGGCCGTCGGCCTCACCCCCTTCCTCGGCCTCACGGCGGGCGAACTCTCCTACGGACGCAAGCGCGCGCTGGAGATCGCGACGACGCTGGCGCTCGACCCCGAGATGCTGCTGCTCGACGAGCCGATGGCCGGCATGGGCCGCGAGGATGTCGACCGCATCGCGGCGCTGATCCGCAAGATCTCGGCCAACCGCACCATCCTGATGGTCGAGCACAATCTCTCGGTCGTCGCCTCGCTCTCGGACCGCATCACCGTGCTGGCGCGCGGCCAGGTGCTGGCGGAGGGCGACTACGCCACCGTCTCGAAGGATCCGCGCGTGGTCGAGGCCTATATCGGCTCGGGAGGCGGACATGGCCACCACTGAAGCGCTGAAGACCCCCATGGCTGCCGCCGGTGCCGCCCCGCTGCTCAAGGTGCGCGGGCTCGAGGCCTGGTATGGCGAGAGCCATGTCCTGCACGGCATCGATTTCGACGTCGCGCCTGGCGAGGTGGTGACGCTGCTCGGCCGCAACGGCGCCGGCAAGACCACGACGCTGAAATCGATCATGGGCGTGATCGGCAAGCGCAAGGGCTCGGTCGTGCTGGAGGGCAAGGAGACGATCGCCCTGCCCTCGCGCGCCATCGCCCGGCTCGGCATCGGCTTCGTGCCGGAGGAGCGCGGCATCTATTCCTCGCTCTCGGTCGAGGAGAACCTGATGCTGCCGCCGCAGGTCCGGCCCGGCGGGCTCTCGCTCGATGCGATCTTCACGCTCTTCCCCAATATCAAGGAGCGCCTGAAGAGCCAGGGCACCAAGCTCTCCGGCGGCGAGCAGCAGATGCTGGCGATCGGACGCATCCTGCGCACCGGCGCGCATCTGCTCCTGCTCGACGAGCCGACCGAGGGTCTCGCCCCCGTCATCATCGAGCAGATCGGACGGACCATCGCGAAGCTGAAGCAGGAAGGCTTCACCATCATCCTGGTCGAGCAGAACTTCCGCTTCGCCCAGACGGTGGCGGACCGGCACTATGTGGTCGAGCAAGGCAAGGTGATCGACATGATCCCGAATGCCGAGCTCGACGCCAATATCGACAAGCTGCATCGCTATCTCGGCGTCTGAAGCAGCGCGATCCACCAGAACAACGCCGGCTCGCCCGGCATCGACAGAGGGAGAACGATCATGAAGCTGAAGACGTTTCTCGTGACCACGGCACTTGCGACCCTGATGGCGGTTCCCGCGCTCGCCCAGCAGATCTCGATCAAGGCCGGCGTGCTGAACGACCGCTCCGGCCTTTATGCCGACCTCGCCGGCGAAGGCTCGGTCGTCGCCGCGCGCATGGCGGTCGAGGACTTCAAGGCGGCCGACAAGGGCATCAAGGTCGAGATCGTTTCGGCCGACCACCAGAACAAGCCCGATGTCGGCTCGACCATCGCCCGGCAGTGGTACGACCAGGACGGCGTCGACCTGATCCTCGACGTGCCGACCTCCTCGGTCGCGCTGGCGGTCAGCCAGATCACCAAGGAAAAGAACAAGATCAACATCAATTCCGGCGCCGGCTCCTCGGATTTGACCGGCAAGGCCTGCAACGCCAACACCATCCACTGGACCTACGACACCTACGCGCTGGCGCAGGGCACCGGCGGCGCCATGGTGAAGGCCGGCGGCGACAGCTGGTTCTTCCTGACCGCCGACTACGCCTTCGGGCACGCGCTGGAGCGCGACGCCACCGCCACCATCACCAAGGCCGGCGGCAAGGTGCTGGGTTCGGTCAAGACGCCGTTCCCGGGCACCGACTTCTCCTCGTTCCTGCTGCAGGCGCAGGCTTCCAAGGCCAAGGTCATCGGCCTCGCCAATGCCGGCAGCGACACCACCAACGCGATCAAGCAGGCGGGCGAGTTCGGCATCGTCGCCGGCGGCCAGAAGCTCGCGGGCCTGCTCGTCTTCATCAGCGACGTCCATGCGCTCGGCCTGCAGGCGGCGCAGGGCCTGGTCCTGACCGAGTCGTTCTACTGGGATCGCGACGATGGCACCCGCGCCTGGTCGGAGCGCTTCGCCAAGCTCAATGGCGGCAAGAAGCCGACCATGGTGCAGGCCGGCGTTTATTCCGGCTTCCTGCACTATCTGAAGGCGGTCGAAGCGACGAAGAGCAAGGATACAGCCACCGTCATGGCCAAGATGAAGGAGATGCCGACGGACGATCCGCTGTTCGGCAAGGGCTCGATCCGTCCCAACGGCCGCAAGATGCACGACATGTATCTCTACGAGGTCAAGAAGCCGTCGGAATCGAAGGGCCCGTGGGACTACTACAAGCAGATCTCGGTCCTGCCGGCCGAGCAGGCCTTCCAGCCGCTGGCCGAGACGGGCTGCTCGCTCGTCAAGTGACGCGCGCCTGAAGCCCGGCGCGCCCGGGCTTCGAATCCTTCGGCGCCGTTCCGGCTCTGCTGCAAGGCAGGGGCGGAACGGCGGACGAGGTTCCGCAAGACCTCCAGATGATCTGAGTCCCGCATGTTCGAGCTTCTCGGAGTCCCGCCCCAGGCGCTGTTCGGCCAGGTCCTTCTCGGCCTGATCAACGGCTCGTTCTACGCCATCCTCAGCCTCGGGCTGGCGGTGATCTTCGGGCTGCTCAACATCATCAATTTCAGCCATGGCGCGCAGTACATGATGGGCGCCTTCGTCGCCTGGATGTGCCTGAACTATCTGGGTTTGAACTATTGGGCGGCGCTGCTGCTGGCGCCGATCATCGTCGGCGCGACCGGCGTCGCGATCGAGCGATTGCTGCTGAAGCGCATCGCCCATCTCGACCATCTCTACGGCCTGCTGCTGACCTTCGGCCTAGCGTTGATCATCCAGGGCCTGTTCCGCAACCAATACGGCTCGTCAGGCCTGCCCTATGCCATTCCGCCGCAGCTCGCCGGCGGCCAGAATCTCGGTTTCATGTTCCTGCCGAACTACCGGGCGTGGGTGATCGCCGCCTCGCTGGTCGTCTGCCTCGGCACCTGGTTCCTGATCGAAAAGACCAAGCTCGGCGCCTATCTGCGCGCCGCGACCGAGAACCCGACCCTGACCCAGGCCTTCGGCATCAACGTGCCGCTGCTGGTGACGCTGACCTATGGCTTCGGCGTGGCACTCGCGGCCTTCGCCGGCGTGCTCGCCGCACCGATCTATTCGGTCAATCCCAACATGGGCGGCGACCTCATCATCGTCGTCTTCGCGGTCGTCGTCATCGGAGGCATGGGCTCGATCATGGGCGCGATCGTCACCGGCTTCTCGCTCGGCCTGATCGAGGGCCTGACCAAGGTGTTCTACCCGGAGGGCGCCGCGACCGTGATCTTCGTCATCATGGTGCTGGTGCTGCTGGTGAAGCCCGCCGGCCTGTTCGGCCGCGCGGCCTGACGCAAGCAAGGACAACGACATGACCGACCTTGCCTCCACGGAAGCCGCCGGCGTCGCCCTCAGCGAGACCGACGACAGCACCGCGCGCCTGCACCGCAACCTGTTCATCGCCATCGCCGCGGTGCTCGTGGTCGCGCCCTTCGTTGCCTATCCCGTCTTCGTGATGAAGGTGCTCTGCTTCGCGCTGTTCGCGCTCGCCTTCAACCTGCTGCTCGGCTATGGCGGCCTGCTCTCCTTCGGCCACGCCGCCTATTTCGGCATGGCGAGCTATGTCTCGGCCTATACCGCCAAGAACTGGGGGCTGACGCCGGAACTCGCGATCCTGTTCGGCACCGCCGTCGGCGCCCTGCTCGGCCTCGTCTTCGGCGCGCTCGCGATCCGGCGGCAAGGCATTTACTTCGCCATGATCACCTTGGCGCTGGCGCAGATGGTGTTCTTCTTCTCGCTGCAGACGCCGCGCTTCACCGGCGGCGAGGATGGCATCCAGGCCGTGCCGCGCGGCAAGTTCCTCGGGCTGATCAGCCTCGCCGACGACCGCGCGCTCTACTGGCTCGTCGCCGCCATCTTCATGGGCGGGCTCCTACTGATCTACCGCATCATCCACTCGCCCTTCGGCCAGGTCTGCAAGGCGATCCGCGACAACGAGCCCCGCGCCATCTCGCTCGGCTACCGCGCCAACCAGTACAAGCTCGCCGTCTTCGTGCTCTCCGCCACGCTGGCGGGGCTTGCCGGCGCGACCAAGGCGATCGTCTTCCAGCTGGCCTCGCTCACCGACGTCTACTGGACGATGTCCGGCGAGGTCGTGCTGATGACGCTGGTCGGGGGCTTAGGCACCGTGTTCGGGCCGATCGTCGGCGCGCTCGTCATCGTCGCGATGCAGAACTATCTTGCGACGCTCGGCGCCTGGGTCACGGTCGTCCAGGGCGTGATCTTCGTGCTCTGCGTCCTGCTCTTCCGCGAGGGCATCGTCGGCGTCATCGCCAAGGCGATCAAGAAGCCGCTCTGACGATCTCCCTTTAGCGGATCAGCCTCGACACCGTCCGGAACTGCGGATGGTCAGCGCTCCGCAGCCATTCGAACAGCACCATCTCGGTGGTGACGATCTCGGCGCCGTGGCTCGCCATGCGGCTCAACGCGATCTCGCGGGATTCCGGCGCGCGCGAGCCGATGGCATCGGCGACCACGACGACGCGACGGCGATGCTCCAGGAGCGTCAGCACGGTCTGGCCGACGCAGACATGCGCCTCGCAGCCGCAGACCACCAGCTCGCGATCTCCCGCCACGGCCTCGAGGAAGGCCGGCTCGGCACAGGCGTCAAAGCTCATCTTGGTCACAGGCCGGCCGACCTCCGCCAGGGCCGGCACCGTCGTGCCAAGGCCGCGCGGATATTGCTCGGTCAGGACCGCGGGCACATCGAGCAGGCGCGCCGCCTCGGCCAAGCGCCCGGCATTGAGCAGCACCGTCTCGCCGTCATGGATCGCCGGCATCAGCTTCTCCTGGAAATCGATGACGACCAGCATCGCGTTCTTCGCGGTGAGCAGCGGCATGACCGGCCTTCCTCTTCACGCGGTTCGAGGATTTCATCGCGCTCCAGGGTCTCAGCATCGTCAACCGACGTCGAGACCCTGCGACCGAGCTTCGCTTGACTTGCCTAACGGCAGTCAACATTCAGATGCGATGGACGGCAAACCGATCGTTCCCTTCGCGACGACGCTGCATGTGCGCGACCATTGCCTCTGCCTGCATGTGCAGCGCGCGGCGCGGACGCTGGCGCGCCGTTTCGACGAGGCGCTGCGGCCGGTCGGGCTGACGAACGGCCAGTTCTCGCTGATGATGGCGCTGAACCGACCTGTTCCGGCCTCGTTCGGCCCGGTTGCGGAATTGCTGGCGATGGACCGCACGACGCTCACCGCCGCGCTGAAGCCGCTGCAACGGCGCGGATTGGTCAATATCGCGGTCGACCCCGGCGATCGCCGCAGCCGGCTGCTGACACTGACATCTGACGGCATGGCGCTGCTCGCCGCCGCCGTTCCGATCTGGCAGCGAACGCATGAGGCTATCGAAGGCGCCATGCCCGATGCCGCACCGGACATGCTGCGCGACACGTTGCGCAGCCTGGGTTGACGCCTGGCGGCCTGCCCCGCCCATGCCGCAGAGCCGTCCCACCAATACGACTCTGGCGCATAACGCCCGGTCTCGCTACCCTCATGCCATTCCCCAGACGCAAGCAAGATCGCAATTCCATGGACAAGCGGCTCGACAGCCCAACGCAGGCCGCAGCGATGAAGCCGGCGGATATCCGCTCGACCCTGATCGGGGTCATGCTGGCGATGTTCCTCGCCGCGCTCGACCAGACGATCGTCGCGACCGCGCTCCCGACGATGGGGCGCGAGCTCAACGACGTCACGCATCTCTCATGGGTCGTGACGATCTACCTGCTCGCCTCGACCGCGGTCACGCCGCTCTACGGCAAGCTCGCCGATATCCACGGGCGGCGGGTGATGATGCTGGCCGGCATCGTCGTCTTCGTGATCGGCTCGATCGCCTGCGCGCTGGCACCGTCGCTCTGGCTGCTCGTCATCGCGCGATTCGTACAGGGAATGGGTGGCGGCGGGCTGATCGCGCTCGCCCAGACCATCGTCGGCGACATCGTGCCGCCCAAGGAACGCGGCCGCTATCAGGTCTATTTCGCCAGCGTCTTCATGTCGTCTTCGCTGCTCGGCCCGGTGCTGGGCGGCTTTCTCGCGGAAAAGCTGCACTGGTCGGTGATCTTCTGGATCAACCTGCCGCTCGGGCTCGGCGCCTACTGGATGTCGAGCGAAGCGCTGAAACGCCTGCCGCGCCACGAACGGCCCCACAAGCTCGACGTGCTCGGCGCCATGCTGATGACGCTGGCGACGGTATCGCTGCTGCTCGCCCTGTCCTGGGGCGGCACCGCCTATCGGTGGCGCTCGCCGGAGATCGCGGGCCTCGTCGCCGCCTCGCTTGCCTTCTGGAGCCTGTTCGCCTGGCGCCTGCGCCGGGCGGCCGAGCCGTTGATCCCCCTCGACGTCTTCAGTAACGGCGTCGTTCGGCGCGGAACGGTGGCGGCCGGCTTCGGCATGGGCACCTTCATCGGCCTCACCATCTACCTGCCGCTCTATTTCGAGACGGTGATGGGGATGAGCGCGACCCATTCGGGCCTCGGCCTGCTGCCGCTGACCTGTGGCACCGTCGTCGGCTCGACCTTCTCCGGCCGGGCGATGTCGCATCTCACCCATTACAAGCGCGTGCCGACGACGGGGCTCGTCGTCGCGCTGACCGGTACGGCGGTGCTCGCAGCCTTCTCCGGCCAGATCCCGCTCCTGCCCTTCTGCGCGATCCTCGCCGTGGTCAGCACCGGCCTCGGCACGTTGCTGCCCGTCGCGACGGTGTCGATTCAGAATTCCGTGCAGTCGCACCAGCTCGGCACCGTGACGGCGGTCGCCAATTTCTTCCGCCAGATCGGCGGCGCGCTGATCGTCGCCGTCTTCGGCGCGATCGTGCTCGGCGGCGTCGGCGGAGCGGGAGCGCAGCTCTCGCCGGAGTCGCTGAAGCTCGGTACTGTCGACCGCGAAACCATGGTGGCGCTGTTCCGCTATGTCTTCGGCGCCGCGAGCCTGGGCTTCGCCTTCGCGCTGCTGTCGTTCACACGGATGGAGGAGCGGCCTCTGCGCGGCCGGGCGGTGGAGGCCGCGAAGGCGATCGGCGGCGAATAGCGGAACTCGGAGCATCGGCGGCGCGTTGCCATGATCCCGTCACCCGCGCGGACCAGCATGCCGGCATCAGCAGCAGGAGTTCCCCGCCATGTCCGATCTCGTCGTCATCGTCTATCCGACCGAGGCCCGCGCCGAGGAGATGCGCCAGAAGTTGATCGGCCTGCAGAAGGAATACCTGATCGAAATCGGCGATGCCGCAATCGCGGTGATGCACGAGGGCGGAAAGGTGAAGCTGAACCAGCTCCTGAACACGACCGCGATGGGCGCCGTGTCCGGCTCGTTCTGGGGGCTGCTGATCGGCGCGATCTTCCTGATGCCGATCTTCGGTGCGGCGCTCGGAGTCGCCTCCGGCGCGCTCGGTGGCGCCCTGACCGATTACGGCGTCGACGACAAGTTCATGAAGGATCTCGCCGGCAGCCTGCAGCCCGGCAATGCGGCGCTGTTCGTGCTGGTCAAGAAAGTGACAGGCGACAAGGTGCTGGAAGCGATCCGCGGCACCGGCGGCACCGTGCTCAAGACCTCGCTCGACCGCTCGCAGGAACAGAAGCTGCGCGACGCGCTGGCCGATGCGCATAGCGTGGAGCCTGTGACGCAGAACCCGCCCGAGCCTTATCCGCAGGGTACCGGCGCACCTTCGCCGGTGGGTTGAGACCCAGCCACTCACCCAACAACGTCATTCCGGACAAGCCGCGGAGCGGCACCGATCCGGAATCCATCGCAAGGCACTGCGCTCAACGATGGATTCCGGGTTTCCGCTTCGCCGCGCCCGGAATGACGGCGCGATGTGGTGAATTCAGTCGCGCAGCAGCTCGTTGATGCCGGTCTTGGAGCGCGTCTGCGCGTCGACCGTCTTGACGATGACGGCGCATGAGAGCGACGGGCCCGGCGTGCCGTCCGGGAAGGGCTTGCCCGGCAGCGAGCCCGGCACCACCACCGAATAGGGCGGCACCTTGCCGACATGGACCTGGCCGGTGGCGCGATCAACGATCTTGGTCGAGGCCGAGATGAAGACGCCCATCGAGAGCACCGAGCCCTCGCCGACGATCACGCCCTCGACGACCTCGGAACGGGCGCCGATGAAGCAGTTGTCCTCGATGATGGTCGGGTTGGCCTGCAGCGGTTCGAGCACGCCGCCGATGCCGACGCCGCCCGAGAGATGCACGTTCTTGCCGATCTGGGCGCAGGAGCCGACCGTCGCCCAGGTATCGACCATGGTGCCGCTATCGACATAGGCGCCGATATTGACGAAGGACGGCATCAGCACGACGCCGGACGCGATGAACGAGCCCTTGCGCGCTGCGGCCGGCGGCACGACGCGGAAGCCGGCGGCGCGGAAGCGGTTCTCGCCCCAGCCCTCGAACTTCGAGGGAACCTTGTCCCAGAACACGCCCTCGCCGGGGCCGTTGGCCATGATGACGTTGTCGGTCAGGCGGAAGGAGAGCAGCACCGCCTTCTTCAGCCACTGATGCACCACCCAGTCGGCACCCTGCTTCTCGGCGACGCGGACCTGGCCGGCATCGAGCATCTCGATCGCCTGCTCGACCGCCTCGCGCACCGCGCCTTTGGTCTGGACGCCGATCTCGGCCCGGTTTTCCCAGGCGGCGTCGATGGTCTGGTTGAGATCGGCGAGGGACATCAGGTGGCTCCGGCGCTTCCAGAAAGATCGGCGCGAGCGATGGCGGATGCAGGCGGCTGCGTCAAGCCGAACAACGGCGCAGCAGATAGGTATCCATGATCCAGCCATGCCGGGCGCGGGCCTGCGCCCTGACCTCGGCGATCTCAGCTGAGAGTTCGCTGAGTGGGCCGGCGCGCAGGATTTCGTCGGGCGTGCCGAGATAGGCGCCCCAATAAATGTCGAGCCCGGCGGGATCGATCGTGCCGAAGGTCTGCTCACCGTCGAGCATGACGACGACGCTGTCCTGATCGGCCGGGAAGCCCGCCATCAGCCGGCGCCCGGTGGTGATCAGGATCGGCGCGCCGATCGTGTTGAGCGGAACGCGGTGGCGCGCGGCCAGAACCTGGACGCTGCTGATGCCGGGATAGACCTGCCAGTCGAGGCCAAGGCCGGAGGCGGCGACGCGCTCCATGATGCGCAAGGTGGAATCGTAGAGCGCCGGGTCGCCCCAGACGAGCAGCGCGCCGGTCTGGCCATCCTGCAATTCGGTTTCGAACAGGGCGCGGTAGCGGGTGGCGATGCGCTCATGCCAGTCATCGACGACGCCATGGTAATCGCTGCCGGCTTCGGCACGGCGCGGGATTTCGACAGGAACCGTGCGGTAACCGGGCGTGCGGATGAAACGGGCGCAGATCGCCTCGCGCAGGGCGCGCAGTGCGGCCTTCTCCTCGCCCTTGTCGGGGATGAACAGGATATCGGCGCGGTTCAGCGCCTCGATCGCCTCGATCGTCATATGGTTGGGATTGCCGGCCCCGATGCCGATGATGAGGATGTTGCGCATGCGGCTCCGCCGGTTTGCGGCGGCTTAGCATGGCCGGCGCACGGAATGCGAGATCAGGCCCGGCCGAGCACGACCATGCGGGCGAGATCAACCTGGGGCGTTGGCGCCGCACTCAGCGCGAGCGTCGTCTGAAGCGCCTCCAGATCCGCCTGGAGGCGCGGATGCCAGCCGCAAGGGCATGGCTGGTCACCGCAATGAGCATCCGCCACCTCTCTGTAGACAGAACCGACCGCTGCCGCCGCCAACTCGATCAGGGCGAGCGGCGGCAGGCGAGTATCGCGAAGCACGGCGCAAAAAGCTGTCATGACTGCTTCCCGGATATCCGCCCGGGCGGTCTCCAACGCTTCGGCGCTCCCCTGATCAGGCTGCACGTTCGATGCCCTTGATGGCGGCATGGAGGCGGCGCTGTGGCCCTTGAATGGGCCTGGGTCCCTGCGGGAGCTTGGGTCCCTGCTCCGGCAAGGTGACCGCAAGCAGCTCCACGAGCCGCTGCATATGCGGCGGCAAGGCCGCATCGGCGTCAAGATCGCCCGGTCCTTTGGCCAACGCGAGCGCCCGGCGCAGTTCCGGCCGGCTCGCACCGGTACGGACAATCTCGCGGATGATGATTTCGTCGATGCGGCCAATCGCGGCCGCGACATCGACCTCTGTGACGCCACCCATTCGGACCCTCCGTCGGCTGATTCACTGATCGCGACGGAGAGATAGGCGCGCCAGCGATTCGACGCAAGGCCTTGTTATTACTACATAAATAGAACTATTTTAAGGTAACGGGCCACTCTCGCCTGCGAGCGTGACCGCATCGTGACGGCGCCAGCGGCTAGACGTCGCGGACGATCTCCAAGCGCGCGCCATGGGCCAGGCCATCGTCGATGCGGGCATCTTCGGGGCCATAGAAGGAGATGGCACAGACGCCCTGTCCGCGGCGGACCAGATGCTCGCCAAGGCTTGCTGCAGCGGGACCATGCGGCTCCGTCAGCGACAGCGTCTGCCGGCCGATGCGAAACTGCGCGATCCCGAAGCCGAGCCCCGGCACGCCACCCACAGCGATCGGCTCGCGCCCGAGCAGGGCGCGATAGCGGGCGACCGATGTCGCGAGATCCTGCACCGCCACAGTGACGCCGGCGACCCCGGTCACACCATTGGCGTGGCGGCGGCCCGGTCCTTCGGGAACGCGCAGGCCGCGCGGCGTGACATCGGTGCAGAGGAAAGGGATATCCGGCTCGGGCGGGCGGGCCGAGCGCCATGCGATCCGCGTGCCGTCGGGCTGGAGCCGGCCGCCGTCGATCGGGCCGTCCATGACGATGCCGGCGGCGCGCGCACGGGCGAGATCGGCATCGAGATCATCCGGCAGCACGGCAAAGTCGACAAGGCCGGGGCCGGCGCGGTCCAGCACCTGCCACCAGCGGAAATCCGGCACCGGGCGCGGGAAGGCGATGATTTCGAGATAGGCACCGTCCGCTAACACGACCAGCGCGTTGCGGGAGCCGCGCGGATGCTCGCCGCCGGGCAGCACGGTGAAGCCGAGCGTAGTGTAGTCGCGGATGGCCGCGTCCAGATCGGTGACGGCGATGACGATATGGTCGATCGAAAGCGGCATGGTCTCGTCCCGTTGGCGCTGGTGTCAGGGACTATCGGCGATGGCCTCGATTCCCGCCATGCCCCCGAATTGCGGCGCAAAACTTTCCCAGACCTTGCGCCCGCCCGCCAGCCAGCCGGCGCGATCTTCAGCTGGCACGACCTTGCCGCCCTCGGCTTTGGCACGGGCCATCGAGGCCTCTTCGTCAGCCAGCATCAATTCATCGAAATAGGCGATGCCTTCGGCCACCGCTGCGGTCAGCGCCTCGCGATCCTGCGGTGCCAGCGCCTTCCAGAAGGACCCAGCGAAGATCATGACGCCGCTCGCCCAGATATGCCCGGTCTCGATCAGGACGGGCACGACCTCGTACAAGCGGAAACCGGCATAGGCCGATTTGGTCAGGTCCATACAGTCGACCACCCCGGTCTGCAGGGCGTTGTAGGTCTCCGGGATCGGGATCGGCGTCGGATGGGCGCCCAAGCCCGACCAGAGCGCGGTATGGAGCGGGCTCTGGATCACGCGGATGCGCTTGCCCTTGACCGAGGCGGGAGTGGTCAGCGGTTCCTTCGCAAGGAGATTGCGGGCGCCGTAATTGATGAAGCCGGGCACGACAAAGCCCTGCGCCTGATAGAGGCCCTTGAGTTGCGTCCCCAACGGCCCCGCCAGCACGCGCGCGAGGTGGCCGCGATCGCGGAACAGGAATGGCAGGTCGAGGATCTGGCCCGCGGGCACCCAGCCGGAGAGCGAAGACACGGTCGAGAGCGCCGCCTGGATCGAGCCGAGGCGCAGGCCTTCGGCCACTTCTTTCTCGCCGCCGAGCGCGGCATTCGGCACGATGCGCAGGTCGAAACGGCCGGGCGCAGTGCGGTTGAGGATCTCGGCGATCCGCCGCCAGACCTTCGTCTCCGGCTTGTCCTCGCCCATCAGCGAGGCCACGGTCACAGGCCTGCCGGCCGCCAAGGCACGTCGGCTCTTGAGGATAGCAGGCGCAGCGAGCGTACCGACAGCGAAGTCACGGCGGGTGATCAAGGCGTGCCTCCTCAGGCGCATGCAGCGGGATCGCGCGAAACGCGTCCCGCTGCAAGAGGCGACTGCGCTCAGCCGGCGAAGACGCCCTCGAAGGCGGTGGTGCTGATCGGATTGCGCTGGCTCGGCGTCTCGCGTGCCTGCAAGGCCTCCGGCAATTGCGCCTTGTCGCCGGGCTTGCCGATGGCGACGGCCGCCTCGACGCGATAACCCGCCGGGAGCCTCAGAACCTCGGGTGCCCGGGCGTGATCGAAGCCGACCATGCCGTGCGCCTGCCAACCCAGCCGCACCGCCTGCAGGGCGAGATTGGCCCAGGCCGCGCCGGCATCGAAGGAGTGGCTGTAGGAGGGCACCTCCTCGGTCTTGCCGGGAACAGCCATGGTCTCCTTCGAGACGATGAAGACGAGAGCCGCCGCATTCTTCGCCCATGACTGGTTGAACTCGTTGAGCAGGCCGAGCAGCGCCGGCCAATGGTCCGTGCCGCGCCGGGCATAGACGAAGCGCCAGGGCTGCGAGTTGTAGGAGGACGGCGCCCAGCGCGCCGCTTCGAACAGGGCTTTCAGCCCGTCCTCCGTGATGATCTCGTTGGTGAAGGCGCGCGGCGACCAGCGCTCGAGAAAGAGCGGATCGATGGCATGGTCGGCGGTGCGGTTGTTGGCGGTCTTGGTCATCGGTGGTCCTGAATATGGGCAGTAGCGGCAGGAGTGGCCGCGAAGGCACTATTCCCCTGAGGTCATCGGTAGGATCGGCATCCCACTCAGCCCCGTCAAGGAATGGGAATTCTCTAGAAAGTCCTGTTTCTGCAAAGCTTTTCTGCCTGCCGGCGCCTCAAGAGAGGATACGTCTATCGCATAACGAGCTCGTTGAGCGCCATCACTCTTGCGTGAAACGCATATCATATCGGGCCAGCTTCCAACGCGGTGGATTCATCCGACGCCGATCGGCTATCCCCGGAGGAGCTGCCGACGGAGACGATGATGACCGAGACCCACGAGATTGCCTCCGGCCAGTTGCGCGCGACGATCAGGGCACAGGGCGGCGAATTGATCGCGCTTTCCGATGCGAACGGTCCCGCGCTCTGGAATGGCGGGCCGGACTGGCCACGCCATGCACCGGTGCTGTTCCCGATCGTGGGGCGGCTCAGCGATGACACGCTGATCCATCAGGGGCGCTCCTATCGGCTGACACAGCATGGCTTCGCACGCGACAGCCTGTTCTCATGGGTCGAGCGCAACGCGGACAGGGCCGTGCTGGAGTTGCGGGAGAGCCCGGAGACGCTGGCGATCTATCCGTTCCGGTTCGTGCTGCAGATGATTTACGAAGTCGCCGGCGACACGCTGACAGTTACGTCGCGGGTCAGCAATCCGGCCGACGTGTCCTTGATATGCGGCGTCGGTGCGCATCCAGCCTTTCTCTGGCCGCTGACCGAGGGCGTCGCGAAACAAGCCCATCGCCTGGCTTTCCCGGAGAAGGAGCCGGGCCAGGGCCGCGGTGTCGAGGCTGGCCTGCTCACCCGCCCGATCCCGCTGCCCTTCGAGGGCAAGGCGCTCGATCTCGATGAGAGCCTCTTCGTCAACGATGCGATCGTGATCCCGGATACGGCGAACCGCTCGGTGCGCTTCGCCGCGCTCGACGCATCAGGGCAGGAGGCTCGCGCCCTGACCGTGAGCTGGGAGGGCTACAAGGACCTCGGCATCTGGTCGAAACCGACAGGCGCGCCGTTCCTGTGCATCGAGCCCTGGTACAGCATGGCGAGCCCCGCCGGCTGGCAGGGCGAAATCGCAGACAAGCCCGGCATCCTCAGGCTGGCGCCGGGCGAGAGCCGCGATTTCGTCTGGCGGGCGACGCTGTAGAGCAATGCCGCAATTCCCTGAAGCGCGGCATTGCTCCAAGTCTTTGTCTTAACGCATTTTCTTCACGCGAACCGGTACCCACTTCGCTCGAAAATGCTCTAGCGCCTCACTTCTTCTCGATGTTCCAGAACAGCATGACCGGTGCCGCCAGGACGCCGGAGACATTGGTGCGGCGGGCATAGGGCTGGTCGAACTGGCCGATCACCCGATAGGGCTGCACTTCGGCGAGACGCTTGTGCAGCGCTTCCAGCGCGACCTTGCGGCTGGCATCGTCGGGCGCATCGACGAAGGCGCCACGCAGCTTCTCGGCCTCGGCATCGCAGGGCCAGCCGGCCCAGGCCCTCTCGCAGGCCATGTTGGTGCCGATATTGGTCAGCGGCGACTGCATAGTCGCGCCTGAAGCATAGGTGACGAACAGGTTCCAGCCGCCCTGATCCGGCGGGCTCTTGTTCTGCTGGCGGGTGGTGACGGCGCCCCAGTCGGCGAACTGCACGTCGACATTGAAGCCGACGGCCTTGAGCTGGGAAGCGGCGACCTCGGCCATGCGCCCGATCGGGGCGATGTCGTTGCTGGTTGAGAGCACCAACTTCTCGCCCTTGTAACCGCTCTCCTTCAGGAGCTCGCGCGCCTTGTCGAGATTGGGCTTGGCATAGCCTTCGGTCCCGATCTCGGTGCCGTTCGGACCGCCGCAGACGAAATAGGCGTTGCAGCGCTTCCACCATTCCTCGTCACCGAAGCCGGCCGCGAGGAAATCTGCCTGATCGGTGGCATAGGCCATGGCGAGCCTGGCCTTCGGATTGTCGAAGGGCGGATAGAGATGGTTCGGCCGCAGCATCACCTGGTTGGCGAGGTTCGAATAGCGCTCGACCTTGACCTGCTTGTTGGCCGAGATGACCGGGATCAAATCCTGGCTCGGCTGCTCCCAGATATCGATCTCGCCGGTCTGGAGCGCGGCGGCGGCGGTCGCCGCATCCGGCATGATCTGCCATTCGACGCGATCGACCTTGACGACGCGCCCGCCGGCGAGCCCGTCGGCCGGCTCGGTGCGCGGGACGTAGTCGGGATTGCGGTCGTAGACGACTTTCGAGCCGCTGCGCCATTCCTCGCGGTTGAACTTGAACGGGCCGGAGCCGATCGTTTCGGTGATCGGCTTCATCGGGTCTGACTTGGCGTCGATCTCGCGCATGATGACCGGGATCTGGCCGACGGCCGAGCCGAGCGCGAAGGGCACCAGCGCCAATGGGCGCTTCAGCTTGAGCTTGAAGGTGGCATTGTCGACCGCCTCCATGCCGTCGGTATATTCCGCGAGCTTGCCGCCGATCGTGTCGCGCTTCATCCAGCGTTCGAGCGAGGCGATGACATCCTTGGTCGTGACCGGCTGGCCGTCATGGAATTTCAGGCCGGGACGGAGCTTGAAGGTCCAGGTCAGCTTGTCCGGCGAGGTCTCGAAGCTCTCGACCATCTGCGGCTTCGGCTGGAGGTTCGAATCCCAGGCGAAGAGCGTCTCGTAGATCATCAGCCCGTGCATGCGGGTGATGACGATCGAGGCCGCAACCGGATCGAGCGTCTTGAGATCCGCATGCGGCGCGACGCGCAGGATGCGGTTCGAAGCCGGCTGCGACTGCGCCGATGCCGGAAGCGGCAGAAGCGCCGCTGCGGTCAGCAGCAGTGCGGCGGTGAAACGAGGCAGTTGCATCAGGCGTTCTCCTCCATCGTCACCGGCCCTGCGGCACCACCCCTCTGCGGAGCCGCCTCAGCCGGCGCGTTGCATTTGCAAAATTCTTGCCCGGTGGCCGGCAACCCGCAAGCCACCTTCGTCGTCGAGCCAGAGGCAGGGCCGCGACCGCCAGGGACCATGCAGGAGATCTGCGAGCGCACGGCCGTTCGGTAGCGGCGTCAGTTGCGACACGGTTCCGCCTGATGGCCAGGGCATCAGCGCGGTGCCATCGGTCCGGATCTCGATCTGCGCACCGAAACGAGGCTCTCGCCAATGCCCCACCAACCGCGGATCAAGCGGCGTATCGGCCGGCACGCGCCGAAGCGAGCGCTTGATGCCGCCGATCGCTCCGGTGAGGCGATCCGCGCCGTCTCGCTTCAGACGGATGTCGAGATAGGCCGGCAGGCTGCGCAGGCCGCCATCGCCATCGGTGACGAGGCGCTCGTAACCGCCCATGAAGCTGATCGAATCCGCGGTGAGTTCGGCCCAGAACGGCCCTTCATCGCTGGCGAACAGGCCGACCGGCGCATCCGCAATCGTGGGGAGTTCCTGCCCGAGCAGGGCTGCCAGCACGCTCAAAGCGGGCCAGAGCGCCTCTTCCTCGCGGTTGGTCAGTACGACGACGCCGACACCATGGACTGGCGACATCCAGAAATGATTGCGATAGCCGGTGAGCGAACCGCCATGACCGACGATCGCGGTCTCGCCGAGCCGGCTGCAGACGAGGCCGAGCCGATAGACGCTCTCGTTGCCGTCAGCGAAATGGCGCGGCGCGGTCAGGCGCTCCAGCATGCCGCCGAGCGGCCCGCGCCCGGCAAGCAGGGCCGAGGCCCAGCCGGCGAGATCGTGGGCGGAGCCGACGATGCCGCCCGAGGCTGAGAAATGGAAGCCGTAATGGCCGCGCCGCCAGGCCGCGCCATCGGCCCAATAGCCGGTGGCGAGGCCAGGCACGATCTCGGTGGAATCGTAGGGCAGGCGGAAGGAGAGGCCTAGCTCGCCGGAAAGCTCGGCGACGATCCGGCTATAGGGCTTGCCGGTGACCTGCTCCAGGATGCGCTGGCCCAGGCGCCAGCCGGTATTGGAATAGGCCATCTCGGTACCGGGCTCGGCACTCAGCGATGGGAAGCGGCAGGCCAGCGCGAAGACCTCATCCGCGCTCAGCGTCGCGGTGTAAGGCACGCCTAGCTGCCAGAACACCTCCATCATGTCCGGGAGCGCCCCGGTCATATCAAGCGCGCGGCCGAATTCGACCTCGGCGAGCGGCGCCGGCAGGTCCTTCAGCCAATGGCCGAGCGGGGCATCGAGCGGCACGCCTGCCTTCAGCAGCGCGACGGCCAGCACATGCTTGCTGATCGAGGCGAAGCGGTTCGGCGTCTGCGGCGTGAAGGGCACGCCGTAGTCGATGCTGGCGAAGCCGCCGGCAAAGGCCTCGCGCACCCCGTCGCGGTCGAAGAGCACGACGGCGCCGCCCGGCCCCGCCTCACGCTGCCAGTTCGCGGTGATCTCCTGTGCGCGGGCTGCGCCGCGAGTCCAGTCCAGAGCCATGTCCTGCTTCCTCAACCCTGCGGCCGGGCTTCGCCAAGCAGATTGCGCAGCGCCCGCATGAAGACACGCGCGCCGGGGCCGATCGCGTCATCCGGGAAGTCGAAATCCGGGTTGTGCAGATGCGCCGTCTCGCCCGAGCCGAGCAGGAACATCGCCGATTTGGAGCGGCGCCCGAACAGGCCGAAATCCTCCGAGCCGCGCGAGGGCGGCGTCGGGCCATGCGGCACCTTCTCCTCGTCCATCGCCCGACGCAGCATTGCGACGGCCTCGGGCTCGTTCTCGCAGTGATGGAAGATGTCGTGATAGCTGATCTCGACCGTCAGCCGGCCGGCCTCGGCCGCCTCGCGCGCCAGCCTCTCGGCGGCCTCGCAGAGCGCGCCCATCTGCGCATCGTTGACGGTGCGCAGGGTCGCCCAGAGCTCGCCATGGCCCGGCGCGATGCCGAAGGCCTGCTCGCCGATCTCGACATGGGTCACGGTGACCAATCGGAAATTGGCATCGAGCGGCCCGCCCGGCCCAAGCGCGGTCAAGGCGGGGATCAGCGTCGCGATGGCCGGGGCCGGCGAGCGGCCATGCTCCGGCGTCGAGGCATGCGAGGTCTCGCCGGTCAGGATGATCCTGATGCCGCGCGAGGCGCAGTTGGCGGCGCCTTCCGAGATGCGGGCATGGCCTACAGGCACGCCCGGACGGTTATGCAGGGAGAAGGCGTAATCCGGCACGATCTCCTCGAATTTCGGATCGGCCATGACGGCAGCGGCCCCCGCGCCGGTCTCCTCGGCCGGCTGGAACAGCAGGATGGCACGGCCCTTCTGCGGCGGGTTGCGCTGCAGGCCGCGGGCGAGGCCGGCAAGGATGGTCATATGGCCGTCATGGCCGCAGAGATGGCCCTTGCCGGGAATTTCGGAGCGATGGTCGCTGTCGGAGAGTTCCTCGATCGGCAATGCGTCGAGCTCGGCGCGGATCAGCACGGTCGGGCCGGGCTCGGCACCCTCGTAGATCGCAGCAACGCCGTTGCCGCCGAGTTCGGTGACGATGCGGTCGGGCCCGGTCGGCTTCAGGAACTCGACGATGGTCGCGGCGGTCTCCCGCTCCTCGCCCGAGATTTCGGGGCGGCGATGCAGCCGATGCCGGAGATCGACGAGATCGACCATATCGCTGTTGGTCAGGAACACGGATGAGGCCTCCCAGGCACTATGCCGGCCGGTGGATCACCGGCTCTTGCCTTGAGAGGTTCGACAATTCAGCCGCTTCGGCAACCCGCGTCGGTGCCGGGGGCGGCATGCGCGGGCGCGAGATCAGTTGCCGAGTTCGGCCTCGACCTCGGCATCGAAGGCCTGCGCCAGCATGGCGCGGCAGGCCTCGGCCTGCTGGCGCGCCGAATCCAGCGCGATATGGGGGAGAATCTCGGCGAGATCGCGCAGGGCGAAATCGACGGCCGAGAGCAGGCCGAGCACCGGCTCGGCAGCGGCAGCCGGCTGTTGCGGCAAACGGAACGCAATGACCTGACCCATAGGCATACTCACGCTGAAAGCGAATCGGCCTTCAGTGTGCGGGGCGAGCCTTCAGAAAGTGGTTAACGGCGGAATTGCGGCAGAGTTTCCGGCTTAACCATAGCCATGCAGGCCAGCGCCATGGCGCTTCAGCCAGGCTTCCGCCTCCTCGGTGCCGGGACAGAGCTTGTGGGTCAGCGCCCAGAAACGATGCGAGTGGTTCATCTCCTTGAGATGCGCCACTTCGTGCGCCGCGAGGTAGTCGAGCACGGCCGGCGGCGCCAGAATCAGGCGCCATGAGAAACTGAGGTCCCTTTGAGAGGAGCAGGAGCCCCAACGGCTCGTCGTGTCACGGATGGTGATCTTGCGGGCGGAGATGCCGAGCGTCGCGGTGTGGCGGCGTACCGCCTTCTCGATATCCTCGAGCGCGAGCTTCCTCAGGAAATCCTTGATCCGGCGCGCGACATGGGCGGCATCGCCCGCCACCGCGATGACGGGGGCGCCGTCATCGTCGCGCGTCGCCTGCGTCAGCCCGCGCGCTTTCGACCAGTGCACGATGCGATGCGGCACGCCGCGCAGAGGAATGCTCTGGCCGGGCTCGAAGGGCACCGGACGCGGGCGCTTGGCCATGCGCGCCGCGATCCAGCCGCCATGGTTCTCGGCGAAAGTCCGGCCGGCCGCGAAATCGGCGCGCTCGGGCAAGGTCAGGGTGATCTCGCCGGTCGCCTGCGAGACGCGCAGTGTCATCCGCCGCGCAGCGGCGCGGCGCTTGACCAGAACGGCATAGCGCGTGCCGGCATGCACGACCTCGATCCGGTCGGGGTCCGGCTGGCGCCTGAACAGGGAGATGCGCATCGCCCGCGATTGTGCGGGATTCGCGAGCGATACGAAAGTGCCTTAACCGACGACCTTGAGCGTCTTGCGCTGCTCACCGGCACTCTCGTTCCGGCGTCCCTTGGCCGCTTCCATGTCGAGGCTGACCATGAAGTCGGAGATGCGCGGCTGGATCTCGGCGCGGAAGCGCGAGCCGTTGAAGACGCCGTAATGGCCGACCTTCGGCTGGAGATAATGGACGCGCTTGTCGTCGGGGATGTTGACGCAGAGGTCATGCGCAGCCTGGGTCTGGCCGACGCCGGAGATGTCGTCCATCTCGCCCTCGACCGTCATCAGCGCGACGCGGCGGATGGCGGTGAGGTCGACCGGCTTGTCGCGATGCATCATCTCGCCCTTCGGCAGGGCATGCTGGACGAAGACGGTGTCGACGGTCTGGAGATAGAACTCGGCAGTCAGGTCCATGACCGCGAGGTACTCGTCGTAGAAATCGCGATGCTTCTCGGCGGAATCGCCGTCACCGCTGACGAGGTGCTTGAACATGTCGTAATGGGCGGTGACGTGGCGGTCGATATTCATCGCCATGAAGCCCGAAAGCTGCATGAAGCCGGGATAGACCTGCCGGAACGCGCCGAGGCTCGGGAACGGCACGACGGTGATGCAGTTGCGGCGGAACCAGTCCGTACCGCGCTCCATCGCAAGCTGGTTGACCGCGGTCGGCGAGCGGCGGGTGTCGATCGGGCCGCCCATCAGCGTCATCGAGCGCGGCGCGCAGGGGTCCGATTCAGCCTCCATGCGGGCGATCGCGGCGATGACCGGCACGGATGGCTGGCAGATCGCCATGACATGGGTGTCCGGACCCAGCATCTGCAGCATGCCGATGACGTAGTCGATGTAGTCGTCGAGGTCGAAACGGCCCTCGGAAAGCGGCACGAGGCGGGCATCGACCCAATCGGTGATGTAGACCTCATGACCGGGCAGGAAGGCCTCGACCGTGCCGCGCAGCAGCGTGGCGTAATGGCCAGACATCGGCGCGACCAGCAGCACCTTCGGCTGCGGCTTGCGGCGGCTCGCCTGGATCTTGCGGTCGAAATAGACCAGCTTGCAGAAGGGGCGCTCCCAGACGACACGCTCCTCGACGGCGACCTTGACGCCGTTGATGGTGGTCTCGTCGAGCCCGAAGGCCGGCTTTCCGTAGCGTCGCGTGACGCGCTCGAACAATTCGCAGGATGCCGCGACCGTCCGGCCGAACGGCGTATAGGTCAGCGGATTGGCCGGATTCTTGAAGGCCAGATGCATCGCATCCGAAACCCCGCGCACCGGGCTTACCATCATGTGAACCGCTTCGTAGGCATGGTAGGCAAACGACATGGCAGCCCCGTACATACGATCAATCGTCCTTCCGGCGTCGCAACATATGATGATGCGACGCAGCATCGCACCTTACGTTGATTTTGTTCTCATTCAACCCGGCGAAAGGCTAAGATTTTCCTGCCATGTGGATGAAGCAGCCAAAACAACCGGCCGGCGCCGCTCAGGAGACACTTGAAACGTGAGCTTTCCGGACCTTTCCGCCCCGGTTCTGGCGCGTTCCAGCCGCCATCTGCGCCTCGATACGCTTGTGCGACTGCGCTGGCTCGCCATCGCCGGGCAGAGCCTCGCGGTTGCCGGCGTGCATTTCGGGCTCGGCTTTCCCCTGCCCTTCGGCTGGTGCTTCAGCGTCATCGCGGTCTCCGCCTGGCTCAATATCGCACTGCGCATCCGCTTTCCGCTGAGTCATCGCCTGAACGACAGGGCCGCGACCGCCCTGCTCGGCTTCGACATCGCCCAGCTCGCAGCCCTGCTCTTCATGACCGGTGGATTGCAGAACCCGTTCGCGATCCTGTTCCTGGCGCCGGTGATGATTTCGGCCACGGCCCTGCCGCCGCAGCGCACGCTGGTGCTGGGCCTGCTGGCGATGGGACTCGCAACCCTGCTCAGCCGCTATCACCTGCCCCTGCCCTGGGCCGGGGACGACCGGCCGGTGCTGCCGGCCTTCTACCAGCTCGGCAACTGGGTCGCGCTCGTGCTGGGCCTCGGCTTTACCGGCATCTATGCCTGGCGCGTCGCCAAGGAGGCACGCGACCTCTCCGACGCGCTTGCCGCGACAGAACTCGTGCTGGCGCGCGAGCAGCATCTGTCGCAGCTCGACGGGCTTGCGGCTGCCGCAGCGCATGAGCTCGGCACTCCGCTCGGCACGATCGCGCTGGTTGCCCGCGAACTGACCCGCCTCGCCCCGCCCGACGGCGAGATGGCCGAGGATATCGCCCTGCTGCGCGAGCAGGTCGAGCGCTGTCGCGGCATCCTCGGCAAGCTCTCCAGCCTGCAGGACGAGGATGCCGGCCCGCTCGGCCAGCTCACTCTGCGCCTGCTGATCGAGGAAGCGGCCGGGCCGCAGCGGCCCTTCGGCACGCCTTTCGAGATCACCATGACAGGCGAGAAGCCGGAGCCGGTCTGCCGCCGCAATCCCGGCATGATCTACGGCCTCGGCAATATCGTCGACAATGCCGTCGATTTCGCGCGCTCGACCGTGACGATTGCCGGGGAATGGAATCACAATCAGGTCGTGCTGGTGATCGCCGATGACGGGCCGGGCTTCCCGCCAGATGTGCTGATGCGGGCGGGCGACCCCTATCTCTCTCGCGGCTCAGGCGAAGGCCGGGCCGGAGGGGGTCTCGGGCTCGGGCTTTTCATCGCCAAGACGCTGCTGGAGCGGGGTGGCGCGACGCTGGAATTCTCGAACCGGCCGGCGCCCGCCAGCGGCGCCTCGATCCGAATCAGCTGGTCCCGCGACGATTTCGAAGCCGATCTGCCTGTCGATGGGGGTACCCAGGCGGGCGCATCGGCCTTACATGAACCTGGCTGAGCGGGCTCCACAGTGCGCCTGACGGCAAAGTGAAACCCTAATGCGCGCAGCCGCAGCGCGCCGAGAAGCGGCAAGGAGAAGACGATGCAGGACGCAGCGAGCGAAACCGACAGGCCCGACCCGGCCGCCGACATGTCCCTTCTGCTGGTCGACGACGACAAGCCGTTCCTGACCCGGCTCGCCCGCGCCATGGAAGGCCGCGGCTACGCGGTCCGCATCGCCGACAGCGTCGCCGCCGGCATGGCCGCCGTCGAGGAAGCCGCTCCGGCCTTCGCCGTGATCGACCTGCGCCTCGGCGACGGCAACGGGCTCGACGTCATCGCCCGCCTGAAGGAGCGCCGACCCGACGCACGCGGTGTGGTGCTGACCGGCTACGGCAATATCGCCACCGCCGTCAGCGCCGTGAAGCTCGGCGCCTTCGACTTCCTCGCCAAGCCGGCCGATGCCGATGAGATCCATGCCGCGCTCGCCGCGCAACGCGACGCCCGCCCGCAGCCGCCGGAAAACCCGATGTCGGCCGACCGGGTGCGCTGGGAGCATATCCAGCGCGTCTACGAGTTATGCAGCCGCAATGTCTCCGAGACGGCGCGCCGCCTCGGCATGCATCGCCGCACGCTGCAGCGCATCCTCGCCAAGCGCGCCCCGCGCTGACGGCGCAGCCTCAGGCCAGGCCCTCGGGATCCTCGATCAGGGCGAGCCGGCTTGAAGCCAGCCGCGCCAGCGCAATGGTCAGCATCTTGCGCCGCGCCGCGCTCAAGGGATGGCACGGCGGCTCGCGCAGCAATTCGCCGCCATAGGCATCGGCGACGATCAGCCCGACATCGTCGGGCAGGATCTCCCGCGGGAATTCGGGCGCGACGGCGAAGAGGAAGCCGTCGCAATAGTCGCGATAATCCGGCCATTTGCCGTCGACGCGATAATCGGCGATGCCCGACTTGACCTCGACGACCCAGAGTTCGCCCGTGGGCGAAAGCGCGACGATGTCGCCGCGCCGGCCATTGGCGAAGGTCATTTCCTTGACGATTGCATAGCCGCGCTCGCGCAGGTGCCGGGCGGCGCCGCGGCAGACGATGCGCGTGATATCGGGCCGCGCGGGTGGCGGATTGAGGACGGAATCCGGAAGGGACATGCGCACATGTTCCCCCTTTGTTTCCGGAATTGCAAGCCTATGCGCGGTGTCTTAAGGCAGGTTCTCGCGCAGGATGATCTCGATGCTCGGCGTCGCCGTTCCCTCGAGGGCCGGGCGGCCGGCACGCAGATTGGCGAAGATCGCGATGCAGCTCATCAGCGCCGCATGGGGATGCTGGGTGATGACCGCATCCATCGTGCCGTCGAGCAAGAGCGCGCGGGTCGCGGGCGTCAGGCCATGGCCGACGAAGACGACCTCCTGCTGGCGGCCCGCCTCCTTCAAGGCACGCGCGATGCCTTCCGGCCCGCCGCCGATATTGTAGATGCCGGCGAGATCGGGATGCTGGGCGAGCAGGGCCTTGGCCTGGCGGTAATTGCGTCCCTCATCATCGAGCCCCTCGCGCAGGCCGACGACCTCGATCTGCGGGAACATTTCCTCGAACAGATGCAGGAAGCCCATCTCGCGCTCCTCATGCGCGCGGTAGCTCAGGCTGCCGGCGATCATCGCGACCTTGGCCGGGCGCCGACCGATGAAGCGGGCGACGAGATAGCCGGCCGTGCGCCCGGTCGAGCGGTTGTCGAGCCCGACATAGGCGGCACGGCGCGCATTGGCGATGTCGGAGATCAGGGTCACCGCCGGCACGCCGCGCTCGGCGAGGCCATTCACCGCCTCGCGCACGGCCGGATGCTCCAGCGCCATGAAGGCGATGCCGTCGACATCGCGCCCGACCTGCCGAAGCTGCTGGGCGAGGAGTTCCGGCTTGAAGCTCTCGATAAACTCGACGCGGGCGCGCATGTTGAAGGAGGCGAGCTGCTCCTGCGCCTCGGCAATATGGCGTCCCAGCATGGCGAGGAAACGGTTGCTGCCGGCCGGCAGCAGGAAGGCGAGCCGCATCGGCGTGAAGGCCTGCGCCGGCAGGGCGGGATCGAGGACATAGCCCAATTCGCTCGCCGCCTTCAGCACGCGCTGGACAGTCGCGGCGCGCACACCCGGCCGCTGGTTCAGCACCCGGTCGACCGTCGCGGTCGAGGCGCCGGACAGTGCCGCGACATCGGCGATACGGGCCATGCGCCGACGCTGGAGGCTTTCCCCGCTCCCGTTTCTCCCCGACGCATTCGTCATGAAATCACATCAAAAAGCATCAGTATTTGAGTTTGACCACCATCATTCCAGCTTCCTAATCTGAGGGCAAGAAGACCGCAATCAATCAAATCGCATCAGCGATACCGGGAGGATCACTATGACGAACTTCACGCGCCGCACGGTGCTGCGTACGCTCGCCGCGGCACCTGCCGCCTCGTTCATCGCCATGCCGCATATCGCGCGCGCCGCCGAGATCGAGCTGAAATACGGCAACAACCTGCCGCTCAGCCATCCGCTCAACATCCGCGCCCAGGAGGCGGCCGAGCGCGTCGCCAAAGAGACGAACGGCCGGGTCGAGATCAAGATCTTTCCGAACAACCAGCTCGGCGGCGACACCGACATGCTGAGCCAGGTGCGCAACGGGGGCATCACCTTCTTCACGCCATCCGCCCTCGTCATCGCCACGCTGGTCCCGGTCGCGGCGATCAATGCGGTCGGCTTCGCCTTCGCCGATTACGACCAGGTCTGGAAGGCGATGGACGGCAAGCTCGGCGCCCATGTCCGCGACGCGATCTCGAAGGTGAACCTCTATGCCTTCGAGAAGATGTGGGACAACGGCTTCCGCCAGATGACCACTTCGGGCAAGGCGATCGAGACCGCCAAGGAAATGGCCGGCCTCAAGATCCGCGTGCCGGTCAGCCCGCTCTCGATCTCGATGTTCAAGGCGCTCGATGCCGCCCCGGCGAGCCTGCAGTTCTCCGAGGTCTATACGGCGCTGCAAACCAAGGTCGTCGACGCGCAGGAGAACCCGCTGCCGATCATCCAGGTCGCCAAGCTCTACGAAGTCCAGAAGAGCTGCGCCGTCTCCAACCATATCTGGGACGGGTTCTGGTTCATTGCCAACGGGCGCGCCTGGCGCGGCCTGCCGCCGGACGTCCAGAAAATCGTGGCGGGCGCCATCAATGATGCCGGCGTCGCCCAGCGCGGCGACATCAAGAAGCTCAACGAGACCGTGCAGGCAGACCTGCAATCCAAGGGTCTCGGCTTCAACAAGACGGACCCTGATTCCTTCCGCGCCAAGCTGCGCGAGGCCGGCTTCTACAAGGAGTGGCAGGAGCGCTTTGGCAAGGAGGCCTGGGGCCTGCTCGAAGACGCCGTCGGCAAGCTGGCCTGAGGGGTGCGGGCGGGCCTATAAGGCCCTCAAAGCACAAGACAGGAAACGCCCCCGATGGATGCCCATAGCGCGACCGTTCCCGCTGCCGCCATGCCTGCAAACGGCGTCGGCCGTATCGCTGCCTATCTCGACCGTGGCCTCGGCGGCCTGGTCGAGACGGTCGCGGCCGTGCTGGTCGTGGTCGAGATCGTCCTCCTCGGGGCCGGCGTCATGGCGCGTTATGTCTTCCACGCACCGCTGGTCTGGTCCGACGAGCTCGCCTCGATCCTGTTCCTCTGGCTCTCCATGCTCGGCGCGGTCGTCGCGCTCCGGCGCGGCGAGCATATGCGCATGACCGGCCTCGTCTCCCGCGTCTCGCCGCAGACGCGGGCGCTGCTGGAGGCGGTCGCGATCACCGCCTCGATCGCCTTCCTGCTCCTGATCATCCCGCATGCGCTCGAATATGCCGAGGAAGAGAACTTCATCGTCACGCCGGCGCTGGAAATCAGCAATGCCTGGCGCGCGGCGGCCATTCCCGTCGGCGTCGGCCTGATGCTGATCGCGGCCTGCTGCCGTCTGCTGCGCTTTTCGTCGCTGAAGCCGGCCTTGCTCGCGATCGGGCTCACCGCACTCTTCGTGCTGCTGTTCTGGCTCGCCGGCCCAGCGCTCAAGCCGCTCGGTAAGCTCAACCTGATCGTGTTCTTCGTCGGCGTCGTCGCACTCAACGTCTTCTCCGGCGTGCCGATCGCCTTTTCCTTCGCGCTCGCCACCTTCGGCTATCTCGCCTGCACCACCTCGACGCCGATGCTGGTCATGGTCGGCCGGCTCGACGAGGGCATGAGCCATCTCATCCTGCTCGCCGTGCCGCTCTTCATCTTCCTGGGCGCGCTGATCGAGATGACCGGCATGGCACGCGCCATGATCCAGTTCCTGGCGAGCCTGCTCGGCCATGTCCGCGGCGGCCTGTCCTATGTGCTGGTCGGCGCGATGTATCTCGTCTCGGGTATTTCCGGCTCGAAGATCGCCGACATGGCCGCGATTGCGCCGGTGCTCTTCCCGGAGATGCAGAAGCGCGGCGCCAAGCCCGGCGATCTCGTCGCCCTGCTCTCGGCGACCGGCGCACAGACCGAGACGATCCCGCCCTCGATCGTGCTGATCACCATCGGCTCGGTCACCGGGGTCTCGATCGCGGCCCTGTTCACCGGCGGCATGCTGCCGGCGGTGGTGCTGGGCGCGGCGCTCTGCTTCGTCGTCTGGTGGCGCTGCCGGGACGAGGATCTCAGCAACGTCAAGCGCTATCCGAAGCGCGAGATCGCCAAGCTCGCTTTGATCGCGGCGCCGGCCATCGCCCTGCCCTTCGTCATCCGCGCCGCGGTGGTCGAGGGCGTCGCTACCGCCACGGAAGTCTCGACTATCGGCATCGCCTACGCGGTGCTGGCGGGCATCCTGCTCTATCGCCAGTTCGACTGGCGCCGCCTGCCGAAGATGCTGGTCGAGACGGCCTCACTCACCGGCGCGATCATCTTCATCATCGGCTGCGCCACCGCGATGGCCTGGGGCCTGACGCAATCCGGCTTCTCGCGCGATCTGGCGCAAGCGATGGCCGCCGTGCCCGGTGGCGCCTGGGGCTTCCTCGCGATCTCGATCGTCGCCTTCACCATCCTCGGCAGCGTGCTCGAGGGCATTCCGGCGATCGTGCTGTTCGGGCCGCTGGTCTTCCCGATCGCCAAGCAGGTCGGCGTGCACGAGGTCCATTATTCGATGGTCGTGATCTTCGCGATGGGCATCGGGCTGTTCGCCCCGCCCTTCGGCGTCGGCTATTACGGCGCCTGCGCGATCAGCAAGATCAATCCCGACGAAGGCCTGAAATATATCTGGGGCTACATCCTCGCCCTGCTCATCGGCCTCGTCGTCGTCGCTGCCGTGCCGTGGATCTCCATCGGCTTCCTCAGAACCTGATATTCAGAAAGCAACGCCCATGAGCCGCTTCTTTGGCCAGATCCGTCAGGCCGGCTACGTCGTCCCGGATATCGAGGCGGCGATGGATTACTGGAGCCGCGTGCTGGGCGTCGGGCCGTTCTTCTACAACCCGAAGGTCCCGATCAAGAACTACCGCTACAAGAGCGAGACCTACGAGCCGCATAACTCGGTGGCGCTGGCCAATTCCGGCCCGCTCCAGATCGAATTGATCCAGTGCCGCAACGCCGTGCCGTCCATGTACAAGGACTTCACCGATGCGGGACTGACCGGCCTGCAGCATGTCGCCTACTGGACCTCGGACTACGACGCCGATCTGGAGCGGCTCGTCGCCGAGGGCTTCAAGCCGGTGATGTCGGGCGAGGTCGGCGAGCGCGGGCGCTTCGTCTATTTCGACACGCATTACCATCCGGGCACGGTGATCGAGCTCTCGGAGGTCGCCGGCCCCAAGGGCGAGATGTTCCGCCTGATCCGCGAGGCTTCCGAGACCTGGGACGGCAAGGACCCGGTGCGGCCCTTCCCGGACCTGAGCAAGCTCGCTGTGGCTGCGGCCTGATATCCGTTCGCGCCGATCCCATGACCAGCGAACGCTTCGAAGCGACCTACCTCATCGAAACCCCGCTCGACCCGGCCAGGGTCGCCGAGGTGATGGCGGGCGAACAGTCCTGTGGCACCTTCGCGCGCGTTGCCGGCGAGACCGACGAATTGCGCGAGCGCGCACGGGCCGTCGTCACGCGGATCGACGAGCTGGAGCCCGCAACCGAGCCCAGCCTGCCGAATGCCTGGCTTGCCCGGAAGGGCGTCGGCGGGCCGTGGCGGCGGGCACGGGTCACGATCTCCTTCCCGGTCGACAATGTCGGCGCCAATCTCGCAACGCTGGCCGCCGTCGTCGCCGGCAATCTCTACGACCTCGGCGAGGTCACGGGCCTCAGGCTCGAAAGCATTGCCCTGCCCTGGTCCTACCGCCAGCGCTTCCCATTACCGGCGCAAGGCATCGCCGGGACGCGACGCCTGACCGGTGCAGCGAAAGGGCCGCTCGTCGGCTCGATCATCAAGCCCAACGTGGGCCTCAGTGCCGCGCAGACGGCCGAGCTCGTCGCCAGCCTGTGCGAGGCCGGGCTCGACTTCATCAAGGATGATGAGATCTCGGCCGATCCGGTGCATGCGCCACTGGCCGAGCGCATCCCGGCGGTGATGGCGGCGGTGCGCCGGCATCAGGACCGGACCGGCAAGCATGTCATGGTCGCCTTCAACATCACCGACGAGACCGACGCCATGCGCCGCCATGCCGACCTCGTGCAGCGCGAGAGCGGCTCCTGCGTGATGGCAAGCCTGAACTGGTGCGGCTTCTCCGCGATCGAAACCTTACGCCGCTCGACCGATCTCGCCCTGCACGGCCATCGCAACGGCTATGGCGCCTTCTCGCGCCATCCGCTGCTCGGCATCGGCTTCCAGGCCTATCAGGTGCTGTGGCGGCTGGCCGGCGTCGACCATATGCATGTCCACGGCTTGCAGGGGAAATTCGCACAGGAGGACGAGGAGGTCGTCGCCTCCGCAAGGGATTGCATCACGCCGTTGACCGATGGCGCCGACGACCGGGTGATGCCGGCCTTCTCCTCCGGGCAATGGGCCGGCACGGCGCAGGCGACCTGGGACGCGATCGGCCATGACGACCTGCTGTTCATGGCGGGCGGCGGCATCCTCGCCCATCCCGGCGGGCCAAAGGCCGGTGTCGCCAGCATCCGGCAGGCCTGGGCCGCCGTGGCCGAGGGCACGCCCATTGCCGAGACGGCGCGCGCGCACCCCGAATTGCAGCAGGCGCTCGACACTTTCGGCCGCAAGGCGAGCTAAGGCGCCGTGACCGCGAAGCCCATGCCTCTCTATGGCTGGTACGGCGACGATTTCACCGGCTCGACCGACACGCTGGCGACGCTGGCGGAACGGGGCTTTCGCGCCCTGCTCTTCCTGCGTCAGCCGAGCGAGGCACAGCTCGCGGCCGCCGGTCCGCTCGACGCGATCGGAATTGCAGGCGCCAGCCGGGCCATGGCACCGGAGGCGATCACCGCGGAACTGACGGAGATCGGGCGCTTCTTCGCCGGACGGGGCGTCGGGCTGATGCATTACAAATGCTGCTCGACCTTCGACAGCGCGCCTCATATCGGCAGCATCGGCGCGGCGGTCGCGGCGCTGAAGCCGTTCTTTCCGAACCCGCTCATGCCGATCCTCGGCGGCCAGCCCAATCTCGGGCGCTTCTGCCTGTTCGGAAACCTGTTCGCCGCCGGCGGCGACGGCGCGATCCACCGCATCGACCGGCACCCGACGATGAGCCTCCACCCGGTGACGCCGATGGCGGAAGCCGATCTGCGTCGGCATCTTGCCGCGCAGGGGCTCGCGGATATCGGGCTCGTCGATTACCGCGCCTATGCCGGTGGTTCGGTCGCACAGGCAGCGTTGCCGAACGGGAACGCTGCTGTGCTGTTCGATGTTGCAGCCGAAGCCGATCTCGCAGCGATTGGCGCGTTGCTTGCGACGTCGTCGGAGAGCGGGCCGATGCTCGCGGTGGGAGCGAGCTCGGTCGCGCGTGCCTTCGCAGCCGGACATGACAAGGTCGTCATTCTGCCCCGCGCTCCAGAAGCGAAGCATCGCGGCACCGGAGCGGTCCTCGCCCTCGTTGGCAGCCTGTCTCCGGTGACGCGCGCGCAGGTCGAAGCGGCGCGAGGCTACGCAATGCTGTCGGTCGATGCCGCGCGGTTGCTCGCGGACGAAAAATATGGACCGGAACTGCGCAACACCGCCCTCTCTCGACTGGCTCAAGGCGACGTAATGCTGGTGACGGAACAGCCTGAGGGCGCTCCGGCCGCATCCGGTGCGGTTGCCGAAGCGACCGGAGCGCTGCTCGCCTCCATCATCGCCGAAGCCCGCCTCGGCCGGCTCGTCGTCGCGGGCGGCGATACCTCGACCATGGCGATCCGGGCTCTGCCGCTCTGGGGGCTGTCCTATCTTGGGCCTTGCGTGCCGGGCGCGCCGCTTTGCCGCGCCCATTCAGACGATCCGCGTCTCGATGGGCTCGAGATCGTGCTGAAAGGTGGCCAGATGGGCCCGCCCGGCTTCTTCAACGACGCAGCGCGCGCCTAACCCGGCAGGCAGCCATCCGTGCCGGCGCCGCAGACCAGAGCGCAGACCTTCTCGCCGCCGGAGAGCGCAACGCGCCCCGACTGGAGCGCCGCCAGCGCCGCCGCGCCCGACAGGTCGGCGGCGATGCCGAACTCGAACCAGAGCGCCTTCGCCGCCTGCTCCATCTCGGCATCGGTGATCAGGACGATCTCGTCGACATTGCGCGCCGTCGCCTCATAGATCGCCTGATCGGTCTGGCGGCAGGACATGGTGGCGACGCGTGTCTCCAGCTTGTCGAGCGCGACGAGGCGGCCGGCGGCGAGGCAGGCATGCAAGGTCGGCGATCCCACCGGCTCGATGCCGATGATCCGGGTTTGCGGCCGCAGCGCCTTCACCGCCGTCGACAGGCCGGTGATCAATCCGCCGCCGCCGATGGCGACAAGGATGACGTCCACATCGGGCATGTCGTCGAGGATATCGAGGCCGAGCGTGCCCTGCCCGGCCACGACGACCGGATCACTGAAGGGATGGGCATAGGTCGCGCCGGTTTCGCGGGAGCGGGCCAGCGCCGCGGCATTGGCATCGTCCCAGATCGCGCCGACGATATGCACGTCGGCGCCCCAGTCACGCAGCTTGGCGATCTTGTCCGGCGCCGCGTTGGACGGCAGGAAGATCGTGGCGTCGGCGCCGAGCACATGGGCCGAGCGGGCGATGGCGAGGCCGTGATTGCCTCCGGAGGCGGTGACGACGCCGCGCGCCAGTTCGTCCTGCGACAGGGTCAGGAGACGGTTCATCGCCCCGCGCGCCTTGAAGGAGCCGGCGGCCTGCAGCAATTCGAGCTTCAGCGTGACATCGCCGCCGAAATCGCTGCCGCGCGTGTTCGCATAGGGCAGCGTCGGGGTTTTGCGGATGTAGGGCGCGATGCGCTGGCGGGCGGCGCGGATATCATCGAGGGCGATCATTACAGGGTTCCGCGATAGGGCGCCGCCACGATCAGGCAGCAATTGCCCGGCTTCACGCGGCCCGGCTGGCGCCGGCCGTAGAGAATGCCGTCGGCAGCATAATGCAGGATCTCTGGCGGGCGCGTCGGGTCCCAGGTGCAATGGATGCGGCCGGCCGGCTCGCCGGCGCTGACCTTGGTCCCGTTGGCGTGGAAGGGTTCGAAGATGCCGTCTGCCGTCGCGTAGACATAAGCGGAGATGCCGGGCAGTTCGAGGATCTGCCCGTCACCGCGCCTAGGCTCGGGTTTTTCGCGGACGACGACGCCGAGATGATCCAGCACATTGGCGACGCCGCGCCGGCAGACCGAAAGCGCTTCGAGCGACACCGTGCCCGCACCCGCCATTTCCGTGCCGACCGTGACCAGCCCGGCGCGGCAAGCGGCGGCGGTCGCGGTGCGCGGCTCGCCGAGATTGCTGATGACCACCATCATCGGCGCGTCGAAAGCCTGCACGGCCGCGACATTGCGCTTATGCAGGGTGGGATCATCGGTCGGCTCGACGATGGCGCTCGGAATGATGTCGAGCGAGGAGCCGCCGGAATGCAGGTCGAGGAAGGCGTCGCCAATCGGCAGGATGTGGTCGCTGACGAAGGCCGAGATCTGCTGGGTGATGGTACCGCGCGGATCGCCTGGGAAGGTGCGATTGAAGTTCAGCCCGTCGACCGGCGAGGTGCGCTGGCCTGCCATGACGGCATGAACATTATTCGCCGGCATCAGGATGAGGCGGCCTTGGACACGACCGGGATCGAGATCGCGGATCAGGTCGCAGATCGTGATCGGCCCCTCGTATTCATCGCCATGGTTGCCGCCTTCCATGATTACGGTCGGGCCGGTGCCGTTCTTGATCACGGCGATCGGCACGCGGGTCGCGCCCCAGGCATCGTCATGCGGCGAATGCGGGATCATCAGGAAGCCGGTCTGCTTGCCCTCGCGATCGAGATCGACGGTGAGGAAGGCGCTGGACGGGCGCGGGATCGGCTTGGGGCGGGAGCTGGTCATGGCGGGCTCGATAACGTCAGGCGTTTGGTTGCAGGACCAGGCGTGGGGAACCCCTCTCCTTACAAAAGGGGTTCCCCACGCTCTTTGTAGATAGGCTTTCCGCGTTGCTCCGCCGCCTCACAGCGTCGGCAGCGGGTCCATCGGCATGTCCAGATATTTGCGGTGCAGACGGTCGAGCTCGCCGTTCATCGTATTGAAGAAGATGAAGCCGTCGAGCCAGCGCACGAGGTTATGCTGGTCCATCTGCACGCCCATATGGGCCGGGCTGCGGCGGATGACGAACTTGCGCTCGAATTCCTTGTTCGGGTTCTGCTTGGCCAGCGCCTGCGCCACGATCGAGTTGGTGGCGAGGAGATCGGCCTGGCCGGTGATGTAGGCCGCTGCCGCCGTCGCATCGTCCTCGGTGCGCATCAGGCTCGCCTTCGGCGCGGCGGCCGAGATCGCAAGCTCCTGCGTCGTGCCCTTGGCGGCGGCGACGCGGGCCGAGCCGATCGTCTCCGGGCTCGACACCGTCGAGCTCTTCGCGCCGTAAACCGCGAGGAAGGTGTTGGCATAGGGCGCGGTGAACTGGATCTGCTTGGCGCGTTCGGGCGTCAGGCCCATCACCGAGATGACGATGTCGACCTTGTCGGTCATCAGGAAGGGGATGCGGTTGGCGCCGGTGATCTGCTGCATCTCCAGCTTCACGCCGAGGCCCTTGGCGACCATCTCGGCCATCTCGATATCAAAACCGATCGCCTTGCGATCCTTGTCCTGCGAACCGAAGGGCGGCGCATCGAGCGGCACGCCGATGCGGACGACGCCCTTGGACAGGATGTCCTGAAGCTTGTCGGCCTTGGCCTCGGCGGCGCCGAAGGCGGCGACGGCCAGGGCGGCTAAACCTGCGAACAGTAAACGCATCGTCTTCTCTCCCCTCGTTGATGTTGGTTTTTGGTTCCGCCTCAGTGCAGGACCGCGCTGAGGAAGGTCTGGAGTTCAGGCGTCTTCGGCTCAGCCAGGACGGCGGCGGCAGGTCCCTGCTCGTGGATGCGGCCCTCATGCATGAAGACGACGCGCGAGCCGAAACGGCGGGCGAAACCCATTTCGTGGGTCACGAGGATCATGGTCATGCCCTCTTTCGCCACGGATTCGAGCACCTTGAGCACCTCGCCGGTCAGTTCCGGATCGAGCGCGGAGGTGACCTCGTCGAACAGCATCAGCTTCGGCCGCATCGCGAGCGAGCGGGCGATGGCGACGCGCTGCTGCTGGCCGCCGGAGAGCTGCGCGGGATAGGCGTCGAGCTTGTCCTCCAGCCCAACGCGGGCGAGCACCTCGCGCGCGACCTCGCGGGCAGCCTGCGGCGCCTGCTTCTTCACGACGCGCGGGGCGAGCGTGATGTTGTCGCAGACCGAGAGGTGCGGAAACAGGTTGAAGCTCTGGAAGACGATGCCGACTTCCTGGCGCAGTTTGCGCAGGTTGGTCGCGGGATCGTTGACCTGCGTGCCGTCGACGCGGATCACCCCGGCTTGCACCGGCTCCAGCCCGTTGATGCAGCGGAGCATCGTGCTCTTGCCCGAGCCTGAGCGGCCGATCACGGCGACGACCTCGCCCTTGGCGATATCGAGCGAAACGTCCTTCAGTACCTGGACCGAGCCGTAGCTCTTGTTGATCCCGTGGATTTCAACGAGCGACATCGAGCTTCCGCTCGATCGAGCGGCTCCATTGCGAGAGGGGGAAGCACATCGCGAAATAGATCGCGGCGACGGTGATGTAGACGGCGAAGGGCTTGTAGGTTCCGGCCGCCGTGAGCTGGCCCTCGCGCGTCAGCTCGACGAAGCCGATCACGGCCGCGAGCGAAGTGTTCTTGATGAGCTGGACGAGGAAGCCGACCGTCGGCGGGATCGCGACCCGGATCGATTGCGGCACGATGACGTAGCGCAGTTGCTCGCCGAGCGAGAGGCCGAGCGAGGCGCCGGCCTCCCATTGCGTCCTGGCGATCGAGACCAGCGCGCCGCGCCAGATCTCGCCGAGGAAGGCGCTGCCATAGACCGAGAAGGCGGTCGCCGCCGCGATCCATGGATTGACGGAGATGCCGACAAGCGGCAGGCCGAAGAAGATCACAAACAACCAGACTAGGAGCGGCGTGCCCTGGACGATGTGGATATAGGCGGCCGCGAGCCAGCGCAGCGGCGCGAAGGGCAGGATGCGGGCGATGGCGATGACGATGCCGATCAGCGATGCGCCGATGAAGGCGGTCGCGGTCAGCGCCAACGTCCAGCGTGCCGCCGCGATCAGGTACATCACGTCGATGAGACCGAATTCGCGGATCATCGCCTGACGAACGCCCAATAATAGATGCCCGCGAACAGGCCACGGAAGGCGAAGGCGAGCCCGAGATAGAGCACGCCGATGACGGTATAGACCTCGAAATCGCGGAAGGTGCGCGACTGCACGATCGAGGCCACATGGAACAGGTCCTCGACCGAGATCTGCGAGACGACGCTGGTCGCCAGCATCAAGAGCACGAACTGGCTGGCGAGCGCCGGGAACATCGCCTTCAGCGCCGGAAACATCACGACATAGCGGAAGACCTGCAGACCGGAGAGCCCAAGCGAATGGCCGGCCTCGACCTGCGCCTTCGGCACCGCCTCCAGCCCGGCGCGGACGATCTCGGTGGTGTAGGCGCCGAGATTGATGACCAGCGCGATGATCGCGGCGGTGAGCCCGTCAAGCCTGATGCCGAAGCTGGGCAGGCCGAAGAAGATCAGGAAGAGCTGCACCAGCAGCGGCGTGTTGCGAATGACCTCCACATAGGTGCCGACGATGCGGCGCAGCCAGGCCGAGCCATAGACGCGGGCGGCGGCGCAGGCGATGCCGATGACGAGCCCGCCGATCATCGCGAGACCCGAGAGCAGCAGCGTGATCCAGACGCCGTCGAGGATCGATTCCCAGGCGGCGAAGACATCGCGGAACTGCAGGCCATATTTCATGGCCGCATGCCTCGCGACAGCGGCGCGACGCCCCCAGAACCTGCGATATGATCCGACGATCGTACCATCAGCCTCCCCTTTACGAGAAGGCTAGGTTCGTTTCTTATTTGATGTCAAGCTTCATATATGAAACAGATAGACATGAGCGAACTGCCCGATACCGAGACCGGAGACAAGAGCAGCTACGCGGCGCCAGCGCTGGAGAAGGGGCTCGACATCCTCGAACTCCTTGCCGAGGTCGGCGAGCCGCTCTCGACCCGCGAGATCGCCGAGCGCCTCGCCCGCTCGAAGAGCGAGATTTTCCGCATGGTCTTCGTCCTGCAGCAGCGCGGCTATCTCGCCCGCGAGGCAGGGACGGACCGGCTCGAGCTGTCGCGAAGGCTGTTTGACCTCGGCATCCGTACGCCGGCCGGGCGCCAGCTCACCTCGATCGTACTGCCGGTGATGGAGCGCTTCAGCGAGGCGAGCGGACAGGTCGCGCATCTCGTCGTGCTGAGCCGGGCGCAGACCGTGGTGCTGGCGACGACCTCGGGCCATCTCGATGCCAGCGTCATCGTCAGGCCCGGCTATGGCAGGCCCGCGCTCGACGCCAATTCCGGCCTCCTCATCCTCGCCTTCCAGAGCGAGGCGCGCCGACGCCAGCTCATGCGGGAGGCCTCGGAGACCGACAAGCGACGCCTCGAAGCGGCCGATACCGAGCGGATATTTGCAGAGATCCGCGCCCGCGGGCATCGCGTCGCCGCCAGCCGCGACATCATGGCGGTGACCGATATCGCCTGCCCGGTCATCGGCCCCGGCGGGCATGCAGAAGCCGCGATCCTCGTGCCCTGCCTGCAGCGCCACGGCATCGCGACGGACGAGGAGGCGATCCTCAGGGCGCTCAAGGCGAGCTGTGCGGAGGCCGGCTCGCAATTGTCGCTATAGCCGCTGGCTTCGACGGGAGCCCGCGGCTGAAGGTGAACCCATAATTGCAAATGAGAAGGCTTCTTATTCGCAATTACGTGAAACCGCGATCGATGCTGCAGCTGCAACACCCCACGTTCGCGCTGCAGCTTGACATGGCCTTCTCGGCCAACCGAACATGACGGTCACATCGTCGGAAGGGTAGCTTATGCGCTTGTTTGCTGCGTCGCTCGCAACCGAAACGAATACGTTCTCCCCCATCCCGACATCCCGGGCCAATTTCGAAGCTTCCGCCTATTTCCCGGCCGGCCAGCATCCCGATCGGGCGACCCACACCACGGCCCCGCTCTATGTCGCGCGGCAACGCGCCAAGCGCGATGGCTTCGAGCTGATCGAGGGCTCCTGCTTCTGGGCCGAGCCATCAGGCACTTGCGCCAAGGCCGATTACGAGGAGATGCGTGACGAGATTCTCGTCCAGCTGAGGGCGGCGCTGCCGGTCGACGGCGTGCTGCTCGGCCTGCACGGCGCCATGGTCGCGCATGGCTATGACGATTGCGAAGGCGACATCCTCGAGCATGTCCGCGCCATCGTCGGCCCCTCCGTGCCGATCGGCGTCGAGCTCGACCCGCATTGCCACCTGACCGAGAAGCGCGTGCGCCTCGCCGACGCGATCATCCTCTACAAGGAATACCCGCATATCGACTTCGTCGAGCGGGCCGAGGAACTGGTCGACATCATCCTCCGGACGATCCGTGGCGAGATCAAACCGGTGATGTCGCTCTACGATTGCCGGATGATCGAGCTGGTGCCGACGACGCGCGAGCCCGGCCGCTCCTTCGTCGACCGGATGAGCGCGCTCGAAGGCAAGGACGGTGTCCTCTCGGTCTCGCTGGCGCATGGCTTCCAGCAAGGCGACGTGCCGGAGATCGGCACCCGCGTTCTCGTCATCACCGACAACGACAAGGCGAAGGGCGATGCGCTCGCGGCGAAGCTCGGCGAGGAATTCCGTTCGCTCAAGGGACAGTTCGCCCCGCCGGTGACGCCGCTCGACGAGGCGCTCGATCGCGCGCTCGGCGGGGCCGCCAACGGCCCCCGCGTCATCGCGGATTCCACCGACAACGCCGGCGGCGGCGCGGCCTCCGACAATACCAACATCATCCACCGCCTGCGCGAGCGCGGCATAACCGACGCGGCGGTCGGCCCGGTCTGGGACCCGGTCGCGGTCGCGTTCTGCCTGACGGCCGGCGTCGGCGCGACGATTCCGCTACGCTTCGGTGGCAAGGCGGCCGCGACCTCGGGCACTCCGGTCGACGGCGAGGTCACGGTTCTCGGCGCGGTCCGCGGAGGCACCCAGAGCTTCGGCACCGCCAAGGTGCCGATCGGCGATGCAGTCGGCATCCGCATCGACGGCATCGATGTCTCTTTGCTCTCGCACCGCACGCAGGCGCTGGGGCTGGAGATCTTCACCAGCGTCGGTATCGACCCGACGCAGAAGCGCATCGTCTCGGTCAAGTCGACCAACCATTTCCACGCCGCTTACGGCCCGATCGCCAGCGAGGTGATCTACACCGATGGCGGCGGGCCCTCGCATCTGGACGTGCGCAAATATCCCTATCGCAAGATCAACCGGCCGCTTTGGCCGCATGATCCGCTCCCGCCGGGCCGGCTCGTCGTCTGACGCCTAGCGACCCGGAAGGAACAGGAGAGACGAAGCATGACCCGATGAGGGCCAGACGAGGCGAATGCCTGCGGCCCTCCCACTGCAACGAGGAGGAGAACGACATGACCACGACACGCCGACGTTTCGTTCAGGGTGGATTGGCAACCGGCGCGCTCATCGCCGCACCGGCCACGATCCGCGCCCAGACCACGCCTTCCGCCGCCCGCACGCTCAAGGCCGTCCTGCACGGCGATCTGCGCGTCTTCGATCCGATCTGGACGACGGCGAACATGACCTCCTACCACGCAGGCATGGTCTACGACACGCTGTTCGGCGTGAACGACAAGTTCGAGCCGCAGCCGCAGATGGTCTCGAAATGGTCGCTCTCGGACGACCGCAAGACCTATACGTTCGAGTTGCGCGACGGCCTGCGCTTCACGGACGGCACGCCGGTCACGGCCAAGGACTGCGTCGCCTCGATCCGACGCTGGGGCGCCCGCGACGGCGGCGGCCAGCATATGATGGCGCGCCTCGCCGACACGCCGATCAAGGACGACAAGACCTTCCAGATCGTGATGAAGGAGCCCTATGGGCTCGTGGTCGAGTGGCTCGCCAAGGCTGCGACCAATGTCTGCTACATCATGCGCGAGAAGGAGGCCGGGACCGACCCGAACCAGCAGATCAGCACGATCCTCGGCTCGGGACCCTTCGTCTTCAACGAGGGCGCGGTCGTCCAGGGCCAGCGCTATGTCTACGACAAGAACCCGAACTACGTGCCGCGCTCGGAGCCGGCCGTGATGACCTCGGGCGGCAAGGTCGTGAATGTCGACCGCGTCGTCTATGAGAACATCGCCGACGAGGCGACCGCGATCGCCGCGATCCGGGCCGGCGAGATCGACATGATCGAGTATCCGAACGTCGATCTGCTCGACTCGCTTGCCGGCGAAAAGGACATCAAGCTTGAAGTCCTCAACAAGCAGGGCCAGCTCGGCTGGGCGCGCGTGAACTGGCTCCATCCACCGTTCAACAACGTCAAGGCCCGCCAGGCCATGCTGCACCTGATCCACCCGACCGAGGTGATGAAGGCGACCTTCGGCGACGAGAAATATTTCCGTGGCTGCTCCTCGCTGTTCGGCATGGGCACGCCTATGGAGAACGACGCCAATATCGACTGGTTCAAGACCGCGCCGAACATCGAGAAGGCGAAGCAGCTCGTGAAGGAGTCCGGCTATGACGGGCGCCCGGTCGTCGTGCTGCAGGCGACCAACATCGCCTATATGAACAATGCAGCGAACCTGATCGCGCAATGGATGCGCCAGGCCGGCTTCAACGTCTCGCTGCAAGCCTCCGACTGGGGCGCCGTCGTCACCCGTCGCGCCGTCAAGGCTGCGCCGGACCAGGGCGGCTGGAACGTGTTCTTCACCTCCGGCTCGGTCAACGCCTTCGGCAATCCCGTCTCGCTCAGCGGCCATGCCGCCAATGGCGAGAAGGGCTGGTTCGGCTGGCCGACCAACGAACTGCACGAGCAATTGCGCGACAAATGGGCCAGTGCCCAGTCGGACGCGGAGCGCAAGCAGATCGCCCGCGACATCCAGCAGAACGCCTGGGATTTCGTGCCCCATGCCTATTTCGGCCAGTGGTTCCAGCCGGCGGCGCTGCGCAACCTGACGGGCCTGATCGGCATGCCCGAGCTGATCCCGTTCTGGAACGTGAAGAAGGGCTGATCCCGGCCCGATCGCGAGCCTTTACGCGGAGCCCGCCCTTACGCGGGCTCCGCTTGCCTAGCCGTCTTCAGGTGATCGTGCCGGCGGCGTGAGGGCGAGCACGCAACGCCTTGTCCGAGCGGGATCGGCCCATCGTCCCGCGACGAATGAACCAGCCGACGGAGGACGAACGACGCAATGCTGAGCTATCTCGTACAGCGCCTGGCATCGACCATCCTGGTGATGACGCTGGTGGGCATCTTCGTCTTCCTCCTGCTGCATCTTTCGGCGGGTGATCCGGCCGCGATCATCGCCGGCGACTACGCCACGCCGCAGCAGATCGAGGCGATCCGCCAGCGGCTGGGACTCGACGATCCCCTGCTCGTCCAGTTCGGACGCTGGGGCTTACGCGTGGTCCAGGGCGATCTCGGCGTCTCGATCTTCTCCAGCACCCCCGTCTCGACCCTGATCCTGCAGCGCCTGGAACCGACGATCTCCGTCGCCGTGCTGACCATGATCTTCGCCGTCTCGATCGCGGTGACGCTCGGCGTGCTCGCCGCCTGGAAGGCAGGCCGGCCGATCGACCGCCTGCTGATGGGCTTTTCCGTGCTCGGCTTCTCCATGCCGACCTTCGTGGTCGGCTACGGCCTGATCTACATTTTCGCGATCGAGCTGCGCTGGCTGCCCGTGCAGGGTTACCGGCCGATCCTCGACGGCATCGGCCCCTGGTTCCTCCATCTCGTGCTGCCGACGGTGACGCTTGGCCTCGCCTATGTCGCGCTGATCGCACGTATGACGCGAGCCTCGGTGCTGGAGGTGCTGGAGGAAGACTATATCCGCACCGCCAATGCCAAGGGCGTGCCGGCGCGCACCATGCTGATGAAGCATGCGCTGAAGAATGCCGGCGTGCCGATCATCACCGTGATCGGCATCGGCGTTGCCCTGCTGATCGGCGGCGTTGTGATCACCGAGACCGTGTTCAACATTCCCGGCGTCGGCCGCCTCGTCGTCGATGCGATCTCGAAGCGCGACTACCCGATCATCCAGGGCGTGATCCTCGTCTTCTCCGGCATCTATGTGCTGATCAATCTCGCGGTCGATCTGTCCTATTCGCTCATCGACCCCCGCATCCGGCATTGAGGCGCGAGCGATGACAACGATCGACGCCCCCACCGTCCCCGTTCCCGCCACCGGCAACCGTCTCGCGCGGTTCGGCAGTTTCGCGCGTCGTAACCCAACGATGCTGCTCGGCGCCGCCATCCTGATCTTCTTCGTGGGCGTCGCCATCGTCGCGCCGCTGATCGCCGGCGATCCCATGCTGAAGCTGCCGACGCGACGCCTGCAGCCGCCCTCCCCCGCCCTGCGCTTCGGCACCGACCAGCTCGGCCAGGACGTCTTCGCGCGCACCGTCTACGGCGCCCGCGTCTCGCTCATCGTCGGCTTCAGCGTCGCGACGATCTCGATCCTGGTCGGCCTGACGATCGGCCTCTTCGCCGGCTATTACCGCCGCTTCGACGCCATCGTCATGCGCCTGATGGACGGGCTGATGGCGATCCCCGCAATCCTGCTCGCGATCGCCATGGTCGCGCTCAACCAGGGCAGCATCGCCATCGTCGTGGCCGCGATCTCGATCCCGGAACTGCCGCGCGTCGTCCGGCTCGTCCGCTCGATCGTGCTCAGCGTGAAGGAGCTGCCCTTCGTCGAGGCCGCGCGCGCCTGCGGCGCCAAGACACCGCGCATCCTGTTTCGCCACATCATGCCGAGCACGATCGCTCCGCTCATCGTACAGGCGACCTATATCTGCGCCTCGGCGATCCTGGTGGAAGCCTCGCTCTCCTTCCTCGGGGCCGGCGTGCCGCCGGAGGTGCCGAGCTGGGGCAACATGATCGCGTCGAGCCGGCTCTATCTCGCCCGCGCGCCCTGGACGATCTTCTGCCCGGCGATCGCACTCGCGCTGGTCGTGCTGGCGGTGAACCTGCTCGGCGACGGCCTGCGCGACCGGCTCGACCCGCGCCTCTCGCGGCGGCTGTAGCCTTAAGCCGAGACTGCACGCCAGGCATGCGCTGACAGCCCCGGCGAATCTCCGGCGCCGCGCTATGCTGCGGCTGCCATCGATGGCGACATAAAGCTGGGAGCCTGCCGGGATGAACCGACGCGAGACGATCCGACTGGCATTGCTGCCGACGCCGTTCGAGCAACTCCCGCGCCTGTCGGAGGCGCTCAGCCCCAACGGCCAGGGCCCCTCGATCTGGATGAAGCGCGATGACTGCACCGGCTTCGCCGGCGGCGGCAACAAGGTGCGCAAGCTCGAATATCTCGTTGCGGAAGCCTTGAAACAGGGCGCTGACACGCTCGTCACCATGGGCGCGATCCAGTCGAACCATGCTCGCCAGACCGCGGCGGCAGCCGCGCGGAATGGTTTGGCCTGCGTACTGCTGCTGACCGATTCGGTGGCTGACCGTAGCGAATCCTATCGGAGCAACGGCAACTGGCTGCTCGACCGGATTTTCGGCGCGGAGATTCGCCTGTTCCCCCCCGGCGGCGATGCGACCGCCATCGCTGACGAAGCTGTGGCCGAGCTGAAGGCGCAGAGGAAGCGCCCCTATTTCATCCCGGTCGGCGGTTCCAATGCACTCGGCAGCCTCGCCTATCGCGACGCCCTACTGGAAATGGCTGGGCAGGCGAAAGCCGAAGGCATCAGCATCGATCATATCGTCGTGCCGACGGGCAGCGGTGGCACCCATGCCGGTATTCTCGCTGGCGTCGAGGATGCCGGGCTTGGCTGCCGGGTACAGGGCGTCAGCGTCTCGCGCTCGTCCGAGCAGGCAGGCGCCATCGTCTCCGGGCTGGTGAATGACATCTACGCGCTCGAAGGCCGGCAGCGGGGCAAGCAGGCCGCCCTGGAAATCGATGATTCGCAGGTCGGCCCGGGCTATGGCCAGCCCACGCCCGCGATGATCGAAGCCGTTGAGCTGGTCGCGCGGACGGAGGGCATCCTCATCGACCCGGTCTATACCGGAAAGGCGATGGCCGGGCTCATTGCAAAGGTCCGAAGCGGCGCCATCGGCCCCGACGACACCGTCGTGTTCTGGCATACGGGCGGCGCGCCGGGGCTCTACGCCTATCCCGAAGTGTTCCAAGGGTAGAATCGACTGGCGGCATCGCGCCGTCAAATCACTTGCGTCATGGCCGGACTCGTCCCGGCCATCCACGTCTTCACTGGTAGAGGGACGTGTTCAGGACGTGGATGCTCGCCACCAGGGCGAGCATGACGGCAGCAGAATCTGCGTCGTTTTCGTGGCCCTCATCCCTGCCAACGAGATGTGGACAGCGTCCCTCGGAGCGTGTCGAGAGAGCCTCATCGGAGGCGCGGTTTACCACCTGTTAACCATTCCCTCGATACACCGAAGCAACCGAAAATTTACCAAGATAACCGACGTGTTAACTCAACCCCGGCCTATCCGCCTCAAGGGGCGGTCCTATCTTGCGCTGACGCTGACCCCGGAGCTGCCCTTCGAGGACTGGCTGGCGCGGCTCGACGATCTCGCTTCGCGCTCCGCCGGCTTCTTCCTGCGGCGCCCCGTGGTGCTCGACATCACCGGACTGGACATCGACCGGGCGCAGCTTCGCACCTTCGTCAGCCAGCTTGGTGCGCGCCAGGTCAGGATCATGGGTATCGAGGGCGCCTCCCCCGCCATGCTCGGCTCGGACCTGCCGCCGGCAATGGCCGATGGACGCCCGACCTCCGATTTCGAGCCTCCGGCCGCTGCCGCCGAGGCGGCCAAGACCGAGGTCGCCGTCGCCGAGCCGGTGATGCCGGACCTGCCCAAGGCGGTCCCGTCGATCATCGTGACGCAGCCTGTGCGCTCGGGCCAGTCGCTGGTCTTCCTTGAAGGCGACGTCACCATCGTCGGTTCGGTTGCGTCCGGCGCCGAGATCGTCGCCGGTGGCTCGATCCATGTCTACGGCACGCTGCGCGGGCGGGCGATGGCCGGCACGATGGGCAATGCGTCGGCGCGCATCTTCTGCCGCAAGCTCGAGGCCGAGCTGATCGCGATCGACGGCTACTACAAGACGGCCGAGGACATGGGTCCCGAATTCCGCGGCAAGCCGGTGCAGATCTGGCTCGACGGCGAAACGTTCAAGGTCGAAGCGCTCGCCTGAGGCGCACACATCACTCAACGTTCAGAAGGAGCGGTCAATGGGTAAGGTCATCGTCGTCACATCGGGCAAGGGCGGCGTCGGCAAGACGACATCGTCGGCCGCGCTCGGCGCCGCGCTCGCCCAGGGCGGGGACAAGGTCGTGGTCGTCGATTTCGACGTCGGCCTGCGCAATCTCGATCTCGTCATGGGCGCCGAGCGGCGCGTGGTCTACGACCTCGTCAACGTCATCCAGGGCGAAGCCAAGCTCACCCAGGCGTTGATCCGCGACAAGCGGGTCGAGACGCTCTACCTGCTGCCCGCCTCGCAGACCCGCGACAAGGACAATCTGACAGCGGAAGGCGTCGCAGCGGTCATCGGCGCGCTCAAGGCGAATTTCGACTGGGTGATCTGCGACAGCCCGGCCGGCATCGAGCGCGGCGCGACGCTGG
>NZ_CAMFKW010000027.1 GCF_945957345.1 uncultured Allobosea sp. | reverse complement strand
TCAAGGGCGGCAAGCTCGCCGTCAGCAAGACCCCGAACGGCGAGAGCCCGCTCGTTCATGGCGGCACGCCGATCCTCGGCGTCGACGTCTGGGAGCACTCCTACTACATCGACTACCGCAATCGCCGCCCGGACTATCTCAAGGCCTTCCTGGAGAGCCTGGTGAACTGGGACTACGTGGCCGAGCGCTTCGACGCCGCCAAGTAATCGGTGGATTGCCGGATACGAAAACGGGGCCTTGCGGCCCCGTTTTTATTTGTGGTGCTGTCTTCCCGCACGCGCTGCGGCGCGAAGTGCCGCTGCGCAGATGCGGGACCGTTACCCGGAAAGGGCGCCCTCTCGTCATGCGGTCCCGTGTCTGCGCAGCGGCATTGCATGCCGCAGCGCGCACGGGATGACCCGCGCTCTGGGCGCTCAGGCGGCAACGTTGCGCAGGAACTGGTCGACCGTCGAATCCAGGCGCTGGGCCTGATCGGCGACTTCGCCGGCCGCGCCGCGCACCTGCTCGGCCGAGCGCCCGGTTTCCTCGACGCTGTCGGCGAGCACGCTGAGATCGCTCGACACGGAGAGAGCGGAGGTGCTGGCCATGGCGACGCCGCTGGCGATCTCGCCGGTCGCGATGGCCTGCTGCTCGATCGAGGTCGCGACCGAATTCGCGAATTTCTCGATGGCGTTCATGCGCTCGGCAATATTCTGGATCGCGCTGACGACCTGGCCGGTCGCGCCCTGGATCGCAGCGACCTGCGCCACGATCCGGTCCGTCGCGTCCGCGGTCTGCGCCGCCAGTGACTTGACCTCGGAGGCGACCACGGCGAAGCCGCGGCCCGCCTCGCCGGCGCGCGCCGCCTCGATCGTGGCATTGAGCGCGAGCAGGTTGGTCTGGGCGGCGATGTCGCGGATCAGGTTGACGACCTCGCCGATGGCGCGAGCGGTCTCGTCAAGCGCCTGCACGGAGCCAGCGGTATCGCGCGAGACGGAGGCCGCCTCGACGATCTCCGTACGAACGCGGCGGACCTGGAATTCGACCTCGCGGATGGCAGCGCCCATCTCCTCGGCCGCCTGCGCGGCATTCTCGACGTTGCCGGAAGCGCCATGAGCGTTGTCGGCTGCGCGCGCGGCGCGCTCGGAAGATTCGGCCGCGACGCGAGCGAGGCCATCGGAAGCCTCGCGCATGCGCTCGGCATTGCTCTTGAACGCCTCGAGCGCGAGGCCGACCTCGGTGCGGAACGAGGTGATCGCGTGGTCGACGCCCTGCTGGCGCGAGCGCCGCTCGACCTCGGCCGCGCTCTGTTTCTCTTCCAGCGTCGCCCGCTCGGCGAGGCGGATCTTGAGGACGCTGAGCGCGCGCGCGATCGCGCCGATCTCGTCGCGCCGCCCGATCGCATCGATCTGCGTCGAGAGATTGCCGTCGGAAATGCTGACGATCGCCTTGGTCATGCTGCGCAGCGGTCGCATCGCCCGCGACAGCGAGAGCCATAGTAGCGGGCCGAGCACCAGCAGGATGAGCAGGCCGAGCCCGATGGTCACGAATTGCTCCCAGGCGGCGCGGGCCACCAGACGCGTCTTGTCGAAACGCAGCGCGACATAGCCGATCTGAGAATTCTGGGTGCCGACGCGGACGGCATGGATCTTGGTCAGATAGACGTCGTCCTCGACGTCGATCTCGGTGCGCTGCTGCACCGCCTTCCAGGGCTCCTCGCCGATCACCTTGGTCAACCAGCGTGGCGTCAGCGACAGCCGCGCCTCGACCGTGCGCCCGGCGGAAGCAAGCCCCGCGACATCATCCCCAACCATACCGGCATCGAAATCCGGGTCGCGCTGCAGCGAGGCGAGGATATAGCCGAGCGTGCTGTTGTCGCGCGACAGGATCAGCGACGGTGCGGCATTGACCACCATCAGGGTCAGTGCCGTGACCTTCTGGTCGAGATCGGCGCGCGTGCGGCTGTCATTGTAGCGGGCGATCGCCATCACCACGAAAAGGATGGCGACTGCGACGATCGCGACGGCCGCCGCTGCGATCTGCCGGCTGAGGGAGCCCAGGCCCTGCCCGCCCGGCTGCGCCGCCTCTTTCGCGCCGGCTGCGCGCCTGAACACCTTCATCGAGCCGATCATCTCCGAAACCGGCGCATGCTGCTGTGAAGAGCGGCGCCCCCAACTGATCGCCAGAATGGCCGATCCCGGTAAACAAATCGCTTGCAGCGCGCCCGCTGCGATCAGCCTTCCAAGGCTCTGAAACGACGGAGCGGCAGGCCCGGCGGTGGCATGAAGGCGGCAATCGCCGCATGCTCCACAGGTCGCGCCGCGACGACCGGATCGAGACTGGCCAGTTCGTCGTCGATGAAGCCCGGATGACACATCACGAGGTGGCACGGGCCGGGCTCGATCAGGAAGCTGGCGAGATCCGCGGCAAAGTCCCGCGCGGGGTCGAAGGGCGCCACACCGGAAAAGCCGCGGTTGACCCGCAAGCCCCGCTTCAGCGCAGCGGCGCGGAAACCGGTGGCAAGGCCTGCGATGACCAGCGCCTTGCCCACAGCGATACCACGCGCACGTATGGCAGCGAACCGATCCGCCGGGTCACGGACATAGAGCGTTCCAGCCGGATAGCGCCGGGGCAGCGTATCCAGCAGCGCACGCCGAACGCCAGGCAGGACATGCACATGCTGGTGCCCATCGACGAAATCCGGCGGCCGGCCGAGAGCCTGTTCGAAAGCATCGAGCTGGCGCGCGATCTCCACTGCGATCTCCACACGCGCGGCCGGCGAGAGCACGGCGGCACGCGCGACATCCTTCAAGCCCGGCAACGCACCGCCCGGAGCGAGCCGCGGCATCACCGAGATCGGAGCCGCGCAGGTCAGGTTGAGATGCAGGCCGAGATCGGCCTGGCCTGCGAAGGCGGCAAGCTCCGGCGCGAGCCTGCGCCAATGCGGGCGATTGGTCATCGCGCCCGTCGCAGTCAGCTTGCCGCGCCCGAGAAGATCGAGAATCGCGCGGCTAACGCCCTCCGTCATGGCGAAATCATCGGCGCACAGGATGAATCCCTTCGCCATCGCGCGTGTTATTCCTCGTTGATCGGGCTTGCGCTATAGCGCGATGCCCTCCCGATGGGAACGCGCGGGACATCCCGGACGTCGCGCCGCTCGGGATTCATGCGCCTTTCCATTGTATGACAGCGCATTGGGCAGGCCGTTTTGCCGCACCGGACTTGTCGACCGGCGAGCTTTACGGTTCTGTGCGTCGCGCATCGCCGACGCGGCGAGCGCATCCGCAGATGAAAGGTCGTTCGTGTCGGATATCGGGTCCCAGCCGGTTCAACGTGCGCCTCGGGCCTCCCGCTGGCCCGAGCTCTCCATCGTCGTGCCGGTGCATAACGAAGCCGCCAATCTGCCACTGCTCGTCGAACGCCTGCGTGGCGTGCTCGACGGCGAAGTCGCCTCTTGGGAAGTCGTCTTCGTCGACGACGGCAGCCGGGACGGCACGCTGACCGTGATCCGCGATCTCAACGCGGCCGACCCGCGAATCAACGCCGTCTCGCTCAGCCGCAATTTCGGCAAGGAGGTCGCGATTGCAGCGGGGCTGGACCATGCGCTGGGCGATGCCGTCGTCATCATGGATGCCGATCTCCAGCACCCGCCGGAAACCATTCCCGCCTTCCTCGCCAAATGGCACGAGGGCTATCTCAACGTCTACGGCCAGCGCACCGACCGCGCCGGCGAGACGCGGATGAAGCGCGGCTTCGCCAAGCTGTTCTACCGCATCTTCGGCTATTTCGGTGAAACGCCGCTGCCGGAAGGCGCCGGCGATTTCCGCCTGCTCGACCGCAAGGCCGTCGATGCGCTGCGGGCGCTGCCCGAACGTGCGCGCTTCTCGAAAGGACTCTATGCCTGGGTCGGGTTCCGCTCGGCCGGCGTGCCGTTCCATGTCGCCGAGCGCGAGCACGGGCAGTCGAAATTCAGATACGGCAAGCTGTTCTCCTTCGCCTTCGACGGGCTCTCCTCCTTCTCCACCGTGCCGTTGAAAATCGCGACCTGGTCGGGGGCGATCATCGCGGTGATCGCGACCTTCTCGGCGCTCTACTTCATGCTGCGGACGCTGCTGTTCGGCACCGACCTGCCGGGCTTCCCGTCGCTGATCGTCTCGATCATGTTCTTTTCCGGCATCCAGCTCGTCTCGCTCGGCATGATCGGGGAATATGTCGGGCGGATCTTCGCCGAAGTGAAGCGCCGGCCGCTCTACCTGATCGGCGAGCGCGTCGGCTTCGATGCCCGTACCGTCGACCATCCACGCGGCGACGCGCTGCCGCCGCTGATCCGCTAGTCCCGCTCCATGCTCAAGAACATCCTGTCGGTCGGCGGCTATACGCTGATCTCGCGCGTCACCGGCTTCGTGCGCGACATCGCGCTCGCGGCCGTGCTGGGCGCGGGCGCGACGATGGACGCCTTCTCGGTCGCGCTGCGCCTGCCCAACCATTTCCGCGCGATCTTCGGCGAGGGCGCCGTCAACCAGGCCTATGTGCCGACCTATGCCCAGATCGCCGAGAAGGACGGGCAGGAGGCGGCCAATCTCTTCGCCGACCGGCTCTTCACGGTTCAGTTGATCGTGCAGGTTGTCCTACTGGCGCTGGCCCTGCCGCTCATGCCCTGGCTGGTGAGGCTGCTGGCCCCAGGCTTCGCGAAGGATCCGGCGGTCTTCGAACTCGCGGTCGCGCTGACTCGGATCACCTTTCCATACCTGCTGTTCGTGACCATGGTCACCTTCCTCGGTGCGACGCTCAACGCCGTCGAGCGCTATGCCGCGTTCGCCGCCGCGCCGATCCTGCTCAACGTCTTCATCGTCGCGGCGCTCGCCGTGGCCTTCCTGTTTCCGAGCGCGGCGCACGCCGCCGCCTGGGGCGTCGCGATCTCGGGCGTCGCGCAATGGATCGTGCTCTATGTCGCGGCCAGGCGGGCGGGCGTATCGAGCAAGATCGTGCGCCCGCGGGCGGATGCCGGTGTCCGGCGCTTCCTCAAGATGTTCGGCCCGGCCGTGATCGGCTCGGCCGGCGTGCAGATCGCGATCTTCGCCGACACGATCATCGCCTCGCTGCTTCCGCGCGGCGGCTACGCGGCGCTCTACTATGCCGAGCGGCTCTACCAGTTGCCGCTCGGGCTGATCGCAATCGCAGTCGGCACCGTCGCGCTCTCGGCGATGAGCCGGGCCATCGCGCGGGGTGACGAGGGCGCAGCCAACCGGGCGCAGAACCGTGCCATCGCGATCTCCCTCTTTGCCAGCGCACCCTTCGTCGCCGCGTTCGTGGCGGTGCCGGAACTGATGGTCGCGGGGTTGTTCCAGCGCGGGGCCTTCGATGCGCAGGCGAGCGCCGCGGCCGGTGCCGTGCTCTTCGCCTATGCGCTGGGCCTGCCGGCGATCGTGATGATCCGCGCGCAGGTCTCGGCCTTCCAGGCGCGCGGCGATACGACGACGCCGATGCTGGTCGCGCTCGCCGCCATCGCCTGCAATCTCGCGCTGAAGCTCCTGCTCTGGCGCGACTGGGGCGCGCCGGGGCTCGCGCTCGCGACCGCGGCCGGCGCCTGGATCAACCTGCTGACGCTGTTCGTGCTGGCCAAGCGGCGCGGCTGGACGGAGCCGGATCGGCGCCTGCCGGGCTTCGTGGCCATCGTCTGCGGCGCTGCGGCGGTCTGCGGCGTGCTGGCCTGGTGGGGCAAGCCGCTTGCGCTGAAGCTGACCGCTGCCTCGCCCTTCGAGCCGCTCTTGATGACCGTGCTGCTGGTCTCGACCCTCGCAGCGGTCGTCTATGCCGTGCTGGCCGGCGGGCTGCTGAAGGTGACGGGCCTACTCAGGCTGCTGCGCTGATCAGGCGAGAAAGCGTTTCGCGCCGCCGAGCAACGCAGCGGCCTCCGCCACCATGCGCTCGACGATCTCGCCGGCGCTGGGAATATCGGAGATCAAGCCGGCAGCCTCGCCGAAAATGACGGCGGCCTTGTCCGGATCACCGGCCATGAAGGCCTCGCGATAGGCAGGCCCCTCGACGGCGATGGCCTCCTTGAGCGCGGCGTCGCGGCCGGCCCATGTTGCGATGAAGGCGTTGTCGGAGACGCGGATATCGAAGGGCTTCGGCCAATCGAGCTGGCGGGCGATGTCGGGCAGCGAGGAGCGGACGGTCTCGTCGCCGGTCGCGGCAACGGCGGCAGCGTGGTGGCGCTCATGCACCAGCGCCTCGCGGCTCGCCCAGAAGCGCGTGCCAACCAGCACGCCATCGGCGCCAAGCATCAGCGCCGCTGCGAGCCCCCGGCCATCGGCGATACCGCCGGCCGCGACCAGAAGTGTATCGGGGCTTTCACGGGTGATCAGGTCAGCCGCCTCGGGCACGAATGGCAGCGTCGCGCGGCTGGCGCCGTGTCCGCCGGCTTCGGAGCCTTGCGCGACGATGATCGCGGCACCCGCCTCGATGGCCTGCCGGACATGAGCGAGCGACTGGCACTGGCATATCAACGGCACGCCGGCCGTTGCGATCTCGTGCGCAAAGGGACGCGGATCGCCGAAGGAGAGCATCAGCGCGGCGGGCTTGTGCGCCAGCGCTTGCGTCAGAAGCTCAGGCTTCCTAGCCATCGACCAGGTGATGAAGCCGCAGCCGACCTGCGTATTGCCGGCTGCGGTGAATTGCTGCGCGATCCAGGTGGCATCGCCATAGCCGCCGCCGATGAGGCCGAGGCCGCCAGCGCGGGTGACCGCCGCGGCCAGCGCCCCGCCGCCTGCCAGCGCCATCGGCGCCGACAGGATCGGATGGGCGATGCCGAGACGCTCGGTCAATCGCGTGGCGAGGCGCGCCATGGATCAGGCCTTCAGGCTCAGGCGGCCTTCGGCTTGCTGTGGGCGTAGTCCATGTAGAGCTCGCGGGCGCGGCGGAAGAGCGGGCCGGGCTGGAGCGTGCGGCTGTCGATGCGGGTCACCGGCATGCACTTGGAGTAGTTGCCGGACATGAAGATCTCGTCGGCCTGCTCGAAATCCTCGTAGCGCAGGCTGCACTCCTCGACCGGCACGCCGCTCTCGCGCATCAACTTGATAACGCGCTGGCGGGTGATGCCGTTCAGGAAGGTGCCGTTCGGAACCGGGGTCTTCACGACGCCGTCCTTGGCGAGGAAGATGTTCGAGGTTGCGGTTTCCGCGACATTGCCCTGCATGTCGAGCACCAGCGCGTTGTCGAAACCGGCGGCCTTCGCCACCTTCAGCACGCGGGCATTGTTCGGGTAGAGGCAGCCGGCCTTGGCGTCCGTCGGGGCGGTCTCGTAGCTCGGGCGGCGGAAGGCGCCCTTGGTCACGGAGAAGCCGGCCGTCGGCTGCGGCATCGCCGCCTCGAACAGGCAGAGCGCGAACTGGGTCGATTCCGGGTCGGGCATGATGGTCGACGGGCCGTCGGCCTCGCCCCAATACATCGGCTTGACGTAGATCGCGGTGCCGGGCGCGAATTTCTTGACGCCCTCGAACATCTTCCCAACGATGAAGTCCGACTCGACAGTCGGATTCAGGCCGAGCGCCGTCGCCGAGCGGTTGACGCGGGCGGCGTGCAGATCGATGTCCGGCGCGACGCCATCGAAATAGCGGCCGCCGTCAAAGACCGAGGAGGCCTGCCAGAGCACATGGCTGCGCGGACCGACGATGCCGGGGTTGCCCTCATGCCAGGCCCCATCGAACCAGGTCCACGTCTGAGAATACCATGCCATGACGGCGCTCCATTGTAGGCGGATTTACTGTGCCCGCACCGTCCTCCCCCTGCCCTCCGCCGTCAACATGCGGCGATGCATATCGGGATGACGTGATGTGATGGAAGCAATCGGCCCGCGTGATGGATCGGAGCTTGTCCGGCAGTCTCCCTAGAAGCCGAGTGCGCGCAGGCCGGAAATCGCGATCATGCCGACGAGCAGCGCCAGGAGCTCGCTGCGCCGGAGGATCATCGTGCCGACCGCCGCCAGCAGCGCGAGCGCCGCAGCCCAGCCCAGTCGCTCGATCAGGGGCAGGACCGTCGCCACGACGATCGAGCCCGGCAGGGCGGCGAGCCCACGCCGGACATGCGGCGTCAGCGGGATGACGCTCATCAGCGCGACACCGGAGATGCGGCAGAGATAGGTCGCGGCCGCCATGGCGGTAATCGCGATCAGCGGGCCCCAGGTACCGAGATCAGGCAGCGTCATCGCGGAACGCTCCCGTGACCGCGCCGGCGAGCGAGCCGACGATGATGAAGGCATAGCCGTCGATCAGCCGGGCGGTGACCAGCGCGACGAGGCCGGCGACAACCCAGGGCACCATGCCACGCTTGCCGCGCCAGAGCGGCACGATCATCGCGGCGAAGAAGATCGGCATGACGAGGTCGATGCCGTAGCGGCGCGGGTCGCTCACCAGAGCGCCCAGCATGTAGCCGCCGCCGGTCGCGATGACCCAGACCAGCCAGAGAGCAAGTCCGGCCCCGACCAGCATGCCGAGATCGCGCCCGCCCTCGGCCCGGTAGCGCGTGCCGATCAGCCAATTGGCATCGGTGAAGAAGAAGAGGTGGAAGGCGTTGAGCGTCTTCGGATATTTCGCGAACCAGGGCTGCAGCGAGGCGCCCTGCAAAACCATGCGCGCATTGACGGTCGCGGTGACCACGGCGATGCCGGCGATGGCGCCCCAGGTCCATTCGGGACGCCACAGCTCCAACGAGACGAGCTGCGCAACGCCGGCATAGACGAAGCCACTCATTAGAAGGGCCTGAAACAGGGTGAGCCCCTTCGCCGCCGCAGCGGCCCCGAAGGCGACGGCGAAGACGACGATACCGGGCATCAGCACGGAGACCTTGCGCAGGCCGAGCATCATCCCGGCGGCGGTGATCGGCGCTTCCGGGACGGCCGGCGGCGTGTTCGGATCGTCTGACATCGTCATCCAGAAGCGGAAAGCCCGCGCGAAGGTCAACGCGCAGGAACGGCGCGGCTGCATGAACTCCGCGCAGGGCGCGACAGGCATGGGCAGGAGCGCTAGAGATCGCCCATGCACTGGTCTGACGACGCCGATGCCCTTGCCCCTGCCCTGCCCGCGATCTGGCTGGTCCGGACGGATGCCGATCCGCGCAACCTGACGGAGCGCTCTGCGCTACGGCGCGACACCGCGCGGCGAGTTCTGGCGCAGCAACTCGGCTGCCATCGGAACGAGATCGTCATCGACCATGATCCCGCCGGCCAGCCGTTCCTCGCCCGGCCTGAGCAGCTCCATCTGTCGCTGGCAACGCGGGCCGGTATCGTCGCGGTCGGCCTGGCGCGGCATCCGTTGGGCGTGGACGTGGAACGCGTCGATATGGAGGGAGCGCCCCCGCTCGACCTGCTGCATCCGGACGAGCGCCGCTTCCTGGAGGCAACGGCATCTCCTGCACGCCCGTTCGCCTTCGCCCGCCTCTGGGCCGCCAAGGAAGCCTATGTGAAGGCGCTCGGCACCGGCTTCACCCGGCCGCCCGAGAGCTTCTGCGTGACGCTGCTATCGGAGACGCGGTTCGGTGTCCTCGACCCGCTGCACGGCACGGAAGCACGGGGCGATCTGCGCCTCATGAAAAACGGCGGCCAGGATGTCCTGGCCGCCGCAGCGATCATTCTTGCGTGAAGCCTGAGGCTCAGCCCGGCTGACCGGCCGGCTTCTTTTTCAGGACGTAGCCGACGATACAGACAAAGGCCGCGCCGATCACCGCCGCCGTGTAGTGCGGTACATTGGCCGGGCCGATGCCGAGCGGGCTGACATCGGTCGGAACCGGCACCACCCAGGTCGACCAGTTCGCCTGCAGCCAGCGCAGCACCGCGATATCGCCGAGGATCATCTCGGCCGCGATCCAGCCGAGCAGCGCGGCGCCGAGCCAGACCAAGATCGGGAAGCGCTCGATGATCGAGGTCAGGAGCTGAGCGCCCATGATGATCAGCGGGATCGAGAGCAGCAGGCCGAAGATGAAGAGTTCGGCATGGCCACGCGAGGCGGCGGCGATGGCGATGACGTTGTCGAGGCTCATCACCGCGTCGGCGATGGCAATGGTCCTGACCGCCTTCCAGAGGCTGTCGCTGGCCTCGATATTGCCATGGGCCTCCTCCTCGCCGACGGCGAGCTTGATCGCGATCCAGAACAGCAGGACGCCGCCGATCACCTTCAGATAGGGCACGCCGAGCAGATAGGTCACGACCAGCGCGAAGATGATGCGCAGGCCGACCGCGGCGCTGGCGCCCAGCCAGATGCCGATCTTCTTGCGGTTCTCCGGCAGCGACCGGCAGGCGAGCGCGATGACGATCGCGTTGTCGCCCGACAGCAGCAGGTCGATCCAGATGATCTGCAGCAGCGAGATCCAGAAGGTGGAGGAGGAAAAATCCATCGTTGTTCTTGCCCTTTGGTCGGGTGGTCAGTGCGCCGGATCGGGCCGGCGCGCCTTGATGAAGTAGCCGAGACCGACCACGAGCAGGGCGCCCAGGATGGCAGCCGGATACTCGAGCTTATGCAGCAGCTCCTCGCCGAAGCGGGCGATCAGCCAGGGATCGCTCTCGAACATCTCGCCGGCGACCCAGCCGAGCAGCGCCGCACCGGCCCAGACCAGGATGGGGAAGCGCGTCAGCAGGTTGGTGATCAGCGAGGCGCCGAGCACGATCAGCGGGATCGAGATGATCAGGCCGGCGACCAGCAAGGGAATCGAATCCTTGGCGACCGCGGCGATGGCGAGCACGTTGTCGAGGCTCATGACGATGTCGGCAATCGCGACCGTCTGCACCGCTTTCCAGAGCTTGCTGCTGGCCGTAATCGAATCCTCGTCCTGCCCCTCGTCCTCGACGATCAGCTTGACTGCGATCCAGATCAGCAGACCGGCGCCGATGATGCGCAGGAAGGGCGTGTTGAGCAGCGAGGCGATCAGCACCGTGAAGACCACGCGCAGCACGACCGCAACACCGGCGCCGAGTGCGATGCCCTTGGTCCGCTGCGCCGGCGCCAGCGCGCGGCAAGCCAGCGCGATGACGACGGCATTGTCGCCGGACAACACGATGTTGAGCAGGATGATCTCGGCCAGCTTGCCCCAGACAAGCGGGTCGACGAAGGAGACCGACGACAAATCCATTTCTTCAAATCCTTGCAGTCAAATTCCTGCTCAAAGCGACTGTTCGACCGCCTTGCCGGCGGCTTCCGTGCCGAGCGTGCCGCCGAGATCGCGGGTGCGGGTGCGAGCATCGCCCAGAGCGCGCTCGATCGCGGCCTCAATGCCCTTGGCGGCCTCGTGCTCGCCGAGATGGTCGAGCATCATCGCCCCCGACCAGATCATGCCGACGGGATTGGCGATGCCCTGGCCCGCGATATCCGGCGCCGAGCCATGGACCGGCTCGAACAACGAAGGATGATCGCCGGTCGGGTTGATGTTGCCGGAGGGTGCGATGCCGATCGTGCCGGTGCAGGCCGGGCCTAGATCGGAGAGGATGTCACCGAAAAGGTTGGAGGCGACGACCACGTCGAAACGATCCGGATTCAGCACGAAATGCGCGGTCAGGATATCGATATGGTACTGGTCGACCGTGACGCCCGGATAGTTCTTCGCCATCTCCTTCACCCGCTCGTCCCAGTAGGGCATGGTGATCGAGATGCCGTTCGACTTGGTGGCCGAGGTCAGCTTCTTGCGTGGGCGGCGCTGAGCCAGCTCGAAAGCGTATTTCAGCACGCGGTCGACGCCGACGCGGCTCATCACCGTCTCCTGGATGACGATCTCGCGCTCGGTGCCGGCATACATGCGCCCGCCGACCGAGGAATATTCGCCCTCGGTGTTCTCGCGCACGACGAAGAAGTCGATATCGCCGGGCTTGCGGTTGGCGAGCGGACCGGGCACGCCCGGCATCAGGCGCACCGGGCGCAGGTTGACGTATTGGTCGAACTCGCGCCGGAACAGCAGCAGCGAGCCCCAGAGCGAGATATGGTCCGGTACCTGCTGGGGCATGCCGACGGCGCCGAAATAGATCGCGTCATGGCCGCCGATGGTCTCCTTCCAATCGTCAGGCAGCATCTTGCCGTGCTTGGCGTAGTAGTCGCAGGAGGAAAAATCGAACTCGTCGAGGCGCAGCTCGAAGCCGTATTTCTTCGAGGCCGCCGCGAGCACGCGCAGGCCCTCGGGCATGACTTCCTTGCCGATACCGTCACCCGGAATGACGGCGATCCGATAGACGCGGTTGGTCCCGCTGGTGGTTGTCCCGCTCATGCGGCTTCTCCGAAAAAGGCTTCGAATTCCGCGGCAACGAGATCGGGGACCTCTTCCGCGAGGTAGTGGCCGCCCGGCAGGGCGCGGCCGCGCACATCCTGCGCACGCTCGCGCCACAAGGCCAGAGGGTCGAAGCATTTGCCGATGATGCCGCGCTCGCCCCAAAGGGCCAGCAGCGGCATGGCGAGCTTCCGGCTGCCATCGGCATCGTCATGGGCGATGTCGATCGTCGCGGCGGCGCGATAATCCTCGCAGCTCGCATGGATCATTGCGGGATCGCGGAAGCAGCGCAGATATTCGGCAAGTGCCTCCGGCTCGAACAGGCGCATGTCCGAGGCGCGCCGGCTCGTCCAGTAGAACTCCGGATCGCTCTCGATCATGCGCTCCGGCATCGGTGCCGGCTGGATCAGGAAGAACCAGTGCCAGTATCCACGGGCGAAGGCGTCGGTCGTGTCGCGATACATCTCGCGCGTCGGCGCGATGTCGAGGGTGGCGAGCTTCAGGACGCGCTCGCCATGGTCGAGCGCCAGCCTGTGTGCCACGCGGGCGCCGCGATCATGCGAGCCGACGAGGAAGTGCTCATGCCCGAGTGCGGTCATCACCTCGGCCATGTCCCGCGCCATCGCGCGCTTGGAGTACGGCGCATGTTCGGCATCGCTCGGCGGCTTTTCGGAATCGCCGTAGCCACGCAGGTCCGGGCAGATCAGGGTGAAACGCTGCGCTAGCCGGGGCGCGACCCGGCGCCACATCACATGCGTCTGCGGATAGCCGTGGAGCAGCAGCAGCGGCGGCCCCTCCCCGCCCACGCGGACGCGAATCCGTGTGCCCGATGTCTGGACGTCGAGCAGGCGAAAGCCAGGGAACAGATTGTCCGTGACGGGACGTTCGGTGAGGATCATAGGACCGCAGCGATGCAAGAATACGTCAGCGCTTACCCCGAAAGCTCAGGGATTTCGCGCACGGATTATTACATAATCTCGATCAATGGTGCGGGGCGGCGACGGCACCGCACTGGGCAGGGCCAAGCCGTCATGCTCGCCTTTGTGGCGAGCCTCCACGTCTTGAACACCGCCTTCGCCAAGAGAGGGCGGGTATGGTCGGGACGAGCCCGACCCTGACGACGAACGGTATCAGCCGCGCAGCGTCGCACCGTAGCGCTTGCCGATCTCGGCGACGATCTTGCTGCCGACGGCCTCGATCTCGGCCTCGGTCAACGTCTTCTCGGTCGGCTGGAGCGTGACCGCCAGAGCCACCGACTTCTTGCCGGCCTCGACGCCCGCGCCCTCGTAGAGATCGAAGACGCCGACATTGGCGATCAGCGCGCGGTCCGTACCCTGCGCCGTCTTGACCATGTCGCCGGCCGCCACCGCCTTGTCGACGATGAAGGCGAAGTCGCGCGTCACCGGCTGGAAGTCGGAAAGGGCCAGCTTCGGCTTGACCTTGGTCGGCTTGGCCTTGGGCAGCGGCAGCGCGTCGAGATGAATCTCGAAGGCGACCAGCGGGCCCTTCACGTCGAGCGCCTTGAGGATCTTCGGGTGGACCTCGCCGAAGGCGCCGATCACGCCCTTGGGGCCGAACTGGAGCGTGGCCGAGCGCCCGGGATGGGCCCAGGCCGGGCCGCCCGCGACGATCTGGAGACCGCCGGTCGGGATGCCGAGCCCTGAGAGCAGGCCGAGCACGTCGGCCTTGGCGTCGAAGAGGTCGACATTCTTCGCGCCGCCATCCCAGTGGCGGCCGGTGCCGTCGAGGCGGGCGGTGCCGCGGCGGAGGCCGGTCGCGGCGATGAGCTGGCCTTCCGGCTCGTCGCTCTTGAAGACCTGGCCGACCTCGAACAGCGCGACATCCGGGAAGCCGCGATCGGCATTGCTCTGCGCGGCGCGGATCAGCCCCGGCAGCAGCGACGGCCGCATGTCCGAGAGATCGGCCGCGATCGGGTTGGCGAGCGCGAGCTTGGGCGAGCCGCCGCCGAAGAGCTTGGCCTGATCGTGCGAGATGAAGGACCAGGTCACGGCCTCGACGAGGCCGCGCGCCGCGAGCGTGCGCTTGGCAATGCGGGTCCGCTTCTGCAGTACGGTGAGGACCGGCTTGACGACCTCGCCCTTGATGCGCGGCAGCGGCGTCGAGGCGACACGATCGAGACTGGCTATACGGACGATCTCCTCGACGAGATCAGCCTTGCCGCCGACATCGGCGCGCCAGGACGGCGGAGCGACCGTGACGCGGTCGCCATCCCCCGAGACCTCGAAGCCGAGCGAGACGAGAGCCGCCTGCATCTCGGCCTGCGGCAGCTCGAGCCCGGTCAGGCGCTTGACCTCGGACCAGGGGAAGTCGATCGCGGCGGGGCTGGCGGGCAGTTCGCCGACGAATTCCATCTCGGAGGCTTCGCCGCCGCAGAGTTCGATCACCAGCGCGGTGGCGAGATCGAGGCCGGGGCGCGCGAAATCGGGATCGACGCCGCGCTCGAAGCGATAGCGCGCATCGGAATTGATGCCGAGCGCGCGGCCCGAGCGAGCGACGTTCAGCGGGTCCCAGAGCGCGCTTTCGATCAGCACGTCGGTGGTCGTCTCGCTTGAGCCCGAGGCCTCGCCGCCCATGATGCCGGCGAGCGACTCGACGCCATGCTCGTCCGCGATCACGACCTGCTCATCGGTCAGCGTGTAGGTCTTGCCGTCGAGGGCGAGGATCGTCTCGCCGGCCCTGGCGCGACGGACGGTGACATTGCCCTTCACCTTGGCGGCGTCGAAGACGTGCAGCGGCCGGTTGCGGTCGAGCGTCATGAAATTGGTGATGTCGACCAGGGCGTTGATTGGGCGCAGGCCCACGGCGCGCAGGCGGGCCTGCAGCCAGTCCGGCGACGGACCGTTCTTGACGCCACGCACGAGGCGCAACGCGAAGGCCGGGCAGAGTTTCTTGTCGCCCTCGGTGAAGTCCAGCTTCACCTTGACCGGACACGGGAAGGAGCCGGGGATCGGCTGGACGGCTGAGCTCTTCAGCTTGCCGAGGCCAGCGGCGGCGAGATCGCGGGCGATGCCGGCGACACCGAGCGCATCGGCCCGGTTCGGCGTCACCGCGATCTCGATCACGGCGTCGTCGAGCCCGGCATAGGGAGCATAAGGCTGACCGACGGGCGCATCGGCCGGCAGTTCGATGATGCCGTCGTGATCGTCGGACAATTCAAGCTCGGCTTCCGAGACCAGCATGCCGTTCGATTCGACGCCGCGGATCACGCCCTTGCCGAGCGTGACCTTCTTGCCGGGGATGTAGCTGCCCGGCGGTGAGAACACGCCCTTCATGCCGGTGCGGGCGTTCGGCGCGCCGCAGACGACCTGCACGGGCTCGCCCGCGCCGGTATCGACCATGCAGACACGCAAGCGATCCGCGTTCGGATGCTGCTTCGCCTCGATGACATAGGCGATGGTGAAGGCCGAGAGCGCGGCGGCGCGATCCTCGATCGCCTCGACCTCCAGGCCGACGCGGGTCAGGGTTTCGGCGATCTCCGCAACGGAGGCGTCGGTGTCGAGGTGCTCTTTGAGCCAGGAGATCGTGAATTTCATCGGGCTATCGGGTCAGTATCTTCGGATCAGTCGGAAATTTTGGTGCTGGCCGCCGACAAGGTCGGGGCCGCATCGTTGAGCTTGTTGGCGCCGTCTGTGCGGATCTTCATGGCGTTGCCGCGCCAGCTCACCTCGCCGCCGACGAAGGCATAGGCCCAGATGCCGGGGAAGGCGATGTCGCGCGCCAGCATCGCGAAAGGCGAACGCCAGCTCAGGAACCAGCCGACGCTCGCGGACAGCACGGTATCGCCGGCATACCACACCAGCAGCACGAGGAGCGGTGCGAGCCAGGCCGACAGGCCGAGAGCCGACGCGCCGAATGCGGCCAGAACGGCCGCAAGGAACGGTGTGGAGAGGATTTCCAGTGCGAAGAAGGGCAGGAAGGTCACGCGCCGCAGCCGCGCCCAGCGGAACTGGCGCTGCACGACGTCCCTCAGTCGGCGCCGGCCAAGCGGCTGCTCGAAGGGCTGGCCTACGAGATGGACCTGCCGGCCGGTATTGCGCACCAGCTTGGTCGAGGCCGCATCCTCGGCGATCTCGGCACCGAGCGCAGCAATGCCGCCGTTCGCGTCGAGGAAGGGCTTGTTCCAGAGCATCGACTTGCCCTGCGCGAAGCCGAGGCCCAGCGCCTCGCCGACATATTGCCAGCGCGCCTGGAAAGCGTTGAGGAAGGCACATTCGACCTCGGCGCCGAAGCATAGCGGCCGAGAGCCGGCCGGCGTCGAGCAGACGAGGCCAGTCGTGGGCTGCCAGGCGGCCAGCATGCGCTGGATATAGTCCCTGGGCATCAGCACGTTGGAATCGGCGAGGATGACCCAGTCGGTCGAAGCAGCCTCCCAGCCGCGCACGCAGTTGTTGAGCTTGGGATTGGCGCTGACCGGCACGTCGCCGACAATCAGGCGGACCTTCTCGGTGCCGTAGATGCCGATCAACTCCTCGATCAGCGGGATGATCGGATCATGCGCGTCGGCGACGCAGAAGATCGTGCTGTAGCGGGGATAGTCCAGCTCCAGCCCCGAAACCGCCGTCTCGCGGCTGAAAGCCTCGATGCCGCGCACCGGGCGGACGATGGTGACCGGCGGCAAGGTGTCGAGCAGAGCCGAGCGCTGCAAGGGCCGGCGCAGCCGCCAGAGCGCGATGGCCTGGCTCGCCAGGTTCATCACGACCAGCAGCACGGCGATCGTCGCCGCCCAGCCCGCAGGCGTCATCGCGCTCTCCCCTGCCCGGTCGATGCCGTCATGAGGAGAGGCCGCCCGTCAGCGTCGGCAGGTCGAGCGGGCGGAAGCCGTAATGCGCGAGCCAGCGCACATCCGCCTCGAAGAACGGGCGCAGGTCCGGCATGCCGTATTTCAGCATGGCGATGCGGTCGATGCCCATGCCCCAGGCGAAGCCCTGATAGACTTCCGGGTCGAGCCCGCAATTGCGCAGCACGTTCGGGTGGACCATGCCGCAGCCGAGGATCTCCAGCCAATCGTCGCCCTCGCCGAAGCGGATTTCGCCGCCCTTGCGCGAGCACTGGATGTCGACCTCCATCGAGGGCTCGGTGAAGGGGAAGAAGGACGGGCGGAAGCGCATCTTCACGTCGTCGATCTCGAAGAACGACTTGCAGAACTCTTCGAGGATCCACTTGAGGTGGCCGAGATTGGCGGACTTGTCGATGACGAGCCCCTCGACCTGATGGAACATCGGGGTATGAGTCTGGTCGGAATCGTTGCGATAGGTCCGGCCTGGGCAGATCACGCGGATCGGCGGCTGCTGCGCCAGCATGGTGCGCACCTGGACCGGCGAGGTGTGGGTGCGCAGGAGCTTGCGCTCGCCATTCTCGTCCGGCGCGAAGAAGAAGGTGTCGTGCATCTCGCGGGCGGGGTGGCCGACCGGGAAGTTCAGCTTGGTGAAGTTGAGATCGTCGGTCTCGACATCCGGCCCTTCGGCAATCGCGAAGCCCATATCGCCGAAGATCGCGGTGATCTCGTCGATGACCTGGCTGATCGGATGGATGCGGCCGCGCGCCTCCGGGCCGTCCTGCACCGGCAGCGACACGTCGACGCGCTCGGAGGCGAGCCGGGCTTCGAGAGCCGCCTCGCCCAGCGCCTCCTTGCGAGCCGCGATCGCGCCCTGCACGCGGTCGCGCAGGCCGTTGATCTGCGGGCCCTTCTCCTTGCGCTCGTCCGGCGTCATGCCACCCAAGGTCTTGAGCAGCGCCGAGATCGAGCCGGACTTGCCGAGGGCGCCGATGCGCACATCCTCGACGGCAGCTTCATCGGCGGCGGAATCGATCGCGGCGAGGACGTCGCGTTCCAGGGTGGCGATATCGGTCATGAACAGGTCGCAAGCATCTGAAGGCGTGGGAACGGGCGCGTTCTAGCGGGAACGGCCGGGTTATGCCAGAGCGAAGCGACGAGAGAGGAGAATGCCTTGCCCGACAATACCCGCCAGAAGGAATCGCCGTCCTATCGGCTCGCCGCGCTCGACCCCGATTTCATCCTCGGCGATTCGACCCGCGGCGTCCGCTTCATGCTGGAATACCAGAAGGCCGAGGACAACTTGAGGGCACGCGGCGTGGTTTCGACCGTCGTCGTCTTCGGCTCGGCGCGGGTGCGCGAGGGCAATCCCTGGTACGAGGCCGCCCGCGCTTTCGGTCGCATCGCCTCCGAACGCGGCGGCGCGCTGCGCGACGGCGAGGCCGGCCGCTATCACGTCATCGCCACCGGCGGCGGGCCGGGCATCATGGAAGCCGCCAATCGCGGCGCGACCGAAGCCGGCGCGATCTCGATCGGCTTCAACATCACCCTGCCGCACGAGCAGGAGCCGAACGCCTGGTCGACGCCGGACCTGACCTTCCTGTTCCACTATTTTGCGATGCGGAAAATGCATCTGGCGATGCGCGCCGCGGCGCTCGTGGTCTTCCCCGGCGGCTTCGGCACGCTCGACGAATTGTTCGAGATCATGACGCTGGTCCAGACCGGCAAGATGGGCCCGGTGCCGATCGTGCTCTACGATTCTGCCTACTGGAAGGGCCTGCTCAACCTCGACCAGATGGCCGCCGCAGGCTTCATCCGGCCGGATGACCTCAAGCTGTTCGCCTACGCGGATTCGCCGGAAGAGGCCTATGACCGGATCGTCGAAGGCGCCGGCGAAGGCTGGAACCCGCCGAAGAATGGCAGCGTGCAGACGTAGTCATGCGTGGCATCGTCATGGTCGGGCTTGTCCCGACCATCCACGTCTTCGCTGGTCGAAGGTCGCGTTCAAGACGTGGATGCTCGCCACAAGGGCGAGCATGACGGTAGAGCCCAAAGAAAAAGGCCGGCGTCACCGCCGGCCTTTTCCAATTCAGCACTGCAAGGCTGCTCAGGCAGCGGTTGTTACGCAGCCTTGGCCTCGGCGCCCAGCACGCCCTTGACCGTCTCGACAACCGCAGCGAACGAGGCTGCATCGTCGATGGCCATGGCCGACAGGGTCTTGCGGTCCAGCTCGATGCCCGACTTGATCAGGCCACCGATGAAGACCGAATAGGTCAGGCCGTGCTCGCGAACCGCAGCGTTGAGACGCTGGATCCAGAGAGCGCGGAACGAGCGCTTCTTGTTCTTGCGGTCGCGATAGGCGTACTGCATCGAGCGATCGACGGCCGCCTTGGCGGCGCGGATCGTATTCTTGCGGCGGCCATAGAAGCCCTTGGCGGCCTTGAACGTCTTCTTGTGCTTGGCGTGGGCGGTAACGCCCCGTTTCACGCGAGCCATGTCATGATCTCCGGAATGTCAGGTGGCGTCAGCCGTTGGGGAGGAAGAACTTCTTCACGTTGGCAGCATCGCCCTCGAAGAGGGTCGTGGTGCCGCGGTGATTGCGGATCTGCTTGTTGGTCCGCTTGATCATCCCGTGACGCTTGCCGGCCTGGGCGTAGAGCACCTTGCCGGTACCGGTGATCTTGAACCGCTTTTTAGCGGCCGATTTGGTCTTGATCTTGGGCATTTCAGCTCCTCAATGGTCGAGGCTCCGCGTCTTTCGAGCGCGTTGCCAATGTCTTGCTTTCAGGAAGCAAAGCACGACCGCCACGGCAGCCCTTATCAGCCGGGCGATCGAAGGCCGGCCCTATCGCAGAAAACGGCCGCTATTGCAAGTGCGAAGCCGGCAATCCGCCGTGGGATTGCCCGGAAAAGCCGCAGCCGCTTATCCCCTTCCTTCAAACGCTTGTCACGCCGTATGGTCAACAGGCGCGTACCGCACCTGGAGAACACCCCGTGAAGAAGCTTCTCACCCTTGCCGCAGGCCTCGTCCTGACGGCCGCCGCCTCGGCGCCGGCGCTTGCTCAATCGACGCTCGACAAGATCAAGGCCCGCGGCAACATCATCTGCGGCACCAGCGAGGGCGTTCCCGGCTTCTCGCTGCAGGACAAGAACGGAACCTGGGTCGGCTTCGACACCGATGTCTGCCGCGCGCTGGCCGCGGCGATCTTCAACGACCCGAACAAGGCGACCTATCTCTCGCTGTCGAGCAAGAACCGCCTGGTCGCGCTGCAGTCCGGCGAGATCGACGTGCTCGCGCGCACGACCACCTGGTCGCTCGGCCGCGATATCGGCCAGGGCGTCACCTTCACCGCGATCAACTATTATGACGGCCAGGGCTTCATCGTCCGCAAGAAGCTCGGCGTGAAGAGCGTCAAGGACCTCAACGGCGCCTCGGTCTGCGTGGCGCAGGGCACCACCACCGAGCTCAACCTCGCCGATTACGGCCGCACCAACGGCATCAAGTTCGAGACCGTCGCCTTCGCGACGCTGGAGGACACGGTACAGGCCTATGAGGCCGGGCGCTGCGACGCCTACACCACCGACCTTTCGGCGCTCGCCGGCACGCGGGGCCGCCTGAAGGACCCGGAAGAGCATATGCTGCTGCAGGAGGTCATCTCCAAGGAGCCGCTCGGCCCCTGGGTCCGCAAGAACGACCCGACCTGGTTCGACCTCGTCCGCTGGACCGTGATCGCCACGATCAATGCCGAGGAGCTCGGCGTGACGCAGGCCAATGTCGAGGAACTCGCCAAGACCTCGCAGAATCCCGAAGTTCGCCGCATGCTCGGCGCCGAGGGCAAGTTCGGCGAAGGCCTCGGCCTGACCAATGACTGGGTCGTGCGGATCATCAAGGCCGTCGGCAACTATGGCGAGAGCTTCGAGCGTCATTTTGGCCCGAAGACCAGCAATCCGCTGCCGCGCGGCGTCAACAACCTCTGGACCAAGGGCGGCCTGCAATACGGCCCGCCGATCCGCTGAGCCGAGACGGCGTTTGAAATCGGGCCGCTCCTTGCGGGGAGCGGCCTTTTTTCTTCACGCGGCTTCGCAGACCAGGGTTTCGGCTCGCGCGCCGAGTAACCGATTGTAGCCCGCGAGCACCACGAGCAGCGCCGCAGCCCCCGCGCCGACCGAGATCCAGAACCCGCTATGGGCGCCGAAGGCGTCGATCAGCACGCCAGCGGCGGAAGCTCCGGCGGCCATGCCTATGCCGATGCCGGTGATGCCCCAGGTCATGCCCTCGGTGAGCTGGCGCGGCGGCACCAGACGCTCGATCAGCCCCATGGCGATGATGATCGTCGGCGAGACCGCAGCCCCGGCCATGAAGAAGACCAGCGCCAGCGATGCGAGTCCGGTCACGGCGAGCAGCGGCAAGGTCGTCGCTGCGGCCAGCGCGATCGCCGCGAGGAACTGCGTGGCGAGCGAGGCTTTCAGCCGAAGCGTCCCGAAGACGAGACCGACGATCAGCGAACCCGCCGCATAGATGGCGAGGACGAAGCTCGCCGCAGCCTTCTGGCCCTGCACTTCTGCAAACGCGACGGCGGTGATCTCGGCCGTGCCGAAGATCGCACCGACGGCGATCATTGCGAGCACGACGACCTGGACGCCACCGACGCGAATGACTGAGGTATCAGCCTCGGCGGTACGGGTGCGCACCGGCGGCTCGGTCCGCCGCTGCGCGCAGAGCAAGGGCACGCCGACGACGAGGAAGATCAGGGCGGCCAGCGGCCCGGCCTCGGGAAACAGGCTGACGCTGAGCCCGATCGCGACGATCGGCCCTACGATGAAGATGACCTCGTCGACGACCGATTCGAAGGCGAAGGCCGTGCGCAATTGCGGGGTGTCGCGGTAGAACTCGGTCCAGCGCGCCCGGACCATGGCGCCGATGCTCGGCATCAGGCCCGCGAGCAGCGCGAAGACGAAGAGCAGCCAGCTCGGCGCGCGCGCCCAGGTCGAGAGCATCAGGCCGCCAAGCGCCAGCGCGCCTGCAGCCGCGGCCGGCATCAGGACGCGGCGCTGGCCATAGCGATCGACGAGGCGCGAGACCTGCGGCGTGATCAGGGCGCTGGCGAGCGCGAAGGTCGCGGCCACCGCGCCTGCGATCGCATATTCCCCGCGCCGCTCGGACAGCATGGTGACGATGCCGAGCCCGACCATCGAGGCCGGCAGGCGGGCGATGAAGCCCGCACCGGAAAAGGCGAAGGCGCCCGGCGCCTGGAATATCTCGCGATAGGGGTTAGGCATGACTCGAACCGAAGGAAGCGGACATACGCCGCGTATGTGAATGAATGCGTAATTGCATACGCCCCGTATGTCAATTAACATACGGGGCGTATGTGATGGGGATATGATGGCCCGCAGACTTCGTGCCGACATGATCGCGGAGACCCGCGCCAGCCTGATCGCCGCCGCTCGCGGGGCGTTCGGTGGCGTGGGCTATGCGGCAGCCTCGATGGACGAGATGACCGCGGCGGCCGGGCTGACGCGCGGCGCGCTCTATCACCATTTCGGTGACAAGAAGGGCCTGTTCGCGGCTGTGATCGACCAGATCGACGCGGAGATGACGGTGCGATTGCGCGCCGTCTCCGCCCGGGCCGAAGATCGCTGGACCGGCTTCCGCGACGAATGCGCCGCCTATCTCGCCATGGCGCTGGAACCGGAAATCCAGCGCATCATGTTGCGCGACGGCCCCGCCGTGCTCGGCGATCCCTGGAGCTGGCCGATCCAGAACGACTGCATCCGGATGATGACCCGAGGGCTGGATGAGCTCGTCGGCGAAGGGGTGCTGGCGCCGCTCGATCCAGAGGCCGTAGCGCGTCTGATCTTCGGCGCGACGCAGCATGCGGCGCAGTGGATCGCGCATGCGCCCGACCCGGAAGGGGCACTCAAGGCTGCGACCGACGCTTTCGACGCGATGCTGGACGGTTTGCTCAGCAAGACAAAATGAAAAAGGGCGCCGACGGCGCCCTTTTTCTCGATCTGCATGCGATCGCGGGTGACGCGCGCCTCAGCGCGGCGCGAGCACCATGACCATCTGGCGGCCTTCGAGCTGCCAGTCGCTCTCGACCTTGGCGATCTCGGCGGTATCGACCTTGACCCGCTCGAGCACCTTCACGCCGAGGTCCTGATGCGCCATTTCGCGGCCGCGGAAGCGCAGGGTGACCTTCACCTTGTCGCCTTCCTCGAAGAAGCCGTGCATGGCCTTCATCTTCACATCGTAGTCGTGCTTGTCGATGCCGGGGCGCAGCTTGATTTCCTTGATCTCGATGGTGCGCTGCTTCTTGCGCGCCTCCGAGGCCTTCTTCTGCTCGAGAAAGCGGAAGCGACCATAGTCAAGGATCTTGCAGACCGGCGGGACGGAGTTCGGGGCGATCTCGACGAGGTCGAGGCCGGCATCCTCGGCGAGCTTCAGCGCATCGAAGAACGAGACCACGCCACGGTTGGCGCCGGTATCGTCGATGAGCTGGACTTCGCGAACTCCGCGAATGTCGCGGTTCGAGCGGGGACCTTCTTTGGTCGGGGTCGGGGCAGCGCGGTAGGGACGACGAATGGGGGTATTCTCCTGTACTTGGCGCCTCCGCGCCGTTGTTGCAGACACATTGCACAAAGATGGGCGATGTCAATGCATGACACCGCTGCAGCAGGCATTCGCCTGCTTGCGGATCAGCGCCCCAGCAACGCGCAATAGACGTCGAGGGTTTCCGCGACCATCGCTTCGAGCGAGAAATGCCGCTCGACATGGACCCGCGCCCGCCGCGCCAGCGCGTCGCGGGCGGAGGGGCGCAGGGCCAAAACCTCGTTCAGGCTGGCCGCGAGAGCGGGAGCGTCTCCCGGAGGCACGCGCCAGCCGGTGCGCTCCGCCGGTGTGACCTGCGGCGGCGCCAGAACCGTCTCGGGCACCGCGCCGAGGTCCGAGACCACGACGGGCGTACCCATCGCCTGTGCTTCGACCGCAACGCGACCGAAGGCTTCCGGATCGGTCGAGGGCACCGCGACGACAGCGGCCGAGAGCATCGCCGCCGGCATGTCGGTGCAGTGGCCGACACGTTTCACGCGCCCCTCCAGCCCAGCCTTCGCGATCAGCGCGTCGAGCTCCTTCACGTAGCCGTCCCTGCCCTGCGCGTCGCCGGCGAGGATGAACGCCGTGTCGGCATCGCCGCCGTCACGCATGATGCGCGCGGCCTCGATCAGCACGCGCTGGCCCTTCCAGTTGGTCAGGCGGCCAGGTAGCAGCACGATGCGCTGGTGGGGCTCGACGCCCCATGCCTTGCGCAGGGCCTGCACCCGCTCCGCGCCGACGGCAGCCGGTGCGAAGGCCGAGAAATTGGTGCCGCGATTGACGACCCTGACACGGTCGCCCGCCACAGGGTGCTTCGCCTGGATCAGGCCCGCCGTATAGACGGAGTTGGCGATCACGACGTCGCCGCGCGCCATCACCGAATTATAGAGCGTCTTCACCACCGAGCGGCTGTTATAGGAGCCATGATAGGTAGTGACGAAGGGCAACTTCAGGATGCGTGCCGCGCCGAGCGCGACCCAGGCCGGGGCACGCGAGCGAGCATGGATCAGCTCGACACCCTCCTGCTTGCAGAGCCGGGCGAGCTTGCGGATGTTGAAGAGCATCGCGACCGGATTCTTCGAGGCCGCCGGAAACGGCAGCCAGACACCGCCCTTGGCCTGCAACTCGGCGACGAGGCGTCCGCCTTCGGTCGCGACCAGCGCGCGCGCGCCGGCATCGGTCAGCCCCTTGGCGATATCGACGGCTGTGCGCTCTGCCCCGCCGGCTTCCAGCTCGGGAATGATCTGCAGGATCGTCCGCCCCGCCAGCGGATGCGTTTCGGTCGAAGGCAGCGAAAGATGGGCACCCGGCTTGAAGGACATTCGCTCTCGGTCTGGAATTTCGTTAACAGGGGCGAATATGCCCCTATCGGTTGACTGCCGCAGCCTCTAATCGCCGCGGCCAGATGATTCGCCACAGGAGATTTGCCTTGGAGCGCCAGCCGCCGCAATGGCTCGAGGTCGGAAACGGCCCCTCTAAGCGCCGCCTCGCCTACCTCCTGCAGGAGGGAACCGGCGCGCCGATCGTCTGGCTTGGCGGCTTCCGTTCGGACATGCGCGCGACCAAGGCGGAGGCGCTGGCCGAGTGGGCGCGGGCCAATGGCCGGGCCTGCCTGCGCTTCGACTACGGCGGCCATGGCGAGAGCGACGGCGATTTCGGCAGCTTCACCCTGTCCGACTGGCTCGGCGACGCGCTCGCAGCGATCGAAAGCCAGTGCCGCCAGCGCCCTATCCTCGTGGGATCTTCGATGGGCGGCTGGATCGCGCTGCTCGCAGCCCGCAAGCTGTTCGGCACTCCGCTACAGCCGGCCGGGCTCGTCCTGATCGCTCCTGCCGTCGATTTCTCCGAAGAATTGATGTGGGCGCAGATGCCCGATTCGATCCGCCGGACGATCTTCGAGGAAGGCGTCTGGCAGCGCCCCTCGGAGTACTCGCCGGAACCGACGCCGATCACCCGCGCCCTGATCGAGGACGGGCGCAAGCACCTGATGTTCGGCGGCGAGATCAAGGCCGGCTGTCCCGTGCATATCCTGCAGGGCATGCGCGATCCCGACGTACCCTGGCGCCAGGCGCTCAAGCTCGTCGAGCATCTCAGCGGCGATCCCGTCGTCCTGACCTTGATCAAGGACGGCGATCACCGCCTGTCGACGCCCGAGGATATCGTGAGGCTGCAAGCGGCGGTCGCGGGAATCGCGACCGCGCCCTGACCTTGGGGGTGGCCAGCGTCAGTGGACGCTGACCATCCGCAGATCGTGCTCCCAGGCATTGGCCGTGGCCGCCTCGCGCGAATCCGTGACGAGGATCGGCGCACCGTCAGCCGAGAGCAGTGTGAAGAGCTGCAAGCCGGACTCGATCTTCGGAGCCTGCGGGAAAATCCGCATCAGCTCGTCCGAGGTCATCGACTTGACGTAGGCCACTTCGCCGGCGCCGAGCGCGGCGAATTCCGCAGGGGTCAGCGGGTTGGCCTGAATAAGGATTCTGTCCTGTTTCATCGCGCCCTCCTTCAGAGCAGTGCGAATGCGGTTCTGATACTGCGCCTTCAATTATGAACAGATGCGAAAACCGCTGGCCGCATCCTTCAAAAGCTGGGCGGGTCTCCGCCCTCTACTCTCGGCTCATGATATCGATACGCCGGATGAGCCGTTCCGGTTCCGGCCTGACCAGATCAATTGCAAGCAGGCCGTTCGACAGATCGGCGCCGAGCACCTGCATGCCGTCGGCCAGCAGGAAGCTGCGCTGGAACTGACGGGCCGCGATGCCGCGGTGCAGGAACTGGCGATTCTTGTCGTCGCTCTGGCGCCCCCGGATCGTGAGCTGGTTCTCTTCCAGCGTGATCTCGAGCTGCTCCCGAGCAAAGCCCGCGACGGCCAAGGTGATGCGCAGACGATCGGGCTCGTCCTCCGTCCGAGGCAACCGCTCGATATTGTAGGGCGGGTAACCTTCGCTCGCGCCCTTGGCGACGCGATCGAGCGCACGCTCGATATCGTCGAAGCCGAGCAGGAACGGGTGGGACAGGCTAGGCGTACGCGTCATCGATCCAGGCCCTCGAAAGGCGCCTCACAAACATCGGGACCCGCCGCCGGCAGCATCCCGCAGGCGAAAGGCGAACCCTTCCGCTTGTCCAAGATATGGCGAAGCGCGAAGGCCGCTTCAAGGGGAGCGGCATCGAGCCGGCGCATCGGATGATGGAAGGTTCCGACGATGTCCGGAAGAAGAATGGTACAGCCACCCCGGCTTGAACGGGGGACCTCTAGATCCACAATCTAGCGCTCTAACCAACTGAGCTATGGCTGCCCAAACACAGGCTTCGCGACCGGCCGCCGTGGCGGGGTCTTCAGCGGCGCGGACCCTAGTGCCGACTCTCCGCTTTTGCAACCGCGTAATTCAACTGCGGCTGCGGAAATTCGGCGCGGCCCGTGCACGCGCCGAATCCGGTACTTTGATCAGTCCTTGCGCAGGGCAGCATTGGCCGTGCGTGCCAGCTCCTTGAGGTGCTCGGCATAGGATTCGTAGCTGCGGCGCACTGCCTTGGCCTGCAGGGCGATCGCTTCCGAGGCGCTGTTGCTGCGTGCGAGCGTCTGCGCGTCGCCCAGCGTCGCCTCCAGTTCGGCACAGGCATGGTCGAGCATGCGGGCCTGCAAGGCACCGAAGGCGCGCGCCATGGTGAGCGCCTGGCTCATCGCCGTCGCCGTGACGACAGCCGCCGCCTCGGGCGGACGCGGCAAAGGCAGCGAATCGAGGGGAACAGGCTGCTGGGGCGGCGCCTTCGCGGTCAGAGCGGGAGCAGGCTCTGCGGGCTTGGTAACCGGGGCGGCAGGCGCGGCGTGAGCAGGCTGGGGCTTGGCAGTTTCGGGCTTGACGGCCGCAGGCTTTGCAATTGTGGGCTCGATCACCACAGGTTTGGCCGGCGCCAAAGCCGGCTTCGCTTCAGCGACCGCAGGCTTGGACACCGTAGCCGCAGGCTTGGCAGCCTCCGCCGCAACCTGCGGCCCCGCGACTTTCGCCACAGGCTTCTCGATCCGGATCTTGATCGGCGCCGCCTTCGTCGGAGCATTGGCAACGACGGGCTTGCTGACGGGAACCGCCTTGGCCGCTGCGGCGGGCGCAGGCGACGGCGCGGCAACCTTTGCAGGGGCGACAGGCGCGGATTTTGCGAGAGCGGACTCGGCCGCAGCGGCGGATTGCACGGCGGCCTTGGGCTTCTCAGGTTCCGTGGCGGCTGGCGGCGTCGCGGCGAGCGCCGGCGTCAGCGCCTTCACCGGGGACAGGCTGACCGGGACCTTGGACTTGGTCCGGGTCGGAGCAGGCTTGACCATGACAGCTCTCCTTCAGCGGCAAACAGCGAAGGCCGGACCGCGTGGTCCGGCCAAATCAGCAGTGAACGGCGCCTCGAAAGGCGCCGAATCAGCCAAGCCTCAGCGGCCCTTGGTCGCCTTGCTGACGGTCTCGGCGGCCTTGGTGGCAACGTCCTGCGCGGCGGTACCGAGATCCTTAATCTGGCTCTGGAGCGCGGCGACCTGCGACTTCAGGAACTCGGACTGGTGCTGCATGACCTCGGTCAGGTCCTTCGACTTCACCAGCTTCTGGGCGAAATCGAACGCGGCCGCGACGTTGTTCTCGGCATAGGAAATGGCCTTGCGGGTCGCTTCCTGGGTGTTGGCGCGAGCGCTCTCGGCCGAGCCATGGGCATTGTCCACAGCCTTGTGGGCAGCGCCCATGAAGCCGTCAAACGCCTTGCGGGCCTGCTCTACACTGCGCTCGGCGAACTCGCGCATCTCGGTGGGCACTTCATAAGGCAGCTTGCTGTTCATCAAATCCTCCTGTCGTGTGGCGATCCATCCCTAGATCATTGTGCAGTGCAATATCATTGTTGCACCGCAATGACAACAGCGTGACAATCGGCGACAGCCGCCATGTTAACGCTGTTTCGAGGAGAAGCGGGAGAGCGATCTTCGGTTCCATGGATTTGCCGCCGTTTGGGGTCTATTAAGGCTTTGTTAGGCATAACGGGCGCGGATCGAACGAGCAGGCGGGCATGAGCGAAGCCGGAGAGGACTGGGCGAAGTGGAGCGTGGCGGCGGCTGAAGACGCCGCCCTTGCATCCTTTGCCGCCGGCGGCGCCCTGCTGCTGTGGAATTCCGCCACCGAGCAGCCGCATCTCGTCAACGCCGCAGCGCAAGCCCTGCTCGGCGGGCAGACGAACCTGCCGGCGCCGACCCGGCAGCGCCTGAACCTTCTGGCCGGCGGCATGGCCTCGGCCAACGGCATACGGCTCGAACGCCTGCGCCTGACGGCGAGCTTCGCGGCGGTGCCCGTCACCTGCGGCAGCAAGCTGGTGCCGCTACCTGACGGTCGCTCCGCCCTGGCCATCGCCGTGCAGGTGTCCGAACTGCGCCGCCTCGGCATCACCGTGCCCGCGGTCGCGCCTGCCGACCGGGCTCCTGTCGCTGCTCCGGCTGTGCCCGCCCCCCAGGAGGAGGTCCCATCGCCCGCCAAGCCGGCCATGGTCCGCTTCCTCTGGCAGAGCGACCGTGAGGGCAGGCTGACCAAGCTCTCGGACAACATCGCCGCCCTGACCGGGCAATCCGCGGTGGCCTGGCTGATCGGCCAGCGCTGGCAGGATCTGCTCGGCTCCGCCTTCGCCGACAGCGATGGTGGACTGATCGACCGATTCACCAAGGCTACGACCTGGAGCGGCCACAGCGTGCTCTGGCGCACCGATTCGCCCGGCGAGGCCGCGCCAGTCGAGCTTTCCGGCGTGCCCGTGCTAGACGCCCAGCGCCAGCTCACCGGCTTCCGTGGCTTCGGTATCGCCCGGCTCAACGAGCGTTGCCCGTTTCCGGTGCCCGAGGCAGATCCCGCTGCGGCAGAGACCGCCGAGCCAGAGGCGGAGCAGATTCCGGCTGCGGCCCAGACCGCACAGGACGACAACTCGCACCAGGCGGCTGATCTGGCCGTCATGAACGCGACGGCTTCCACCACCTCGTTCGCTACCGACGAGAAGACCACTTCTGCCCCGTCGGCAGCGGAGGAAGGCACTCCCACCTCCGATGAAGCCGAAGCAGGCGGCCTTTCGGACATGACTGAGGAAGACGCAGAGGATGCTGACGATGCTGCCGCCTTGGCCGCGCTCGATCGGCCGGCGGACAAGCCCGTGCCGGGGCACGCTCCCGAAGCGCCTGCCAAACCTGACGCCGAGCCCGAACCGCTGCCCGGCAAGATCGTGCCGCTGCGCAACGGCCACCTGACTGCAATCAGGCCGCTGCTCGAGCCTTCCAAATCGCATCTGAGCTCGGCCGAGCGCAACGCCTTCCGCGAGATCGCCAAGGCGCTGGGCGCAAGGCTTGCCGGCGACGACGAGCCGAGCGCGCCTCGCCTGCCGCCGGTCGCGCCGTTGCAGGTCAAGGAGAAGGAAGAGGCCTCCCTCGCCAAAGCGGGCACGGAAGCGGATACCGGCCTTGCCCTTGCCCGCCAGCGCAACTCCCATGCCGACGTGCTCGACCGTTTGCCGATCGCTGTCCTCGTCAATCGCGGCGACGAGGCGCTCTATGCCAACCGCACGCTGCTCGAATTGCTGGATTACGCTGATCTTGCCGACCTGAAGGCCGGCGGCAAGGTCAGCCGCCTGATCAAGGAGGCCGCCCGCACCGATGGCGGCACGATGACCCTGATCGACCGGCTCGGTCATCTCGTCCATGTCGATGCCGTTCTGTCGAGCGTGAGCTGGCAGGACGAGCCGGCGACGCTGATGGCCTTCCGCCATCCCAGCGGCGACGGCAGCGAGGTGCCGGTGCTGACGCCGGAGGAGGCCGAGGAAGCCGAGCTCGCGGCGGAGTTCGCTGCGGAAGAAGCCGAATCGGTGGCGCGCGTCGAAGCGCTCAGGCTCGATGCCGAAGCGCGCGACGGCCGCATCGCCGAGCTCACCGCCATGCTCGACACCGCGACCGACGGCGTCGTCACGGTCGACGATCGCGGGCGTATCCTCTCGCTGAACAAGGCGGCCGAGGCGCTGTTCGGCTACGATCAGCGCGAGGTCACCGGCGAGTTGTTCACCCTGCTTTTCGCCAGCGAGAGCCATGCCCCTGCCCTCGATTATCTCGAAGGGCTGAAGGGTGGCGGTGTCGCCTCGGTGCTCAATGACGGGCGCGAGGTGCAGGGCCGGGTGCGTCAGGGCGGGAAGATCCCGCTGTTCATGACGATGGGCCAGATCGCCCATGGCAACGACCCGCGCTTCTGCGCCGTGCTGCGTGACATCACCGCCTGGAAGAAGACCGAGGGCGAATTGGTCGATGCCCGCAAGGCGGCGGAAATGGCAAGCGCCCAGAAATCGGACGTTCTCGCCAAGATCAGCCACGAGATCCGCACCCCGCTCAATGCGATCATCGGCTTCGCCGAGGTGATGGCTGAGGAGCGCTTCGGGCCGATCGCCAACGAGCGCTACAAGGAATATCTGCGCGACATCCACCAGTCGGGCGGCTACGTCATCAGCCTTGTCAACGACCTGCTCGACCTCGCCAAGATCGAGGCCGGCAAGCTCGATCTCGACTTCGTCAGCGTCAACCTGAACGAGATCGCGCTCTCCACAGTGTCGCTGCTCCAGCCGGAGGCGCAGCGCGGCCGTGTCGTCCTGCGCTCGGGGTTGTCGCCGAAGCTGCCGCCGGTCGTCGCCGACGAGCGCTCGATCCGCCAGATCGCGATCAACCTGCTCTCCAATGCGGTGAAGTTCACCGATGCCGGCGGACAGGTCATCATCTCGACCGCGCTGGGCGACCAGGGCGAGGCGATCCTCAGGGTCCGCGACACCGGCATCGGCATGGACGACGACGAGTTGCGCCTGGCGCTCGAACCCTTCCGCCAGGTGCCGACGACGCGCCGCGCCGGCGGCACGGGCCTGGGCCTGCCGCTGACCAAGGCGCTGGTCGAGGCGAACCGCGCCGCGATGGCGATCACCAGCGTCAAGAAAGAGGGCACGCTGGTGGAGATCACCTTCCCGCCGCAGCGCGTGCTGGCGAGCTGATCAACTGTCATGCTCGGGCCTGCCCCGAGCATCTCATGACGAGAAGGCGCCCATTTCTGCCCGAGGCGACGCTCTCGCGACGAGTTGCTATTTGTACGGGAATTCCGTATGATCGACCCCTAGATGTCGGAAGACAGATTTGATCCCGTCAAGGACGCTGCCAACCGCGAGAAGCACAGGCTGACGCTGGCCTTTGGCGACCGGATTTTCGAGGATGGTGATCACCTGATCATCCCGTCCATCCGTGAGATCGACGGCGAAGAACGATTCAAGGTCGTCGGGGTCGTCGAGGGGAGGCTGTTCACCGGCATTTTCGTCTGGCGGGACGACCTGCCCCGCTTCATTTCGGTGAGAAGGAGCAACACAGGTGAAGAACGAGCCTACCGCTCTTCCTGCTGATGCCGCCGATGCGGAGGACTTCGATGCGTCGACCAAGGCGCTGGACCGCGGCCAGCGTGCGCGCCTGATCCGCCAGACGCGGACCGGGCTCGGCCTGTCGCAATCCGAATTCGCCACCCGTTTTCAGGTTCCGGTCGGCACGCTGCGCGATTGGGAACAGGCGCGGGCAACCGCGCCTGACTTTGCCATCGCCTATGTGCGGGTTATCCGCCAGCACCCGGAGATGGTAGCGAAAGCCGTCGCCTAGCTGCAGCACTTCATGCTGGGTCCTAACCCGAGCATCTCGGGACGAGAAGGCGCCTTCCCGGCGAGAGGCTCTCGGGTCGAAGCTATGCTTCGCCCGAGAGTGACAACCCTCTTACAGCAAGGTCCCGCTCAGTATCAGCGCCGCCACGCCGAAATAGATGACGAGGCCGGTGACGTCGACCAGCGTCGCCACCAGCGGCGCCGAGGCGCTGGCCGGGTCGAAGCCAGCCCGCTTCAGCAGGAACGGCAGCATCGAGCCCATCAGCGAGCCGAAGGTGACGATGCCGATCAGCGCACCGCCGACCGTCGCCGCGATCAGCATCCAGTGCGGCCCGTAATCGTAGAAGCCGAGCCACTGCCAGAGCGCGATGCGGACGATGCCGATGGCACCGAGGATCGAGCCCAGCACGAGGCCCGAGGGCAGTTCGCGCAGAATGACCCGCCACCAGTCCTTCAGCGTGATCTCGCGCAGCGCCAGCGCCCGGATGATCAGCGAGGTGGCCTGCGAGCCGGAATTGCCGCCGGAACTCATGATCAGCGGGATGAACAGCGTCAGCACGATCGCCTTCTCCAGCTCCGTCTGGAAGAACTGCATCGCCGAGGCGGTCAGCATCTCGCCGAGCAGCAGGATCGAGAGCCAGCCGGCGCGCTTGCGGATCATCGCGACGAAGCCGATCTCGTTATAGGGCTCGTCGAGAGCCTCCATGCCGCCGAGCTTCTGCACGTCCTCGGTCGTTTCGGCGATCATTGCGTCGATGACGTCGTCGAAGGTGACGATGCCGATGACGTGCTCGTCGGCATCGATGACCGGGACCGAGAGCAGGTCGTATTTCGTGATCAGCCGGGCGACGTCTTCGCGATCGACCTCGGGCGTGACCGTGATCGGCTTGTGCGCTGGCACGACCGACTCGACGGGCGCCTCGGGATCGCCGCTGATCAGGCGGCGTAGCGAGACCGCACGCACCAGCTTGCGCGTCGCCGAATCGAGCACATAGATCGCATAGACCGTCTCGCGCGAGCGCTCGACGCGGCGGATATGGTCGAGCGTCTGCTGCACCGTCCAGTTCGAGGGCACGCTGACGAACTCGGTCGTCATGATCGAGCCCGCGCTGTGCTCGGGATAGGCCAGCAGCTTCTTGAGGTCGGAGTGGGTCTGGCGATCGATCCGCCCGCTCAGGCGCGCCCGCGTCTCCTCGTCGAACTCCTGGAAGACGTCAGCCGCACGGTCGGCCGACATGGCGGAAAGCAGCGAGCCGGCGCGCTGGTCGGGCAGCAGCGCCAGCGCCTCGGCCGCGGCGGTGAACTCGGGCTGGTCAAGCACTTCGACGGCGCGCTCGAACGGCAGCTCGGTCAGGACATGCGCAATGGTCGCGTCGTCCTGATCGTTCAGCGTCTCGACGATGTCGGCGACGTGTTCCTGCGCTAGCGTCTGGGCCAGCGTCACGGCAAGGAGGTCCGTGGTGTCGGCGGTATCATTCATGGCTCTGTTCCTTGCGATCGGGCCGTCGTGGCCGGACCGCAGGCGAGCCGGGGGACCCGGTCAGGCGCGCGAGACGGCGGCAGACGGCTTCGACTGTCGGCTGGGACTGTCGCTTGGCATCGGGTCGGTGGTTCCTGTGAGCAGCCGGCCGCAAAGGCCGGAAGCAGGAGGCCAATGCACCCGCAAAGCGCCCGCGTCAAACGGTTTTTTGCTCCGCCGGCAGCAATGATTGTCATTGGCCGACGACACCCGCTCGGCCTATGGTCGCCGCGACGCGCCGGCCCCTGCCGGGAGCGTCGCCGTGCCGCTCTCTCTCGCTGGATTCCGCCGATGTCCCTGACGATCTATGGCTGTTACCGCTCGCGCGCCTCGCGCAACATCTGGCTCGCCAACGAGCTCGGCCTCGCCTTCACGCATGTGCCCGTAATCCAGGCCTATCGTCTGGCCGATCCGGCGGCGCCCGGCGTGCCGCTGCATACCCGCAGCCCCGACTTCCTGAAGGTCAATCCGAACGGCCATATCCCGAGCATCGACGACAACGGCTTCAAGCTGCACGAATCGCTGGCGATCAACCTCTATCTCGCCCGCAAGCATGGCGGCCCGCTCGCCCCCAAGGACGCGCAGGAGGAAGGGCTCGCGATCATGTGGTCGCTCTGGGCCGCGACCGAGTGCGAGACGAACGCCCTCGCCCTGCAGCAGCATCTCGCCGCCTTTCCGCCGGAGAAGCGCAAGCCGGAGGTGGCCGAAGCGGCACTCGCCGCCCTGAAGGCCCCGTTCGCCGTGCTCGACCGCGCCCTGGCCGAAGGCAAGGGCTATCTGATGGGCGGCCGCTTCACCGTCGCCGACATCAACGTCGCCGAGGTGATCCGCTACGCCAAGCCGGCGACGCAGCTCTTCGACGCCAATCCCAACGTGAAGGCCTGGCTCGATGCCTGCCAGGCGCGGCCGGCCTTCCAGGCGATGTGGCAGGCGCGCGACGCCGAAGCCGCGTGAGCGGACAGACATAGGCAGAATACGGGTGGCCGGGCTTCGTCCGGCCACCTACTGACGCGGGATGACCCGGCCCAAGAGCAGAGCTTCCGCCATGACACAGCCGACCTCAGCCTCCGCGCTGCGCATGGGCCCGCTCGAATGGCTCATGCTGATCGCCCTGTCGATCCTGTGGGGCGGCTCTTTCTTCTTCAACAAGCTGACCGTGGCGGAATGGCCGCCCTTCGCCGTGGTGCAAGTGCGCGTCGGCCTCGCGGCCCTGGCGCTGCTGCTCGTCGTGCGAATCGCCGGGCAGTCGATGGCGGTCGGACGCGAGCTGTGGATTGCCTTCTTTGGGATAGGCATCCTCAACAACCTGATCCCGTTCAGTCTGTTTCTCTGGGGCCAGCAGCAGATCGCCAGCGGCCTCGCCTCGATCCTGAACGCGACCACGCCGATCTTCGCGGTGCTGGTGATGCATTGCTTCGGCAACGAGAAGGCGACCGGCCTGAAGCTCGGCGGCGTGCTGGCCGGGCTCATCGGCGTCGCCATCTTGATGGGCCCCGACGCGATCAGCGGCCTCGGCTCCAATCTGGCAGCGCAGATCGCCTGCATCCTCGCCGCGGTCTCCTATGCCTTTTCCGGCCTGCTCGGTCGGCGTTTCCGCGGCGTGTCGCCGCTGGTCGCCGCCACGGGCCAGCTCTCAGCCTCAACCTTGATGATGATCCCGATCGTCTTCGTCATGCATCCGCCCTGGACGCTGCCGGTCCCGTCCCAGACGGCGTTTCTCGCGCTCGTCGGCCTGGCGCTGATCTCGACGGCGCTGGCCTATCTCCTGTTCTTCCGGATCATGCGTACGGCCGGGCCGAGCAATGTCATGCTCGTGACCTTCCTGATTCCCGTCAGCGCGATACTGCTTGGTTCGGGTCTGCTTGGCGAGGCTCTGCTGCCGCGCCATTTCGCCGGCATGGCGGCAATCTTCGTCGGGCTCGCGCTGATCGACGGCCGTATCGTGCGCATCCCCCGGACGAAACCTGCCCCGACATCCTGACGTCCGGGCACCTCCGCACACCGTCCCTGCCCAAGCGGCAATCAGCCGAAAGGCTTTATTGCCAAAAAATTATGAATTTCTGTAGAGTCGACACCCTGGCCGGACGCGTTATTGGCGACGGCCACCGATAGAGATATCGCGGCAAGCGATACACGGGACAGGGGACGGCTTATGGATGTGCGGCAACTGCGATGTTTCATCGCGGTGGCGGAAGAGCTGCATTTCGGCCGGGCGGCCGAGCGGCTCGGCGTGGCGCCTCCAGCGCTGTCGCGCCAGATCAGCGCCCTCGAAGACGAACTCGGCGTCGCTCTCCTGACCCGCACCACCCGGCAGGTCGCGATGACGCGTGCCGGATTGATCATGCTGGAGGAAGCCAAGGGCATCCTCGTCAAGATGGAGCATGCCTCGCGAGCCGTGCGCGAGGCCTCGCTCGCCTCGGGCAAGGTGCTGCGCGTGGGCGCCATCGACGCGGCCTCATCGAGCTTCGTACCGGAAGCGCTGATGGCCTTCCGCGCCCGCTTCCCCGGCGTCGAGATCAAGTTCGTCGAGGCGATGACGGCCGCGCTCGTCCAGATGCTGGAGGCCGGCAAGCTCGACCTCGCGCTGACCCGCCCGCCGCGCAAGCCGACCGACTGCGCCTTCGAGATCCTGCGGGTCGAGCGCCCGATCGTGGTGCTGCATGAGGATCACCCGCTCGCGGCACGCGAGCACCTGACCATGCTCGACCTCGTCGGCGAGCCCTTCGTCGTGCCCTCCAAGCGCATCCGGCCCTACGCCTATGATCTGGTCATGGCCTATTTCGAGAGCGTCGGCGCGGTCCCGAACGTCACGATCGAGGCGACCGAGAAGCCTGCGATGATGTCCGCCGTCGCCGCCGGGCTCGGCATGGCGCTCGCACCGGACTGGGTCTCGCGCCTGTCCTTCCCCGGCGTGACGATGCGACGCTTGCGCGGCGCGATGCTCGATCCCCCGCCGCCCGGCGCGCTCGTCGGCGTTTCCTGGCGGCCGCAGCAGAAGCTGCCGTCCCGCGACGACTTCCTCGCCATTCTCAGGGAAAGCGTGACCCTGCTCGACGAGCGGCACGTCCTGCCCCCGGTCTCGTCGAAGCCACAGAAACGAACCGCCCGCACCGGGTCGCCAATCGGAGGAGCCTGATGAGCTTGAACCAGATAGAACAGGCCCAGGGCCTGCGCGTGCGATCGACGCAGGATCTGGCCGGCGGCCTGTTCATGATCCTGCTCGCGGCGGGCGCCTTCTTCTTCTCCTGGGATCTGCCGGCCGGCACGCTGCGCCAGCTCGGGCCAGGCATGCTGCCCAAGGCCTTCGCGGTGATCTGCGGCGCGCTTGGCATCATGCTGGCGCTCGCTTCACTGCGCTATCATGGCGAGCAGCTCTCGGGCTGGTCCTGGAAGGGCATCTTCTTCGCGCTCGGCGGCGCCTGCCTGTTCGGGCTCACCATCCGCGGCTTCGAATTCGGCCCGATCCGCGTTCCGGCGCTGGGGCTGCTGGTTTCCGGTCCGCTGCTGATCTTCTTCTCCGGGCTTGCCGCCGATGACCGCAAGCTGAGGGAGTTGCTGATCTTCGCGGTGGCGATGTCGCTCGGCTGCATCCTGCTGTTCAAGTACGCGCTGAGCCTGCCGATCCCGCTCGCGCCCTGGCTTCTGGGTGTCTGAGCCATGATGGAGACGATTTCCCACCTCTCGCTCGGCTTCGGCGTCGCGCTGACGCTGAAGAACATTGCGCTCTGCTTCGCGGGCTGCCTCGTCGGCACGCTGATCGGCGTTCTCCCCGGCGTCGGGCCGATCGCGACGATCTCGATCCTGCTGCCGATCACCTTCGGCCTTGATCCGACCGGCGCGCTGATCATGCTCGCCGGCATCTATTACGGCGCGCAATACGGCGGCTCGACCACAGCGATCCTGGTCAACATACCCGGCGAGGCGACCTCGGTCGTCACCACGCTGGACGGCCACCAGATGGCCAAGCAGGGCCGCGCCGGCGTCGCGCTCGGCACCGCCGCGATCGGCTCGTTCTTCGCCGGCTGCGTCGCCACCGTGATCATCGCTGCGCTGGGCGCGCCGCTCACCAAGATGGCGCTGCTGTTCGGTCCGGCCGAGTATTTCTCGCTGATGGTGATGGGCCTGTGCTTCGCAGTCGTGCTGGCGCGCGGCTCGATCCTCAAGGCCTTCTGCATGATCATGCTGGGCCTGCTGTTCTCGACCGTCGGCACCGATCTCGAGACCGGGCAGGAGCGCCTGACCTTCGGCGTCGCCTCGCTCTCGGACGGCATCGACTTCTCGGTGCTGGCGATGGGCGTGTTCGGCTTCGCCGAAGTGCTGCGCAATCTCGAAAGCCCGGAGGCACGCGACGTCGTCAAGGGCAAGATCGGTCGGCTTCTGCCGGGCTGGGAGGACATCAAGCAATCCGCTGCGCCGGTGCTGCGCGGCACCTTCATCGGCGGCATCCTAGGCATCCTGCCGGGCAATGGCGCGGTGCTCGGCCCCTTCGCCAGCTATACCGTCGAGAAGAAGATCGCCAAGGATCCCTCGCGCTTCGGCAAGGGCGCAATCGAGGGCGTAGCGGGGCCGGAATCGGCGAACAATGCCGGCGCGCAGACCGCCTTCATTCCGCTGCTCACCCTTGGCATCCCGCCGAATGCGGTGATGGCGCTGATGGTCGGCGCGATGACGATCCACGGCATCATCCCCGGCCCGCAGGTCATGACCCGCAACCCGGAATTGTTCTGGGGCATGGTTGCCTCGATGTGGGTCGGCAACCTGATGCTGCTGATCATCAACCTGCCGCTGGTGGGCATGTGGGTGAAGCTGCTGCAGGTGCCTTACCGCCTGATGTTCCCGGCGATTCTGATCTTCTGCTGCATCGGCATCTACTCGGTGAACAACCAGCCGCTCGACGTCGCCTTCACGGCGCTGTTCGGCCTGTTCGGCTACCTGCTGATCAAGCTCGGCTTCGAGCCGGCGCCGATGCTGCTCGGCTTCGTGCTGGGCAAGCTGATGGAGGAGAAGCTCCGGCAGGCGCTCATCATCTCGCGCGGCTCGTTCATGACCTTCGTCGAGCGGCCGATCTCTGCCGGGTTGCTCGTCGTCGCCGTGGTCGTGCTCGCCGTCGCGCTGCTGCCATCGATCTCGAAGAAGCGCGACGAGGTCTTCACCGAATGACGGGGTTGCCGCCCCCGCGGCACCCCTCCAGTTTCGTTTCACGCAACGTCTAGGGAGACATACGGATGAAGAAGCTCGTTCTTGGCCTTGCCGCGGCGACCGCGCTGGCTTTCACCGGCGGCGCGCAGGCGCAGGGCTATCCGACGAAGCCCATCACCATGATCGTGCCTTTCGCGGCCGGCGGCCCGACCGACATCATCGCCCGGATCGTCGCCGACAACATGTCGAAGACGCTCGGCCAGCAGATCGTGATCGAGAACGTCGCCGGCGCCGGCGGCACGACCGGCATCACCCGCGCGATGACGGCGGCGCCGGACGGCTACACGATCGCGATGGGGCATCTGGGCACCTTCTCGGCCGCGCAGGCGACCTATCCCGGCCTGAAATATGACCCGATCAACGGCATGCAGACGATCGGGCTGGCCGGCGGTACGCCGATCCTGATCGTCGCCCGCAAGAACCTCGAGGCGCCCGACCTCAAGACCTTCGTCGCCACCGTGAAGGCCAACCCGGACAAGTTCAACGAAGCTCATGCCGGCCTCGGCTCGGTCTCCTGGACGACCTGCACCCTGCTGAAAGGCGTCATGGGTACGCCGAAGATCAATGCGGTCGCCTATCGCGGCACCGGTCCGGCCCTGAACGACCTCGTCTCCGGCCAGGTCGACTTCATGTGCGACCAGATCGTCTCGGTCGCCGAGCAGGTCCGCGCCAACACGATTAAGGCCTATGCGATCGCCTCCGCCCAGCGCTCGCCGGCCCTGCCCGACGTGCCCACCACCAAGGAAGCCGGCCTGCCCGAGTACCAGATCGAAGCCTGGAACGGCATCGCCGGCCCGAAGGGTATGCCGAAGGAGGCCGTGGACAAGCTGGTCGACGCGCTCGGCAAGGCGCTCAACGACGAAGGCACCAAGAAGCGCCTGCTCGATCTCGGCACCGTGCTGCCGACGGCCGAGGAGCGCACGCCGGCCGGCTTCGCCGCGCTGATCAAGCGCGATGCCGACAAGCTGACGCCCGCGCTCTCGGCCGCGCCGAAGCAGTGAGCAACGCCTGAATCCACCGAAGACGCGGCGGGCCTTCGGGTCCGCCGTTTTCATTTCCCGCCTGCCACCTTTTCCGGCAAGCGATGCGCCGGGCTTTTTTCGTGATCCGGCAAGCCATTGTGGCCGAACGCTTTTCGCCGCTCTGTTGCCTGGCGTTAACATCTCGTGACCCGGTTTTTAGGAACTGTTCCAGCGCATCTTGGTTGTCCCGCCGAAGATTAGCTTCGAAAGGAGACATCCCATGTTCAAGAAGCTTGCTCTTGTAGCCGCCCTGACCGTCACCCCGGCGGTCGCTTTCGCGCAGAACCAGCCTTCGGGCGGCGCGGTAGGCGGCGCGACCAGCGGTGCTGCGACCGGCGCGGTCGGTGGCGCCATCGTCGGTGGCCCGGTCGGCGCGGTTGTCGGCGGAGTCGGCGGCGCGGTGGTCGGCGCGATCGTCGGCGATGCGACCGAGCCGCGCTTCCGCACCTATGTGGTCGAGCAGCGCGTGCCGTCCTACACCTATGCCGAGCCGGTCGCGGTCGGCACGGTCCTGCCCGAGCAGGGCGTCGTCTATCACCGCGTGCCGGCCGAGTACGGTCCCCAGGCTTCGCGCTACAGCTATACGGTCGTGAACGACCGGCCGGTGATCGTCGAGCCGCAGACCCGCCGCGTGGTGCAGATCATCGAGTAACGCAGACCCGAAAGGCGGGCGGCTTCAACCCCAGGCACGCCCATCTTTCAGGCCAGGCCCGCTCCGGAAACGGGGCGGGCCGCTTTGTTTCGAGGCCGCGCTCAGCGGGTGCCGAACATCCGGTCGCCGGCGTCACCGAGGCCAGGTACGATATAGCCGTGATCGTTCAACCGCTCGTCGATCGCCGCCGTCCAGATGCGGACGTCGGGATGGGCGCCGCGCAGGCGGGCGATGCCCTCGGGCGAGGCCAGAAGGCAGACGAAGCGCAGATCCTTGGCGCCACGCTCCTTCAAGCGCTCGACCGCGGCAACAGCCGAGTTCGCGGTCGCCAGCATCGGGTCCATCACCACGATCATGCGCTCGGTGATGTCCGAGGGCGCCTTGAAGTAATACTCGACGGCCTGGAGCGTGTCCGGGTCGCGATAGAGCCCGATATGGGCGACGCGGGCGGCGGGCACGAGTTCCAGCATACCGTCGAGAAACCCGACGCCGGCGCGCAGGATCGGCGCGAAAACCAGCTTCTTGCCCGAAATGACCGGCTGCATCGACTTCTGCAGCGGCGTCTCGATCTCGATCAGCTCGGTCGGCAGATCACGTGTCACCTCGTAGCAGAGCAGCATGCCGATCTCGTTGAGGAGCTGGCGGAAGCTCTTGGTGGAACGATCCTTCTCGCGCATCAGCGTGAGCTTGTGCTGGACCAGCGGGTGGTCGACGACGGTGACGCCGTCCTGGCTCGAAGTCATACGCCGGTTACCCCTCTATCTCTCGGACCTTGCTCTCGAAGCTTGGCTTACCCTCAAAATACCGTGCCATCGCTGACGATGGTCAAGGGCGGGCCGCCATCCACACGCTTTTCGCGCGCGATCCGGCGCCCGGCCGCCCAGGTCCCGCCTTCGAGCACCTTGGCGAGCGGGAGTTCCTCGCGCGACCGACCGAGCCGCTGGCGGACAGCCAAGCCGATCTCGTCGAGCAGCGCGACGGTGAGCGCCCGCCATTCGACCACGAGCGGCGAGGAGACCTCATGCGCCTTCGTCCGGTCCGCCTCGTCCTTCAGCGCGATGACGCCGCTGTCGAGGAAGAGCCCGCCGTTGCGGTATTCCGGCAGGCCGGTCATCTCGTCGATATCGACCACGGCGATACCGGCCCATTGCAGCGGCTCAATCAACGAATAGGTCAGCCATTGCGACAGCTTGTGGAAGGGTACGAGCCCCTCGGTCGGCTTGCCCGCCGCGATCAGCGGATGGCGCCAGGTATCCCCGAGCGACACGCCGGCCAGCGTCAGGCGCGAGGGCCAGATGCCGCCGAAGGTGCCGAGCACCTCGCCCAGCATATGCGGTGCCCGCAGCGTTCCGGTCTCGGCGGCAGCGGCGAATCGATCGAACAGCGCGCCCGGACGCGACAGGCCCTGCCTCTCAAGTTCCTCACCGAGGCGGTTGAGAAGCGCGGCGCGGCCTTCGAGCGCAAGCAGCGGATTGTCGGGGCCGGCCTGGAAGCCACGCGCCAACGCCGCCGCATCGAGGCGCTTCAGCCCGGCGGCATCGGCTTGCAGGGGCTTCTCGGGATCGCTGGAGAACAGGCCGGCGGCGAACATGTCGAGCGAGGCCAGCGCCAGCCCCTCCGAACGGCCGATCTCACGGCCGATCGCGGCGTCACGATAGCGCCAGTCCGGCCCCGCGCCGGCATCGAGCAGCACGCTGACGACGGCGAGATCATAGGCGGCGCGGCCGCGGGCGGCCGGATTCGCGAAATTCGTCTCTCGGTCGAGTTTCTGCCAGCGATCCTCGCCATCGACGGTGAAATGGCGCCAGCGCGCGTGGAACGGTATATCGAGCGTCGGATAGTTCGCGCGGATCGTCTCCAGCACATAGTCGGCGCAGGCTTCGAGGCGCTCGGGATGGACGCTGAAATGGAGCAGCTTGCCGGCGAGCCCGAGCTCCAGCATCTCCTGCGCGCGCTCGCGCACGGCAGCGGGTTTCAACAGGGCGCGGAACGCCTCGGGATCGCGGTCAGGCATCGTCAACTCGGGCAGGCGTGGCGAGGTCAGAACTTGTCGAGGTCGCGACCGACCGTCGATTTCAGGGTGTTGTCGCCGGGCGCGCCGTCCGGCGAATAATAACCCGCTGCCTTCTTGGCCTCGATCTCGACGGAGGCGTCGGGCGGGATCAATTCCGGCGGGATCGCGACGCGCTCGCCGATGGTGATGCCGCTCTCGACCATGGCATCGTATTTCATGTTCGACATCGACATCAGCCGGTCGATATGCGTGACGCCGAGCCAGTGCAGCACGTCCGGCATGAGCTGCTGGAAGCGGGCGTCCTGCACGCCCGCGACGCATTCGGTGCGCTCGAAATAGGTCGCGGCGGAATCGCCGCCCTCCTGACGCTTGCGGGCGTTGTAGACGAGGAATTTCGTGACTTCGCCGAGCGCCCGCCCCTCCTTGCGATTGTAGACGATCAGGCCGACGCCGCCGCTCTGGGCCTCCTTTACGCATTCCTCGATGCCATGCGTGAGATAGGGCCGGCAGGTGCAGATATCGGAACCGAAGACGTCCGAGCCGTTGCACTCGTCATGGACGCGGCAGGCGATGCGCGTCTTCGGATCGGCGAGCCGCGAGGCCTCTCCCATCACGTAAGCCGTGATCGAGCCGATCGGGGGCATGAAGACCTTGAGGTCCGGCCGCGTGACGAGCTCGGGATACATGCCGCCGGTCTGCTCGAAGAGCGTGCGGCGCAAATCGCTTTCGGTCGTGCCGAAACGCTCGGCGATGCCCGGCAGGTACCAGACCGGATCGACCGCGATCTTGGTGACGCTGATATCGCCCGAGGAGTGCAGGATATGGCCGTCCGCAGCGAGGCGGTGGGCGCCCATCGCCGCGAGGATCTCGGGCAGGTTGAGCCTGGCCTTGGTGATCGCGATCGAGGGGCGGATATCGATGCCCTCGCCGATCAGCCGGCCGAAATCCTGCGCGACCGTGTGGCCGAACGGATCGAGCGAGACGATCTTCTTGGGATCGGCCCATTGCGGCTGAGGCAGGATTTCCGCCGTCGGATGGGTGTTGGTCAGGTCCGGACGCTGCTGCGGGTTCATCGCGCGGGCGGAGATCGCGAGCGCCCGATAGACCGAATAGGAGCCGCCATGGGCGCCGATGACGTTGCGGTCGGCCGGATTGGTGGTCGAGGCGATGATCGGGCCGCGCTCGGCAGCAGTTGGTGCGCCCCATCGGATGGGAAAGCGCGCGGCGGCGCTGCCCGGCTCGGGATGGGAGGTCAGCCTGATATGGCCGTTGCGGTTCGGCGCGTTCATCGCGGTCACGTCCTGAAACGGAAAAAGGCCCCGGGACGGGATCGTCCGGGGCCTTCTGGACCTCACGAAGTCTGAACCAGCGCGACGGCGCCGTCAATCGCCTTAGAAAACAGCGAGATAGCGCAGCAGCGAGATGATGCCGATCACGATCACGATGATCTGCACGACGTTCTTGATCTGCCCGTCGAGCGGCAGCATCCGCACGAGGTAGAGCACGAGGCCGATAACGAGAACGGTGATCAGCAGCGAAATCAGAATGGACATGCTTTCAGCCCTTTATCTCGGCCGGTAGCCGGCCCCCCGGAGCCCAGCCGCGACGCATTCGCGGCTTGTCAGCCCCGGCGAAAGAACGTCGCAGGGCGGGGATTGGTTCCGGGGGTGGGGTTTCGGGGCGAAAAGGGAGGTGGTCAGGGAGTGCGCGGGAGCCACAACAGAAAACCCCTCTCCCGGATGGGAGAGGGGTAGGGGGTGAGGGAAGGCCAGAGAACCAGTTCCGCTCGATGCCAACAGCATCGGGAGAGAGAGCAGAGCAAGGGTGATTGGCGGCAGGCCCTCACCCCTGCCCCTCTCCCATCCGGGAGAGGGGTTCCCCGCGCTGTCCTTGCCTTATCCGGCGATGCGGTCGAAATCCGCGACGGCGCGCGTCGCCTGACGGAGCTGGTTGAGCAGCTTCAGACGGTTGGCGCGGAGCGCCGGATCGGGATCGTTGACCGTCACCTTCTCGAAGAAGGCATCGACCGCCGGGCGGATTTCGGCGAGCGCGGCCATGGCGCCCTCGTAATCCTCGGCGGCGACGGCGGCCTCCGCCTTCGGCGTCGCCTGCGCCAGCGCGACGGCCAGCGCCTTCTCCTCGATCAAGCCAGCATCGGCGATAAGATGCAAATCGGGAGCCTCGGCGAAGGCGCCCTCCCCGTCCTTCTTCTCCTCGGCCTTGAGGATATTGGCGGCACGCTTGTAGCCCGCGAGCAGGTTCCGGCCGTCCTCGGTGTCGAGGAAGCGGCCGAGCGCGGCGACGCGGCGGGTGATGAGCAGAAGGTCGTCGTTGGCCGTAGCGCCCTCGCCCAGCACGGCGTCGACGAGATCATGCCGCGCGCCCTGGTCGCGGAGCATGACCTTCAGGCGGTCATGGAAGAAGGCGAGCAAACCGTCACTGATTTCGAGGAAACGTTTCGGCTCGATAATTCGATCTTTCCTTGCACCAATCAGCTCCTCAACTACAGAGCCAAAGGCTTCACCCTGAAGGTCAAACGTTTGAAGGAATTCATAAATTTTATCAGCGTGATCTCTACCGCCCATGAATATATCGCGATGCATGTGGAGCATGAACGCAACTCCAACTCCACGAAGCACCAGATTGAGACGCACCCCATTCTCAACCACGAGCCGGATCACACCCAGCGCCGCCCTGCGAAGCGCGAACGGGTCCTTGCTCCCGGTCGGCTTCTCATCAATAGCCCAGAAACCGACGAGGGTGTCGAGCTTGTCGGCCAGGGCCACCGCGACCGAAACCGGATCGCTCGGCACGCGATCGGACGGCCCGAGCGGCTTGTAATGCTCCTCGACCGCCGCGGCGACCGAAGCGTCCTCGCCCTGCAATTCCGCGTATTTCCGGCCCATCAGGCCCTGCAGTTCCGGGAACTCGCCGACCATCTCGGTCGGCAGGTCGGCCTTGGCGAGCTTGGCGGCGCGTTCGGCCTTGTCCGGATCGGCACCGACGATCGGGGCCAGCTCCCGCGCCAGCGCGGCGATGCGCTGGACGCGCTCACCTTGCGTGCCGAGCTTGGCGTGGAAGACGACGCCGAGCTTGTCGAGCTTGGCCATGCGCTGGTCGAGCGGCTTGGCGAGATCGAGGCCGAGCTTTTCGGCACTCTCCTTGAGCGTATCGAGATCCGGCAGCGAGCCGCGATCGGTCTGCCAGAAATAGGCAGCGTCCGAGAGGCGCGCACGCACGACGCGGCCATTGCCGGCGGTGATCGCCACGCCGCCATCGCTGGCGGCGAGGTTCGAGGTCAGCAGGAAGCGGTTGGCAATGTTACCGGTCACGGGATCGCGCAGCACGAAGCATTTCTGGTTGGCGCGGATGGTGGCGCGGATCGCCTCGCCGGGGATGTCGAGGAAGCGCTCCTCGAAGGAGCCCATCAGCACGACCGGCCATTCGACGAGGCCGGCGACCTCCTCCAGCAAGCCCTCGTCCTCGACGAGGTCGAGCCCCTGCGCGAAGGCGAGGTTGCGCGCGTCGGTGAGGATGATCTCCTTGCGCCGGTCGGCATCGAGCACGACCTTCGCCTTCTCCAGCGAGGTCACGTAATCGTCGAGGCGCTTGACCGTGATCGGGCCGGGCGCGTGGAAGCGGTGGCCATAAGTCGTGTTGCCGGAGACGATGCCGTCGACCTCGAAGGGCACGATTTCCGGGTCCTCCGTCTCGGCTGCGCCGAAGGTGCAGAGGATCGAATGCAGCGGGCGCACCCAACGGAGGCTGGCGCCGGCAGCCGAGGCCTTGCCCCAGCGCATCGATTTCGGCCAGGGGAAGGACCGGATCACGGCCGGCACGATCTCGGCGATGGCCGCGACGGTTTCCTGGCCGGGCTTCTCGATGATGGCGACGTAGCTGTCGCCCTTCTTCGGGTCGCTGACGATGGTCGCCTGATCGAGCGACGAAAGGCCGGCAGCCTTGAGGAAGCCCTGCACGGCGGCGTCGGGCGCGCCGACGCGCGGACCTTTGCGCTCCTCGCGCACGTCGCGGCCACGCACCGGCAGGCCGGCGATATGCAGCGCGAGCCGGCGCGGCGTCGCGAAGGCCTTCGCGCCTTCATAGACCAAGCCGCGCTCGACCAGCGCATCGGTGACGAGCTTCTTGAGGTCCTCGCCGGCCTTGCGCTGCATGCGCGCCGGGATTTCCTCGGAGAAGAGTTCGAGCAGAAGATCGGGCATCAGTTCGCTCCCCCGCCGGCAGTCTTCAGCCAGGCTGCGCCGCAGGCCTTGGCGAGCTCGCGCACGCGCAGGATGTAGCTCTGCCGCTCGGTGACCGAGATCACGCCGCGCGCATCGAGCAGGTTGAAGGTATGGCCGGCCTTGAGGCACTGGTCGTAAGCCGGCTGCACCATGAGATGGCGGTCGCCGGCCTCGCCCTTCTGCAGGAGGGCGCGGCATTCGGCCTCCGCCTCGGCGAAGCGCCTGAACAGGGCGTCGGTATCGGCGTATTCGAAATTGTAGCGGGAATATTCCTGCTCGGCCTGCAGGAAGACGTCGCGATAGGTGACCTTCTCGTCACCTTCGAGCCCATTGAAATTGAGCTCCATGATGCTCTCGACATTCTGCAGATAGCAGGCGAGGCGTTCGAGGCCGTAGGTCAGCTCGCCGGAAACCGGCGCGCATTCGATGCCGGCCACCTGCTGGAAATAGGTGAACTGGCTGACTTCCATGCCGTCGCACCAGCATTCCCAGCCGAGGCCCCAGGCGCCCAGCGTCGGGTTCTCCCAGTCGTCCTCGACGAAGCGGATATCGTGCAGGGCCATGTCGATGCCGATGGCCGCGAGCGACTGGAGATAGAGCTCCTGCAGGTTCGGCGGGTTCGGCTTCAGGATGACCTGGAACTGGTAATAATGCTGCAGCCGGTTGGGGTTCTCGCCATAGCGGCCATCCTTGGGCCGGCGCGAAGGCTGGACATAGGCCGCCCGCCAGGGCTTAGGCCCAAGCGAACGCAGCATCGTGCCGGGATGGGAGGTGCCGGCGCCGACCTCCATGTCGTAGGGCTGCAGCACCACGCAACCTCGCTCGGCCCAGAAGCGCTGCAAGGTCAGCAGCAGCCCCTGGAAGGAGCGGGTCGGGTCCATCGCCGGGGAGGAAGCCGGGATGGTGGAGTGCGTGAGGGGCGCCGGGGCGGACAAGTGCCTGCAACCTTCCGATAACAAAGAGATGGCGGTGATTAGAGTTCGCGTCGGCCAGGGTCAAGCGCGGGCGGGAACCACAAGCGGACAGATTTCGTTCATAACCGGCCTGATATCGATAAAGGCAACCGCAGGTTCGCGATGTTCAGAGCGAGCATTTGACGGGGCCAGCGGCCACACAACCAAGGAGACTAGCCCATGTTGACAACCCGCATCATTGCCGCCGCCTTCGGCGCTGCAACCTTGCTCGGTGCCGCCATGAGCAGCGCCCCGGCCTCCGCGGCCCCGGTTTCCGCCGGCACGACGTTCGGCGCCGAGACCGGGCTCATCCAGCAGGCCCAGTATTATGGCCGGCCGCGTTACGCTCCGGGCCGCCCCCATGTCCGTCGTTGCTGGACCGAATCCCGCCGCGTCTGGGTCGGCCACCGCTGGGTTCGCCGCGCCGTGCGCGTCTGCCGCTGAGGCCAGCGCATCGCAAGATGAAGCTTAGCTGAACGGCGCGGTATCGCGCCGTTCACGCATTTGGGGTTAGGGTTCCGCCAGGGACGACTTGATAACCCTCGGCATAGCCGGCGGTACCATCCACGGAGAACACCATGTTCCGGACAACCATTTTCGCCGCCGCGACGGCCGCCGCGCTCGGTGCCGGCGCCCTGATGGCGACATCCGCCTCCGCGGCTCCGGTCGCCGCGCCGGCTGGACAGACGGCGCAGGCCGGGTCGGGCCTCATCGAACAGGCCCAGTATTATTACGGCCCGCGCCGCTACTATCGTCCGCGCCCCTATTACCGCCCGCGCTGCTGGACCGAAGGCCGCCGCGTCTGGAACGGCTGGCGCTGGGTCGTCCGCCCGGTGCGCGTCTGCCGCTGAGCGCGGCGAAGCATGGCCGCAATGCGGCCATTCCCTGAAGGCAAGCTGAACGGCGTGCTCCCGCGCCATTCAGGTTCGAGACCCTAAGGTCTCACACCAAGGGCGGCGTTTCATCCGACGGCACAGGCTGCCGACGCCATCTCATGGAGGTTTTCATGTTTCGGACATTGATCGTCACGATGGCAACCGCCGGCGCGCTGGGCGTGGCCGGCCTCGCCATGTCTCCCGCCTCGGCCGCTCCGGTGGGCGCTGCCCCGCTCGCGGCTCCGATGGTCGCCAGCGAAGGCATGGTCCAGCAGGCCCAGTACTATTACGGCCCGCGCCGCTATTACGGGCCGCGGCGCTACTATGGCCCGCGCTACTATTACGGCCCGCGCCGCTACTACGGCCCGCGCTATTACGGCCCGCCGCCGCTTTTCGCTCCGCCGATCTACGCCCCGCGGCCCTATTACTGGTAATCGGGCGTCAGACGCCCGCGGCCGCGATGCACCGCATCGCTTAGCGGAGTCAGGCGGCCATCGGGTCCGTTGATCACGAAAGCCGGCAGCAACGCTGCCGGCTTTCTGCTGTTCAGAACGGCGGTGACGATGATGCGGATCGCGGGCTTGTCGGCAAAGGCATGCACCGGCCGCACCGCGACTGCGCCGAAACCGGTCTCAAGACCAGCCAGGACCTCCGGCAGCGCCTCCACCCGATGGATGAGCGCGAGATGCCCACCCGGCCGGAGCAGGCGTCTCGCCGTTCGCAGCCAGGGCGCAAGCGCTCCTTCCGCGACATGGGCCGCCTTGCGGTTGGGGATCGGCGAAGCCCGGCTGCCCCCCGGCGGATAGAAGGGTGGGTTCATCGCAACGGCATCGAAGGAAGCCGATGCGAGCCCCAATTCAGACAGGATGGCTGCCCGCGCCGTGACATCGCCGGCAACGGCCGTCACACGGCCAGCGATATCATTGAGCATCGCATTGCGTGCTGCCAGCGTAACGAGGTCCGGGTCGCGCTCCAACAGCGTGACGTGAAGCTCCGGCTGCATCAGCGCCGCGGCGAGGCCGACCGTGCCGACACCTGCGCCCATATCGAGCAAGGCGCCCTGCCCCAGTTGCGGCAGGGCCGCAGCCAGCAGGATCGCGTCGCTGCCAGCGCGGTGGCCCTTGCGGGGCTGCAGCAGCCGCAAGCGGCCGTCGAGCACGCGATCCTCGACGATCTCGCCCAGCGCCGAATCCGCCCCGATCTCACTCATCGCGCAATTCTGATCCGTAGCCGGCCTCGATCAGCAAGGCCCTTGCCCGCCTGCGATCGGCATCGCGCACCAGCAGGCGGCGAGGAAATGCACCGATCATGCCCTCCAGCGAGCTGATATGCTGATCGGCGATCAGACATTCGAGATTGGCTGAGGCCAGCAGGGCCTCAACCGCGCCGAGCAGAATCAAATCATTGGTGCGCATGAGTTCGTGCATGGTTCCATGGAGCCCAGCCGCCTGCTTCGCGCAAGAGCCGGAGCCCTTCAGACCCATCTTCACGCAAAGGTGCGGCGTCGCGCCGGTTTGCGGGGGCTGGCGTCCCATGCAACGGTTGTGGCATGGGACGGGGACGCCGCCCCGGCGTGAGGATCTGACCCGGAGTGTTTCCAGTGGGTGTCGTCGTCTCCCTCGAGGAACGGGAATCGAGCCAGGCCAGCATCGAGCCGCTGGTCGCGCTGACGCGCGCGGACATGGAGCGCGTCAATGCGATGATCCTGTCGCGCACCGGCTCCGACGTGACGATGATCCCCGAGGTCGCCAATCACCTGATCTCGTCCGGCGGCAAGCGGCTGCGGCCGATGCTGACCCTCGCAATGGCCGATCTCTGCGGCTATCAGGGCGAAGGGCATGTGAAGCTCGCGGCTTCGGTCGAGTTCATGCATACCGCCACGCTGCTGCATGACGATGTCGTCGACGAGAGCGACATGCGCCGCGGCAAGCTCGCCGCCCGCATGCTCTGGGGCAACGAAGCGAGCGTGCTGGTCGGCGACTTCCTGCTCGGCCAGGCCTTCAAGATGATGGTCGAGGTCGGCTCGCTGCGCGCGCTCGACATCCTGTCGACGGCTGCCTCGGTGATCGCCGAAGGCGAGGTCCTGCAGCTCTCGGTCGCCAAGAACACCAAGACGACCGAGGACGAGTATCTCTCGGTGATCCGCGGCAAGACGGCCGAGCTCTTCGCCGCGGCCTGCGAGGTCGGGCCGGTGATCGCCAGCTCCTCCAAGGCCGATGCCGCGGCCTGCCGCAGCTACGGTCTCAATCTCGGCATCGCCTTCCAGCTGATCGACGACGCGCTCGATTATGGCGGCGTCGCCGCCAAGCTCGGCAAGAATACCGGCGACGATTTCCGCGAGGGCAAGATCACCTTGCCCGTCGTGTTGTCGTTCCGGCGGGGCGACGAGGCGGAACGCGCTTTCTGGAAGCGCACGCTGCAGGATGGCGAAATCCGCGACGGCGACCTCGAAGAAGCGCAGGCGATCATGCGCCGGCACAAGGCGCTCGACGACACCATCGCCCGTGCCGAGCATTACGCGCGCATGGCGAAGGATGCGCTCGGCCTCTTCCCGGCCTCGCCGATGAAGCAGGCGCTCAACGCCGCCGTCGATTTCTGCGTGGCGCGGGCGCATTGAACGGCCCGCTCTTCATCAGCTGAGCAAGGTCGGCTTGACCCACCAGCCCGGCCGCTCGCTCTGCAACACCTTCGCCGCGGCGGCGCTGATCGTGCAGTCGTCGAACAGCGCGAAGCAGGTTGCGCCCGAGCCGGACATTCGCGCCAGCCTGCAGCCCGGCAGCGCCGCCAGCCGCTCCAGGACCTCGTCGATGACCGGTGCGACGCGCTGTGCCGGCGCGGCGAGATCGTTGGTCGTGGACTTGAGGTAATCGAGCAGCCCGGCCGCCAATGCCGGCGCCGCGATGTTCGTCGCGCGTGCCTCCGAGACCATCTCCCCAGCCTTGAGGCCCAGAGCCCGGAACACCGCAACCGTCTCGACGCCCACGCCCGGATTGACCAGCACCGCAAAGAGCGGCGGCAGCCTGAGCATCGGACCAAGCTTCTCGCCGATACCCGCCATCAATCGCGCCCGCGAATCGAGGCAGACCGGCACGTCGGCGCCGACGCCCGCGGCGACCTCCCGCAACAGCGAATCCCCCGGAGCGATGCCGTTCAGGCGCGCGAGCAGGCGCAGTGCGGCAGCGGCATCGGCAGAACCGCCACCGATGCCAGAGGCGACCGGCAAACGCTTGACGAGACGAAAGCGCCCGAGACGCAGGTCCGGGCGGGCGGCAGCGAGCGCGCGAGCAGCGCGCAGGACGAGATTGCCGTCATCGACCGTCAGCCCTTCCGCCCTTGGCCCCGCGAGGGTGAGAGACAGCGAAGCGCCGGGATCGAGCGACAGCGTGTCACCCACGCCTGCGAAGGCGACGAGGCTTTCGAGCTCGTGATAGCCGTCGGCGCGCCGGCCGAGCACGCGCAGGTCGAGATTGACCTTGGCGCGGGCGCGCGTCGTCAGCGGTAAAGCCACGGCATCAGGCCGGCGGCGCGAGGGCGTCAGCCGCCATCCTTCTTCGTTCCCTCGACGACATTGGCCGAGGGCTCATTCAGGCCGTGCTCGATCTTGCGCAGGATCTTCTCGAGATCTTCGGGCTCGGGCTTGAGGTCGCGGGCATGGTTCCACTGGAACTTCGCCTCGAGCTGACGGCCGGTGCGCCAGTAGACGTCGCCGAGATGGTCGTTGATGACGGGGTCCGACGGGCGCAGTTCCGCAGCGCGTTCAATCTCGCGCGAGGCATCGTCATAGCGGCCGAGGCGATAATAGGCCCAGCCGAGCGAATCGATGATGTAGCCGTCGCGCGGCCTGAGCTCGACGGCGCGGCGCAGCATGTCGAGCGCCTCGTCGAGCTTGAGATGCTTGTCGACCAGCGAATAGCCGAGATAGTTCAGCACCAGCGCGCGCTCGCGGCCGAGCGGATCGGGCAGGAGCTCCAGCGCCTTGCGCAAATCGGCCTCGGCCTCCGGCCAGCGGTTGGTGCGCTCGCGGGCGATGCCGCGGAAATAGAACAGGTCCCAGTTGGCACGGCCCGGCGACGCGAGCTTGGCGATGGCCTTGTCATAGGCGGTCGCAGCCTCGGCGAACTGCTTGCGCGAGCGATAGATGTTGCCGAGCGCGGAGAGCGCGTCGACATCGTCCGGGCGCTCCGCGATGACCTTGTCGAGATGCTTCACCGCCTCGTCGGGCTTGCCGAGGTTCTCCAGGGCCAGACCGGCCTGAATCTCGGCATTCGGACGCAGCGGCGAGGAAGCCGGCATCTTGTCGTAAACGGCGACGGCGTCCTCGGGCTGGCGTGCGCGCTCCAGGATATCGCCGAGCGTCAGGATCGCGAGATCATGACCGGGATCGAGATAGATCGCCATGCGCAGGTAGAGCAGCGCGGCGGCTTCGTCGCCCTGGCGGTTGCCGGCGCTGGCGAGGCCGTAGAGCACCTCGGCCGCGCCCTGCTGCGGCGTCGTGATCTGGCGCGGCGGCGCCTCCTTCTTGGCGACGAGCGCCATGCCCTCGCGGATGACCGGGTGATTCGGCAGCAGACGGTCGAAGGCGGCATAGGTCTCGGCAGCGCCGTTGAAATCGCCGTTGCGGGCCTGGAAGCGCGCCCAGAGGTCGACCAGCCGGAGCGTGGTCTTCTCGGCGTCATAGGCCGATTTCAGACGCTTCTCGGCATCGGCCTTGCGGCCCGCCGCGTCGAGGATCAGGCCGGCATGATAGTCGCGGAAGAGATTGTAGGAGGGCTCGCCCTTCAGGCGCTCCAGCGTATCGATGGCGCGCTTGGGATTGTTCGAGCCGAGATAGGACCAGGCCGAGAGCAGCGTCGCGGTGATATCGGCAGCGCGCCCCCTGCCCCCGCGCTGAAGGTGGTTGCGCGCGGTCTGGTAGCTCTTCTGCTTGATCGAGCGGATGCCGATGACGAGCTGAGCCAGGCCGTTGCTCGGGTCCTGCTGGATCAGCTTGTCAGCAGCCCGGAAGGCGTCCGGCATGGCGCCGTCGGCCAGGAAGGCGACGAAGGCGCGCTCGGTCAGGTCGTTGTTCTGCGGGTCTTCCTTGATCGCTTCGCGCAGATAGACCGAAGCCGCACCGAGATCGCGCGACGCGCCGGCGACGATCGCCGCAAGATAGTTGCCTTCCAGGCTGTCGCCCGGTTCCAGCGAATCGGCCGCGCGTGGCTGCGTCGCGCCCTGGGCGGCTGCCATGGCTGGCAGGAACATCAACAGCGACAGCGCAGCAGCCGTGCCCGAGACACGCACCTTCTTCAATAATGTCACGACTGCCATTCTCCTTCGGTCCGCGGCCTCACCATCTCGGGGCGCACTCTTCCAGCGGACCGTGATCGCTTCGCGTAGGCTGCCAAGATGGCGGTTTCCGGGCGGCCGGGCAAGCCGGCCCCCGACGCAATGCGCCGCTTTCGTAGCAGCCGCGCAACAGTCGCTGGAATCCCGCTGACGAAGAGGCCGAGCCCCGGAAACAGAAATCATCTCGTAGGGATATCGGGCCTATATTTTATCCGCTTGCGGTCCTCGCAGCGATTCTACTGGGATCATTCCAATGAAGAAGATCATTCTGAGCATTGCCGCCGTTGCGCTCCTCGGCGGCTTCGTCGCCGGCTGCGCCAAGGACGAGACCAAGCCGGTCGCCAAGATCGTCCGCAAGGGCTGATTTGACCCGGTTTGACGACAAAGGGCGCGCCTGCCGGCGCGCCCTTTTTTGACTCACGGGACCGCGAATCGCAGGCGATCACATATTCGCGTAGCCAGGTCCGCCGCCGCCTTCCGGCACCGTCCAGGTGATGTTCTGGGCGGGGTCCTTGATGTCGCAGGTCTTGCAGTGGACGCAGTTCTGCGCGTTGATCACGAAGCGCGGATTGGTCCTGGTCTCCGCGTTCTCATAGACGACCTCGTAGACGCCCGCCGGGCAGTAGAGCCGCGCCGGCTCGCCGTAGAGCGGCAGGTTCCGCGTGATCGGGACCGACGGGTCGGCCAGCTTCAGATGGGCCGGCTGGTCTTCCTCGTGATTGGTCGAGGACAGGAAGACCGAGGAGAGCTTGTCGAAGGAGATCTTGCCGTCCGGTTTCGGATAGGTGATCGGAGTGACATCGGCGAGCGGCTTCAGCGTCGCGAAATCCGGCTTGCCGTGCTTGAGCGTGCCGAAGGGCGACCAGCCGAAGAGCTGATTCGACCACATGTCGACGGCGCCGAGCACGACGCCCGCCAGTGTACCGAATTTCGACCAGAGCGGCTTGACGTTGCGGACGCGCTTCAGATCCTTGCCGATCGCACTGTCGCGCCAGCTATTCTCGATCTCGACGACCTCGTCATGCTGACGCCCGGCCTGCAGCGCCGGCACCAGCTTCTCAGCCGCGAGCATGCCCGACAGGATGGCGTTGTGGCTGCCCTTGATGCGGGGAACGTTGACGAAGCCCGCCGCGCAGCCGATCAGCGCGCCGCCCGGGAAGGTCAGCTTCGGCACCGACTGCCAGCCGCCCTCGGTGATGGCGCGCGAGCCATAGGCGATGCGCTTGGCGCCCTCGAAGGTGTCGCGGATCAGCGGATGCGTCTTGAAGCGCTGGAACTCGTCGAAAGGCGAAAGCGTCGGGTTCTGGTAGTTCAGATGCACGACGAAGCCGACCGAGACCAGGTTGTCGTCGAAATGATAGAGGAAGGAGCCGCCGCCTGTGCCGTTATCAAGCGGCCAGCCGAATGAGTGCTGGACGCGGCCCTTGTGGAATTTCTCCGGCTTGACCTGCCAGAGCTCCTTCAGGCCGATGCCGTATTTCTGAGGCTCGCGCCCCTCATCCAAGGCGAAGCGCTTGATCGCGATCTTGGAGAGCGAGCCGCGCGCGCCCTCGCCCAGCAGCGTATAGCGGCCGCGCAGCTCCATGCCGCGGGTGAAGCGCTCGGAAACCGTGCCGTCCTTGGCGATGCCCATGTCGCCGGTCGCGATGCCGGCAACCGAGCCGTCATCGTTGAAGAGCAGCTCGGCGGCGGCAAAACCCGGATAGATCTCGACGCCGAGCGCCTCGGCCCGCGCCGCCAGGAATTTCGCGACCAGCCCGAGCGAGCCGACGAAATTGCCGTGATTGTTCATCAAGGACGGCATGCCGAAGTTCGGCAGGCGGATGCCGTTCGGCTGCGTCAGGAAATAGAAGATGTCCTCCTTGACCTCGGTGGTCAGGGGGCGCTCGGGATCGTCGCGCCAGTCCGGCACCAAACGGTCGAGGCCGATCGGATCGATGACCGCGCCCGAGAGGATGTGGGCCCCGACCTCGGCGCCCTTCTCGACCACGACGACGGAAATGTTCTCGTCGAGCTGTTTCAGCCGGATCGCGGCGGCCAGGCCTGCGGGGCCGGCACCGACGATGACGACGTCATAGTCCATGCTCTCGCGCGGTTCGCTCTGCGCTTCCTTGAGATCCATCCTGCCCTCCGCCTCAGCAACCGCGCCGCATGATAGTTTATATATGAACTATTTCGCCGGTTCGTTCAATGCCGGCTTTCGTTCAGTCTGGAACCCCTCTATCCAAGCGCCCGTTCCATTTTGCAACTGCGTTGGCTCGCGAAGAGCCCCTGCAGGGTATAGGATGCGCCGATGAGCCTGTCCGATACAGTCGGCCCCGACGCGCCCGATCCCTATGAGTTGCTGAGCTGGTACGCCGAGATGGGCGTGACCGAAGCGCTCGACGAGACGCCGCGTAACCATTTCGCCGATCCGGCGCCCGCCGGCAACAACGGACAGCCGCGCCTGCGCCCCCTGCCCGGCCGCCCTACGCCGCCGGCACGACCGATGGCGGCGGCCGCCACAGCCCCGGACGACGCGACGCTCAGCGCCAAGGCTCTCGCCCGCGAGGCCCGCACGCTCGATGAATTGAGGACGGCGCTCGCCGGTTTCGAAGGCTGCGCGCTCAAGGCCACCGCCAAGAACCTCGTCTTCGCCGACGGCAATCCGGAAGGCCGCGTGATGATGGTCGGCGAGGCGCCGGGCGCCGACGAGGACCGGATCGGCCTGCCCTTCGTCGGACGTTCCGGGCAATTGCTCGACCGCATGCTGGCCGCGATCGGGCTGAGCCGGAAAGAGGACGTCTATATCGCCAACCTTCTGCCCTGGCGGCCACCCGGCAACCGCACGCCGACCCCGCAGGAGGTCGCGATCTGCCTGCCCTTCATCCAGCGCCAGATCGAGCTCGCCGATCCCGACATCCTGGTCTGCGTCGGCGGGCCCTCGGCGCAGGGCCTGCTCGGCTTCACCGGCATCCTGCGCTCGCGCGGCAAATGGGTAGAATACGACACCGGCGCGCGGCGCATCCAGGCGATCGCGACCCTGCACCCGGCCTATCTGCTGCGCCGCCCCCTCGACAAGCGCCTCGCCTGGCGCGACCTGCGGTCGCTGAAGGCAGCGCTCGACCCGAAGTCCTGACGCGGGAACCGCCACGCTCACCCCGCGTTCAGGAGCGGCCTGCAAAGACGACTTGAGTTCCCCGCATCTCCCGGCGAGATTGCGGGGGAGCTTCGCCGGGGATGCCTTCATGCAATGGGAAGATTACCGCCAGTCCGATAATCTCGAGGACCGGCGCGGCAGTGGCGGCGGCTTCGCCGGCATGCCCGGCGGGCGCGGCGGCGTCGGCATCGGCACGATGGTGGTGCTCGGCCTGCTCGGCTGGGCACTGGGCATCGACCCGCGCCTGCTCATCGGCGGCGCCGAACTGATCGGCGGCATCGGCGGGCGCGAACAGACGCAGGAGACACGCCAATCCTCCGGCCCGCCGCAGGACCAGATGGGCCGCTTCGTCTCGGCCGTGCTGGCGCAGAACGAGGACATCTGGTCGAAGATCCTGCCGCAGCAGGCCAATACCCGCTACCAGCCGCCGCGGCTCGTGCTGTTCTCCGGTGTCGACCGTTCGGGCTGCGGCACGGCGCAGTCCGCGATGGGGCCATTCTATTGCCCGGTCGACAGGAAGGTCTATCTCGACACGTCCTTCTTCCAGGAGATGCAGCGCAAACTCGGCGGCGGCGGCGATTTCGCCTATGCCTATGTCGTCGGCCACGAAGTCGGCCACCACGTCCAGAACCTGATCGGCATCCTGCCCAAGGCCAACCAATTGCGCGAGCGCTCCTCCGAGCGCGATGCGAACGCGATCTCGGTCAGGATCGAATTGCAGGCGGACTGCTTCGCCGGGGTCTGGGCCCATAACATCCAGGCGATGGGCCGCCTCGACCAAGGCGATATCGACCAGGCGATGCGCACCGCTTCCGCCATCGGCGACGACAAGCTGCAGAAGGCGGCGCAGGGCGTTGTCGTGCCGGATTCCTTCACGCACGGCTCCTCGGCGCAGCGCATGAAGTGGTTCACCACCGGCTTCCAGTCCGGCTCGATGCAAAGCTGCGATACGTTCCGCAATCCGGTGTAGTCGGGGCGCCCCGCGAGGCGAGGCGCGCTCAGCTGCAGAGCTGCACCGTCTCCAGCACCTGCAGCGGCGGCCAGGCAACGCTCTCGACCCTGTCAAAGACAAGTTCGAACGGCGCGACGCTCTCAGCCGTTAGGGCGACGGCATTCTCGCGCCGTTCCATGGGAACAGCGGTCGCGAGCGTCAGATGCGGGGTCCATTGCCCAGGCCGGTAATAGGGATCGCAGAGCGCGGGGCCGACGATCTCATGGATTCGGGCGTGCAGATCGATCAGGTGCCGGTCGCTCCGCGGTGACAGCCATAAGACCAGCGGATCGACATCGAACAGGCCGATTCGGTCGAAGGTCAGCGCGATCGGCCTCTCCTCCGCGACAATCGCAAGCGCCCCGCTCAACCCATCGGGGGAGTTCCCGGCATAGCGCGCCAGAGTGAGATGAGGCGGATAGCCCAAGGCCCGGATCGAGGACGACGCCTCCAAGGCGGACGCCCTGTCGACCCATTGCCAGAATGGGGGCGCCTCTGATCTCGTGCACAAGGTGATGCCGATCATCGGCGGGAAGGCCCTCGGGTTCGCTGGAACTGAAGGTCTTGTAGCAGGGCCTGCGACGCCCCGGAATTCCGTGCGGAGGGCTGCGTTCAGCCCTCCGCCTTGTTGTCATGGAGCTGCCGGACCACCGCTTCGGCGATCAGGCCCCTTTGCTCAGCATCGGATGATCCTTGAAGCCTTCGCGGCTTCCAGTCCGCCGCCTAGCTCCAGAATCCTTCCTGATGAACGCGAGGCGAGAACGTATCCTCGTCCTCCTGCTGTTCCTCGCGCTTATCCTCGTCGCGCTCCGCTTCGAGCGCAGAACAGGAATCGTGCCGTTCCAGCATGGGTCTCTCCTTTCGATGTCTGAGGGAGGTGCTTCAGGCGACCGTCAACATATGAACTTATGCTGCAATGCACAAGTTCCCGATCAAAATCCGTCCAGCCATGCGTAGCCGGCATAGCGAATATCGGAATGAAGCAGCTTAGCCCGCCCGTTCCCGCAGGACCGACAACCGCACCGGAGCCTGGTCGAGACGGCCGGCCAGCGCCATCGCCTTGGGCATGACCAGCCCTGCCGCGAGCCCGCGGCTTCCGACGGAAAACGCGATTCGCTCACGCAGCGACGCGGCGGCCCCGCGTGAGGGAATCAGCGCTGGCTTGCTCGCCGCGAGCAGCAGATGGCGCTCCACCGCCTGGACCCAATGGGCCTGCGGAACGTCGCCGGCGTCGAACAGGACGAGGCGATCGCCGCGAGCTTTCGCTGCCGCGTCCTGCCAGGCCTGCTCATGGCTCGCGCGCAGATAACGGGCGCCCGTCGCGTCGGCCGCCCGCTCTGTCTCAGGCGAGCCCGCCGTGTCGACGAGCACCGCGTGGCCGAGAAAGCCTTCCGCCACCGCCGGAATCAGCACGGCCAGGGTCGCGGCGAGAGCCTGCTGGGAACCATCGCTGCGGATCACGGCTGTGAGCATGAGCGAAATCCTATGCCGCAACGCAGCATGTCACAATCCCGCCACTTGCCTTTTGTTCTTGTTATGTTCACTCTACATGAGACCAGAGAGCGTCGATTCCCGGCGCGCGACCCGGTTCGAAAGCCATGCCCCAGGCCAGACCTACTTCACGGCCCTACCCAACGGCACAGCCCTTGCGGCGGCTGGACAGGGAGCCGAGCGTCTCCGCGCCGGTCGTCGCCCCGGCCGATCCGATGGCCTATGCCGGGCACCGCATCGATCCCGACAGGCGGCGCGGGCGAGGCGCCACGATCAATCCGGGCGGGCGCTACGAAGCCGAGCAGCGTGTCGTTGAGGATGACGGCTGGGGCTCGCTCGAGGAATTGCCGCCGTTCTCGACCGAGCTCGCCTATGAGAAGGCGCGCACCATCATCACGCGCAACGACTCGCCCGACATCTCCTTCGACCGCTCGATCAATCCCTATCGCGGCTGCGAGCATGGCTGCGTCTACTGCTTCGCGCGGCCGACCCATGCCTATCTCGGCCTGTCTCCCGGCCTCGATTTCGAGAGCAAGCTGACGGCCAAACCCGATGCGGCGGCGCTGCTGGAGAAGGAACTCTCCTCTCCGTCCTACCAGCCGCGCACGATCGCAATCGGCACCAATACCGACGCCTACCAGCCGATCGAGAAGAAGCTCCGGATCATGCGCCAGATCCTGGAGGTGCTGGCGAAGTTCAACCATCCTGTCGGCATCGTCACAAAATCGGCGCTGGTGCAGCGCGACATCGATATCCTCGCGCCGATGGCGGAGAAGGGGCTGGTCAAGGTCGCGCTCTCGGTGACGACGCTCGATCCCAAGACCGCGCGCGGGATGGAGCCACGCGCTGCCTCGCCACCGAAGCGGCTGGAGACGATCCGCAAACTTTCGGAGGCCGGCATCCCGGTCACGGTGCTGGTGGCGCCGATCATCCCGGCTATCAACGAGCACGAGATCGAACGCATCCTCGATGCCGCGAAAGCCGCGGGGGCGCAGGAAGCCGGCTATGTCCTGCTCCGGTTGCCGCTCGAAGTCCGAGACATCGTGCAGGAATGGCTGCTGACGCATCATCCGGACAAGCTCCGGCATGTGATGTCGCTGATCCGGTCGACGCGGGGCGGCAAGGACTACGATTCGCAATGGGGCCAGCGCATGGTCGGCTCCGGCCCCTATGCCTGGATGATCGGGCGGCGCTTCGAGATGGCAGCCGAGCGCATCGGCTTCAACACGACGCGGCGCCGCCTGCGGACCGATCTTTTCGTGAAGCCGGAGAAGGAGAAGGCGCAGTTGAGCCTGTTTTGAGGAGTTGCGTGGCCCTCGTCGTCATGCTCGCCCTTGTGGCGAGCATCCACGTCTTGGGACCGCATTGCACGAAGGAAGACGTGGATGGTCGGGACAGGCCCGACCATGACGTTCAAGCGCTATCGCGTGCGACGAGCAGAAGACCGCTCTGGCCCTGCGTCGCGCCCTGCTGCATAACCCCGCCATGCCCGCTCACTTCCACCGCGAGACATCCTCCATCGCCAACGGCCTGTGGCCGCTGGCCGGCATCGACGAGGTCGGGCGCGGGCCGCTCGCCGGGCCGGTAGTGGCCGCGGCGGTGGTCCTCGACCCTGAGCGCGTGCCTGCCGGCCTCGACGATTCGAAGAAGCTGCCGGCCGCGATCCGCGAGGAGCTCTTCGGCGAGATCATGGAGCAGGCGCTTGCGGTCTCCGTCGCCAGCGTGACGGCGATCGAGATCGACACCATCAATATCCGCCAGGCGACGCTGCTGGCGATGCGCCGGGCGGTTGCTGGCCTGCCGCTGGCACCGCTCCATATCCTGGTCGACGGTAACGACCCGCCGCAATTCGCCTGCTCCTGCGAGGCGATCGTCCAGGGCGACGGCCAGGTCGCCTCGATCGCAGCGGCCTCCATCGTCGCCAAGGTGACCCGCGACCGGATGATGGCGCGGCTGTGCAAGCTCTACCCGACTTATGGTTTTTCCGGCCATGTTGGCTACGGGACGCCGCAGCATCGCAAGGCGATCGCCGCGCACGGCCCCTGCCCCGAGCATCGCTATTCCTTCGCGCCGGTGAAGGGCGTGTGGTTCCGGTAGAAGCGCTCGTTCTCCCCATCGTTCCGCGATGGCAGGTAGCCTCGACCCGACCTTCATAAGCTCGGCCGTATATCACCCCGTCATGCTCGCCCGTGTGGCGAGCATCCACGTCTTGAACACCACCTTGCATGGTGAAGGCTTGGATGGTCGGGATAAGCCCGCCATGACGGAAATGCGGCTCCCGGCCTCATCAAGGGCCCATCGCAAACCTGCCGCAACGGCAACCAGAGACGTTAACCGCCGTTTACGAATTCCCTTTGATTGCCAATAGCCTAGGCAAAAATTGCAGCCCCAGAATGGGACGCATTTTTTTCAAAGCGGAAACCCGACCTTTACCCTGTCTGACCAATATCGGCCTCGTTGAAGTTGCGTAACGGTCTTGGCGTCATGGGTATCTCGCGTACCGGGACCGCCAGTGCTCCCGTCCGGATTCAGGTTTCGCGTACCGGACGGCCTGCACTGGGGGCTCGGATGAAGGCCAGGAGCCTTCCCGAACATATCGGCATTCCTCAGGAACTGCCGCTCGATCAGATTCTCGTCGGCGACTGCGTCGCGGCGATGAACGCGCTGCCGCCGGCAAGCGTCGACCTGATCTTTGCCGATCCTCCCTATAATCTCCAGCTCGGCGGCGATCTACGGCGGCCCGACGACAGCCTCGTCGATGCCGTCGACGACGACTGGGACAAGTTCGCCTCGTTCTCGGACTACGACCGCTTCACCCGCGACTGGCTCTCGGCGGCGCGGCGCGTGCTGAAGCCGGACGGAGCGCTGTGGGTCATCGGCAGCTATCACAACATCTTCCGCGTCGGCGCGACGCTGCAGGATCTTGGCTTCTGGATGCTGAACGACATCGTCTGGCGCAAGGCCAATCCGATGCCGAATTTCCGCGGCCGGCGCTTCACCAATGCGCATGAGACGCTGATCTGGGCGGCGCGCGGCGAAGCTTCCAAATACACCTTCCATTACGAGGCACTGAAGGGCGGCAATGACGACCTGCAGATGCGCTCGGACTGGTATCTGCCGCTCTGCACCGGCGACGAACGCCTGAAGGACGACAACGGCGCCAAGGTGCACCCGACGCAGAAGCCGGAAGCGCTGCTCGCCCGCGTGCTGCTCTCGGCCTCGAATCCCGGCGACGTCATCCTCGATCCGTTCTTCGGGACGGGGACGACCGGCGCCGTCGCCAAGGCGCTCGGCCGCCGCTTCATCGGGCTCGAGCGCGATCCGGTCTACGCGAAGGCTGCGCGGGAGCGCATCGCTGCCGTGACGCCGCTGGCGCCGGAAGCGTTCTCTGCCGCGCCCTCCAAGCGCAGCGAGCCGCGCGTGCCGTTCCTCAGCCTGGTCGAGGCCGGGCTGGTGAAGGCCGGCGAGACCGTCCATGACGAGAAGCGCCGCTACAAGGCCACAGTGCGGGCCGATGGCACGCTGCTGCTCGGCCCGGCGGTGGGCTCGATCCACAAGGTCGGCGCGTTGGCGCAGGGACTCCCGGCCTGCAACGGCTGGACCTTCTGGCATGTCGAGCGCGAAGGCGGGCTCACCGTGCTCGACGCGCTGCGCGGCGAGATCAGGGCGCAGATGGCGGCTGCCTGAGCCGCCGTTCGCTCTCCCGCCCCCTTCTCTCATTCGTTCAGAGGATGCGCCCTCGCCTCGGGGGCGGGCATCTTCGCACGCATGACAGCGAGGGCGGCAGCATGGCGACGATCCTCAAGAACGGTTCCCGCGGCCCCGAGGTCAGGAGGCTTCAGGAAGCGCTGAACGCCAAGCTGAAGCCGATCCCGAAGCTCGTGCCCGATGGCCAATTCGGCACCTTCACGCACAACGCGGTCCTGGCCTTCCAGCGCAAGAACTGGCTGGTGGACGATGGGCAGGCGGGGCCTGCGACCCAAGCCTGCCTCTATGACACCGAGGCCTTCTCGCCGATCCTGCACAAGGTCTCCTTCATCGCACAGCCCACGAACACGACCTGCTGGGCGACCTCGACGGCGATGATGAAGAATTCGACCGTACCGATCATCATCGCCAAGACGCCACCGGACATGATCGCCTCCGATGGCGGCTTGCTGAACTCATCCGAAAGCGACCAGGCGATCGTGACCGGACAGCGTTACGGCAACATCCACAGGCTGCGCTGCAACGCGCCGCAGTCCTGGTCGGTCGAGCAGCTCAGGCAGGCCATCTCGCGCGGGCCGCTGATGTTCGACATGCTCTGGCGCGTCGACGAGTACACGGCGGGCCGCGGCAGCCCTGGCCATATGATCGTCATCGTCGGCATGCGCGGCGACGGCAATCCCGACGGCACCGGCACGACGCTGCGCATCCACGACCCCTGGCCGCCGAACCGGGGCAAGATCTATTCGAAGGGCTATTTTAAATGGTCCGTCGAACTGCCGACGATGACCTATCGCGTCTTCGAATTGATGTAGAGCCCGGCCCGCTCGACCACCTTCACCATCAGGCTCGGCAGCGGCTCGCTAGCGAGATCGGCAAGCCTGGTGAAACGCATGCCGGCGGGAGCCTGCGCATGCTCCGGAGTGCTGCCGGTGAACACGGTCAATTCCAGCGGAAAATGCGTGAAGACATGGCGCACGGGCTCCGCGACCTGGCTCCAGCGCAGGGGCAGCGGCGCGTCCTGCGCGGCACCGTCGAGCTCGTAATCGGCACGCCATTCGCTAGTCGGCACCTCGGCCATGCCACCGAGCAGCCCCTTGGCCGGCCGCGTGCGCAGCAGGATGGCGCCATCGGAACGGGTCAGCACGAAGGCCGCGCCATAGCGCGTGACACCGGCCTTCTTCGGCGCCTTGCGTGGAAAGCTCTCCTGCGTGCCGGCGATCCGCGCCCGGCAGGGCTCGCGCCACGGGCACAGGCCGCAGGCCGGATTGCGCGGCGTGCAGATCGTGGCGCCGAGATCCATCAGAGCCTGGGCGAAATCGCCCGGCCGGCCGGGCGGCAGCAGCGCCAGAACCCTCTCGCGAATCAAAGGCCGGGCGCCGGGCAATTCATCCTCGATCGCGAAGAGCCTGCTCATGACGCGCTCGACATTGCCGTCGACGGCCGCCGCCGGCCGGTCGAACGCGATGGCAGCGACCGCGCCGGCGGTATAGGCACCGATGCCCGGCAGCGCGCGCAGGCCTTCCTCGGTGTCGGGAAAACCGCCGCGATGCCTCTCCATCACCGCCTTGGCGCAGGCATGGAGATTGCGGGCACGGGAATAGTACCCGAGCCCGGCCCAGGCCTGCATGACCTCTTCGGACGGCGCCTCGGCCAGCGCCTTTACAGTGGGGAAGCGCGCCATGAAGCGCTCGTAATAGGGCTTCACGGCCGTGACCGTCGTCTGCTGCAGCATGATCTCGGAGGCCCAGACGCGGTATGGGTCGGGCCGCTCGCCCGCGCGGGCACGCCAGGGCAGCGCCCGGCGATGACGGTCGTACCAGGCAAGAAGATCAGTGGCACGGGCCGTGCTCACGGGCCGGACAGCCCCGTCGCAATGCCCAGCGACAGCGCCGTCTGCGCCGAAATATGGTACATGCTGTTGAAGGCCGCTTTCGTGATGAGCGAAGCGGCACCGGGCACGCCCATCTCGTAGTAGATGTTGACCATGCTGGATGTCGCGCCACCGGAATAGCCGCGCCCGCCAGCACGCTGCGAACTGTTGCCCTCGTGAAAGCCGAGCCCGCGCTTGGTCTTGCCCTCGCCGTCACTGATGGCACCCGCGTTCAGGTACAGCCGCCGCGAGCCCGCGACGAACAGGCCTGTGCAAGCGCTCTCGCAGCGCCCGCGAGCCGCATCGACGGCGGTCGCATAGCCCTTCTCGCGAATCTGCCGCGCCATTTCACGAGCCGGATCGATCTGGCCTCCGGGGCTGTCGAGATAAACGGTCCTGATCTGGGTTGCTTCGGGCCGGGCAAGGAACTCCCGCAACTTGAATTGGTCACCATCCTTGATCGCGCCGCTGATCAGTGCCGCAGGTCCCTTTTGCGACAGTTCCACGGCCGAGACTGGCGCGACGAGAAGCATCGCCGCGCAAAGTCCGAGCAGCATTCCACGCATCCCGCCATCCCCCAACCAAGCCGCCACCGCGATCACTGGCCTTGTAAGACAGGGCCATCGCGCCGACAATGCAACCATGTCCGCCAAACCCCTCGCTGAGCTGATCGACGACTGCATCGCGCCCGCGCTCGCCGCCCAGGGCTTCGCGGGGCGTGCCATCGTCTCGCTCTGGCCGGAGATCGTCGGCGAGCGGCTGGCTGCGCGCTCGCGCCCGCTCAAGATCGACTGGCCGCGCCGCCGACCGGCTCCGGGCGAGGCTTCCGAGCCCGCGACCATGGTCGTGCGGGTCGAGAGCGCCTTCGCGCTGGAGATGCAGCAGCTCGGGCCGATCCTGGTCGAGCGCGTCAACACCCATCTCGGCTGGCGCGCCGTCGGCAAGCTCGTGCTCAAGCAAGGGCCGGTCGCTCCGCTCGTTACGCAGAAGCCGGTACCGAAGCTCGACAGCGAAACCGCAGCGCGTGTCGAGGCGCAGGTCGCCGGCGTCGCCGATGAAGGCCTACGGGAGGCGCTGGCCCGGCTCGGCCGGGCGGTAGCCCTCCGCACGAAAACGCAAGGCGACGACACGGCTTCGTGAGCGGTGCGGCGCGCGGCACGATGCGCTCTTGCCACAATCGCACCGGTCTCTATAGCTCCAAGCCACTTTGACCCTTCGAGGATCCCTTACGATGACGAACAGGCGACAGCTCCTGACCGGCGCAGCCGGTATCGCCGCTGCCGCGCTCGCCGGCGGCACCGCCGCGCGAGCCCAGACCAAGCTGCCCGATGCCGGCCCGCTGGGCGATGTCTGGCTCGGCCCGGCCGACGCCAAGGTCACCATCGTCGAATATGCCTCGATGACCTGCTCGCATTGCGCGCATTTCCACGAGACGACCTGGCCGGAGCTGAAGAAGAAATACGTCGATACCGGCAAGGTGCGCTTCACGCTGCGCGAGTTCCCGCTCGATCCGCTGGCGACCGCCGGCTTCATGCTTGCCCGCTGCAACGGCAACGACAAGTTCTACCCGATGACGGACCTGCTCTTCGCGCAGCAGAAGAACTGGGCTTTCACCGACAAGCCGGTCGATGCCCTGTCGTCGCTGGTGAAGCAGGCCGGTTTCACACAGGAATCCTTCGAAGCCTGCTTGAAACGCCAGGATATCTATGACGCGGTCACGGTGGTGAAGGATGGCGGGGCCAAGGCTGGCGTGGATTCGACGCCGACCTTTTTCATCAATGGGCAGAAGCGTTCCGGTGCGCTCACGATCGCCGAGTTCGACAAGATCCTGGAGCCGCTCATCGGCAATTGAGGCGGCGGTTTTCCGCTCGCGCGCCCTGAGCGCGACATTCACTTCAGCCCTCATCCCAGGAAGCCATACGGCGGCTTTTCGCGGGACGGGGGCTGAGTTTTTTCAAGCCGGCGAGGCGCAGCCATGCACCTGACGCGTCTCAAGCTCGCCGGCTTCAAGACCTTCGTCGAGCCGACCGAATTTCCGATCGAACCCGGACTGACCGGCGTCGTCGGGCCCAATGGCTGCGGCAAGTCCAATCTCGTCGAAGCCTTGCGCTGGGTGATGGGCGAAAGCTCGTTCAAGAACATGCGCGGCTCGGGGATGGACGACGTCATTTTCGGCGGCTCGAACGAGCGCCCGGCTCGCAACATGGCCGAGGTCTCGCTCACCCTCGACAACAGCGATCGCAAGGCGCCTGCCGCCTTCAACGAAACCGACGTTCTGGAGGTCACGCGCCGGATCGAGCGCGAGGAAGGCTCGACCTACCGCATCAACGGCAAGGAGGTCCGGGCCAAGGACGTGCAGCTCCTCTTCGCCGACGCGGCGACCGGAGCCCGCTCGCCGGCCCTCGTCCGGCAGGGGCAGATCAGCGAGATCATCTCGGCCAAGCCGCAATCGCGCCGGCGCATCCTGGAGGATGCCGCCGGCATCGCCGGCCTGCACAGCCGCCGCCACGAGGCGGAGCTGCGCCTGCGCGGGGCCGAGGACAACCTGACCCGACTCGAAGACGTGCTCGGCGAGATCGACGGGCAGATCGACGCCCTGCAGCGTCAGGCGCGGCAGGCCGGGCGCTATCGCAGCCTCGCCTCCGATATCCGCCGGGCCGAGGCGACGCTCGCCGTCATCGCCCTGCATGACGCCCGCGCCCAGGAGGCGCAGGCATCGCATGTGCTGGAAGAGGCGGTGCGCGGCGTCACCGACCAGACCGGGCTCCAGGCCGAGGCTGCGAAGCGGCAGGCTATCGCCGCCCATGAATTGCCGGCCTTGCGCGAGGGCGAGGCGACGGCCGCCGCCGCCCTGGTGCGATTGAAGCGCGGGCTGGACGAGCTCGAAGCCGAGAATCGCCGCGCCCGCCAGCGCGCCGAGGAACTTGGGAAGCGCCTTGCCGAATTGCAGGCCGACCTGTCGCGACAGGAAAACGTCGGGCGCGATGCCTCCGAAAGCCTCGCCCGGCTGGCGGAGGAAGATGCCGCGCTCGCCCTGGAAGGCGACGGCGCCGGATCGGGCGCCGAAGCTGCGGCCGCCACGCAACGCGTGGCAGAGGCCGCGCTCGCTGCCGCGGAGGCCGAGCAGGTTACCGCGCAGAGCGCCTTGTCTGATCTCGCCGCGCGACGCGGAGCCCTGGAACGATCGCTGCGCGAGGCGCGCGAGCGGCAGGATCGTGCCGGCGCCGAACGCGACAAGCTGCGTCGTGAGCTGGAAACCCTCGACGCCTCCGATGCGAAGACGCTGCTCGACAAACTGCGCGAAGCGCTGATCGCCGCCGAGAAGGCGCTGAAATCCGCCGATGCCGATGTCATAGCTACGCGTGCTGCCGTAGCCTCGGCACGCGAGCGCGAAGCCGGGCAGCGCGGCCCCCTCGCCGAGGCTGAACGCCGGGCGCAGCGCCTCGACACCGAGATCGGCACGCTGCGCAAACTGCTTGCACCAGCCGCGGGCGATCGCTGGCCAGCGGTCCTCGAAGCGGTCAGCGTCGCCAAGGGCTATGAGATCGCGCTCGGCGCCGCGCTCGGCGATGACCTCGACGCTTCGACCGAGGCGACCGCCCCCGCCCATTGGGACGATACCGGCGAAGGCGGCGACGATCCGGCCTTGCCCGCGGGCGCCGATCCGTTGCTCGCCCATGTCGAGGCTCCCGCGGCTCTGCGCCGCCGGTTGGCGCAGATCGGCGTCGTCACGCCTGACGAGGGTGAAGTCCTGCGACGTGCCTTAAAGCAAGGCCAAATCCTGGTCTCACAAGCCGGCGATCTCTGGCGCTGGGACGGCTTCACGAGTGCTGCCGACGCTCCCTCGCCTGCCGCGCGACGGCTGTCTGAGAAGAATCGCCTCACTGATCTTGAACGCGTCTCGCAAGCGGCCCGAGAGGCGGCGGAAGCGGCGCGCCGCACATTGGAAGCGGTGAGCGCCGAGGCAAGACAAGCGGCGCAGGCCGAAACCGCAACAATCGAAGCCGCACGGCAAGCACGGCGCGGCGTCGACCAGGCCCGCGAGCAATTGACCGCTGCGGAACGCAAGGCGGCCGAGACGCTGGTCAAACGCTCGACACTGGCCGAAGCGATCAAGCGGCTCGGCCAAGCGGTATCCGAAGCCGGGCAGCAGGTTACGGCGCAAGAGAACGGGCTTTCCGCCCTGCCCGCCTCCGCAGAGCTGGAGAACACCCTGCTCAAGGCCCGCGTGCTGCTGGGTCAGGCCCGCGCAGCCGCCTCCGATGCACGGGCGCAGGTCCAGACCCTGGCGCGCGAGGCTGACCTGCGCGCCCGCCGCCGCGACGCCATCGCCGCCGATATCAAGGCCTGGAAGCAGCGTATCGCCGCCAGCCTCCAGACTGGCCAGGAGACACGGCGGCGAATCGAGGCCGCCAGCGCCGAGCAGAAGACGCTTCTCGAAGCGCCCGACACCTTCCTGACCGAGCGGCGGCGTCTCGTCGCAGAGATCGAGCAGGCGGAAGGCGCGCGCCGGGAAGCTGCCGACAAGCTGGCTGCGGGTGAAACCACGCTCGCGGAGGCCGACCGGCAGGCGCGCATCACACTGGAAGGCCTGTCGAGCGCTCGCGAGCGCCGCGCCTCGGCCGAAGCGCGGCTGGAGGCAGCCCGTCAGCGCGTTGGCGACATCATCCGGCAGATCGAGGACGGTCTCGATACCGGGCTCGACGGTTTGCAAGCGATCGCCGGAATCAAGGCTGGTGACGCGCTTCCGGAACCCGAAGCGATCGAGCGGCGGCTTGCCAATCTCAAGGGCGAACGCGAGCGGCTCGGCGCCGTCAATCTGCGTGCCGAGGACGAACTGACCGAGGTGAAGGCCAAGCGCGAAGGGCTTTCAGGCGAACGCGACGACCTGACCGAGGCGATCCGCCGCCTGCGACAGGCCATCGGCGCGCTCAACCGCGAAGGACGGGAACGCCTGATCGCCGCCTTCGACGTCGTCAACGGCCATTTCCAGCGGCTGTTCGGCGTGCTCTTCGGCGGCGGTGAGGCGGAACTCCGACTGGTGGATTCGGAAGATCCGCTCGATGCGGGGCTCGAGATTTTCGCCCGTCCGCCCGGCAAGAAGCCGCAGGTGATGACGCTGCTTTCCGGCGGCGAGCAGGCGCTGACCGCGACCGCGCTGATCTTCGCGGTGTTCCTGACCAATCCCTCGCCGATCTGCGTGCTCGACGAGGTCGACGCGCCGCTCGACGACGCCAATGTCGAGCGCTATTGCGACCTGCTCGTCGACATGGCCCGCAATACCGAAACCCGCTTCATCCTGATCACGCATAACCCGATCACGATGGCGCGGATGGAGCGGCTCTTCGGGGTGACGATGGCCGAGCGCGGGGTCAGCCAGATGGTCTCGGTCGACCTGGCCACGGCCGAACGCATCCGCGAGGCGGGATAAGCGGGCGCCGAGCAGCCCGATCATCCCCAGAAACAGGTCGTAGATTGGCCGCGCCCCGCTGAAAAAATGCCACATTCGGTCCCGCAATGCGGCAAGATTGTCGCACTTTGCCAGAATTTATATATATTCCAATGCGTTAGACATTATCCACCTGCCTTGACAGCGCGGGGGGCTGCCAATAAAGGAGGCCGTGCTGACGACGGCTCGATGCGCGGGTTTGGTCGTGGTTATAGTGGTTTTTCGCGGGATCGCGGCATAAACGCGATCAAGATGGAGAACCAAGACCATGTCCGAACCCGACCCAAACGCCTCAGACTCGGAGTTGCGCGCAAGACTGGGCTCGCTGAAGTCCGCGATCAAGCGGGCGGAAGAGAGCGAAAGGCCGGGCGCGAGCCCGGTTGGAGAAGACAAGGCGCTTGCGGGCGCGATGTCTTCAGGCTTTCGCGCCGCGACGGATCTCGCAGGTGGCATCATCGCAGGCGCCCTGATCGGGTACCTCGGCGACCGGTGGCTGGGAACGTCCCCGTTCCTGCTGATCGCCTTCCTGGTGATCGGTGCCATCGCGGGCTTCAGATCCGTCTATCGGCTCGGTTCGCGTCCGACCTCCGGGTCGAAGGGCGGCCCGAAAGCGAATTGATCGAAAGGCGGCTCTACCGGCCGCGCGACGAGGAACGAGACAATGGCGGCCGGCGGCGGAATCGATCCGATCCACCAATTCCACATCGCTCCGATCGTGGAGCTGAAGCCGTTCGGCATCGACCTCTCCTTCACCAACACCTCGCTGTGGATGGTGATCGTCCTCGCCGTCGTCTCCGCGATCATGATCTATGGCTCGAGCCAGCGTTCGGTCGTTCCCGGCCGCCTGCAGTCGCTCGCCGAGATGGCCTATGAATTCGTCGCCGCGACCATGACGGGCGTGATGGGCAAGGAAGGCCTGAAGTTCTTCCCCTTCGTGTTCTCGCTGTTCATGTTCGTGCTGGCCTCGAACCTGCTCGGCCTTCTGCCCGGCTCCTTCACCGTCACCAGCCAGATCATCGTCACCGCCGCGCTTGCGCTGCTCGTGATCAGCATCGTGGTGATCTACGGCATCGTGAAGCATGGCAGCCATTTCTTCGGCCTGTTCGTGCCGTCGGGCGTGCCTGGGTGGCTCCTGCCCTTCATGGTGCTGATCGAGGCCGTCTCCTTCCTGTCGCGCCCGGTTTCGC
>NZ_CAMFKW010000026.1 GCF_945957345.1 uncultured Allobosea sp. | reverse complement strand
TTCGTCGCCATTGCCGCAGTCAAACTCTGGCTACCCTTTGTCCACGAAGCCTAGTGCTCGCGATCAACGTGTTCGGCGACTCCCTGAAGAAGATCACTAACAAGCGGGGCCGGATGTGAGCACGCTTCTGGATGTCAGGAACCTCTCGGTCGTGCTGCCGACTTCCAAGGGGCCCCTTCACGCCGTGCAGCGCGTCAGCTTCTCGGTGGAACGCGGCGAGACGCTCTGCATCGTCGGCGAATCCGGCTGCGGCAAGTCGATGACCGCGCTGGCGATCATGGACCTGCTGCCGCCGGGAGCGAAGCGCAGCGCCGATGCGCTGATCTTCGACGGCGACGAGCTGTCCCAGCGGAGTGGCGCCATCGCCGGGCTGCGGGGCCGCCGCATCTCGATGATCTTCCAGGAGCCGATGACATCGCTCAATCCGGTCTTCACGATCGGCGACCAGTTGACGACCGTCTTCCGAAAGAACGGCAAGGGCTCGCGGGCACAGGCGAAGGAGCGCGCGCTTTACCTGCTGGAACGCGTCGGCATCACGCATGCGCCCCAGCGGCTCGGCCAGTATCCGCACGAGCTCTCAGGCGGGCTGCGCCAGCGGGTCATGATCGCGATGGCGCTGATGTGCGGGCCCGACCTGATCGTCGCCGACGAACCGACCACGGCGCTCGACGTCACGGTGCAGGCCGAGCTCCTGCATCTGCTGATGGAGCTGCAGAAGGAGTTCGGCATGGGGCTGGTGCTGATCACGCATGATCTCGGCATCGTCTCGCGCATCGCCGACCGCATCTGCGTGATGTATGCCGGCCAGGTCGTCGAAAGCGGGACGCCCGCGCAGATCTTCGGCAGCTCCCGACACCCCTATACGACCGGCCTGATGTGCTGCCTGCCCAGCAATGCGCGCAGCGGCGAGGCGCATCTGGCGACGATCCGCGGCACGGTGCCGTCGCTCGTCGGCGAGCTGCGCGGTTGCCGCTTCCGCGAGCGCTGCGACCTCGCGCGCCCCGCCTGCGACGACGATATTGCCTTGCTCGAGCACCCGGGCGGGCATCTCGCGCGATGCATCGTGACCGCTGAGGAGACCAGCCTTGCCTCCCGTGCCTGACAACGCGACCGATGGACCGGTCTTCGAGCTGCGCGACGTCCGCAAGACCTATCATGTCCGGGACGGCGCCTGGAGACGGCGCCCGCTTCATGCCGTCGACGGGGTCAGCCTGACCGTGAACCGCAGTGAGGTCCTCGGCATCGTCGGCGAATCGGGCTCCGGCAAGACGACCCTCGCCAAGCTCATGCTGGGGCTGACCCAGCCGACGAGCGGGGACGCGCTGCTGCACGGCCGCTCGATGGAGACGATCGACCGCCGGCAGGTTTCGCGGGAGGTGCAGTTCGTCTTCCAGGATCCGTACTCCTCGCTGAACCCGTCGCGCTCGATCGAGGATGCCGTCGCCCATCCGTTGCGCCTGCACGGCATGGGCAGCCGGCTTGAGCAGTTGAAGCGCGCGCACGATCTCCTCGACCTCGTCGGGCTGCCGAAGCGTACGCATGCAGCCTTTCCGGGCCAGCTCTCGGGCGGGCAGCGCCAGCGCGTCGTCATCGCGCGAGCATTGTCCCTGCGGCCCGGCGCCCTGATCTGCGACGAGCCGACATCGGCGCTCGACGTATCGGTGCAGGCGCAGATCCTCAATCTGCTCCACGACCTGCGCAAGGAGCTGAAACTGACCTACGTCTTCATCAGCCATAACCTCGAGGTGATGGAGCACATCGCGGAGAACATCGCTGTGGTCTACCGCGGAAAGATCGTCGAATACGGACCCAAGGCCGAGATATTCGAGAACGCGCAGAAACCCTATACGAGGCGGCTGCTGGCGTCGGCGATGACGGTCGCACCGGGCGCCGGCATTCCCCGGCTGGAAGCCCTGCCTACGGCACGATAGACGAAGAACAGAGTTGGCTCGGGGAAACTGGACAGGTCGGATAAGTGGAGTTTCTGCCTGAAGGCGGCATGATGGCCGCGACAGGAGAAACCATGACGAAACGACCGCGGCGGAACCACACGTCGGCCTTCAAGGCGAAGGTGTGTTGATTTCCGCCGAGAAGTGACCCGTTAGTGGAGTGCGCCCCTTGAGGCGGACAGCGTGACGGCGGGCAATTGACCGAGGAGCCGGGCTTTCGAAGGATGAAAGCCCATGGTTCGACATCGTTCCCACAGTATCGAATTCAAGCGCCAGGTGGTTCAGGATTACCTGGCGGGCGAGACGCTCCACAGCCTCGCTCGACGACACGATCTGTCGCGCAACCTGATCCGCATCTGGATCCAGAAGTTCGAGGCCAGCGCCTTCGACGACGAGGCCGCCGCCGCCGATAATTATTGGATTACCCGGCCGGTCTCGTCGGAATCCGCAGTCAAGCTGCTGATCGTCGACGAGCTCGGCTATGTGCCGCTGTCGCCGACCGGCGCCGAGCTCCTGTTCGAGGTCTTCTCGCAGCGCTACGAGCGCGGCTCGACCATCGTCACCTCGAACCTGCCCTTCGAGGACTGGACCTCGGTCCTGGGATCGGAGCGGCTGACCGGCGCGCTTCTCGACCGGCTGACCCACCACGTCAGTATCCTCGCCATGAACGGCGACAGCTACCGCCTCAGGCAATCCGCCGGCCGCCGGCGCGCCACCGCCGCGGCGGAGCAAAACCAGGCCACCGCCGACGAAGCCGATCCCGAAACCGGCGAGATCATCGCCTGAGCAATCCGGCAGCGCGATATGGCCAGGGCCCCGATCGGGGCCCTCGCCATATCCGCCGCTCCCCAACGCCAGTGGCCTGCTTTTACTCCGCCACGCTGGCCTGGAATCCGACCGCCGTTGACAGGCATGAAACGGCTGATGTGTCCGTTGGCTTCGCGATAGCGGATCAGCCTGTGATCATCTAGCTCATCGCCGGCGAGCACCATGGATGCCTTCGGTGTTCCGAGCAGGCGGTAGTCGGTCCAGAGGGTGCAACCGATGAAGCGGACGGAGCCAATAGTGATTGCCGCCCGGTGAAGGAGATGAACGCGTCCGCCAGTGCGAGCAGCAGCCTCGAGACCCGCAGCAAGGTTGTCCTGCAGAACCGAACCGAAGAACTCGTGATTACCGGGGACGAAGACGACAGGCTTTCCCTGCAGCTTGGGAGCTTCAGCAAGCCATTCTACGGCCGCGGCGCAACTGCCGTGAACGTCGCCGGCGATCACGGCGATATCGAATTCTTCACCGGGCTCAGGAAGAGCGACAGGCGCGCTTTGCTCAGCGTGGAGATCGGATAGAATCCAGAGGCGCATGCGACGGAGATACCGCGATTGACGACCTTGGGAAATCGGTGGCTGGGTAGGGCAGGGGTCCGCGCGGTTTGCTTCGACGCTTTCGGCACTGTCGTTGAGATTGGCGACAAGCGCCGGCCGTTCCGAGCGCTCCTCGGTGAGTATCCGTCAGGCGCTAACGCCAACCAGGTCCTGACGCAGCCCCTGGACCTTCGATCCGTCGCGAGATCACTCACGGCCGGGCTCGACGTGAATCGATTGGGCGAGCTCGAACGCGATCTGCAGGCCGAAATTACCTCGGTTCAATTGCGCGACGGTATCGCCGATATCTGGAAGAAGCTGCAGCGGGAAGGGATTAAGATCGGAATTTGTTCCAATCTAGCAATGCCTTATGGGCCTCCATTGATCGCTTGCCTGCCCAGCGCTCCGGATGCATTGGTGCTTTCCTATGAGGTGGGCTTGGCAAAGCCTGACCCGGCAATCTTCCACCTCGTGTGCGAAAGGCTCGGGTTCGCTGCCCAGGAGATTCTATTCGTAGGCGACACGCAATCGGCCGACATCGATGGGCCCAGGGCGATCGGGATGCCGGCGATACACATTTCGGAGTTCACAAAGAGCTTTGAGGAGAGATGAGGCGATGCAGGATCGAGACTCCGCAAGTGCCGCCTCGGCTCTCATGGAAGCCACAAGCCATCGGCTAGCGAGGCGACTGGGAATAACGGTCGCCGAATTGGATCGGCTAGTCGGTTTCGAGGGCAGCACCGGGGCCACGAAGCAGGCTTCGGAAAAGGTTGACGCTGCCTTGAGCACGATTGAGATGGTTCTGAAGACTTGGGCCGAGATGGCCGGTGAGGAAGCGGCTACCCGGTTTAAGAGCCTGCCGCTTCCAGGCTTGTCGGGAAAGACTGCGTACGATTTGGTCGCCGAGGGACGCGCGCCGCTGGTGCTCGAATATCTCGAGACAGTTAAAGCCGGGGTCTACACCTGATCCTCACGGGCCGCGATCTGATTGATAGCCTCGGGCTCGCTTCGTCCGGACAATTTCGTCCTGGGCGGCTTCGGCCTCCGCAGTTGTCTCGAAGAGATCGACCCGGCGCCGCCCAATTGACCCGATCCGCCCCCATTCTCGAACCAGGGAAGTACCGCCGAAGAGGGTAGGGGAGGTCGACAGCGAATAAAACCGCTGCATATTGCGCCCGCGGTCAATGCGATAGAGCGTCGACGGGCTTGAATATTCGAAGCTTGCCATGTCCGGATGTGATCCCGGATCAGGGGGCGTGACTAATTGAATTGTTGAATCAAGATTGCTGAGATGATTCAAATTTTTGATACGCTCTGCGCGCTGAGAATGCGTCGCCCTTCGGCCAATTCAATTAGTTACATAGATTTGACATCTTTGCGCTGACTGTGCACGAGCGTGCATCAAACCGGCTAGCGCTCGTTGACAAAGGTTGACTGCGGAATCCGGTTTTGATTCAAGGCTCCTCTTTGGAGGCAGCCTTGGGCGAATGGATTGGTTTGACGGACGAGGAATGGGCGCTGATCGGTCCGCTTCTTCCTGCTGAACGAGGGCGCGGCTGCCGCCCTGCCCAGGACAATCGACGCTATTTCGAAGGCATGATGTGGATGGCGCGCACCGGCGCACAATGGCGGCATCTGCCTGACGAATATGGCAAGTGGAACAGCGTCTTCCGCCGTTACCGACGCTGGGTCGAGACCGGCGTATTCGAGGCGATGCTCGAAACCCTGGCCGAACTGGTCGAGCGGGATCGAAGCGCCGACATGATCGACAGCACGGTTGTCCGGGCACATCATTGTGCGGTCGGCATAAAAAGGGGGCTCAGCAGGCCGAGGCGCTTGGCCGATCGCGCGGCGGCTTCACCACCAAGCTCCATGCCCGATGCGATGCAAAAGGCCGTCCGCTCGGTTTCCTCCTGACGCCCGGGCAAACCCACGACACCCAGGGCTTTGCGCCCCTTTTCCGGATGATTTCCGACCGGATCGAGGCGTTCCTCGCTGACAAGGGCTACGATGCAGACGCCATCCGCGAGGAGATCGCTGAGGCCGACATCGAAGCCGTCATCCCGGCAAAGAGCAATCGGCGCGAGCCCATCCCGCACGACAAAGCCAAATACAAATGGCGCAACCAGATCGAGCGGCTCTTCAACAAGCTCAAGAACTGGCGACGCGTCGCGACCCGCTACGACAAGACCAAAGAATCCTACCTCGGCTTCGTCGCTATCGCCGCAGTCAAACTATGGATACCCTTTGTCCACGAGCGCTAGCGTGAAGAGAGCGGCGCCCGGTATAGTGATCAGCCAAGGGTCGAACAGGACGTTGGCCTTCCCTTCCTGGAGCATGAGCCCCCAGGACGGCAGGGGCGCCGGTACGCCGAGCCCAAGGAACGACAGGGCCGCCTCGAGCATGATCGCTTGCGCGATCTCGACCGTCATCACGACGAGCAGCGGCGGAACGATGTTCGGCAGGATCTCGTGGCGGACGATCTGCCAATGGCTGGCACCCTGGATCTGCGCCGCCAGCACGAAGTCACGCCCGCGCAACTGCTGCGTCGCGGCCCGCATGACCAGCGCGTAGCGGTCCCACAGCAGCAGCCCCAGCACCGCGATGACGATCTCGAACGAGGAGCCGACCATCGCCACGACCGCTAACGCCACCAGGATGACCGGAATGGCGAGTCGCGCCGTGATCACGAATGAAATCGCCGCATCGACCCGGCCGCCGAAATAGCCGGCCGTCACGCCCAGTGCCGTGCCGATGAAGCCGGAGACCAGCGCGGTCACGAAGCCGATGGTCAGCGAGATGCGCGCGCCGTAGATCAGCCGCGAGAGATAGTCCCGGCCAAGATGGTCCGTGCCCAGCCAGTGGGCATGGTCCGTCCCTTCCATCCAAAAGGGCGGAAAGGTCCGCCGCAGCAGGTCCTGCGCATAGGGATCGTAGGGAGCCAGCAGGGGCGCGAAGATCGCGGCCAGGGCGATCAGCAGGATGACGAGCCCGCTCAGATAGAGGCTGGCCTTGCCGAAATCGATCTTCGGCGTGAGCCGGCGCCGAGGCCGCTCCGCGGCGTCAAGCAGGGTTGCCATAGATGCTTCTCATGCGGGGATCGATCCAGGCGTTCAGCAGGTCGGACAGGAAGGTGAGCACGATGTAGACGAAAGAAAAACACAGCACGAGCGCCTGAACGGTCGACAGGTCGCTGCGCTGGATCGATTCAAACGCGAGCCGGCCGACACCATTCAGGGCGAAGATGCTCTCTATCACGATCGACCCCGCCAGCATCGAGCCGAATTGCGCGGCCGAGACGCCGACGACCGGGACCACGGCGTTGCGCAGCGCGTATTTGAAAAGGATCAGCGAAGCCGGGATGCCCATGGCCTTGCTGGTGCGGATGTAGTCGGCCTCCAGGGTCTCGATCATGCCCGCGCGGGTCAAGCGCAGCATGGTCGGCATCGCGAAATAGGCCAGGGCCAGGGACGGCATCACGAAATGGAGCCAGGTTTCGGAACCCGAGGTCGGCAGGATCTGCCAGTTGACGCTGAAGGCGATGATCATCAGCAGGGCAAACCAGAAGGTCGGCATCGCCTGGCCGACGGCAGCGAAGACGAGCACGAGCTTGTCGACGAGACCGTCTTGCCAGCGCGCCGCCGCGATGCCGAGCGGCAGCGCCACGGCAACCGCCAGCAGCATCGCCGAAACGCTGAGCGTCAGCGTCGTGCTGACGCGATCTGCGATGAGCGTCGCTACCGGCTGGTTGAAATAGATGCTACGGCCGAGATCGCCCGTCAGGAGGTGCCCGAGCCAGGACAGGTACTGGACGGCGAGCGGCCTGTTGAAGCCGAGCGCCTCCCTGATGCGGTCCGCATCCGCCGCCGTCCCGGCCTCGCCCGCAATCTTCACGGCCGGGTCGCCGGACGCGAAGATCAGGAAAAAGGCCACCAGGGAGATCAGCAGCATCAGCAGCAAGGCCGAGACCGCGCGCTGTGAACAATATGTGAGCATGCAGCCCTACCGAGATTCCGTGCCGATTCTCCAGTCCGGGCGAGCCGCAAGGCTCGCCCGGCGCATGATCGCTACTTCCAGACCTGACCTGCGACGCGCAGGAAGTTCAGCCCGAGGATGCCGCGCACATTCTGCTCGCTGTAGCCGTTCCGGAGCATGGTGTCCGTCAGTAGCAGGAGTTCCTCGGGCAGGACGTAGTCGGCCCGCATATGGGGCTTGCCGTCCAGCAGCGGCCACATGCTGGGGTTGGCGTCCTGACTGTCGAAGAACGGCTTGGGGTTATCCAGATAGTCCAGGGCGAGCCCGACATGCTCAGGCCCCGCCAGCGACACGATACGGTCGAGATGGCGGAACATCGCTTCGACGCTGCCCGCCATGTCGCCCAGGAAGAAGCCGCAGCCATTGACGCCGATGACGCCTCCGGTCGCGGCGCAGGCCTTGATTTGGTCGTCGCGGATATTGCGGTAGTGAGGATAAATGGCGTGCGAAACACAATGCGAGAAGATGAATGGCCCCTCGCAGACTTCGATCGCTTCCATAGAGGTGCGATAGCCGCAATGTGTGCCATCGACTAGCATGCCGACCCGGTTCATCTCCTTGATGACCGTGACGCCGAACCGGCTGAGACCTGAATCAGTCTCCTCGGCACAGCCGTCGCCGACGAAGTTCTTCATATTATACGCCATCAGCATGTGGCGCACGCCGAGCTCGAAATAGACCTCGATCATGTCGAGGTTTCGCTCAAGCGGATTCGTCTCCTGCAGGTTGAAGATCAGCGCAGTTTTGCCGTTGGCCTTCGCCGCAAGGATGTCGTCGACCGATTTCGCCAGGACGAAGTCCGAACTAAGCCGCCGTACCATCGAGTGCACCGCGCCGATGTTCTGGGTTGTGCCCTGGATCGAACCCGGAAAGTCGTTGATCGTTAGCGAGACGAGGTCGCATCCGCTGTTCCGGTAGCGGAATATCAGTTCGTCCGACATCCAACCTTTGCCGAAGGGAAGAGTCATGTCCCAGACCAGTGCGTCGGCGTGGATTTCCTTCGCCCGATCACTGACCTTAGCCCTTACCTCGTCATAAACGCGGCTGGGGACCTTGTATGGATAGCGCGTTGATTGGTTCATAGCAATTTTAATTCCACTTGGCGGTGTAGAAACGCGCATACTCGTCGGCGTCGAACTTGAAATCGAGGCTGGCGTTAAAGGCGGTGTTGACGTTGAAGGTCCACAGCGGAACCAGATAGGCCTGCGACGCAATGATCTTCAGCGCCTCATGATAGTCTTTCTTGCGCAGGTCGCGGTCCATCGAGCTATCGGCCTTGGCCAGCAGGTCGATCACTTTTTTGTCCTTAACCTGGTCGTCGGCCGTCCCAGAGAAATAGTTGCTGATGCTTAGCCCGGCATCCGCCACGCCATAGGAGCCCCAGTTGCCCATCAGGAGCGGAATGCGGCCTTCGCGCCAGGCCGTCAGGGCCGGGGCGTATTGCTGGAAGTTGAGGGTCACTTTGATGCCGACGGCGGCCAGATTGGCCGCGATCACCTCCGCTTGCTCCTTCGGGGTGGAGGAGATCATCAATTCGGTCGAGAAGCCGTTCGGATAGCCAGCTTCGGCGAGCAGCGCCTTCGCCTTGGCGACGTCGAATTCGTAGCGATCGACATCATAGGTGCAGCCGAACTGGAGATGCGAGCACGGCGCATAGGCCGGCTGAGCGGAGCCGCCGACGAAGGCCTTGATGATCGCGGGGCGGTTCACCGCGTAGTTGAAGGCCTGCCTGACGCGGACGTCGGCGAAGGGGCTCTTCTTGTCCTGGAAGTTGGGATTGATGCCGATGAACGCGTAGCGCAGGATTTCAGTGCTCTGGACCTTGAGGTTCGGCCGGCTCTGTAGGCGGCGCGCGTCGTCGGGCGAGACCTTCCAAACCCAGTCGAGGCTGCCGTTCATCAGCTCGGCATATTGCGTGTTCGTCTCGGGCAGGACGCGCACCACGATGCGCTTGATGGCGGGCTGGCCCTTCGGGCTGCCCGCGTAATAGTCGGCGAAACGCTCCAACACGTAGCGCGAGCCGGGCGAGACCTCGACGAGGCGATAGGGCCCCGTGCCGACGGGCTTCGTCGTCATGCCGGCCGGTCCGGCTTTCTCGTAGTAGGCTTTGGGATAGATCGGCAGATTGCCTGCGAGCATCTCGAGCGCAAGCGGAGAAGGCCGCTTCATCTTGATGCGGACCGCGTTCTCGCCGGTCTTCTCGACCCTCTCGATCCAGTCGACGGCGATCTGGTAGCGGGCGCCGTATTCCCTCGAGGATACCATATTGAGCGTATAGACCACGTCGTCGGCCGTCATCAGCGTGCCGTCGTGGAACTTCACGTCGGTGCGCAGCACGAAATCAAGCGTGGTATCGTCGGTGACCTTGAAGGACGATGCAAGCGACGGCTTGAACTCGCCGGTCGAGGTGTCCTTCTCGATCAGGCAGTCATAAATCAGGCGAGCAAGGATGTACCCCTCACGGGTCGTCTCCTTGTAAGTGTCCATCGTAGTGGGCTCAACTGTAAACGCCACGTTGAAGGTGTCGTCGGCCTTTCCGGCGAGGGCCATCTGCGGCGCGAGCGCCAAAAACGCGACAAGGCTCAAGCAATGCAGCTTTTTTTTCATCGTAATCCCTCCTTCTTCTGGTGACTGCGTGGCTCGTTGCCGGCCGGCAGGTTGAAAACGTCAGATGACGGCGAACTCCGTGTTGCGGCGATCGGTGACCAGCATGCAGCCCGGCGCATGCGTGATCGCGAAGGACGGCTTCGCCTTGGCGATGACCGATTGCGGCGTGACCCCGCAGGCCCAGAACACAGGGATCTCGTCCGGCAGCACCTCGACAGGATCGCCATAATCCGGCCGCGCGATGTCGCGGATGCCGATTAACGCGGGATCGCTGATATGAACCGGCGCGCCATGCACCGCCGGAAAGCGTGAGGTGATCTGGATGGCGCGGATCGCATGCGCCGCCTTCAGCGGCCGCATCGAGACCACCATCGGTCCGTCGAAACGGCCGGCTGACGCGCAGGGGATCGTGGTGCGGAACATCGGCACGCGGGTCCCTCGTTCAATATGGCGTAACGGAATGCCTTCCCGCAGCAACGCCTCCTCGAAGGAGAACGAGCAGCCGATCACGAAGGAGACCAGATCATCGCGCCAGTAATCGATAACCTCATGGGTCTCGGCGATCAGCTCGCCCTCCCGCCAGACGCGATAGCCGGGGAAATCGGTGCGGATATCGAGGTCTTCGCCAAGCGCGGAAATTCTCGGGCTGCCGACATCGGACATGCCAATGATCGGACAGGGACGCGGATTGGCTTGACAGAAGCGCAGGAAATCGGCGGCGAGATCGGCCGGCAGGACCGCGAGATTGCCCTGGACAAAGCCCGGCGCCAAACCCGATGTCGGACCCGTCAGCGAGCCGTCGCGGCAGGCCAGCCGGACTGCTAGTGCCGAAGCTGCGTCGCCGGCTCCAGCCAGACCACGCCATGTCGTCAGAGAACTTGCCTGAGCCATCGCGCCGGAGCCTCGATCGTGCTGTTTGTCACGGCACAATGGGGCATTCTCAAGCTGACTAGTCCAATCGTGATTAAGGATGGATCACAATAAGATTCCATTATGCAGCCAAGGCACGCGAGCTGCGCACAAGCCGTTGGCTTGAAACCGGAAACCTGCGTTTCTGCTTCCTGCCTCTGCCATAGCTGCAGGATGTCACAAGCGGTCGCGGGCGACCAACCGAGCCGGCGCCTGAGCGTCATAGGCGCGTGCAACCTCCTGGGCGAGTTCAGCCATGGGCCGGGCGAGGCTGCCGCTCAGCGTCAGCGAGAAAGCGGCCTTGAAGGCCATGTCCGGCAGCCGTAGCGCCGAATCGACGATACGCAGGCGGCCGGCCTCAAGTTCCTTCTGCACGGCGATTGGCGGGATCAGGCTCAGTCCGATCCGATCGAGCGTCATCTGTACGATGGTGGTCAGCGAGGAATTGCCGAAGATGCGCGGTGGCGGCTGCCTCGGATCGTACAGTGCCTCACGCAGCCGCTGGTAAGGCGCCGTCGTCCTGGGATAGGTGATGACCGGAAATTCTCGGATTCGGGCGATGCTCAGCGGCTCGTCACCCAGTTCGAGATCGGGCGAGGCAATCACGGCAAGTGGGTAGGCACAGATGTCGCAGCTTGCCGTGGTGAGTTCGTGGACCGAACCCAGCAGGAAGACCAGGTCGAGATCGCCGCGCCCCAGGAGTTCGCGCATGACCGAAGAGACGTCGACCGTTAGGTCGATGACAATGTTGGGGTAGACCGCATGGGCTCGCTCTATGAAGCGGCTGAGCCAAGTCTGCGCGATCGTCTCCGAAACGCCTAGGCGCAAGACGCCCCTCATGGCGACGGTAGAGCCGACTTCGGACAACATCTCCGCGCGCAGCATCAGGAAACGCTCAGCATATTGGACGAGTTTGCGCCCCTGATGCGTCAGGCGGATCGAACGTGCATTGCGATCGAACAGCTTGACGCCGAGCTCGGCTTCAAGCGCCGCGATCCGTTGCGAGACGGCGGGTTGGGTCGTGTTGGCTCGTTCCGCTGCCCGGCTGAAGCTGTTGAGTTCAGCGGCCCAATAGAAGAGCTCGAGACTCCGGAAATCCGTCATGCTGACAACCTCTCCCGGATAATCTCAACTCGGCCCGCGGTGCTTCCGCCGCGCACGAATGCTATCACGGGCTGCGCGTGGATACAGGCATCCTCCATGATTTCCACTGCGTGGCCGCCGCCGGCCGGCACCGTTCGCGCAACTCGCCGGTGTTCCACGCGACAGCCTTGTGCGGTCGTTTCGCCGGAACCTGGAAGGAGCGCTCGTTCGCCTTGCCAATCAACCGGGGCGGCCGTCAATCCGCGTGACGGCGCCCGACACGGGCGGCCGAAGTTTTCACTCCAGGCACCTTCACCCGAGAGCGCGCATCTACACGTTCTGGAAGTAGTGGCGGAACTCGTTCGAACGCGACGCCGGCCTTCGCCTCGACCACCTCCTGCTTAGCCCGACCCTGGCGCCGCGGTTGAAATCCGCTGAGGTCCAACGGTCGCCGCGAGGCTGGGAGCACACGAGCGACCACGCGCCGGTGATGGTCGACCTTCTGCCGGCATAGGCTTGGGTGCGCCAGAGCTTTCACCGTTTCACAGGCTCTCAACACAATGCCCGGCCCTTAACGCGCGAAAGCCCGGCCCCACTGGAAAGGGCCGGGCTTTCTCACGCTGCGAGCACACGCTGGGCAGCGAGGGGCTCAGCCGTCGGTAATCACCATGTCTGGCGATTGTACCAGGTGTCGAAGTCAGTCTTCACCTTGTCCTTCTCGATGCCGTAGCGCTCCTGGATCTTGCCTTCGAGCTGATCGCGCTTGCCTGCGATGACGTCGAGATCGTCATCGGTCAGCTTGCCCCACTGCTCCTTGACCTTGCCCTTGAGCTGCTTCTGAACTGATGGGGTTGTCTAATCGCCGATATGCAGTCAAGGCGCTTGCGATCTTGGAGACGTGTTTGCCGGGTGCAGGGTTGTCTTCGCGGTTGGCATCAGCCGCCGCATGATGGAGCTTCGCGGGCGAGCCTTCAATGTGGACGACGCACTTTGCTGAGACAGCGGTGCAACCCCATCCGCGGAATGGCTCGGCTCACGTCCCGGCAGGGACGCCTCAAACGCTCAGATCTTGAGCGCTATTTGCCAGATCTCACATTGTGACCCCTGCATTTCGATGAAAGAACTCCCCCGTCTTGAGCATCGAATGCATGATGACCGCCAGTTTGCGCGCCACGGCCACGGCAGCCCGTTTGAAGCCAATCCTCTCCCGGAGCTTGAGGCCCCACGTGCGCAGGCTGCTGTCGGTCGAAGCTGGCATGCGCGGTCCGCGACACGCGCCAGCCAACAATGCGGCGGGCGTAGGCGTCGATGACGAAGGCGACATAGACGAAGCCCGACCAGGTGCTGACATAGGTAAAGTCCGAGAGCCAAAGCATGTTCGGTGCTGGCGCACGGAAGACCCGGTTCACATGATCGAGCGGGCACGGTGCCGCCTTGTCGGCCACCGTGGTGCGCATGGGTTTGCCGCGGATCACACCGTGCAGACCCGCTCTACGCATCAGGCGCGCCACGGTGCAGCGAGCGAGTTGGTGTCCTTCTCGCTTCATCTGCCGCCAGACCTTGCGCACGCCATAGACTTGGAAGTTCTGGTCGAAAACCCGTTTGACCTCGGTCAACAGGGCGGCATCGCGCCTCGCCCTGTTCGAAAATTTGGTAGGATCGCCACGCCGCGAGGCATGAGCATGGTAGGTTGACGGGGCGATCGGCAACACCCTGCAGATCGGCTCGACCCCATAGATCCTTCGGTAATCATCGATGAAAGCGATCATCGCTTGAACGGGCGGTCGAGCTCCGCCTGGGCAAAATACCCCGATGCCTTACGCAGGATCTCATTGGCCTGACGCAACTCGCGGTTCTCGCGTTCGAGAGCCTTGAGCTTGGCCGCCATGTCCGTCGTCAGGCCGGGCTTACAGCCACTGTCGACCTCTGCCTTCTTCACCCACTCGTTCAGCGTCTGCGCCGTGCAACCGATCTTGCCCGAAATCGACGTGATCGCCGCCCAGCGCGACGGATGCTCGGCCTCGTGATCCAGCAACATCCGCACCGCGCGGGCACGCACCTCAGGCGAGAACTTGTTCGTCGTCTTGCTCGTCATGGCTCCACCTTCTTGTCTTATGGGTGGGCTGGCGGAGCGCCTTGCCATCCTGCGCAGCATACCCGGCGTCGGCGACGTCACCGCCATAGCGCTCATTATCGAGATGCCGGAGCTCGGGGAGCTTGAGGGAAAGCAGGCAGCGAGCCTGGCCGGACTGGCACCTGTCGCCCGCCAGTCCGGCAAATGGCAGGGCAAAGAACGCATCCAAGGCGGTCGCGCCACGTTGCGACAAGCGCTCTACTTCCCGGCAATAGCCGCGGCACGCTTCAACCCCGATCTCAAAAGAAAGTACGAAGCGCTCATCGCGGCCGGGAAGGAGAAGAAGGTCGCCCTAACCGCGATCATGCGGAAAATCATCGTGATGGCCAATGCCCTCATCCGCGACCGCCGTCGATGGACCACGAGCCACGCTTGACCAACACGGATACTTGTCTTGCAACCCGAGATGAAAACACACGGAGCAATTGACAGATAAATAATTTTCAATCATCGATCTTGTATGAAAATTCATTCGCAAGATGACTCGATGCTGTTCCAGCGCATCTCCAGCCTCCGGGTGGACATGCCGATCGCTGGGCAGAAACTTGCGGAGGTGGTCCTCACGGACCCATTCGAGTCAGCGACTGCGGCAATCGACGTGCTGGCCAAAACCGCGGGCGTATCGACCGCCTCTGCCAATCGGTTCGCTCGGCAATTGGGTTTTGAGCGTTACAGCGATTTCCGGCAGGCTCTTTTCGCCGAAGTCCGGCGGATCCTGAAGCCTGAAGACAAGCTGAAATCTGGACGCGCTGCTCCTGTCACCAACCCGGGCTACATGGCTTTCACCGAGGCTGCGGACAACTTGCAGTCAGCGGCCAGCGTCGTCGGAGGCCAGGTCTTTACGGCGGTGGCGGATGCCGTCAGGTCAGCGAAGCGGGTCTACATCCTCGGATTTGGGACGTCCAACGCGATAGCGCGCCTGGCCGCCCATATGCTGGAGCCTCTCGTGGACGATCTACGCGAGTGTGCCACGGCCGGCGGAGCCGAGGATGCTGCGCGTCGCCTGCATGCAATTGGCCCCGGTGACCTCATCATCGCAATCACTCTGCCGCGCTACTCTCGCGATACGGTCAACTTGGCAAAAGCAGCGCTCACGCGGGGCGCCAGTGTCGTCGGCATCACCGACAATCTGCTTTCGCCTCTGATTGCAGTTTCGACACTTCCGGTTGTCCTACCGTCAGATGATCGGTTCCACGCCGCCTCGTCGGTACCGGCAATGGCTTTCGTCGAAGCGCTATCGACTGCATTGGCGGTTCAGGCACCAGATGCAGACGCGAAACTAGCTGCATTCACCGAGATTTCTGAAGGCTACATCTCGGAATAAAGGCGAAAACGCCAATCAAATGGGAGGGATTAGTGACTATCAAGGCATTTGTCGCGACCTGCATCGCAGGATTGATCGGCCTGTCGGCCTCGGAGGCCTGCGCCCAATCGACGCTGGAACGCGTGAGGAGCCGCGGCCAACTTATCTGCGCGACGAGCCAAGGCGTTCCTGGCTTTTCCTTGCCAAACACCGCGGGTGAGTGGGAAGGTTTCGATATCGACATCTGCCGGGCTGTGGCGGCGGCAATCTTCGACGACCCCATGCAGGTGAAGTTTGTCCCGGTCGCGACCAAGGATCGGTTCACCGTCCTCCAGACCGGCGAAGTCGACCTGGTGTCCCGACAGGCGACGTGGACGCTCGGCCGCGACGCCGGTCTTGGCCTCAATTTCACGGCCGTCAATTATTATGATGGCCAGGGCTTCATGGTGAATAAAAAGCTCAACATATCGGGCGTGAAAGAGCTGGAAGGCGCGTCGATATGCGTCTCTCAGGGGACCACCTCGGAACTCAACCTCGCCGACTATTTCCGGACGCGGAACATGAAGTACGAGGTTGTCGCGTTTGTCGGCTCCGAGGAGGCCTTCAACGCTTACACCTCGGGCCGCTGCGATGCGGTGACCAATGATACTTCCGTCCTCGCGTCATATCGCTCGAAACTGAAGGAGCCTGATCAGCACGTCATTCTCGGCGAAATCATCTCGAAGGAACCCGTCGGGCCATGGGTCCGGAACATCGATGATCAATGGCTGGACCTTGTTCGCTGGACCGTGTTTGCCCTGCTCAATGCCGAGGAACTCGGGGTGACGCGCGCCAATGTCCAAGACATGAAGAAATCCGACAATCCCGAAATCCGCCGCCTCCTTGGCGTTGAGGGCAAGTTTGGCGAGTTGCTGGGCGTGACCAATGATTGGGTTGTCAGGATGGTATCGGCCGTCGGCAACTACGGAGAGAGCTTCGATCGCAACCTCGGTGAAGGGTCATCCTTGAAACTTGCACGTGGGCCCAATCGCCTCTGGACCCAGGGCGGCTATCAGTTCGCCCCGCCCGTTCGCTGACCGGAGCTTCAGCGTGTACGACCACGAAAGCCTCGTCCCCCTGCGGCAGGGTATCCCGTACTGACGCCAGACTCCGAACCAAGCCTACTTCAACGCACTGCTGCCAATCCCGACCGCGGCATAACCAAGGCGGAAACCCACTATGCGTCAACTTAGCCAGTTCTCGGATCCGCACACTTTACAAGCGGTTATAGTCGATCGCGACAAGTGGCCGCCGCATCCGGGTACGGTTTCACATATGAAATGACACGTTGTTCAGAGGCGTGCAGGAGTGGGGGTTCTATTCGCCTCTGCCGTGGAGCCCTTCCGCGGACAGGACGGCGGGTAGGTCGGTTGGTCGTCGATTTCCTGCGTGGCAGGCCACGATGTGGGCAATGAGTGTATCGGGATGAATATCGGTATTGAATCGCTCCCGTCCGATCGCGTCATACAGGTCGACGATCTCAGCGTTTGTTTCGGGACGTCGGAGGGGGCGATCGCAGCCGTCAGCGACTTGTCCTTCCATGTCGATCATGGCGAGACGCTGGCGATCGTCGGCGAGTCCGGTTCGGGAAAATCGGTCACGTCGCTGGCGCTAATGCGGCTGGTGGAACATGGCGGCGGACAGATCGCAGGCGGACGCATGCTGCTGCGACGGCGGGACGGTGCGACGCTAGACCTGGCCAAGGCAAATCCATCGACGATGCGTGGCATTCGTGGCGCCGACGTTGCGATGATCTTCCAGGAGCCTATGACCTCGCTGAACCCGGTCTTCACGGCCGGGGACCAGATCGCCGAGGCGATCCGGCTGCATCAGGGCATGGATCGGTCGGCGGCCAAGGCCGAGGCCCTGCGTATGCTCGATCTCGTGCGCATTCCCGATGCGCGCTCGGTGACGGGCCGCTATCCGCACCAGCTATCGGGCGGCATGCGGCAACGCGTGATGATCGCCATGGCCCTGTCATGCAGGCCGGGCTTGTTGATTGCCGACGAGCCCACGACGGCGCTCGACGTCACGATCCAAGCCCAGATCCTGGGCCTGATCCGTTCGCTGCAGGATGATCTGCGCATGGGCGTGATCTTCATCACGCATGACATGGGCGTGGTTGCCGAGGTGGCCGATCGGGTGCTGGTGATGTGGCGCGGCCGCGCTGTCGAGCAGGGCGCGTCTGAAACCGTGTTCGCACGGCCGCAACATCGCTACACGCAGGCGCTGCTGTCCGCGGTGCCACAGCTCGGGGCCATGCGGGGAACGACCGATCCAGCGCCCTTTCCGCTTGTCCAGATCGAGGCGCAGGCGAGGCCGCCGGAGCCTGCAAGCCAGCGCACTGTGCCCGAAGCCGCGGAGCCGGTCCTGAGGGTGCGCGATCTGGTGACCCGATTTGATCTGCGCGAAGGACTCTTCGGGCGGGTCAGGCGTCGCGTCCATGCGGTGGAGCAGGTCAGCTTCGACCTTTATCCCGGCGAAACTCTGGCGCTTGTCGGCGAGTCCGGTTGCGGCAAGTCGACGACGGGCCGTTCCCTGCTGCGTCTTGTGCCGACGCAGGGCGGTACGGTCGAATTCGGCGGTCACGATATCAGCACACTCTCCGGGCCGGCGATGCAGATGCTGCGGCGGAATATTCAGTTCATTTTTCAGGACCCCTTCGCTTCGCTCGACCCGCGGCTGACCGTCGGCTTCTCGATCCTGGAGCCGCTACTGATCCACCGCGTCTGTTCGCGCAAGGAGGCGGAGGAGCGCGTGGCCTGGCTGCTGGAAAAGGTCGGCCTTTTGCCCGAGATGGCGCAGCGCTATCCGCACGAATTCTCCGGCGGTCAACGCCAGCGGATCTGCATCGCCCGCGCGCTCGCGCTCAACCCCAAGGTCGTGATCGCTGACGAATCCGTGTCCGCGCTGGATGTCTCCATCCAGGCGCAGATCGTCAATTTGCTGCTCGATCTGCAGCGCGACCTCGGCATCGCCTTCGTCTTCATTTCGCACGATATGGCGGTCGTCGAGCGTGTCAGCCACCGGGTGGCGGTGATGTATCTCGGCCAGATCGTCGAAATCGGCCCGCGGCGTGCGATCTTCGAGAACCCGCAACACCCGTATACCAAGAAGCTGATGGCCGCAGTGCCGATTGCCGATCCGACGCGCCGTCGCCGCCGGCGCGAACTCCAGGTCGATGAAATTCCCAGCCCAATCCGCAAGATCGACGACCAGCCGGTGGTGAAACCGCTCGTCGCGGTCGATGCCTCGGGCCATTTCGTCGCCCGCCACCGGATTGGCAAACTCTACTAACAGCCGGGAGAGACGGGCTCTCCGCCCATGCTCCCGGCCCCGCCGTATCGCCTGCGTTTCGACCATCTTCAGAGGAGATCCAAGAATGAAGAATTTCGTACTGCCGCGCGGCTGGCGAACCCTGTGTCTGGGCAGCATCCTCGCCGTCTCCCTGGCGGCGCCCGGCGTCGCTCTCGCTGCCGGCGATGTCGTGTTCGCCGTTGGCCAGGCCTTCGAGACGCTTGACCCCTACAACACCAATTCGACCGGAACCCAATCGGCCGGCCGGGCCTATTACGAGGGCTTGTACGGGTTCAATCAGGATCTCGTTCTCGTTCCGCTGCTTGCGGAGAGCCATGAGGTTAGCAGCGACGGGCTTGTCTATACCTTCAAGCTGCGCCAGGGCGTGAAGTTCCACGACGGCACCGATTTCAACGCGGATGCGGTCAAGGTCAATTTTGATCGGGCCTCCAATCGCGACAACAGGCTTGCCCGCTACAACCAGTTCAACCGCATCGCGAAGACCGAGGTCGTGGACCCGACGACGGTCAAGGTCACGCTGACCGAGCCCTTCTCCCCCTTCATCAACGCGATCGGCCACCCGTCGGCGATGATGATCTCACCCGCTGCGCTGCAGAAATTCGGCAAGGACATCGGCTTCAACCCGGTCGGCACGGGCCCCTTCCAGTTCGTGGAGTGGAAGCAGACCGACTATCTCAAGGTCAAGAAATTCGACGGCTATTGGCGCAAGGGCTACCCGAAGGTCGATACGCTGACCTTCCGTCCGGTACCGGACGCCAATACCCGCACCGCAATGGTACAGACCGGCGAGGCCCATTTCGGCTTCCCCGTGCCGTTCGAACGCGCGCAGCAGCTCAAGGATGAAGGCAAGGTCGACGTGATCGACGCGCCGTCGATCAGCGTTCGCTATGTCAGCATGAACGTCTTGCAGAAGCCCTTCGACGATGTTCGCGTCCGCCACGCGATCAACTATGCCGTCAACAAGGAAGCGTTCGGCAAGGTCGTCTATGCCGGGCATGCGCAGCTTATGGACGGTGTTGTGCCGAAGGGCGTGGACTTTGCCCATGTCTCCGGCCCATGGCCGTACAACCCCGCCAAGGCGCGCGAGCTCCTGAAGGAGGCCGGCTATCCCAACGGCTTCGAAACCTCCCTGTGGTCGGCCTATAACGACAGCACCTCGGCGAAATCGGTGCAGTTCCTGCAGCAGCAGCTCGCTCAGGTTGGTATCAAGGCCAGCCTCGAAATTTTGGAACCCGGCCAGCGTGTCCAGCGTGTCTCTCAGGCCCCGGACCCGAAACAGGCCGGCGTACGCATGCTCTATGCGACTTGGTCGGCTTCGACGGGCGAAGCGGATTGGGCGCTGCGCCCGTTGCTGGCGTCCGAGGCCTGGCCGCCGCAGCTCAACAACACCGCGTATTACAAGAACGACGTGGTCGATGCGAATATCGCCAAGGCTCTGCGCGTCACGAAGCGTGAGGAGAAGGCCGAAATCTACAAAATTGTTCAGGAGCAGATCTGGAAGGATGCACCGTGGGTCTTCCTGAACACCGCCAACAACGTCTATCTGCGTAACAAGAAGCTCTCGGGCGTCTATGTCATGCCCGATAATGGGCTGTCCTATGCCGACATCGAAATGAAATGATGTCCTTGCTCGCGGGTTTTCTGGTGAGCTGGGGCGCCCGCGAGCGATCCACTTCCGAGTTGCTGAATATCCAAGCTTCTCCACTCTGGAACATGTGATGCCGAGTTATCTCCTTAAGCGCTTGCTGGGCATGCTGCCGACGCTAATGATCGTGGTTCTTGTGGTGTTCCTATTCGTCCACATGATGCCCGGCGATCCCGCGAGGCTTGCGGCCGGCCCGGATGCCAATCTGGAGACGGTCGAGCTGGTGCGCAAACAACTGGGACTCGATCGGCCGCTGCCGGAGCAGTTCCTGACCTATGTCCTGAACCTGGCGCAGGGCAATATGGGCGTCTCGCTGCGCACGAAGCTGCCGGTCACGACCGAGATCAGCACCCGCTTCATGCCGACGATGCTGCTAACCTTGACCAGCATGGCCTGGTCGGTGGTGCTGGGGATGCTGGTCGGCATCATGTCAGCGGTGTTCCGCAACCGGTGGCCGGACCGTGCCGGCATGACGGCTGCGGTGTCGGGTATCTCCTTTCCTAATTTCGCGCTCGGCATGCTGCTGATGCAGATATTCTCGGTGAATCTGGGCTGGCTGCCGACGGTCGGCGCCGATAGCTGGCGCCATTACATCCTGCCCTCGATCACGCTGGGCACGGCTGTCGCGGCGGTGATGGCCCGCTTCACGCGCTCTTCCTTCATCGATGTGATCCACGAGGATTATGTCCGCACCGCGCGGGCCAAGGGCGCGAGCGAACCCAGCGTGGTCGGCCACCACGCATTGCGCAATGCGCTGATACCCGTCGTGACGATGATGGGCCTGCAGTTCGGCTTTCTGCTCGGCGGCTCGATCGTCGTGGAAACGGTGTTCAACTGGCCTGGTCTGGGGCGCTTGCTGGTCGATGCCGTCAACATGCGCGACTATCCCGTCATACAGGGTCTCGTGCTGCTCTTTTCGCTCGAGTTCATCCTGATCAACCTGATCGTCGATGTGCTCTACGGTCTGATCAACCCCACCATTCGCTACAAGTGAGGGTCCGATGACCGCGATGGACACTCCTGTCTCCACCTCCTCCCCCAAGCGCGTTCGTACGCCGCTGAACGAATTCTGGCGTAAATTCCGCAAGCAGCGCATGGCGATGGCGGCTTCGGTCTTTATCGTGCTGCTGATACTGGCCGCTGTCCTGGCTCCTTGGATCGTTCCTTACGATGCCGAGTATTCCTTTGATTACGATGCGCTGAACACGCCGCCCTCTGCAGCGCATTGGTTCGGCGTCGACGCTCTGGGGCGTGACATCTACAGCAGGATCCTGATGGGCGCGCGGATCTCGCTGACGGCGGGGCTGCTTTCGGTCCTGTTGGGGGCCGTGGTCGGCACCGTCTTCGGCTTGCTCGCCGGCTACTATGAAGGCTGGTGGGACCGCATCACGATGCGCCTGTCGGACGTGCTGTTCGCCTTTCCCGGCATGCTGCTTGCGATCGGCATCGTCGCCATCATGGGCTCCAGCATCGTCAATGTCGTCGTCGCGGTCGCCATATTCAGCATCCCGACCTTTGCCCGCCTGGTCCGCGCCACGACGCTGGGGCTGAAGCACAGGACCTATGTCGAGGCTGTGAGCAGCATCGGTGCGTCGGATTTCACCATCATCTGGCGCCATATCCTGCCGGGCACAATCTCGCCCATCGTCGTCTACGCGACGATGCGGATAGGCACCTCGATCCTGACCGCCGCGAGCCTGTCCTTCCTCGGCATGGGCGCACAGCCGCCGATGCCGGAATGGGGCGCCATGCTCAATGAGGCGCGCGCCGACATGGTGACCGCGCCGCATATCGCGCTATTCCCGGCATTGGCGATATTCCTGACCGTGCTCGCATTCAACCTGCTCGGCGACGGCTTGCGCGACGCGCTCGATCCAAAGGTCGACCAGTTGCGGTGAAAACGGCGTCGGCGACCACTGCCCCGGAGGTTTGAAGTTCATGCGGATTCTGATTTCGACCGATATCGAAGGTGTTGCCGGCGTCTTTCACGCCGAGCAGGCGCGGCCCGGCAACCCGGAATACGAACGGGCCCGCGTCTGGATGACGGCGGAGGCGAACGCCGCCGCTATCGGCGCGCTCGATGGTGGCGCGACCGAGGTCATCGTCAATGATTCCCATGGCGGCTTCCGCAATATCCTGTCCCATCAGCTCGACCCGCGGGTGCGCGTCGTGCAGGGCAAGCCGCGCCGGCTCGGCATGATGGGCGGCCTTGAGGAGGGCTGCGACGGTGTCATGCTCGTCGGCTATCACTCGCGGGCGCAGGGGCGCGGTATCCTGGCGCATACGATCAACGGATTCGCATTCTCCCGCGTGTTCATCAACGGACAGGAGCTCGGCGAGGCTGGTCTCTACGGCGCGCTGGCCGGCGAGATGGACGTGCCGGTGCTTATGGCGGCTGGCGACGACGTCTTTATCGCAGAAAACCAGGGGCTTTTGCCCGGCACCCGCTGGGTGCAGACCAAGTCGGCGCACGGTCAGGGCAGCGGCGTCTCCCTGTCTCAGCAGCAATCCTGCGAGGCGATTGCGACGGCCGCGCGCTTGGCGCTCGGTGAGCGAGCCGCCCTGCGGCCCATGCGCATAGCCGCGCCGATCGAGTGCCGGCTGCAGGTCCAGACGACGGCCCTCGCCGATCTGTTTTGCCTGTGGCCGACGCTCGAACGGATCGACGGCGTGACCCTGCGCTTCACGGTCGAGAGCATGGCATCGGCGATCCGCGTCCTGAACAGCCTCTCGGCCATGTCATACATGCTGCGCTGAGGGATTTGGGCGCGGTAGCAGGGAAAGACGACAAAAATGAATCCGGTTCTGGTCGAAGCCTGGCGTGGTCAGCATGTCGAGTCGGCTCATACGGGCGCGGTGGCGATCGTCGATGCCGGCGGCAAGGTCGTGTTTTCCCTGGGAGAAATCCAGCGGCCGATCTTTCCGCGCTCGGCTGTCAAGGTGATGCAGGCGCTGCCCCTGGTGACCAGCGGCGCGGCCGATGCGTTGGCGCTGAGCGACGAGGAACTGGCAATCGCTTGTGCCTCCCATACCGGCGAGCCTCGCCATGTCGCGACCGCTTCCGCCATGCTGGCCAAAGCCGGGGTGGATGTCGGCTCCCTCGAATGCGGCGCGCATTGGCCGAGCAATGAGCCTGCGGCCCGTGCCTTGTCATGCGATGGGGGCGAACCGAGCGCCTTGCACAACAACTGCTCGGGGAAACATGCCGGCTTCGTCTGCCTGGGCTGCATCATGGCGCGTTCGTTGGGGCATGATACGCGCGAGTACCTGCGCGGCTATGTCGGCGCCGATCATCCCGTAATGCGCGAGGTTGGCCATGCCCTGCAAACCGCGACGGGCGTCGATCTGGCGAAGGCGCCGGTCGGCACCGATGGATGCTCGATCCCGACCTATGCGATGCCGCTATCGTCCATTGCGCTGGGCTTTGCCCGTATCGCGACGGGGCAGGGGCTCGGTCCCGACCAGGCGCAGGCAGCCACCCGACTGCGCGAAGCGGTCGCGCGCGCGCCGTTTATGACGGCCGGCACTGGCCGTTTCGGCACGCAGGTCATGGAGCAGTTCGGCCTCCGCGTGTTTTGCAAATCCGGGGCGGAAGGGGTGTTTTGCGCTGCCCTGCCGGAGCTTGGACTGGGTGTTGCCCTGAAGATCGACGATGGCAATTCGCGTGGCGCGCAAGTCGTGACGGCGGCGGTCATCGAAACGTTGGTTCCGATGGACGATGCTGAACGCAGCTTCATTGGAAACCTGCGTGCTCCCTTGCTGAAAAATTGGAACGGCATTGCGGTGGGGCGGCTGGACGCCGCCCCGGCCTTGGTCAAGAAGCTCTCCCTCCGGTTCTCCAAAATGCACTAACCGTTGGGCCTCCAAGAGAGCCGGTTCGGGCGATCTGGCCGCCAACTCTACGTTCACTCTGATCCTTGGACTTGTCTCGCACGACCAAAGATTTCTTCCGAAAGGAAGGAGGAGCATTGCAGAGCAAGCGACTGCGCCGGTTTTGGATTTTGCGGGCTTTCTGCCTGTTGTGCACGGCGGAGAGAAAACCATCCAGGGAAGCGCCGGCGTTTGTGCTGGCGCGGGCGGCATAAAACCCGCCCACTGGATAGGCTGATCCCTTTTCGGGGTCGGCGGGGATGTTTGAGGTCTACGCGGCGGTTCCGGATTTCGTTTTCACTCAGGGGATAAGCCGCCGGGAGGCGGCGCGGGTGTTCGAGCAGAGCAGCGAGACGATCGTGAAGATGTGCCGGTTCTCGAGGCCGCCGGGATATGTGCGGCCGAAGCCGGTCGAGAAGCCGAAGCTGGGCCCGTTGCTGAAGTTGATCAACGCGATCCTGGAGCAGGACCGGACGGCACCTGTGAAGCAGCGCCATACGGCAAAGCGGATTTACGAGAGTCTTCGGGGGCTAGCTCGCTTTGCCGGCGGCTACACGGCTGCGAAGGATCGGCCGGGCGCGTGGTTGCGAGACTGATCCGAATGGACCTTCTGCGCGACCTGTCGCTGACCTCAAGCCTGATCGGGACTGTCAGGATTTCCGTGTGCGGGCGGCCATAATGGACCCGAAGGAGGTTCCCGATGGCACGACGCAAAGCTCCCCGCATTCCTGACGCGCTCCTGGACCAGTTGCTGGCCGGCGCCGATCCCAAGACGGCATTCGATGCCAATGGCCTGCTCGACGATCTGAAGAAGGCCCTGGCCGAGCGGGCCCTGAACGCCGAGATGGATCATCACCTGGCGGGCGATGAGGCCGGCAACAGCCGCAACGGCTACGGCCGCAAGACGGTGACGACCGAGACCGGCCGGATCGAGCTGGAGATCCCGCGCGATCGACAGGCGAGCTTCGATCCACAACTGATCGCAAAATACCAGCGCCGGTTCCCAGGCTTCGACGACAAGATCGTGTCGATGTACGCCCGCGGCATGAGCGCCCGGGAGATCGTCGGGCATCTGCGCGAGCTCTACGGCATCGAAGTCTCGCCCGATCTCATCAGCGCCGTGACCGACGCGGTGCTGGAGGAAATCGCCGCCTGGCAGGCGCGGCCGCTGGAACCGGTCTATCCGCTGGTCTTCTTCGACGCCCTGCGCGTCAAGGTCCGCGACGAGGGCATCGTCCGCAACAAGGCCGTCCACATCGCGCTCGGCGTGCGCGCCGACGGCGCCAAGGAGATTCTCGGCCTCTGGCTGGAGCAAAACGAAGGCGCGAAGTTCTGGCTGCGCGTCATGAACGAGCTGCGCAACCGCGGCGTCGAGGATATCCTGCTCGCCGTCGTCGACGGGCTGAAGGGCTTTCCCGACGCGATCCGGGCCGTGTTCCCGGAGGCCATGGTCCAGACTTGCGTGGTTCACCTGCTGCGCCACAGCCTCGACTTCGTATCCTACAAGGATCGCAAGCCCGTCGCCGCCGCGCTGAAGATGATTTATCGCGCCGTCGACGCCCAAGCTGGCGAAGCTGAGCTAGGCGCCTTCGAGGACGGCCTCTGGGGCCGCCGCTATCCGGCCATCGCCCAGAGCTGGCGGCGCGCCTGGACCGAGGTCGTGCCGTTCTACGCATTTCATTTCGACGTCCGGCGCATCTTATACACTACGAACGCCATAGAAGCCCTGAACGCCAAGCTGCGCCGCGCGGTCCGGGCCAGAGGTCACTTTCCGACCGACGAGGCCGCGATGAAGCTCCTCTTCCTTGTCTTGAACCGCTCGGAAAAGGAGTGGAAGATGGCGCCCCGTGAGTGGGTCATGGCCAAGGCCCAGTTCGCCGTCATCTTCGGCGAGCGCTTCACAAGGGCCATGGCGGCCTGATGTTCAACCCGCCGCCCGCACACGGAAATCCTAACAGTCCCTTGCTGGAGCCACCTGCGCCGGCGCTTCGCCAAGCTCGCGCGCAACACCAAATCGCCGATCGCCGAAGCGGCGATCCGCCAGATCGCGGCGCTCTATGCCATCGAGGCAACGGTTCGCGGGACAGCGCCGCAACTGCGGCTCGCCGCCCGGTGGGAGCATTCCGCGCCGATCATCGCCGCCCTCAAGCCGTGGTTCGAGAAGCAACTCTCGATGATCTCTTCCGGCTCCAGGCTGGCCGAAGACATCCGCTATGGGCTCGCCCACTGGGAAGAGCTCACCCGCTTCCTCGACGATGGCCGCCTCGAGCTCGACACCAACCCGGTCGAAAACGCGATCAGGCCAATCTGCCTGACCCGGAAAATCGCCCTGTTCGCGGACCACGAGGTCGGGGCGGAAAACTGGGCGCTGCTCTCATCCCTCGTCGCCACATGCAGACTCAACGACGTCAATCCCGTCGCCTATATCGCTGAAACCCTCGACGCCATCATCAACGGCCACCCGCAAAGCGGCGTCGAAGATCTCATGCCGTGGCGCTTCCGGAAATCCTCAACCCCTAATCCATAGGGTGCTGGCGTGGCGCTTACCCTCGCGGCGCAGTTCCTTGACCTCGTCAGATGTCGCCGCCCGTGCCGTGTCGCCGGCCAGCCGGCGCTTGCCGGCGTCGAGAAACCCCTTCGACCAGCCGTAATACATCGACGCGGCGATGCCCTCGCGTCGGCACAGTTCGGCGATACTCTCTTCGCCGCGCACCCCTTCCAGCACGATGCGGATCTTCTCTTCCGCCGAAAACTGCCGCCGCGTCGCTCCCTGCTCAGCCGGTGCTTTCTCCGGCCCGGATTTCTGTCTCATCTGCGCTCCTGAATGGCTGCGATGATCTAGAAATCCCCCTTCCCGAAAACCCCTAAACTGTCTCAAGGGCGCTGACGGCGGACACTTCAGAACCTCCTGCGCCACCAGCGCCAACGAGGCGAACCCCTTGCGCATATCGGTGTGGCCCGTCGCCAGCCAAACCTTCACGCCGACAGGGACCGGGATCACCTGAGCGCCTCGAGGCCTCGCGCCAACCTGAGCATCACATCGACATCGACGCCGCCCTCGGCGATGACGCGCCGACCAGCGGACAACACGATCTCGACCCGCTGCGGGCGATCCAGCATTGCTGCTGGACTGTGATCCTGACTGCTCTGATCCAGCACCGGTGCCGGACTGAGCGACACGGAATCTGACGCGATCGACACCGGCAGAAACGCGGTCGCACTTTGCGGCTCACCAATCCGCTTGCGCCCCCGGTAGATCTGCTGAGCCTGGATCCCATGGCGCTTCGCCGTCGCGATCACGTTCCCGCTCGACAGCGCCTCGGCCACGACCACGCGCTTCTCCTCCACACTCCAGCGGCACAGCTTCGACACCGACGATTTCGAGATGCGCGTCATCCCCATGGCCTGCACCAGTTCATCGACCTTGCGGGTCGAGACGCCGTTGATCCAGGCTTCCTGGATGACGGCGACCAGCGCCTTCTCCACCTTCTTTCTCGGCTCCAGGAAGCCGGGGAAGTAGGCTCCGCTGCGCATCTTCGGGATTTTCAGGTTCAGCTTGCCCAGCCTGGTGTCGAGCGTCCGGTCTCGGTAGCCATTGCGCCAGGCCTGCCGGGCCTCGCCGCGCTCGTAGCGCCCGGCCCCGATCAGGCCATCGACATCGGCCTCCATGATCAGTTGCAGCACGCTCTCGGCAATCGTCCGCAGAAAATCAGGGTCGCCGCTCTTCGCGGAAAGCTCGGCAAGCGCTAATCTGTCCTCGGTCATCGGTTCTCCGTTTCGGTCAGGTCGAAGTCTCGCAACTCCACCTTCTCAAACGGGCCCGGTGCCCACACCGGCTCAGGCCAAAAACGCAGCGGATTCTCCACTGCCGTTTCCACGGGAAGCGCTCCCCGAAATTACACAACCTGCGCGGACGCGAACTTCGGCAGCCATAGGCCTTAGATGAACTTCGTACCGATCTCATATATCCAGGTATGATGACGACGGGTTGGCATGAACGTGGCGAGGCGACATTGGCTGCGGTTTCTGTTGCGCGTTATGGCGAGCGTGACGGGGTGATTGCGGGGCTTTCCGCGACGCTTGGCGTTGCGGCGCAGACATTGCGGCGCGAAGCGGCTGCGGTGCGTTTTCTGCGCGACGACTTCGACGGCCCCGGCGAACTGGGCTCGCGGCTTAGGCTCGCGCCGATGGCGTCGGTCGAGTTCATCGCGCGCTGGCAACGGCACGATCGGCAGGGCGCGCTGGTGGCGGCGCGGCGTGTGGCGGATGGCGAGCTCAGCGTGCGCGCGATCGCGCAGGCGGAGCGGGCGGCGCGTTCGAGCGGCGCCGATCAGCCGAGCCCGGACAGGCGAGCTGACCAGGTTTTTCGGGAGGCGGTCGCTGCGAGCTTTGCGGCGATCGGCGGCAAGGTCGAACGCTATGTCGTCGGCGGGTTCGCGGTCCCGTTCGATCTTTGCTGGTGGGTTCATCCACGATGGCCGGTCTTCGTCATCATCGTCGGCCCCTACGGCGACCGCGAGCGCTACGATGGGCGGCGGGTCGACTGGTGCCTGCGGGCCCATTTTCACAGCCGGCAGAGCGAGGCGCTGATGGTCCTGGCGGAGCCCGGCGCGCTGGCGTCCTACGAGGCGTTCAGGGATCGCAACGGGCTGAGCTTCGATGTCATCGCATCGACCACGGGACGTTTCGGGATCGGCGCCGGCCAGGATGTCAGGTCGGTCTCGCGCGGACGGTGGAGCCAGGCCATTGTCCCTTGCGCCGTCTGATTCGATGATAACGACCGTCCGATAATAAGGGGCGCCCAGCGGCGTCGGTCGAGGTCAGCCATGACGAGCCTTGTCGAAACCCATGCCCGGATGGAGCGTCTGCTGGCGCTGCTGCCCGAGAGAACCCCCTCCGAAGGGACGATGCGCCAGTACCGTGGCGTGCATGAGCGGATGCGCCGGGCGGGCTGCTACGACCCGATGGCCTGCGCCTGTCCGGCGAGCTACAACCGGGCACGGGCTGCGCTGCACTTCTGCGCCCGCGAGACCCTGCTGCGGCTGAAGGCCGACCTCGAAGCGCGGTCGCGCGCCGGAGAGCGTAAGGCTGCGAGCCTGACCGCGGAGGCGCTGGCGCTCTACCTCGATCGGGTCGAACCGGCGATCCTGGCGCACCCGCCCTGCGCCGATCCGGACTACCGCGCCGCCTCGCCGTTCCGCGCCAAGCCGGACGCGCCCCGCCGTGGCGCCGGCTCGAAGAAGCACAGCCTGAAAGACAAGCCGGCCGACTGGCGCGAGCAGGTCTTCGCCGCGACGCCGGAAACCAGCCCCTACAAGGCCGCGATCGCGGCGATGTGCCTGTCGACCTGCCGCGTCGGCGAGTATGCCGAGACCATCCGGGACCAGCAGTACTCGCCCGGCGTCAGGGTCATCAAGCGCGACGGGCTCTTGGAGATATTCACGATCGCGCAGAAGAGCCATGGCGGCAAATACGGGCTGAGCATGTCGGGCGTGACGGTCGCCATCGCGCAGGGTGGGGCGCCGGCGGCGCATCTTGCAACGATGTGCGACGAGGCCGGCGGCGCGATCGAGATCGCGGTCGAGAGCACGGAGGGCTTGCGCAAGGCGGTCGGCCGGATCGCGGCGAGGCTCGGCTTCAGCAATGTCTCGCCGAACTCGTTTCGCGCGCAGTGCATCGCGGACGGGAAGGTGACGCTTCCCAACGCTGAGATGGTCGCCGCCGGCGCAGGCCACTGCAGCATCCGCAGCCAGTCGCGCTATGGCCGCGCCGAGCATGGCAGGCGCGGCGGCGGCGGGCTGGTCGGAACCTTCAGCGAGCGGCAGCCGCGGCCGGCATCGGTCGAGCGCATGGTTCGGTTCGAGGCGATGCGGCTGACGCGCGCGATCGAGCGCGGCCGCGCGCCGCCGCGCTTCGCGGCCTGATCGTCACGGACTGCCGGCAGCCCCGGCATCGCCCGCGCCGGCCGAAAGCTGCAGGCGCTCCATCAGCGGGCGCAGCACCTTGAGCTCGCCCTCGCAACGGACGATCTTGTCGCGCAGTTCGGTTTGCTGGTGATGGGCGGCGCGCAGCTTGCCGGCCGCCTCCTCGAGCTTGCCGCGCGCCTCGGCAAGCCTCGCCTCGCCGACCTCGACCTGCGCTTCGAGCGCGCGGATCGCGCCTTGCGCCTCGTCAAGCATCTCCCTGGCCGCCTTGCGCTCCTGCACCAGCTGGCCGTTAGCCAAAAGCACCGCCTCGCGCCAGAACTCGGCCGCGAAGGAATGTCCGGTCTCGATCAGTTTCTCCGGCAAGGGTGGCGCAAGATCGAGCGACTTCGGCCGCCAGGTCGCGCGGAACGCGGTGATGGTGGTGTAGGAGCCCTTGCCCAAGAGCTCGCGGATGCCGTCATGGGTCGGCTTCTTGCCCTGCGCGTTCAACGCGTCGCAGGCGGCATGAACGTGGCGCTCCTCGACGCGCTCGTCCTCGGTGGGACCCTCGGTGAAGGGCGGCGGGTTGATCTCGGGCTGGTCGTCGTCGGTCGGCATGGCGGTTGTGGCTCGCGTTTGAGGAATGTATAACACACATTACCACGATTCACGCCGCCGTCCAAGTTCGACTGACGGCGCGCCCGATCGAGCGGTTAACTCACCGCTCCAGCCCCCTCCGATCCATGTAGCGCCTGTAGGGTGTAGGCTACATGCTACAGGCTACAGAGCTGAATCCGCGGCGGGCCGGCTGCAGCGCGCGCAAGCGGTGGTAAAATCAGCTGGCTCGGCCCGGCCTCCACCTGTCGGCGGTGGCCTGCAACGCGCTGCGGCCGCTGCATGGTTCCAGGAAGCGAGATCGAGCTTTATTCTGCCTCTCAACGCTCCGCGACACTGATCTTGGCGATGCTGTCTGCGGCCCTGTCGTAGGTGATCTCGAAGAGGCCAAAGCGATCCTTGATTCGACGCTTTGGGGACCTCTCCCCGACTGTCCGGGGATAGCCGCTTTGATGATAATCGCACTTGACGGCGAGCCAGGCGGATTGACCAAGGGTCGACCTCATCCGCCCGGCTGCGCCGCATTCGTCGCAGGTGCATTCGGAACGCAACTCGGCGAGCAGGATCGCCTGATCGATCGCTGCTTCGGTCTCAGGCCCTACGGGGGCGAAGATTTCAACACGAAGTTCGCCATATTTTTCCTTGATGTCGATGATGACGATTTTGGTCGATGATGGCTCGCCGGCGAGCGCCTGAGAAATCCGATCGAACAACCTTGAGACGACATCCGCCCAGCCGTCGCCGATTGCCATATGCGGCCGGGTGCCGGCGAGCCAGCCGGCGTGCTTGTCATAAATCTCGGCCTGCCAGTCGGCATGCTTGCGGCGTGACATCAGCGTCTCCATCGGGAGGGACAGTTCGCGCCATGGCGCGGCAATCGCGAATGTGTGGATGTGCGACGGTGTGCCAGCTCGCCCGCCACTGGGATGTCCGGGCGGTCACGAGCAGGTATTCGGCTCGGGCGCCTACGGCAACGCGCGTGGTTGCTGACCAACATGTCGTCAGGGCCTTGCAGTCGCTACCGCCGGCGAGGCGGCAGAGCCAAGCCCGTCCGCATCGCCGTCTCTGCGATTGGCGATCGCCGCGAGCTCATCGCCATCGACGACCTGCTGGCGCATCAGGGCCTCCGTGATCGCCTCGATCAGGGTGCGCTCGCTGGCGACGAGCTGATGCGCCTGCCGCATCAGGCTCTTGAGCCGGACGTCGACGGTACTGGCGAGCGCAAGATCGCGCCCGACCAGTGCGAGTGCGCCGTCCGGGCTGGTGCGGGCAACGAGCCCGTCGCCGAGCCCGAAGCTGACCTGGGCTGCGGTGAGCAGCCTCGTCGCTTCGCTGATATCACTGGCGGCGCCGGTGTCGGGCGCGGCGCCGGCCGCCATGTTGGCGGCGCGGCCGGCGAGCAGGACGAGGACGCGGCGCTCGATGTCGGCGAGCGTCGAGACGCTCGGGATCGCGTGTTCGGTTACGCCGCCTGCCGTGCCCTCGCTGCGGATCGAGACCCGCGCGACCTCGAACCCGAGCGCGAGCGCGACTGCGGTATGGCCGGCCTCATGGATCGCGACATGGCGGCGCTCGGTCTCGCTGCGCCCGTCCGCCGGCAGGATGGCGCGGTGGAGATCGGCGAGGTTGAGCGGGCGCCCTTCGCTGCGGGCGAGGCGACGCGCCGCCTTGACGATCGCGGTGATGTCGGCGCCGGTCGCGCCCGGCATCAGGCGGGCGAGCGGAAGAAGATCGGCTTGCGCCAAATCACCCTTTAGATGGGAACGAAGGATGGCGGCGAGGCCTGCGGTGTCGGGTGGCGGGACGTGCAGCTTGCGGTCGAAGCGGCCTGGCCGCGTCAGCGCCGCGTCGAGATGCGACAGGAAATTGGTCGCGGCCAGGAGCACGACCCCGCGCTTGGCGGCACGGCATCCATCGATCCGGGTGAGAAGCGCCGACACGACGCTTGCCCACCACTCCCGCGACCGGGCATCGGCGACGGCACGATCTGGCAAGGCGTCGATCTCATCGAGGAAGAGGACGCTCGGCGCTAGCGAGAGCGCCTGGGCAAAGACTTCGTCGATCTGCTGAATGACATCCCCGAGATGACCGGTCTTGCGCATGAACCAGTCGGGCACGCTGGTCGCGACGAGGGGAACCCTCGCACTCCTGGCGAGCGAGCGGGCGAGCAGGGTCTTGCCGGTGCCGGGCGGCCCGTAGAAGATGCCGCTTTCGATCTCGCCGTAAGAGATCGTGCCGGCGCGAGCCTCATCGAGCGCGGCGCAGAGATCGAGACACCAATCCTTTGCTTCGCCGAGGCCTGAGAGTTCGGAAAGCAAGGGCGTGTCGTCGATCGCGTCGGGCGCGGCCTTGCGCGCGCTCGCCTGTCGCAGCCGGCGCAGGCTCGCCTGCGGACTGGAGGACGGCCGGATCGCGGCGGCGATCTCGATCAGGTCGAGGCCGGCGATGTCGTCCGGCTTCACGACCGGGCTGCGCTTGCCAAAAAATCCGGCGATCGCCCGGCGGACCAAAGCGGGGCTCAGCGCCGGGATGATCAGCTCGGCATCGGCGCTGGTGCGCAGCAGCGGCGGCAGCAGGCCGGCATCGACACTGAGGCCGACTACGCCACGCCCGTCCTGCAGGAGATCGACGACGAAGGCATCGCTCGGCTTCTTGTCGCCGCCCTTGCGCTTGCCCTCGAAGACGATCGCGCCGGTCTTCTCGCGATCGACGATCGCCTTGATCGGATCATACCAGATCTCGGAGGGGGTCTTGATCAAGACCGCCTGGCCACGCTTCATCCGCGAGATCAGGCGCGGGCCTCCGGCCTCGTGCCAGGCGATCAGCGCGAGCAGGTCGAGCGGAATCAATGGCGTCGTGGCGACATCCCTGCCGTTATCCGACAGGCTGTCGATACCGGTGATGAACGCGTCGTCGTCGGCAGTGGTGTCGGCGCTCATGACAGGGCCTCCATGAGAGCCTTGATGGAGGCGCGGCGGATCGCGGAGCGGTCGCTCCTGCGCCAGGAAGCGATCAGCCGCTCGACATCCTCGCCGAGATAGCGCCGGCGCTGCAACACGAAGGCGAGCGTCGTGCGCGCTGCATCCGAGCCGGCAAGCGCGTGCAGCAGGACCAAGGACATCACGAGGTCGTGGCGCGGGGTGTCGAGCACGTCGAGCCCGGACAGCTTCAGCGCCGCAGCGACGGCGGCGGCCGGGTCGCCGGCGAGCGCCTCGCGCCAGTGCTCGACCCGAAGCGGCGTGACGGCGCAAATCAGAGCGCGCAGCTCGACCCGGTCGCGATCGGCGATCGCGTCGGCAGGCACGCTGCGCCAGAGCCGCAGCAGCGGGGCCGAGCCGCCAACCTCGCAAGCCGAGGCGGCGATGGCTACGTGCGGCATGGTTCGGGTCGTGGCGGGATGGGCAAGGATGGCGGCGGTCATTGGGGCGAGCTCCAGCGATCGCCGGCACGGGGCCGGCGTCGGGTCAAAGGTGAGGTAAAGACGAAGGCCGGCGGCGGCGAGCGCCGCCGTCAGATCAGGCGGGCGGGCTCAGCGCGAGGGCCGGACCAGCCTGGCGCCCGCTCAGAATTGCCAGCGCGCCGCGGCCGGCGCGGCGGGGCACGGGTTCGGCCGTGCGGTCGGCGAGCCGCTCCTGCGCGATCTGCAGCATCGGCGGCACGCGCGCGACCATCCTGGCCTCGAGCGCGGAAAGCGCCGCGTCGATGGTCGGGATCACCGGCACGCCGAACAGGTTGTCGAGCCCCTCGCGGGTCACGGTCAGCTCGTCGCGGAACCCCGACCGGCCGTAGAAGTCGATGACGTGGCAGCGATAGTGCTTCAACTTGATGCCCAGAAGCGTGCGCAGATAGGAGGCGAGCTGGAGCCTGGCGCAGGCGAGATCGCGCTCGGTCGCCTTGCGCTTCTTGCTCTCGGTAATGCCGGAGCCCCTCTTGATCTCGATCACCATCGCGACCGAGCGCTGCTGGTCGATCACGATCATGTCGAAATGCCCGACCCGGACGGTCGCGCCGTCGCTGGCGAGCGCGAGCTCGCCGACGCGTCCGGGACCGTTCTCCTGGACATACATCTCGGCCGCCCTGGTGATCGGGATGCGCACCTGCTGCATCACCAGGAAACGGCGATTGCGCACCAGTGCGGCATAGAGCGCGTCCTCGATCACCGCGCCCGAGCGCTTGACCACCGAGGTCAGGAACGACGTCACAGCGCTGAGGCTGTGGCCGAGCAGCGGATCGACCGCGAACTCGGCCGAACCCGCGCCCGACACCGCCTTCTCGATCCGGGCGAGCAGATTGGCCGGCAAGGCGCGCGGCGGCGAGACCGGCATGGCCGTGGGGATGGCGGGGACGACGGCGGAAACAGGGCTGGAGGCTGCATGATGCATGGCGTAAGGTTCCTCTCGTGGACGGCGTGTCCACGGGAATCATTGTGCTCATAAAATGCACAATTGCAATTTTGAAGTACAACTGTGGTTAATAGGCAGCAAATAAGCGCTGCGCGGGGTTGGCTGGGTCTGTCGCAACAGGATCTTGCCGATCTGACAGGCGTATCGAAGCGCACGATCAGCCATTTTGAAGGAGGCGACCGCCTCCCCCACGACCGCACGCTTCGCGACTTGCAAACCGCCCTCGAACAGCAAGGCGTCGAGTTCCTGTTCGAGAACGGGCGCGGCGTCGGTATCCGCGCAAAACCAAAGACCGACAGCGGCGACGGCGAGTAGAGTGCCCACCATTGCGGGCTTCGAGCCGGCAATGCGCAGCCGGTCTCGGGTAGATCGGCTCAGTTTATGCCGTTAGAGCACATCGGCAATGCGGATTTGCAGCGTCGCCGCTAACGGTCTGGACCGGCGAAACTTGTGCTCGAGGTCGAGCCGTCGGTGTGGGTCACGACAAATCCGTTCGGGCCGAGTACAACGTGATCGACCAGCAGCTTAAGGCGCTGCTGAAAGGCGGCGCGGATGGCTAAATCGTCGGGATCGGCGCTGAGCCTGTCGTAGACCGCCTGCAGTCCCTCGGTCGCGCTATCGACATCGGCGGATTGTGATTGTCGGAAAGCTCGGTCCAGCGCCACGATCTCATCGTCGGCCGCGTCGACTGCGGCTTCGAGCGCCTGGACCTGTTTGCCGAGGCGGCTGCCGCCACCGGACGCCTGAACGAGTTGGATCAGATTGTCGAGCTGACGCTCAAGGTCGTCGCGGCGGGCTTGCGCCGCCGAGAGCGCGGCTTTTGCTTGGCTCTGCCGGTCGGTGGCTGCCGCGATCAGGCCTTTGCGGCGCTGGCCCAGACCGAACACCACCGCGAGCTCGACGCGCTTGTAGTCGTACATCGTCCGGTGATCGCAGCCGGCGCTCGCATGTGCACGGCCGCATTTGAGCTTGTGACCGCCGCCGCGAACCGTTTTGTCGATGAAGACAAGGTTGTTGCTGCACGCCTCGCAGCGCACGAGCTTCGACAGAAGGTTCTTGCGGCGACCTGGCGTGCCCTTGCCGAAGCCGCGAGATTTTGAGGCAGCCTGTGCCGCCCAAAAGGTCGCCTCGTCGATGATTGCCGGAAAATACCCGTCGATCGGCGCCTCCGCCGTAGCATCCGAACCACCGGCGAGTTTGCCGCGCGGGACATAGCGTCCATAGGCGGCCGGGTTCGACAAGATCTTTGCGATATAGCTGTCATGCCAGAACTGGCTGCGCTTCCTGCCGATGCCCCAGGTCGGCACCTCCTTGTCGTTCAGCTCTTTTTGAATCGTGCGGCGTCCGATACCGGCGATCGTGTCCGCAAACATCTTTCGGACGATCTCGACGCGCTTGAGGATCTCGACATAGCGCCCGGATCTCGGCCCACCGACGAGCTCGAGCCAGGCGGGGCAGCGCGCCGTCATCGCCTGCCGCTCATCGGCGGCACGTTGGCGTTTGGCTGCCCAGGCATCGGAGACGCGCTTGGACTTCATCGCACTCTCTTCGTGAGCGCGCGACATCACAACGATGCTGATGATCAGTTGCGTCTGGTCGGCACGCAGGCTCGCTCGCGAATAGACCCGCTGGTCGGCCAGTGTGACGATGACGATGCCGTTCCGGGTCAGGCCCAGAAACAGCTCCAGCGCATCGACGACCTCTTCGCGTGACAAGCGATCGAGACTCTCGACAAGGAGATACGACCCCTTAGCGACGTCGCCACTTTCCACGCGCCTTAGGAAAGCGCCCAACGCTGCGCGCTCATCGCGGTGGCGGCCTTTGAAGGCGGACACACCCTCGTCGCGGAAGCTCTCGTCAAGATGCAGGCCATGCTTGGCCGCATAGGCGCGCGCCAGCTCAATCTGCCGGCGAAAGCTCTCGCCCCGAGCCTGCTCCGGCGTCGAAAAGCGCACGTATGAATACGCGAGAGGCTTGCTCGGTGGCGGCTGTAGATTGGTCCTGGATCGTGCCATTGGTTTGCTCGGGTTCAGACATTGTTCATTAACTCGCACCCACTGACAATAATAAAGCTGATATTAGGAGGTTATGCCCGCCGGCCGCGGCGATCTCGAGCACGCGCCGCGCGCTTTCCTGGCCCTTGACGTCGGCGAGATCCGGCAAGGGGCCGACCTGGCGCGCGACCGCCGGCTCAGGCCGGGCCATGACCTGCGTGCCCTTGAAATGATTGGCGAGCTGGATCAGAGAGCGTGGCGCCAGGATATCGATATCGGCGGCAGCCCAGGCCGCCTCCGGGCCGGACGCGGCTGGGCAGATCAACCCCTGCCCCTTCGCATAGGCCGCGATCGCCGCGGGCAGGACGCCCGCGACCGGTGCGATCGAACCGTCGAGCGCCAATTCGCCAAGTACGGCGTAACCGGAGAGAGCGTCGGCGGGAAGCGCCCCGATCGCGGCCATCACGGCGAGCGCGATCGGTAGATCGTAATGGCTGCCTTCCTTGGGCAGATCGGCCGGAGCCAGATTGACGGTGACGCGCTTGGCCGGCAGCGCGAGCCCCGAGGCGAGCAGCGCGGCGCGGACCCGCTCGCGGCTTTCGGCAACCGCCTTGTCGGGCAATCCGACCAGCACGAAGGCGACGCCGCCCGGCGCGATCTGGACCTGAACGTCGACGGCGCGCGCCTCGATGCCCTCGAACGCCACGGTCGCTACTCGCGCCACCATCTCCGGCCCCGCTCCTTACCCCTTGGGAAAGCTAGCGAAGCTTTTACGTCGACGCAAGAACATATCAGGAACCCAGCACGTCAAAAAGAAGGGGAGGCGATGCCTCCCCTTTTCGTCAGGCCTCGACGCCGAGGCCGATCTGGCAGGCGACGCCGGTGCCGCCCAGGCCGCAATAGCCGCCCGGATTCTTCGCCAGGTATTGCTGGTGGTAGTCCTCGGCGAAATAGAGCGCCGGTGCCTCGCGAATCTCCGTCGTGATCGGGCCGTAGCCGCCCGCGGCCAGCGCCTTGCCGTATTCGGCACGCGAACGCTCGGCTGCCGCCTGCTGCTCGGCATCATAGGTGTAGATCGCCGAACGGTACTGCGTGCCGATATCGCCGCCCTGCCGCATGCCCTGGGTCGGATCGTGATTCTCCCAGAAGATCTTCAGCAGGTCCTCATAGGCGATTTTGGCGAGGTCGAAGACGACGAGGACGACCTCGGTGTGGCCGGTCATACCGCTACAGACCTCTTCATAGGTCGGGTTGGGCGTCGAGCCGCCGGCATAGCCCACGGCCGTGACCCAGATGCCTTCGCCGCTCTGCCAGAACTTGCGCTCGGCGCCCCAGAAGCAGCCGAGGCCGAACAGGGCCTTGCGGGTTCCCTCCGGGTAAGGCCCGGCCAACGGGCGGCCATTGACGAAATGGGTTTCGGCGGTCGGAATCGCCGCAGGGCGGCCGGGCAGCGCCTCGGCCGCAGTCGGAATCTCGGTCTTCTTGCGCAGGGAGAACATCATTGGCTCCGTTTCGTTCGGGCTCGACGCTTATGTAAGCGCCCGCGAGCGGTTCGGACAGGGGCGGGAACGCAGGCGTGCCATCACCGACGCGTTACGATGCCGATGACCTCCTGCGGGCGCCGCCCCAGCCAGAGCAGCGCGAAGCCGAGCAGGAGCGCGACCGCCGCCACCGGGGCGTGCAGTACGGTGACGACGACCGGATCCCAGAGCAAGGGATGGATATTGCGTTCGACCGCCGGCTGGATGAGCTGATAGCGCTCTTGAATGACGGCAATCAGCACCTCGCCAAGCGACGTAAAGCGCAATCCGGCATTGGCGATCGAGCGGGCACCATCGATCACGAGCGCGACGAATCCCGCCGCGACAGAGAGATAACCGATCAACCGGAGAAGAAACCGCACCATCCGCTCCCGTCGCCATCCGCCGCACAGGTCCGTGCCGTGGCTCCGCCGGCCAACCCGACTCTGCCGACGACCAGATGTGACCATGCCCGCCACAGATCGCAACCGATTGCGCATGATTTAGCGGGATTGTGCAAAACACTGCATCTCGGCCCTTGAAAGATGGCGGGCCGGCAGTCATAAGCAGCGCGCCGGACAGGTGGCCGAGTGGTTGAAGGCGCACGCCTGGAAAGTGTGTATACGGGAAACCGTATCGCGGGTTCGAATCCCGCCCTGTCCGCCATTATGTCGATCCTAACTAATTGTATGGATTGATAAATTATACCTTGCAGGCGACCTCCGCCCCAACACTCTCGACCGCCCGTAACGGTTTTGGATGGTGATGCACGCGTCGTGCATTGAGCAATGCTCTTCTGCCTGGCGCCATAAGCTGACCTTGGAGTATGCGCCGGAAGCCGACATTCAACGTTGATCGTCATCGCGTCCCAGCAGGAGACGCTCCAGTCCGAACAGCCTGTCCATGACGATCAGCATCGCGATCGTCAGGCCGATGACACAGGCCGAAACAGATGCGACCAGCGGATCGATGTTGTCCTGGATGTAGAGGAAGGTCCGCACCGGCAAGGTTTCGGTTCCCGGCGTCGCGATAAAGACCGTCATCGTCACCTCGTCGAAGGACTGGATGAAGGCCAACGCCCAGCCGCTGACGACGCCGGGCAGGATCAGCGGCCAGGTCACGCGCCGGAAAACGCGCCACCGTGTCGCTCCGAGGGAGATGGCGGCCTGTTCGATGCGTGGGTCCAGCCCCATCGCGGAGGCCAGGGTCAGCCGAAGCGCGAAGGGCAGGACGATGACCAGATGCGCAAGAACGAGGCCGGTCATGCTTCCGGCTAGCCCGATCTGGGTGAAAAAGCGCAGGAAGGCGATGCCGAGAACCGCATGAGGGATCATCAGCGGGGAAAGGAACAGCGTCGCCATGGCGTCGCGGCCGGGGAAACGATGGCGCGCGATCGAGAGCGCCGCCGGCACGGCGAAGACGAGTACAATCGTCGCTGACATAAGGCCGAGGGACAGGCTCGTCCAGCCGGCGCGCAGGAACTCCGGATAGTCTGCGATCGCCCTGAACCAGCGCAGCGAGAGCCCGTTCACCGGCAGGCTGAGATAGCCTTCGGGCGTGAAGGCCACCACGCAGACGACAAGGATCGGCGCGAGCATGAAGATCAGGAAGGCGCAGTGAAACGCCAAGGCGAGCCGGCCGTTGCGGCTCATGAGAAGGCCTCGGCATAGCGGCGCTCGACGATGCGGTTGCTGCCGGCGACGATGGCGACGAGCGCCAGCAGCAGAATCATCGCGATCACCGCGCCTAGCGGCCAGTTCAGCGAGTTCAGGAATTCGTCATAGATCAGCGTCGAGGCGACCTTCAGCCTGCGACCGCCGATGATAGCCGGGGTCGCAAAGGAGCTCGCGGCCAACGCGAAGACGATGATGGCGCCCGAAAGTAGGCCCGGCATTACCTGCGGCAGCACGATCCTGAAGACGACCGTCGCCGGCCGCGCGCCCAGCGACGCGGCGGCATGCTCGATCTTGGGATCGACCTTCTGCAGTGAGGCGGAAACGGCGAGCACCATGAAGGGCATCAGCACATGGGCGAGAGCGATCGCGACGCCGGTTTCCGTGAACATGAATGGCAGCGGAGCGGAAATGATCCCGAGCTTGATCAGCGCCTGGTTGACCACGCCGTTGGCGCCGCCGAACAGCAGGGCCCAGCCGAGCGTACGCGCGACCACCGAGATCAGCAGCGGCCCCAGGATCACGAGCAGGCAGACGCCCTTCCAGCGCGACGTCATGCGGTGAAGGATATAGGCTTCCGGGGCGCCGATGACCGCGGTCAGAACCGTGACGATCACCGAAAGCCGCAAGGTCCGCAAGAACATCTCGGCAAAGTATCCATCCGACAGCACCTCGCGCCAGTGAGCGAGCACCAGCACGTCGCCGATGCCCTTGACCCGGTCCCAGCTCTGGAAGGACAGCAGGGCCGTCATCGCAATCGGAGCGACCACGACGCCGATGAAGAGCAGGAGCGCCGGGCCGCTGAGCAGATAGGGCGCCCAGTTTCGCGAACGCCCGTCTCCGGAAACCGCTGCGCTCATGGGGCGCTCCGCCGCTCGGGCTCGACCAGACAATGCTCGACTGCCCAGCGCAGGCCGACCGACGCGCCTTCGGCGGGGCCGCCGCTGCCATCGTTCTGGCGGATGACAACGACCGCCCCGTCAGGCGTCTCGAGCTGATAGAGCCAGTGCGTCCCCTGGAAGACCTTCGCCGTCACGACGGCGTTGACGAAGCCAGCGCCCGCTTCCGTGAAGCCGACCTTTTCGGGCCTGACCGAAAGCGAGACCGGCCCCGGCGCGAGCTTCGCCATCGGGATCGCGACGCCCCTCAGCCGGACCGTACCCTCGCCATCGACCTGCGCCGTCAAGGTGTTCGTGCGGCCGAGGAAATCCGAGACGAAGGCCGAAGCGGGCCGTTCATAGGTCTCTTCCGGCGGCCCGACTTGCTCGGCGCGGCCCTTGTTCATCACGACGATCCGGTCCGACAGCGCCATCGCCTCGGCCTGATCATGGGTGACGAGCACCGTCGTGGTGCCGAGCTGGCGCTGGATCTGCCGCAGTTCCACCTGCATGCCCTCGCGCAGCTTGGCATCGAGATTGGACAGGGGTTCGTCGAGCAGGAGGATGCTCGGCCGGATGACCAGCGCGCGTGCGAGGGCGACGCGCTGTTGCTGCCCGCCCGACATCCGGCGCGGGAACCGGTCGGCGAAGCCGCTGAGCCCGACCAGTTCGAGCATGTCGCCGGCCCTGCGCCGCCTTTCGTCGCGGCCGACGCCCGCCATCTCCAGGCCGAAGGCGACGTTCTCCGCTGCCGTCATATGCGGGAACAGCGCATAGCTTTGAAAGACGATGCCGAGGCCGCGTTTATAGGGCGGCACGGCGAGCAGGTCCTTGCCGCCGAGCACGACGCTGCCGGCGCTGGGCTCGACGAAGCCGGCGATCATCTGGAGCGTCGTGGTCTTCCCGCAACCCGATGGGCCGAGCAGGGAGACGAATTCGCCCTTCTCGATCGTCAGCGTCAGCCCCTCGACGGCCCTGTAGCTGCCGAATTCCTTTGTGAGCTGCTCGATCCGCAGATAGCTCATCGGCCGTCCCCGCCTGTTTCGGGGTAGAGCGGCAGCGGCGCCATCAAGGCGGCCGCGCGGAGTTTTATCTCCGCCTCGCGAGTTGCCATGGCCTTGTCGCCGGAGGCGTGGCCGTGGAGGATTTCGGCGATCCAGCGCGCAACCTGACGGGAGCCCTCAGTCTCGAGGCCGCGCGTCGTGCAGGCGGACAATCCGAAGCGCAGCCCGGATGTCTGCGCCGGATCCGTCTCGTCGAAGGGGATCTCGCAGCGATTGCAGGTGATGCCGGCGCGGTCGAGGCTCTCGACCATCGCCTGCCCGCGCAGGCCCAGCGACCGCAGATCGGCGATGACCAGCGGCGTGTCGGTGCCGCCGGTCGAGACCGGGATACCCAACGCCTGGAGTTCCTCAGCGAAGGCGCGGGCATTCTCCAGCACGGCCCGGCCATAGGCGGAGAATTCCGGCCGTAGAACTTCGCCGAGGCAGACGGCCTTGGCGGCGATCGCATGCAGCAGGGGGCTGCCCTGGACGCCGGGAGACAGGGCCTTTTCCAGCGCGACCGCGATGTCTTCGTCATTGGTCAGGATCAGCCCGCCGCGTGCGCCGCGCAGGGATTTGTAGGTCGTCGTCGTGACGATGTCGGCGAAGGGGAAGGGGTGCGGATGCGCGCTGGCGACCACGAGACCGGCGAAATGCGCGATATCGACCAGCAGCTTCGCGCCGACCTCGTCGGCGATGGTGCGCAGGGCCGCAAAGTCGATGGCGCGCGGATAGGCTGCTCCGCCCGCGACGATCAGCTTCGGCTTATGGGCGTTCGAGAGGCTGCGGACCTCCTCATAGTCGATCAGGCCGTTCTTGCGCTCGACGCCGTAGAAGCTCGCCTGCGCCATCGAGCCGCTGAGATTGGATCCGCCGCCATGGCTGAAATGCCCGCCGGCCTGGCCGGACATCGAGAGGACGCCGTCTCCCGGCGAGAGCAGCGCCCGGAACACCGCGAGATTGGCCTGGATGCCGGAATGCGGCTGGACATTGGCGAAGCGGCACGAGAACGCCGCGCAGGCCCGCTCGATCGCCAACCGCTCCAACTCGTCGGCCCATTCCGCACCGGCATGGAAGCGCCTTCCGGGATACCCGACCACCGTCTTGTTGGTGAAGGCCGAGCCCTGCGCTGCGAGGACGGCCCGGCTGACGAAATTCTCCGAAGCGACCAGTTCGACAGACTCGCGCTGGCGCGTCTCTTCCAGGGCGATCAGGCGCGCGATCGCCGGATCGGCCAGCACGGGGGCATCCTCGAAGTATCCCGTATGCAGCCAGGAGATGTCGGCAGCGCCGTTCACGATCAGGGGGGCAACATTCATCGTCACAACCTCACGACGGCTTTGTCGGCATGTTCGCCGAACGGCAGGGAGGCCATCTCCGCGACGGTCACGGGCTTGATCGGTGTCCGCAGGCGATAATGGCCGATCTCGGCCGGCGAGACGCCCCGCGCCTGCGCGAACATCTCGGTCACGCTCAGGCCGCAGAGACGGCCCTGGCAGGGCCCCATGCCGCAGCGCATGAAGAACTTCAGCTGGTTGGGACCCAGGATACCCTGCGCGATCGCCGCCTCGATCTTCGAGGCCCGCACCTCCTCGCAGCGGCAAACGATCGTGTCGCCGGTGGGTGCCCGGAACGCTGCGGCCGGCTCGTAGAGCACATCCAGGAAACGCCGTGCCGCGAGATCGCGCTGCAGCGCTGCCAGATCATCCGAGGCCAGCCGATCGCGCTCCGCGCGGTCAATTCGGCCGAGGCGATGCGCGGCATCCCAGGCCGCGAGGCGCCCGCGCCGCGCAGCGGAGCGCGCCCCGCCGATGCCTGCCCCGTCGCCGGCGATGGCGGCATGCGCGACAGAGGTCGCGCCCCACTCGTCAGCTTCCGGCTGGAAGGCGCGCTGCTCCCCGTTCCAGAGGATCCTGCAGCCGAGCGTGTCGGGCATGTGCAGGCTCGGCACTACGCCCTGATGCAGCAGCAGGGCATCGGCTGCGACCGTCACCTCCGCGCTGCCGCAGCGATAAGTGACCTCGCGCAGGCGCTCCCCGCCCGAGGCCCGCAGGAAGGTCACTCCGGAGACCACCTTCACCGAGAGCCGGACCCGCGCCAGCAGCGCCAGCCCCTTGGCGGCATAGGGGGAAGCGAGGAAGCGCGGCAGATGCGGCAGAGCGGCGCGCCAGTTGGCTTTCGGCGTCGTGTCAAGGATCGTCGAGATCGTGCCGCCGGCGCGCAGGATCTGCGCAGCCAGCAACCAGAGCAGAGGGCCGGAGCCCGCGAGCACGACACGGCCTGACGGCACGAGATCGGCCTGCTTGAGCAAGGTCTGCGCGGCGCCCGCGGTCATGACGCCGGGCAGCGTCCAGCCCTCGATGGGAAAGGGCCGTTCCTGCCCGCCGGTTGCGGCGAGGATGCGCTTTGCCGCGAGAAGATGCGTGCGCCCGCCAGCGAGGAACGCAATTTCGCCGGAGGGCGAGACGTCGAAGACGGAGCTGCCGGGGCTATACTTGGTCTTGCTGGCGACGAGCGCTTCGACGAGCGCTTCGCCACGGCGGTAATCGGCCCCGAGCGCGGCGCGCGTCGCAGCGGCCGTCTCGGTGATGCCACGATAAATCTGGCCGCCCGGAGCCGGCTGCTCATCGAGCAGAACCGTGGACAGGCCGAGGGCGGCGGCCGTTGCCGCCGCGGCCATGCCGGATGGGCCGGCGCCGATGACCGCGAGATCGCAGGAATCGGGAAGAGCCTTGTCGATCATCGTCCGATTTCCCGCCGGCCTTTCTGGGTTTCGACGACCATGCCGTCTCGGACCCGCGTCATGCAGCCCTGCCGGCTGCCGATGCCATCGACCACCGCGAGGCAGTCGAAGCAGACACCCATCATGCAATAGGGGCCGCGCGGACGGTCTTCGACGGCAGTGGTTCGGCAGGCGGCGATGCCTGCGGCGAACATGGCGGCCGCGACCGAGTCCGTCGCCTTCGCCACGATCGGGCGACCATCAACCAAAATGGTCACGTTGGATTGCTCGCGATCAGTAAACCGTCGAAACATCAAATCTCTCCGTTCCGAAGGCGGGCAGTTCGGCCGCGACATGCGAGCCTGCAATCAGCGGCGCGAGCGTCAGGGCATGGCGCGGCGCCAGCGTTACGCCGCTGTGACAATTGGCGACGAAGGCGCCGGGATGGCTGCGGGATTCGTCGTAGATCGGGCATCCGTCGCGGGTCATGACCCGCTGGGCTGCCCAGGTCCGCACGACATTGACGTTGGCGAGCCCCGGGAACATCCGGCGGGCGCGGTCGGCCATCTTGGCCAGGACATCGGTTCCGACAGCGAGGCTGGTGTCGCCCTCCTCGATGGCGTCGCCCAGCATTACCGAGCCTTCGTCTGCCTGGCGCACCGTGATGGTCGGATAGTGCAGGAAGGGCTTCATGCGCTCGGTGACCAGCACCTGGCCACGCTGCGGGCGGACCTGGGCGTCAATGCCGACCATCGCGCCGAGCCGGCGGCTGTCGTTGCCGGCGGCGATCACCACCTTGCCGGCGGAGATCGCGCCGGACTCGGTCGTGGCGATGAAACCTCCGTCCCTGGCGGCAAGCGACTGGACGCGATGGCGGCTGCGATAATGGCCGCCGGAGCGGTAGAAGGCCGTGTGCAGACCCCAGAACAGTCGCATCGAATTGCACTGGCCGTCGAGCGGGCAGTAGCTGGCTCCGACGACCTCCGGTCCGATGTCCGGCAGCATCTCGCGCACCGCGTTATGGCCGAGAATTTCGTAGGGGAGCGGCGTCATGCCCGGCTGGGCGTTGATCCGGGACAGATGGGAGCTCCGCGCCTCGACCTCCGCATCCGACAGGCACAGGTGGAATCCGCCCGGCCGGGTGAAGGCGAGATCGATCTCGGTCAGCGCTGCGATCTCGTCCCGGAACTGCGGCCAAAGATCGGCGGCGCCGCGCGACCAGTCGGCGTATTCCGGCATGCCGAGGCCCTTGGTCTGGACCCAGATCAGCGAGAAATTCGCAACCGAGGCGCGCCTGGCCCGGTCGTCCTCGTCCAGCAGAGCGACGCGCTGGCCGGCCTTAGCCAGGCCGTAGGCGATCGCAGTGCCCACCAGGCCGCCGCCGATCACAGCGATATCATAGTCGGATGTCACGGCAAGGCTCCCCGACGCGCCCGCCGAGGCACGTGGCTTCTGAAGGCGCCGGCCCGCCTTGACGAGCCGGCGTGATGTCAAGTGCTGCTCAGCGCTCGATCTCGCGAACCCAGCGCTTGTTCCAGTCGTCGCGCTGGCGGTTGATCTCGACCCAGTCGATGGTCTTGAGTTGCGCGACCTGCTCCGGGCCGTAGGGCATGCCGGCCTGATTCTCCGGCGGCAGCACGGCCTTCTTGTTGACCGGCGCAAGGCCGGAGGCCTTCGACATGGCCACCTGCATGTCAGGCGAGAGCAGATGCGCGATGAACTGCTGCGCCAGCGGGCTCTCCTTGCCGCCTGCGACCGGACAGATGCCGACGCCTATGACCACGCCGCCCTCCTTCGGATAGACGAATTCTGAAGCGAAGCCGCTGTCGGCTAGCGCCTTGGCGCGGCTCGATCCCCAGACGGCGAGCGCCGCCTGCCCGCTCTGTAGGAGCTCGGTCATCTTGCCAGGCGAAGGTTCGTAGGCAAGGACGTTCGGGCCGATCTTGTTTTTGAAGGCAGCAAAGCCCGGATCGACATTCTTCTCGCCGCCGCCATTCGCCTTGGCGACCTGCACTAGGGTGATAACGCCATAGGTGTTGTTCAGCGGCGGAATAACGATCATGCCCTTGAATTTCGGGTCGGACAGATCGTTCCAGGAGGTCGGTGCCGGCCAGTTGTGCTTGGCGAAGGCCTCCTTGCTATAGACGAAGCCGGCGCCGAGCAGGGCGAAGGCCAGCGACTTGCCATCCGGAAAGCGGGCGATGTCATAAAGATCGTTGACAACCGGCCCGAGATCGAGCGGCCGGCAGAAGCCGAGCGCCGCGGCCTGCGCCATCGGACCGTCGTCAATGATGGCGACATCGATCTGCTGGCTGCCCTTCTGGGCCTGGAGCTTGGCGAGGACATCGGTCGAGTTACCGGCGATGTATTCCAGCTTCACGCCGTGCTTGGCGGCGAAGGGCGGAAAGACCTCGCTGCGGATCGCCTTTTCCATCGATCCGCCTGATCCGGCGATGTAAAGCGTCTTGTCTTGAGCCGATGCGGGAATGGCATGGGTCACGCATGCAGCAGCTGCTGCGAGAAGCAGTCCTCTGACCTTCATTTTGATCCCCTCTTGTTGGATTTGGCTTTATTTTCTGCGAGGTTCTCAGTCAGGCTGAAGCTGGTCAAATATAATTCGGGCTTTGGCTAAGAATCCAATGTTATGGGTTTGCGCATGCTCAATCAGCGGCAGATCGAGGCTTTCCGGGCCGTTATGGTCTCAGGGGGGATCACCACGGCGGCCGCTGCCATGCGGATCTCGCAGCCGGCCGTCAGCCGATTGATCCGCGACCTTGAAGCGCGGATCGGCGTCACCCTCTTCGAACGGCGCGCAGGCGGCCGCCTGCGCGCAACCGCGGACGCCGCAGCACTGTTTCAGGACGTGGAGCGCTATTTCATTGGCCTCGAGCAGATCGACCAGTCCGCGGCCGGCCTCAGGCGCCGCAGCCGCGGGACGCTGAGGGTGGCCTCTCTGCCCGCCCTCTATGTCGATCTCTTGCCGCGCTTCATCGGGCGCTTTCTCGCCCAGCGCCCCGATCTCGACATCGAACTGATCGGAAATTCGTCAGAGGCGACCATCGAATTGGTTTCGAGTGGCCGCTGCGACATCGGCTTCGTCGATTCGCCTTTCGACCATCCACGTCTGCGGCGCGAGGAGCTTGCTGGTGTCTCGGCGGTCGCAGTGGTGCCGGCCGCGCATCCGTTGGCCGGCAATCAGATGCTCGCCCCGTCCGATTTCGAAGGGAATCCGTTCGTTTCGATCGCGCGCGCCACGCAGTTGCGCACCCGGATTGATGCCTTCTTCCTGTCACAAGGCGTCCGTCGTCAACTCGGCCCGGAGACCCCACTTTCCCTGATCGCCTGTTCGCTGGTGGCTGCTGGGGGCGGCTTGGCTATCGTCGATCCGTTCACTGCAGCCGCTGTGCGCGACCCGGCAGTCTGCTTCAAATCGCTCGATCCGCGTATCGAGGTCAGTTTCAGCTTGGTGACGACGCAAAATACCCACCTCTCGGGTCCTGCTCAGGACTTTATAGCAGGCATTCAGCGTGAGTTCGCGCAATTGGTGTAACGCGCCAGAAACGGGAATAGGGTTCAGCAGACAGCCGTGCAAGGTTATTTACTTCAGCCTTCAACTTCGTGGCGCACACGCCCGAGGCTGACGAGCGCGGCGAGGCCGGCGAAGATCGCGGCCAGCACCAGTGCGACCTCCGGCGCCACCGCGAGCGGGATGATCTCGAAGATGGCGGCCATCGCAACTGCGCCGAGGGTCTGCCCGGTCAGCCGTGCAGTGCCCTGCATGGCGCCGGCTGCGCCGCTGCGCGCCTTAGGCGCTGACAAGAGCAGGATGCGGTTGTTCGGGGTTTGGAAAAGCCCGAAGCCCAGGCCGGCGATCACCGTGCCGACGATGAAGGTCGCTCCGTGCGGCCCGGCCGGCAACAGGCCGATACCTGCGAGTCCGATGACCAGCAGCGCGCCGCCCGCGGCGCAGAGCCAGGCCGTCTTCACGCGATTGGCCAGCCATCCGGACAGGGGCGCGATCAGCGCCACCGCCGCGGGCCAGGGCATCATGTAAAGGCCCGTCTCTGTCGCCCTCATGCCGAGCCTGTGCTGGAGATAGAAGGGCAAGGCGAGCAGGCCCAGCATCTGGCCGGTGAAGCAGCAGACCGATGCGATGGCGGAGAAGCGGAAGGCGGCTACGGCGAAAAGATCGGTCGGCACGAGCGGCGCCGCGCTTCGGCGCTCGATCCGCAGCAGCAGGACGAAGCAGGCGACCGATGCGGTGATCAGGAGGCCGCCCGTCACCGGCGACTGCGCGACGCGGTCCGCGCCGAGGAAAAACAGGATGAACATCAGGCTGTTGGCGGCCATCGCCCTGCCATCGAGCCGGCGTGGCACACCCGTCGTCCGGACCAGAACGGCGCCCGCTGCCAGCACGGCGATGCCGAGCGGTACGTTGACGGCGAAGAGCCACGGCCAGTCCGCCACTGCGAGGATGGCGCCGGCGATGCCCGGCCCTGCGGCCGAGGCGATGGCGATCGTCATCGCATTGACCCCGATGATCGCGCCGAGGAGGCGGTGCGGCACGCAGAGCCGCAAATTCGTCACGCCCAGGGCCATCACCGCGCCGCCGCCGAGACCTTGCACGAACCGCGCCGCCACCAACATGGACAGGGCGCTCGAGAAGGCGCAGGCCGCCGAGGCCAGGGTGAAGAGCGCGACGCCCGCGAGGAAGACCCGCCGGGGCCCGACCATCTCGCCGATGGCGCCGCAGGGCAGCAGCGCGACCAGGACCGCGAGCTGATAGCTCGAAACGACCCAGACCGCATCGCTCGGGCCGGCATGGAGTGAAGCAGCGATCGAGGGCAGGGCGACATTGGCGATGGCGCCATCGAGCACGACGAGCACCAGGGTCAGGAGGAGGACGGCTATCGCGAAGTAGCGGCGTGGCGCCGGCAGGCCGTCGGCATGGGGATGAAGAGCAGATTGCGGCATGGGGACTTTCCGTGGTGACCCCATTCTGGTATGCCGCAGCCAGGGTTTGCACCAGACGCAACGAATTCAACTGACGTTTGCGCAGAGCGCCATGCGTGACATCGACCTGAACCTGTTGAACGCTCTCGATGTCCTGCTTCAGGAACGCAGCGTGACGCGGGCTGCGCTCAGGCTCCGGCTCAGCACCTCCGCGATGAGTCGCACCCTGTCACGGCTCAGGGAGGCGCTCGGCGATCCGATCCTGGCGCCGGCCGGCCGTGCACTGGTACTTACACCCCATGCCGAGGCCATTGCCGAACAGGTCCACACGCTGCGCCTGGGCGCGCAGGCGGTGTTGCGGCCGCCGCAGCCGATCGACCCCCGGAGCATGGAGCGCGAGTTCACTGTCCGCGCCAACGACGCCTTCACGCAGCTCTATGCGGCAAAGCTGAGCGCGGCAGTGGCCGCCCTGGCCCCCGGCGTGCGGCTGCGCTTCGTGACGAAGCCCGACAAGGATATCGGGCCTCTGCGGGACGGTACGGTCGATCTCGAGATCGGCGTGATCTCCGAGAATGGCGGAGAGCTTCGCGCCCAGACGCTCTATCGCGATGCCTATGTCGGGGTGGCCCGGGCCGGCCATCCGCTCCTCGATGCGCCGGTCACACCGGAGCGCCTCTGCGCCTGGGGCCATGTGGTGTTCGCGCGGCGGCGGGGTCGCTCCAGCCCGGCAGACGAGGCGCTGGCCCTCCAGGGGCTCTCACGCCGCGTGGTCGTCATCGTTCCGGGCTTTCCGGCGGTGATCGCAGTGGTTTCGGCCTCAAACCTCCTGGGGCTCGTCCCGCGTTCAGCTTGCCTGGCCTTGGCGGGATACGACACCGTGCTGTTCGATCTGCCGATCCCGATGCCGGAGATCGTCGTGTCGCAGATCTGGCATCCGCGGATGGATGCCGATGCCGGCCATCGCTGGCTCCGTGCGCTGGTGTTCGAGGCGTTCCGCAGGGGTCCCTGACCGCACGCGAAGCTGGCAGCCGCGGGCAGGTGACCTTGTGCCCGACGATCAACGTCCGCGCTTCTTGCAATTCTCCCAGAACGCTAAGTGCCAGCCGCGGACATTCGGACATTGCCAGGAAGCGGACGCTGGGCGTGGTGATCGGCGTAAACTCTTTCGGCCACCGGGCTGTCGCGTTCGGTTTGATGGCGCCTGCCGTCTTTGCCGGCCGCACGCCGCCCATCAAGATCGCAGTGGAGCGCGCCGAGTCAGGCTTCGGATGTGCAGAAACGCTCTTCTGCCTCCTCCATCGGCTCGGTTTGCGGTCGCTCTCTGCGCCCGAGGAAAGCAAAGACGACGACAGCCGTGACGATGGTGATGGCGCAGAGCATCAGGAGCAGTGTCGAGAAGGCGTCGCCATAGCTCTGGACGATCGCGGCACGGCTCATCTGCGGCAACCCAGCCGCAGCGCTCCCGATATCGCCCGTGACGAGCCGCTGGGCGGCCGGGCCTGCATGCACTGCGGACCCGCCAGCCGCGAGATGCCCGGCCGTCAGCTCTGACAGCACGGCGCTGACCACGGCGAGCGCCACGCCTTCGCCCGCTACGCGCGTCGTGCTGAAGATGCCGGTCGCCATGCCGGCGCGCTCCTTGGGCACGACGCTGACGGCAAGCCCGTCCATCAGTCCCCAGGGCAGGCTGATGCCGATGCCGATCAATGCCATGGGCATGGCGACGCTGATTGTCTCGCCCCCGAGCGGGAGACGGCTCAGCCAGAATAGGCCAGCGGCGCAGATCAAGAGGCCCGAGCCGCAGATCGCCGCCGGTGGGAACCAGCGCGTCAGCAGTCCGGCCGCGATCGGCAGAACCAGCAGCGGCGCGGAGAGCGCAATCATCAGCCGGCCGGCCGCAATCTCGCTCAGGCCCTCGATGCCGATGAAGCGCACGGGCAGGAGGATCAGTAGCACGACGAAGGCATAGGCCGGCGCAGCCGCCAGCAGTTGCACCCCGACGAAGCGGGGGTAGCGGAACAAGGTGAGGTCGAGCATCGGCCGCATGACACGCCGCTCGATCACGCCGAAGGCGATGAAGAGCGCGACGGAGCCCGCCAGCACGCTGATCACGGCCGGCTCGGACCAGCCGCGTTCCGGCGCCAGCAGGATGCCATAGGTAAAGAGCGCCAGGGCCAGGGTGAAGCTGAGCGCGCCCGGCCAGTCGAGGCCGGCGGCACCCGGGTCGCGCGTCTCGTGCAGAAAGCGTGCGCCCAACGCCAGGGCAAGCGCCCCCAGAACGACCACGAGTGCAAAGATGCTGCGCCAGCCGAAGGCGTCGATCATCAGCCCTGACGCGATCGGCCCGAAGGCGAGGCCGACGCCGAAGCTCGTGCCGACGATGCTGAAGGCACGGATGCGCGAACCCCCCTCGAACTCCTGCGCGAGCGCCGCCATGCCACCGGAAAAGGCGGCCGCTGCCGCGACGCCCTGCGCCGCTCGCCCCAGATCGAACCACAGGATATCGGGCGCAGCCGCCAGTGCCATAGAGAGCAGGGCGAACGCGCCAACGCCGACGAGGAAGACGCGCTTGCGGCCATAGGCATCCGCCAGCCCACCCGCCGCCATCAGACTCGATCCGAAGGTCAGCATGAAGGCGTTGGTGACCCAGTTGAGCGCGATCGGGCTGCCGCCCAGCGCTTTGCCGATGGCTGGAAGCGCCACTGCCGGGCCGGTGAAGGTCAGCGGCATCGCGGCAGCGGCGAGGCAGATGGAGAGGAGCACGAGTGTCTGTTCGGCCGCGCGCGGCCGCGTGATGGTTTGCGTCATTGATTGAAGACCCTGTTCGAGCGGCGCCGCGACCTCAGCTGGTGCTCGCCTTTCCGTCGAAACAGGATATTCTCGATGGGATACCTGCCAATGAGGCAGTAATTCCAATCTTATCGGAACAGTACGCTCGAATGATCCTGCATCGAGAGGGGCGGGGATGGATTCACTGAATGGTCTGATGGCCTTCGTACGGACGGCTGACCTCGGTAGCTTCGTCGCGGCCGGGCGCATGCTCGGGCTCTCTGCGTCGGCGGTCGGCAAGGCCGTGACCAAGCTCGAACAGCAGCTCGGCATCCGCCTGTTCCAGCGCTCCACCCGCAGCCTACGGCTGACCGAGGAGGGCCGCGCCTTCTACGAGCGTTGCCGGGGCATCCTCGATGATCTCGACGATGCCCGAGCCATGCTGGCCCGCACGATGGACGCGCCGCGCGGGCGCCTGCGCATCAGCACGCCGATCGTCAGCTATCACCTGCTCTTGCCGGTCCTGCCGGAATTCATGGCGCGCTATCCGGAGATCGAGGTCGATCTCGACTTCAATGACCGCATCGTCGATCTGATCGACGAGGGCGTCGATGTCGCGATCCGCAGCGGCGAGCTTCCGGATTCGCGCCTGATGACGCGGACCTTGCGCCCGTTCCAGATGCTGCTCTGCGCCGCGCCATCCTATCTGGAGCGCCACGGCAGGCCGGAGTGTCCGCGCGACCTCGACCGGCATCTCGGCATCCGCTTCCGCTATCCCAACAGCGGCAAGATCCAGGCATGGCCACTCACGCTGCCGGTCGGCGAACCGGATCTGCGCACGCGCACGGTGTTGACCTGCAACAATATGGAGGCGTTGCGCGGCGCCACCATCGCCGGCCTCGGCATCGGCTGCATGCCGGATTTCCTGGCGCGCGATCCGCTGGCGAAAGGAGAGCTTCGCACCCTGCTCGACGACCGGATTGATGCTCCCGGCCATTTCAGCCTGATCTGGCCCTCCAACCGCAACCTCTCGCCGAAGGTCAGGGTCTTCGTCGATTTTGTCGGGGAACGTCTGTTTTCGGCCCGCTGCGAAACGCTTCCCCAGATAGCCGTCACTCCGGATTGAGCCGACCTCCATACCTGCTGCTGCGCGCCATAAGCGGACGCTGTTCACTTGCCAGAAAGCAGACATTTGAAACGGTTGATCGGCTCATCGAACGTCAGGCGAGAAACGATCGAGACGCCCGCCGGATGGCGAGCGTCCGAAAAATGCGGAGTAGGCCTACATAGCAGGAAGGACCGCGATATCCCTGGCGGCAGCGCCCAGGCCTGAAATCTTGCCGATCGCAGTCGCCTTGCCCGTCGCAAGATCGACCTTGTGCAGCGCGCCGTCGGCGAGCAGCCAGCCCGTATTGGTTCCATCGGCGGCCGTCTCGATGTCGAAGGCGATCGCCTTCGGCATGATCCCGAGCTTGCCGACTGCGCCGAGGACGCCGTCATTGGGCGGCGCCTGCTTGATCAGGCCGCCGATCTTGCCGTCGATGTCGTAGAGCGCCGTCTCCTTCGTGCCTTTGACGGAGTTGGTATAGGCGCCGGCCACGATCATCGGCGCCTCGCCCTTGTGCATGTCGGTCTCGGCGAATTTCAGCTTGCCGTCGACCGTGGTCTTGCCGTCATCGACATTCACCCGAAGGTTGGTGCCGTCCGAGCCGATCACGCGGAGCCGATCCGCAGCCGGGTTGAAATCGACGGTTGCCATGGCGCCGGCAGGCAGCACGGTGTCCATCTTGGACTTCATCGTCGCCTTGCCGGCCTTGTCGATCGTGTAGATCGTGCCATCGACACCAAGCGCGTAGAGCATGCCGTCTGCCGGCCGGACATCGATGCCGGCGATCTTGCCGCCAATGCCGGTGACCTTCATCTGCTTGCCGGCCTTGAGAGTCGTGGTATCGACCATGGTGAGGGTGTCGTCGCCGGTGAGAGCCGCCAGCATGGCGGCCTGCGCGGCGATTCCGCTGCCGAGAAACGTGGAAACGACGAGGGCGAAACGGATCGTCTTGGTCATCTTGTCCTCCGGTTCTGTCACGCGCCGTGGCCTGGATGCCTGCTGGCGGCGCTCGTGCCGGATAGCGTTGAGGCAAAGCATTGGATGCACTCGAAAAAATAAAGCCACCTGGGTGCATCCATCATGGCGCTGGCAGCGTATCCTCCCGTCGTGCCGCCCATTCGGGGCTGCCGAGTGCAGGGATTCCGCATGGCCGTCACTGGCGCGCAATCGCAGGAAGCAGGCATCGAGCAGGCGCTGATGGCCTGCGCTGGCGGCGATAAAAACGCACTCCGGCGCATCTACGACCAGGAATGCCCGCGTATGATCGGTGTGGCACAGCGCATGCTGAAGCGCCGGGCCCTGGCGGAGGAAGCGGTGCAGGACAGTTTCATCCTGATCTGGCGGCATGCGGGACGCTTCGATCCGCAACGCGGTTCGGGGCTGACCTGGATCTACGCCATCCTGCGCAACCGCACGCTGTCGATCCTGCGTGACGAGCGGCGCATGGAGACCGACGAGAGCCCGATCGGCCAGGAGGCCGCCAGCGAGGAGGATGATCCCGAGACCGTCATGGCGAAGCTCTCCGATGCCAAGGCCTTGCGCGGCTGCCTGGAGACCCTGCCGGCTCAGCGGCGCGGGATGGTGCTGCTCGCCTTCGTGCAGGGGCTGAGCCATGGCGAGATCGCCGGCAAGCTCGGCATGCCGCTCGGGACGGTGAAATCATGGATCCGCCGTTCGTTGATCGCACTCAAGGAGTGCTTGGGATGACGCAGGAACCGGATCGCGAGAGTGCCGCGGGCGAATATGTGCTGGGCCTGCTCGACGGCGCCGACAAGGAAGCGTTCGAGGGGCGGATGGCGGGTGACGCGAAGCTGGATGCCGCGGTCGCCCGCTGGCAGGCATGGCTGGCGCCGATCGATGCCACCGCCCGGCCGGTCGAGCCGTCGACAGGCCTCTGGCGGCGCATCGAAAGCGGCCTCGACCAAGCTCCCGCTCGAAGCCAAGCCGTGGCTTCGCAATCCGGGCGCGGCGCGCGACTCTCGCAGTGGTGGGATAGCCTTTGGCTTTGGCGCGGGACCGCGTTTGCCGGTGCCGCCGCTGCGCTTCTGCTCGCCTTCGGGCTCTTCGCGGCCCTCGATCATGCGAACCGCCAGCCCGCAATGGTCGCCGTTCTGCTGACCGACACAAATGTCGCCGCGGCGGTGGTCAACACGTTCGCGGACGGACGCGTCGAGTTGCTCCCGCTTCAGGATATCGCCGTGCCGCAGGGGCGTGCGCTGGAAATCTGGACGCTGTGGGACCGCGCCGCCGGGCCGCGTTCGATCGGCCTCATCGACCGGGCTCGCGCCGTTCCCTTGCGATTGGACAACCTGCCGCTGGGCACCGGCCAGCTCTTCGAGATCACGGTCGAACCGGCCGGTGGTTCTCCCATCGGACGCCCGACGGGCCCGATCGTCGCGAAGGGGCTGACCGCGCGACGCCTCTAGGAGATCCGCGCAAGCGGGTGCGGTGGGAAACGCCGCGCCCGTCAGCGGCCTTGCAGGGCGATCAGGTTGACGTCGATCGTCCGGGCGCGGAAGCCGGCTTCGCAGTAGCAGAGATAGAACTCCCAGAGCCGGCGAAACGGCTCGTCGAAGCCCAGCGGCGCGATCTCGCTCCAGTTCTCCAGGAAGCGCCGGCGCCACTCCTTCAGGGTCAAGGCGTAGCTGTCGCCGAAGTCGAGTTGCTCGACGACTGCGAGAGCGGCTGCGTCGGCACTGTTCTTCAAAGCCGGGACCGATGGCAGGCTGCCTCCGGGGAAGATGTAGCGCTGGATGAAATCGGTGCCCTGCTGGTAGCTCTCGAACAGCGCATCGTCGATCGTGATCGCTTGCAATACGGCCCGCCCGCCAGGTCCGAGCGAGCGGTTCAGCGTATCGAAATAGGACGGCCAGTAGGCGCGGCCGACCGCCTCGATCATCTCGATCGAAACGATGCGGTCGAACTGCCCGGCAATGTCGCGATAGTCCCGGAGTTCAATGGTGACGCGCTCGGACAGGCCTGCGTTTGCGATACGCTTCTGCGCCGCTTCGAGCTGGGCCGGCGACAGAGTAATCGCCGTCACGCGACAGCCTTCGCGGGCAAGCCGCTCCGCCAACGCACCCCAGCCGCAACCGATCTCAAGGATGTGCTCGCCGCCCGAAAGGTCGAGCATGGCGACGATCCGGTCGAGCCGGCGCTGCTGCGCGGTTTCGAGCGTCTCCGTCGGCGTCTCGTAGAGCGCCGAGGAATACATCATGCTGGCGTCGAGCCAGTGGCCGTAGAAATCATTGCCGAGATCGTAATGCGCGGTGATGTTGCGACGGCTGCCGCGACGCGTATTGGCGTTGAGAACGTGCCGCAGGCGGTTCAGCAGCCGCGCCGGCCAGGCGCCCGAAACCAGCTTGCGCAGCGTCGCGTCGTTGCGCGCGCCGAGCTCGATCAAGGCCGTCAGGTCCGGCGTGTGAAGGTCACCGTCGCGATAGGCCTCGGCCAAGCCGATATCGCCATCGAGCAGAAGGTGGCGCATCGACCGCCAGTTGTTCAGGATCATCGTCGCCTGTGGACCGGGCAGGCCGGGCGCGCTGCAAAGCCGTTCGCCATCCGGCGTGAACACCGTCAGATGGCCGATCGTGATCCGGGAAAGCACGCGGCGCAGGAACCAGCGCGACAGGCCCATGCCGCTCGGCGGCGCGAAGGCCTGTTCCGGTATGCGAAAATGCTGTTCCACATCGGGCCGGCTCATGACTGCATGGGTCCTTTCGCATGACCCGTCGCGGCTCTGCCGAGACTGAAGGGGCGCTCGGGCGCAGCCGGATGGGGCCGCCAGGAAATCCGCTTCGCCAGCAGGCGCAGCGCGTGCCAGTGGATGGCGGCGGTGACCTTCAGCGTGAGCAGCGGATGGGTCGCGAGCAGCCGCAACAAGGCCGCGTCGCTGAGCTCTGCTCTCTTGCCGCTCAACACGGCGGTGATCAGGCGTCCTTCCGTGTCGCTGCCCTCGATGGCGACGGAGACGCGCTCTCCCGGCGGGGCGACCGTGAAGGCGTAGCGCATGTCGAGATTCATGAACGGCGAGACGTGGAAGACCTTGTCTGCTTCCTGCCTCAATGCGCCTTCGGAACGATCGGCCGGTGCCACATAGCTATGGATCTCGCCGAAGGTGTTGTGCACCTCGTAAACGATGGCGCAGAGGGTGCCGTCGCGGCGATAGCAGAAATAGGTGCTGAGCGGGTTGAAGGCGTAGCCCAGGATACGCGGCATGGTCAGCAATCGGATCGGGCCGCCGTCATGTGCGATCCCGGCTTTCGCCAAGGTCTCTTCGATCTGCGGCCTCAAGGGCCGCCCGCTGCGATCCCCGTAATCCGTGTCGCGAAAGGCGTAGAGATTGAAGCCGTGGCGCGAAAAGAAGCGAAGCTTCGTCGCAAGCTGTTCGATCTCGTCGAGGTCGAGCAGCAGCCAGAACACGCGATAGGCCAGCGCATGCGGTCGCGGCCGGAACCGATGATGCCTGACGCGGCCAACATAGAGGGCGGATTGCAAGGTCATGCGGCCTGCTCCAGCCGGGGCAGGATCGGAATGCGCCCGGATTCATCGCGAACGCTCCATGGCCGGCGGATGCCGCCAAGCGCTTCGGCGACGGCGAGCCCGGCTTGCAGGCCATCTTCATGGAACCCGGATCCGAAATAGGCGCCGCAGAACCAGCTCCGACGCGCGCCTTGCAACGACCAGAGCCGTTCCTGCGCATCGAGCGCCGCAGTATCGAACAGCGGGTGTTCGTAGATCTCCTCGTGGAAAATGGTCTCGTCGCGCAGCGTACCCGGCGGGTTGAGCGTGACGAAGAAAGCCTGAGCCTCCGGCAAGCCCTGGAGTCGGTTCATCCAATAGGTCACAGCGCAGGCAGCATCCGGTTGGGCGCGATCACCGATATGGTTCCAACTCGCCCAGGCACGGCGGCGCTTCGGCATTAGCGCTTCGTCGCCATGCAGCACGGCGCGGTTGCGGCTGTAGCGGAAGGCGCCGAGGGCCTCGGCTTCGGCCGATCCCGGATCGTCGAGCATGGCGAGCGTCTGGTCGGCATGGCTGGCGAAGACGACTTGGTCAAAGGTCTCGGTCCAGCCATCGCCCGTCAGAACCACCTCGTCTGCCTCACGTCGAACCCGCCGCACCGGCGAGCCGGTCCTGACGTCGCCCGAAAAAGCGGCGCGCAGCTTCTGCACATAAGTGCTGCTGCCGCCGGTCACGGTGCGCCAGACTGGCCTGTCGCTGAGTTGGAGCAGTCCGTGATTGTGATGGAAACGCAGGAAGGCGGCGGCGGGATAGGATAGGATCTCCGCGCAGGGAGCTGACCAGATCGCCGCGGCCATCGGCAGGAGATGATCGTCCCGGAATGCGGCGCCGTAGCCGCCGGCCACGAGATATTCGCCCAGCGAGATGCCGGCCGCGCCGCGCGCGAGCACGTCCCTCGACGCGTTCCGATAGAAGCGGGTGATATCCTGAAGCATCGCCCAGAAGCGTGGGCGCACCAGATTACTACGCTGGGCGAACAACCCGGCCACGCTGGTGCCGCTATATTCGAGCCGGCCGCCATCGAGCGACACGGCGAAGGACATCTCCGTCGGCTGCGTGGCGACGCGCAGATGCTCCATCAGCGCGATGAAGTTCGGGTATGTCGCCTCGTTATAGACGATGAAACCGGTATCGACCGCCGTCTCGCCGCCGGTGCCGGCGACGCGAACCGTATTGGCGTGACCGCCGAGGCGAGGCGCAGCCTCGAACAGCACCACATCATGCGCCTGCCCCAGCAGCCATGCCGCCGAGAGGCCTGATATGCCACCACCGATCACGGCGAGGCGCATCGCCTTGCCCTGTGCTCGTTCTATCGCCGCTGTTTCATTTGCCATGACGGGTATACGCGGCGGGGGCCAGACTGGATTTGCCGCCGCGCGACCAAAAGCGCACCGGCCAGGTGACCCGTTACAGCCCCTGCTGCGTAAACGAGGAAAGGCCTGGGCTTTCCGCGAGGGGTGACGATGCCAATGAGCCGATTGAAGCGAGTGGTCGCAGCGATCCGCGCCTATGCCGCGCATCCCGATCCGCGGGCGGCGATCGCCAGTACCGTTGCGCTCGTGATCGTCTCCAACCAGCCCTTCTACCCGCTCTATCTTCATTGGGCGGTGTCGCCCGTGGTCACGCCATCTTATGTCACCTTCCTCTCGACGCCGCTCTTCGCGGCCGTGCCGGCCGCCATGCGGCGCAGCACCCGGTTCGGGCGGTCCCTGCTTCTCGTGGCCGGTATCGGCAACACCTTGCTCTGCCGTGTCGCCTTCGGAACCGGCTCAGGGGTCGAGGTCTTCCTGTTTCCCTGCCTGATGCTTGCGCTGATGCTGTTCCGCCGCCCGGAGCGCGCCTTCGCGTTGAGCTTCGCGGTGCTCGTCTTCGTCACGTATCTGCTGCCGCCGGCACTGCTGGGTACGCCGCTATATCTCTACGAGCCCGGCGAATATGCAGCCTTGCAGCGCCTCAACCTCTTGAGCGCACTCTCCCTGACCGCCCTCATCGGATGGCTCTTCGCCGGACGCCTCGACACAATTTCGCGTGCGGATGAAACCACCGGGACAAGCTGAGCGTAGACGAGATGCACGCACCGAAAGGACAACGCCATGATGCGTCTTCTGCTTGCTTCCGCCCTCGCTGCGGCTGTGATTGGCAGCGCGGCCGCCAACGATCTCGACGGGACATGGTTGCGCGATGACGGCAACGCGCGTGTGCGGATTGCGCCCTGCGGCGACAAGATCTGCGCCACCAATCTCTGGATCGGCGACACGAGCAAGGGCGAGGCGGCCGGCGACAAGCTGGTCATGACATTGGTGCGCAAGCCTGACGGCACCTTTGCCGGCAGCGCCTATGATGCCAAGCGTGACTGGACCTACGCGATGACGATCACCGCCAGCGCCGGCGCGCTGACCACGCGCGGCTGCGTCGTAGGTGGCCTGATCTGCCGCGACGTCACCTGGAAGGCTGCCGAGTGATGGCGTCCGATCTCATCCGGGTGATCCGCTGCAGCGACGCCCGCGTATCTCACATATGGTTCCCGCACTCGCCCTGACTGTCGACGGCATGCGCAAGGCGGGAGCTGGCGCGCAAGGAGGTCGTTTCATCGCTTTGTTCGACCCCAACCGACTGATCGCAGCCATCGCGCACTCGGGGGACCGGGACGCTTTCGCCGCGCTGTTCGACCATTTCGCGCCGCGCGTGAAGGGATTGCTGATGCGTGGCGGCGCCCCGGCGGAACTGGCCGAGGAGGTCGCGCAGGAAACGCTGTTGGCCGTCTGGCGCAAGGCTGGCCTGTTCGACCCGGCAAAGGCCAGCGCTTCGACATGGATCGCTACGATCGCGCGCAACCTGCGCATCGACATCGCCCGTCGCGAAACGCGCTCGCGGCTGTCGCAAGTTTACGAGATCTTGGATGAAGAAGCCCCCGAACAGCCCGATGCGACACTCTCCGGTGCCGAACGCGATGCGCGCGTGCGTGCCGCGATGACCCAGCTTTCACCCGACCAGTATCGCGTGGTTGAGCTCGCGTTCATCGAAGGCTTCAGTCATCAGGATGTCGCCGATCGCCTCGCCATTCCGCTGGGCACGGTGAAGTCTCGCCTGCGCCTGGCACTGTCGCATCTACGCGGCCGGCTGGAGGATCTGCGATGAACATTGTGCATCGCCCGTCCGACGAGACGCTCGCCGCCTTCGCCGCAGGACAGCTCGACGAAGGCCTGGCGGTCGTCGTCGCCTGCCATATCGAGGCAGATCAGGAGAGCCGGCGCCGCCTGCAGAATCTTGAGGCCGTGCAAGGCGCACTGCTGGATAAGATCGAGCCCGTCGCGATGAGGTCCGGCCCCTGTGATCCGAATGCCGACGTACAAACGGGATCGGCCTCCGACATCTCCGAAGCGGCCCACGAAACCGGGATGCCGCAGGTGCTGCGCCCCTATGGCTTCGGTCCTTGGCGCCCGATCGGCATCCGCATCGCCATGCGGCGCGTCGATGTTCCGGGTGCGTCGGCGCGCGTCTTCATGCTGCGCGCCGGGCCGGGCATTGCCTTGCCGCACCACAAGCATACCGGGGTCGAATGGACCACGATCCTCGCCGGTGCCTATGAGCATGAATACGGGCGCTATGCCGCCGGGGATTTCGACGAGGCCGATTCCGAGCATGATCACACGCCGCGCGTCGACCCTGTCGAGGGCTGCACCTGCATCGTCGCGATGACGGGGAGCGTGCAGTTGCAGGGCTGGCTCGGCCGGCTGCTGCAGCCTCTGGTACGGTTTTGACGACCGCGTCCTTCATCGCGGCCCTTGTCTTCGTGGCCGTGGCCATGTCCGCCTTCATGGCCTTGGCGACGTTGGTCGAGCGCCGCACTGGCAATTCCGGCTGGATCGATGTGGTCTGGACTTTCGGGCTGGGCCTGACGGGCATCGCCGGCGCACTGCTGCCCCTTGGCGCGGGGCCGACATCGCGAAGGCTGCTCGTGGCCGCACTTGCACTGGCCTGGGCGCTTCGGCTCGGCCTGCACATCGCGCGGCGCACGCGCGGCATCGCGGAAGACCCCCGCTATGCCAAGCTGAAGCGCGACTGGGGCGGCGACGCGCCGCGGCAACTGGCCCGGCTGCTGCAGATGCAGGCGCTGGTCAGCATTCCCCTGGGATTGGGGATCATCGTCGCGGCGCATAGCCCCGCGCCATTGCTGGGTTGGCGGGATTGCGCCGGTATCGCCCTATTCGCTGCTGGCCTTGCAGGCGGCGCCATCGCCGACGGCCAATTGCGTGCCTTCGCGCGCTCGGGAGCGGGTGGCGTCTGCGACCGGGGCCTGTGGCGCTGGTCGCGGCATCCCAACTACTTCTTCGAGTGCCTGCTCTGGTCCTCCTATGCGCTGATCGCGCCCGCTTCCGGCTATCCCTGGGGCTGGCTCGCCTTGCTGGCGCCAGCCTGCATCACGCTGCTGCTCACGCGCATCTCCGGCATACCGCCTCTGGAAGAGCACATGCTGGCCAAGCACGGCGAGGCCTATCGTGCATACCAGCATCGAACCAGCGCCCTGATCCCGCTGCCGCCGAAAGGAGCGACGTGATGACGATCATGCAGAGGCTCTCGACCTGGGGCGAAGGCCTCCCCGTTCCCGATGCCGTCAGCCGCATGGTGATCGCGTCACTGGTCGGGCGCACGGATCGTTCTCTCGCCGCGCAGCCGGCCGATCCCGCAGCCTTCGCTCGCAACATGGTGGAGTTTCCGATCGCGGTTCATACCGATGCCGCCAACGCCCAGCATTACGAGGTGCCGGCCGCCTTCTTCGATCAGGTGCTCGGCCCGCGGCGCAAGTATTCCTGCTGCTATTTCGCCGATCCCGGCGACACGTTGGCGACCGCGGAAGAGAAGGCGCTGGAACTGACAGCCGAGCATGCCGGTCTCGCCGACGGTCAGGACATCCTCGAACTCGGCTGCGGCTGGGGCTCGCTGTCGTTATGGATGGCCGAGCATTATCCGAAAGCGCGGATCGTCTCGGTCTCCAACTCGGCCTCGCAACGTACCTTCATCGAAGAGCGGGCGCTGCGGCGCAACCTCAGGAATCTGACGGTCGTCACGGCCGATATGAACGACTTTGCGACAGGAGACCGTTTTGATCGCGTCGTCTCCGTCGAGATGTTCGAGCATATGGCGAACTGGCGCGCGCTGCTCAGGCGGATTCGCGGCTGGCTGAAGCCTGATGGCCGGCTCTTCATCCATGTCTTCGCCCACCGGCAGGGCTGCTACCGCTTCGATGCCACCGATACCGGCGACTGGATCGCGCAGCATTTTTTCACCGGCGGCCTGATGCCGAGTGCTGCGCTCGCGCACCAGTTTCCCGATCTCTTCGCCGTCGAAGACGAGTGGCGCTGGGGCGGCGAGCACTACCGGGCGACGGCGGAGGACTGGCTGGCGAATTTCGACCGCAACCTGGCACAGATCGATCCGATCCTGCGTGAGACCTATGGTGCGGACGCACCGCTCTGGCGCCGTCGCTGGCGCCTGTTCTTCCTGGCGACGAGCGGGCTGTTCGGCCATGCCGGCGGTGACGCCTGGGGTGTCCATCACTATAGGCTGCGCGCGACCTGACGGATCGGCCGGCTCTGGGGCTAGAACCAGCCCCAGTCGGCGGCCCGGCGGACGACGCCATAGGCGATCCAGGTGCAGAGGCCGACGACGACCGTGCCGTAGACGAGATCGACGAGCGTGATCGTCAGCGTCCAGGGACGCAGCGTGGCGTAGTTGGTCAGGTCATAGGTCGCATAGGCGAGCAGGCCGATGAGCGCACCATTCAGCAGCGCGGTGCCGGCGCTGCCGTCACGCAGGGCCGGCATCAGCGCGAAATAGACCACGCCGAGCGGGAAGCCGAAATAGAATAGCGCCGCCGGCCAGTAGCGCACCTGCTCGACGATCAGATCGCCGAGCGCGGGCCGATAGAGCCGCGCCGTCATCGTGCCCAGCCAGAGAGCGTCACAGATACCGAAGGCGACGATAAAGGCGATGTAACCGGCGACGAAGCGCATGGCGACCTCCAGGATTCTACGGGGAGATACGTGCGGCGGGCCGGCGCGGTTCAGTATCGCCATGGATATTGCGCGGCCGCGGCGCTGATCCACCGCAGTGCAGAGGACGTATAGACTGCGATGCTTCTCCGGCCCCTGGCGACGATGACGACCCGAATTGCCCGACGCACGATCCTGCCGCTGCTGGCCGGCCTGACCCTTCCCGCATGCGCAGCCCTGCGTCCCGGCCGCCTGACGGACGGCGCACGCGACGTAGCTTATGGCCCACATCCCCGACAGCGAATGGATATCTACGTGCCTTCCGGCGGCGGGAGCGCGGCGAAGCCGGTGGTCTTCTTCATCTATGGCGGGTCCTGGGCCAACGGCGCCAAGGAAACCTACTCTTTCGTGGGGGACGCGCTCGCTGCTCGCGGCTTTGTCACGGTGATCGCGGATTACCGCCTGGTCCCGGAGGTCCGCTTCCCGGTCTTCATCGAAGACGGTGCGCTGGCGCTGCGTTTTGTGCGAGACAACATCGCCCGCTTTGGCGGCGACCCAGGGGCAATCCACCTGTTGGGACATTCGGCGGGCGCCTACAACGCGATGATGCTGACGCTGGACCGGCGTTATCTTGCCGCCGTGGGAATGCGTGCCGGCGATATTCGCTCCACCGTAGGTCTTTCCGGCCCCTACGACTTTCTGCCGTTCGATATCGATGTGACGAAGGCGGCGTTTGGAAACGCGCGCGAACCCGCCCAGACGCAGCCGATCAACTTTGCAAGGCGCGACGCCCCACCGATTTTTCTGGCGACCGGATCGGAGGATACGACGGTCCTCCCACGCAACAGCGAGCGCCTCGCGCAGACGCTTAGAAGGGCCGGCGCCCAAGCGGTTTCTCTCAAGATCTACCCAGGACTAGGCCATGCCAACACAGCCACGACACTATCCAGGCTTCTGCAATGGCAAGCACCAATTCTCGACGACGTCGTCATATTTCTTAGAAACAGCGCAGCGTAATTTGTCTGCCGGATCACGTTAGTTTCGGACTATAGATACTTCCCTGGAAGCTGACATTCGAAGTCTTGAGTTTCATTTCGGTCGACATCGGAACGCGATCGCTCATGATTGGCCGGCTTCTTGGAGAAGCATTCCGCTCTATCTAGCAGCAGTTTCGAACACCTATCTGGCGTCCGCCGTTGATCCCTGGCCGTTCATTGCTGCCATGCAGGACACAACGGAGCTTCTCCACCCCTGGTCTCAACCCCGGCCTTTCCAGGACAAGAGAAATTCCGCTGCACGCTCCGCATTGGGCACGGCAAAGCAGTCACCAACGTTTGGCGTCGCGACATAAGCCGGCGAAGTGAACCAATGCGCCGGCATGAGCGCCATGCGCGGCAGCCCCTAGAACGTTCCGATTGAAGGCTACGAGTCGAGCTGCCGGAAACCTTGGAAGCGCCGCGCGCGTTTACATGTCCGTCTATCGCGGAGCTTCTTATGCTCCATCCTTCCATCGACTATTCGGTTGATCAACGAAGCTGCGAACTTCTGGTGCTGGCCGGATGATACAAGCGGGAACTGCTTACGCTGCGGGCAGTTAGCTGCTGATCAGATGGAGATCCAGCTATGCCATTCGAACAGGTTCCGGTCCCGATGCCTTTGCAGAGCACCGTCTTCAGTATTGGTTCGATTGGCGAGTACGAGGAAGCGAAGAAGCGAGCGAGAGAGCTGGGTGAATATCCCAACGGCTCCGATCACGCGGATGAACTTGCCTCGCTCATGGAAGCGATCATTGCGTGGGAAAAGTGCCACGCCGACGCTGCCGCCTCGAACTAAGCGTCGGACACGTTCATGCCCACCTATCGCTTCATCACCGACAATGGCAGCTCGCATTACGTTGACCTCGACCTGCCGAACGACAGGGCTGCCAGGGCGGAAGGCAGAAGGGCGTTCTCGGAGGCGGCCCATGATATTCTTACCGATGGTGACCACGGCGAGTTAACTTTTCAGGTCCAAAACGCCGAGCGCATTATCTATCGGGGCCATATCACATTCCTGAGCACGGACATCGGACCGCTCGTGAATGATGGTCGGCGAGAAGATTAGAGCCTCTTCGCCTTTCACTGACCGGCGGCCGAACGAGAGGGCAAACCGGCGGCAGCACCCAACGCCAAGTATCTCCGGGGCTGTGGAATTTTCCTTCTGGAACATTACAAGCCGGCCCTTGTTCGTCCTTCGAACTGGGGCCGATAAAATGGTGCAGAAGCTGACGATCCACCGGACTGCGGGGGAGTGGGTTGCCCGCGACGTGACCGGGTCGAATTATGGTCGGTCGTCTGATCTCTTCGAAACGATCGAGGCCGCGGAGCGTCTAGCAAAGCGCATCGGTGCAACGGTCAATCTCAGTCGAGAAGCGCAAAATCATCTGTTCGCGCTGAGTTCTAAAAAGGGTGCCGACCGTTAGGTCGCTCCTGAAAGCGAAAGCCGATCCTGTCATTTGCTGTTGACCAGGCGGGCATAGCGGCGCCCCATCCAAAAGAGCCGACTACCCCCGATTGGGCGGTTAGCACCCTCCGTTTCCGCGTCGCACGCGGACGATCGGCCGAAACAGTGAAACCGACAGTTGAGACGTACACGGTCGCGCTACCATGGTACGAGCGCGCTGATTTTCTCCGCCTTTGGGAATTGGCGCATGATCAAGACGACATGCCGAGTGATTATGATGTTTGGCACGCCTCCGCGGTAAGCGCCGTCAATGCTTGGCTGGCGCGTGGGCGAGCTCTTCAGATCGTTACGATACGGCCTGAAGAATTTTTGGCCTGGCTTCAAGCAAGAGGATTACCGAATTCGGCCGCGACCCGTCTCAAATTCGTGGAGGGGAAGGCGAAGGGAGCGGGCAGCGAAACGAGCGGGGTTGGTGTCGCAGCCGATGCTGACGTTCTCTTTCATTCGGACGCCTAGCCTTGGAGGAACGCGCGCGACCAATGCGCCGTTGATCGACGCAGCATGGAGTGGGAGAAATTTCTATCCTGGTTTTGAGAAAGTCGGCAGAACTCCCGCCTCGCCGCAAGAGCGCGATCAGACGTGAGGCTCATCTGGAGCAACCCAAAGACAAAAGCGGAAAGCTGCCCACCGCATAACGATACAATTCTGCTCCCTTTAAGGCTGCGAATACTGCGACGTAAAGCTACATCTCGTGATTTGTCGCGCGATCCTTCAAGTCTTCCTTGGTCAGCGTCGTTTCTGCCCGAATGGAGCCATCATCGGCCCTGCTGAAGACGATCTCACTCTCGTAGAGAGCAATGGGTCTCGCGCCTATCCCGAGAAACCCTCCGAATTCCACGATAATCTGCAACGATTGGCCAGCTCCCTGGATCTGCAGCACAGTCCCCATCTTCTTGCCGGCCGAGTCAAAGACAGGGGCGCCGTATAGCTTGTCTGCAGGCTCGTCACGCTGGATCACCGATTGCTGGGCAACATCCCGTTGGCCGTCACGAAGACGGTTGAGTTCGTTGGTGATCGGATTGTGAGAGCTTGGATGGCGCTGAGACCTCGATGCGTTACTCGGGTGGGCAATCTGGCCTTCTCCGATCACGCGCTCCCGATCGTCACTGCCCTTGATCCGATACTGCGGCTCGCCATCGGGCCGCGTCGGAAGCTGCGCAGTGATTTCATAGAGCCCGCTAGCATCCTGATCGTGGAAGCCAAACGCTAGACCGACGCGTTCGCCCAACTTGAATCGATGCGGCATGTGTTGTCCCTGACGATGTCCCCGGAGCCGCCGACAACGTTATCAGGTCAATGCCGGCTCGATCTTAGCTTATGACAACTTCGGAGCTGATTACGCGGGCATCCTCCCGGCTGCTCGTGGGGCGGCGTGAAGTTTTGTCGTAGGCACCTGGCTTTCGTGGTGCGACAGGCCTCTGGGGAACGATGTATCGCGCCGCCGTACTGCTTGGAACGGTATACTTCACCCCGCGTTAAACCCGCTCACGGCGAAATCGGCTGCGAGGACAAGAGATGATCAGAGGCGCATTATCCGGGGTAGCTGGCGCGTGGATCGCACGGAATGTCGAACGCGGCGATATCCCCGAGAAGTTCGCTGTTCCCTTGGCATTTCTGGCCGCGCGCATCCCGACGCCGATTCTTCTCGCAGGAGCCATCGGGTACGGGTTTTATCGGTGGAAGCAGGAGATCCGTGCAACGACAGCGCGGGATGTTACACCAGACGCTCCGACGCCGTCCGCCAAGAGGGCGCGGCCTTCGACTCGGCGCACAGCGGCTAGCCGCGGGACCGCGAAGCCTGTCCCGACTGAAGGCAAAGCCGATGTTTAAGCTCTTCCTTGAGATGTCGATGTTGGCATTCGAGGCGCAGCAGGCAATCTGGCTCAGGGGGATGAAGCTGGCAGCAGGCGGCTCTGCCGCCGAGCGGGAAGCGGGTCTGATGGTGAGCGAAAAGGTCTCGGCTGGCCAAGACGCCTTCTTTAAAGCTGCCACTGGAAAGGCTCCTCTCGGCATTGTTCGTGGCTATCGCCGTAAGGTGCGCGCCAATGTCAGGCGCCTCTCGAAGATGCGCTAGGACCGCCGGTGGGCTGATTGAGCCTACTGTTGGCGCTCGTACCCGCGAGCCTGCACCCCGCTCGCTTCGACATCGGTGAAGCTCGAACATGACTGTCGGCAACAATCGCGCAGGCGCCCGGATCAGTGCTAAGGCACCAGGAAACTCATCACCGGGAACACCATGAGCCTGTTCAATGCATACCAAATCGAGGTGACGTCGCCGGCCTCGGCCGATCGCCAGGTGTTCTTCGTTGCCGCAGCGTCTCAGGAGGAGGCTATAGCAGCGCTCGCCGGCAACAGTGAGTTATTGCCGCAACCGGTGCTTAAACCGGAACGCCGGCTCAGCGACGCTGAGATCGATATGTATCAGATTGGTCCTGAAACGGTTATGCGGTGGCTTTAGAAGGCTGCCCCGTTTCGATGTCGAGATGTGACGCGCGAAGCATCGGGTCTAAGTTGGCCGCTGCAGCGGCCCTTCCTGTAAAAACCGCTTTATGGAGCGATGAGCCAGTTCGTGCACATCGTCGGTTTCTAACGCCGTCGAGGCCACGATGAATATCATGCGCTGGCTCTGGCGCTCTCGTTCCTCTTCCTTCAGACTTTGCTCGACGTAGCTCCATGCCGTGGCCCAGGCTGCTTCGGCTCGCGCCATGACGACCGGGTCATCGAGGATTGCGAAGGGGTTCGGCTCCGTCACGCTTCGCCACATGGACGTCAGATGTCCCAAACTTGAGAGGCGTACCAGGCGAGTACGGCCACTGCCACCATTCCGACCGCAACGAAAACTGGCTCTTCCATGGCCTGACCCGAGGTTTGCAGGCGTTCTACGCGCAACATGCAAAGAGGTTCCCCAAAGCTTGGGCTGTTGGCGGACGGTCAGTTCGCGGTCAGGGCAACCCGGACCATGTGGCCAATGCCGACGGCAGATAAAATCCAAGGAATGCGAAGGCCAAGAGCGTCCCCAACAGAACGAGCAGGGCCGCGAAACGCCCGGTTGCAGAGCGCGAAGAACTGGCCCGCACCAGTATTTTTAGCACCCCCCGAACGGGCGCCGTTGCAGGGGAGGCCAGGGAAGAGCCTTGACCACCTTTTTTGCTTTCGGGCTTACCGACGTTTTCGACAGCAGCCATATAATCCTATTCCTTGGGGCTATATCCGAATTGCGCCACCGCAACGGCGAACAGGCGAGCGAAAATCAATCCGCAAAGTGCGCAAAATGCGAATTCAATGACCGAACAGAACGGTACGGGCCAGCAACGCTCAGATCGGCGACCTCTCTGCAAGTTGGTCTGACGTGAGCTGTGTCATCGCGCGGATACTGCCATCCTCGCCACGCTCGAATTGCAGATCGCCTCGTCCAAGGACTGCGATTTTCGCGCCAATGCCGAGAATGCCACCCAAGCTGACGATCACCTGCATAGCCTCGCCCTTGCCGTGAATCTGAGCGACCGTTCCGATCTTGCTTTTGTCTGGGCCGAAGAGCGGCGCGCCATCTAGAACGCTACCAACAAAGTCGTCTTGCTCCATCCGCTTCGGATCATTCATTAGGTAACCGCGCACGGAAATCGTGTGACTTGTCTCCGCAAAACAGAAGCGGCCCCGGTTTCCCGAGGCCGCAGATCTATAGGCACTCACACGATAGGCGGGCGGTAAGGGCCAGCGTTCTCGTCGAAACGTTCCCAGCCGCCGGCACGATACTCAGCCTCGCGGACCACCCGGTCGATCGGGGTCGCACCATCGAGAATGGCCTGAACCGTGGCTTCATGCTCGGGCTCGGTTCGAACCGAAATCACGGAGCCTCCGCGCCGGACCGTCTCGGCGTAGTAATGCGCCTCTTCTTGGTCATGGCCTTCCTTGACGAAGGAGCCGACGAGGCCGCCAGCGGCAGCGCCGGCAACGGCGCCAGCAGCGGTCGACGCAAGCCAGCCGGCTGCAACAACAGGGCCGATACCAGGGATGGCAAGCATGCCGATGCCAGCCAGAAGACCGGCAGCACCGCCGATGCCTGCGCCAATACCGGCGCCTTCAGTCGCGTTGGTCTCGTCGGCCGAGCCGGCGCGGCCCACCACGCTGATGTCGTTACTGGAAACACCGGCAGATTCCAGTTGCTCCACGACGGAGCGAGCCGTTTCGTAATTGTCATAGGTGCGGGTCAGGGTGCGGGTCATATTTGCCTCCAATGATTGGGCTCGAGCGCCGAGATCAGTTGCGGGTGATGTTGCCGCGATAGTCGACGGAGACATTCACTTGAGCGCCGGCATGCGTGGCCGTTCCCTTCCAGACGCCGCTGTCGTCCTTCTTCAGAGCGCCAACATTCGAATAGCCGTTCGCTTCGAGACGGCTCTTGGCTTGACCTTCGGTGAAGCTGTTGGCGCCCGGCAGTGGTGCGTTCTTGTCGGCGTCGGCCTTTGGCGCCGGCATCGGAGACGTTGTGCTCGTCTGAGCCACCGCACCGAAGGAAACGCTGGCCGCCACGAGTGACACGAGGATGGTTGTCTTCATTGTCCGACACTCCTGATGAGAAGCGGCTGAGGCCGCTGAATGGGAATCGAACGGCCCGGACCGCGATTCTGTTCCACGCTCGTCGCGGCATGTCAGGACTGCCAGCAAAGTAATTTATGCGGCTAAATTGTTGAGGCTCAGGCGATGTGAGATCAATCCTCGAGGATGATCGCAGGGCTGGGGAACATCGGGCGCTCGAGGAGGTTCACCAAGTCTGCGGCTGGGGTCCCCTCACATCAGGAGGCTCCCAATGGGATGGTTCACCAAAGACATCGAAACGATGGACGATCTCTTCGTCCACACGCTCCAGGACATTTATTACGCCGAGAACCAAATCCGGAAATCGCTGCCGGATATGATCGACAAGGCGACGAGCCCCGAGCTGAAATCCGGCTTCGAGCAGCACCTCCGGCAGACGGAAGGCCATATCGAGCGCCTGAAGCAGGTGTTCAAGCAGCATGGCGCGGAAGAAAAGGGCGTAACCTGTCCAGCGATCGACGGCATTCTATCCGAAGCGAGCGATGTTGCAGGCGACGTCGCCGACAAGCAGGTTCTGGATGCGGCTCTGATTGCTGCAGCGCAAGCCGTCGAGCACTACGAGATCACGCGCTATGGCACACTTGTCGCTTGGGCGAAGCAACTCGGCCGCGAGGACTGCGCGGCGCTCCTGAAGCAAAATCTCGATGAAGAGGCGGAAACCGACGCAAAGCTCACCAAGCTTGCGACGAGCGTCATCAATCGCAAGGCGGCGTGACCCCACTGGGCTTCGACCATCGCGAACGGAGTGAGGACAAGGAGCAGCCATGCCCGCCCGTGATCCGATGATTCATGAAGATGGTCTTCCAGGTCATGAATCGGCCTTGCAGCCGAAGCCCGAGTGGCGTCCTCGCTATGCGGGCTCCGGCCGTCTCGATGGCAAGGTGGCACTCGTCACGGGTGGCGATAGCGGTATCGGTCGCGCTGTCGCTGCCCTCTTTGCTCGCGAAGGGGCTGACGTGGCCATCGTCTACCTGAGTGAGCACGACGACGCCAAAGCGACGGTGAGCATCGTTGAGAAGGAGGGGCGTCGTGCCATCTCAATCGCTGGAGATGTCGGCGATAAGGCATTTTGCACCGAGGCCGTAGCCCGGACGATCGAACAATTCGGCAAGATTGACATCCTGGTCAATAACGCGGGCGAGCAACATCCAGACAAGGACATAACCGACATCACAGAGGAGCAGCTTCGCCGCACCTTTCAGACCAACATCTTCGGCATTTTCTTTATGACGCAAGCGGCTCGGCCGCACCTTAATAGCGGCATTAGGTAGCAAAAACCACCAGACCTGATCCGATCAGTTTGATAGCTTCCGGCTCCCATTGACGGAGCGGGAGCAGGTGAGGTTCGACGAAGAACTGAAGCGGAAGCGCGCCGAGCTGATCGGCGAAGTCGAGGTGTGCACGGCGGTGAGAAAACCATCCAGTGGAGCGCCTGCGTTTGTGCCGGCG
>NZ_CAMFKW010000025.1 GCF_945957345.1 uncultured Allobosea sp. | reverse complement strand
AGTTGTAGATGCCGCCCTTGCCCTCGGCATCGCCGGGGAACCAGTTCTGCACGGTGGAGTACTTGATCTCGGCATCGTCGAGCGCGATCAGCTCGACCACGGCGGCATGGAGCTGGTTCTCGTCGCGCTTGGGCGCCGTGCAGCCTTCGAGATAGCTGACATAGGCGCCCTCGTCGGCGATGATCAGCGTGCGCTCGAACTGGCCGGTATTCTGCTCGTTGATGCGGAAATAGGTCGACAGCTCCATCGGGCAACGGACGCCCTTGGGGATGTAGACGAAGGAGCCGTCGGTGAAGACCGCGCTGTTCAGCGTCGCGAAATAGTTGTCCGTCACCGGCACGACCGTCGCGAGGTACTTCTTCACCAGCTCGGGATACTCCTGGATCGCCTCGGAGATCGAGCAAAAGATCACGCCGGCCTGCGCCAGCTCCTTCTTGAAGGTCGTGACGACCGAGACCGAGTCGAACACCGCATCGACCGCGACGCGGTTCTCAGGGGCGACGCCGGCCAGGATCTCCTGCTCGCGCAGCGGGATGCCGAGCTTCTTGTAGGTCTCGAGAATGGCCGGATCGACCTCGTCGAGCGACTTCGGTGAGGCGCCCTTCTTCGGCGCGGCGTAGTAGTAAAGGTCCTGATAGTCGATCGGCGGATAGTTCACGCGCGACCAGGTCGGCTCGGTCATGGTCTTCCAGCGGCGGAAGGCGTCGAGACGCCATTCCAGCATCCATTCCGGCTCGTTCTTGCGCGCCGAGATATAGCGGACCGTGTCCTCGGTGAGGCCCTTGGCCGGCTTCTCGACCTCCAGCTCCGTGACGAAGCCGTATTTGTACTCGGTCACGTCGATCGACTTGACCTGATCGATGGTCTCCTGGACCGCTGCCATTTCTCAGTCTCCAGTGCGGGTTCAAGGCCCGCCGGTTTGGTCTTCGTGTTGCGGAGCGCGTCAGGCGGCAGCCCGGGCGCCCCGATCGGCTTGCGCGGCCACGAGCTTTTCGTAGGCCGCGAGAAAGAGATCGATATCAGCCTCGCAGGTGGTCCATCCGAGCGAAGCCCGCAAGGCCCCTGCGCTCATGACGGGGTCGATTTTCATCGCATCGAGCACATGCGAGCGCTTGACCTTGCCCGACGAGCAGGCCGAGCCGGAGGAGAGCGCCGCACCGGCAAGGTCGAGCTTGATCAGGACAGTCTCGGCCTTGAGGCCCGGCGTCGCGAAGGCGCTGGTGTTGGGTAGGCGCGGCGCCGTCTGGGCGAAGATTGCCGTCTCCGGCGACAGTGCCGCTAGACCAGCCTCCAGACGATCACGCAGGCCGGAAAGCCGCTCGGACTCATCAGCCAGAAGCTTCTCTGCGATCTCAGCCGCGGCGCCGAAGCCGATGATTCCCGGCAGGTTTTCGGTTCCCGCGCGCCAGCCACGCTCCTGCCCGCCGCCGCGCTGGGGCTTGTCGGCGAGTTCGAGCGCGCCCGTGCGGAAGACGATCGCGCCGACGCCCTTGGGGCCACCGACCTTGTGTGCCGACAACGTCAGCACATCGGCGCCGAGCGCCATGATATCGATGACAATCTTGCCGGCCGCCTGCACGGCGTCGCTATGGATGAGGCCGCCATGGCGATGGACGATTTCAGCCGCCTCGACGATCGGCTGGATCACGCCGGTCTCGTTATTGGCAAGATGGATCGAGACGAGCGCCCGCGCACCGGGGTTCTCGGCCACAAAGCGGGCAAGCCGCTCATCGAGCCAAACGAGATCGACAAGGCCATTGCCATCGACCGGGATTTCTTCCGTCGTGCCGCGCGGGAAACGATGCCCATCGCGTACACAGGCATGTTCTGTAGCACTGTGAAGCAGGAGCGTCGCGGGCGTCCGCACGCAGTCGCGGCCGCCATCGCAATCCATCAGGCCGGGCGAGAGCACCGCGATATTCGCTTCCGTGCCGCCGCTGGTGAAGACGACGTTCGAGGCCTTGGCGCCGACGAGCTTCGCGATCTGCTCGCGCGCCCGCTCCATCGCCGCGCGCGCCGCCCGCCCTTCGCCATGGACGGAGGACGGATTGCCCGGCAGCGTCAGCGCATGCGCAACCGCTTCCACCACCTCCGGCCGCACCGGGGTCGTGGCGTTATGGTCGAGATAGGCGCGTCCCGCCGTCACGATCCTGCCTGCTCCATCCTCGTCATTGCCGCACGTCGATACGAAATGCTTGAATTGGCACCTGTGCGCCGTGCTATAGCCGCCCATCCGAACCGGCCTGAACGGTCGAAACGCGGCTCGCAAGAGCGATCCACCGTTTTGTTCTCGACTTGTTCACGGCCGTTAGAACTATTCTAAGCGCCCTTCATCTAGGGCGCGCATGGTGGCGCCGTCAAGGGTGGCCGGGTTTCGAGCAGGCATGCGCCCGCTTTCTGCCCGCCCGCGCCGGCACTGCCGCAAGAAGCGGTGAGACGATGCCAGAGGTTATCTTCAACGGGCCCGCAGGCCGGATCGAGGGCCGCTATCAGCCGGCCAAGAAGCGGGGTGCGCCGCTCGCGATCATCCTGCACCCGCACCCGCAGTTCGGCGGGACGATGAACAACCAGATCGTCTACAACCTGTTCTACACTTTCGTGAATCGCGGCTTCTCGGCGCTGCGCTTCAATTTCCGCGGCGTCGGCCGCAGCCAGGGTCATTTCGACCATGGCGCGGGCGAGCTTTCGGACGCTGCCGCCGCGCTCGACTGGATGCAGGCGCTGAACCCCGAGGCCAAGAGCTGCTGGATCTCCGGCGTCTCCTTCGGCGCCTGGATCGGCATGCAGCTCCTGATGCGCCGCCCGGAGATCGAGGGCTTCCTCTCGATCGCCGCGATGGCCAACCGCTATGATTTCTCTTTCCTGGCGCCCTGCCCGTCCTCGGGCCTGTTCGTGCATGGCTCCGAGGATCGCGTCGCCCCGGTCAAGGAAGTCATGGCGGTGATCGAGAAGGTGAAGACCCAGAAGGGCATCCAGATCGAGCATACGGTCGTGGACGGTGCGAACCACTTCTTCGATGGTAAGGTCGATGTGCTGATGAGTCAGGTCGGCGCCTATCTCGACGCCAAGGTCGGCCCTGAGATCCTCAAGACCGAGCAGGAACAGGCCTGAGTCGTCCTCTCAAGGAGACGCGTGGATCAATCCCCGGCTCGACGCCATGACGGGCAGCGTCATCTGCGCTGCCCGTGCTTCTGCCAGAATCCAGTCGCGAAACAGCCTGATCTTGCGCTCGCGCTGACGTTCCGTCGGATAGACGACCCAATAGGCCCATTCATCGCGCACGACATGCTCGACGGCATAGACGAGCCGGCCTGCGGCGATATCGTAGGCGAAGAGTTCCGGCACGGCCATCGCGACGCCGTGCCCGCGCATCGCGGCCTGAACGCTCATCGCCTGCATCTCCAGCGACATCGAGCGCGCGTTTCGCCGGGGCATGTCGAGGCCGAGATCGGCAAACCAGTCCCTCCACGACGCCTCGTCGGCGCTGAGCAGTGGCGCCCGCAGCAGATCGGCAGGCTCACGCAATTGCAGCCGGTCACGCAATTCAGGCGAACAGAGCGGCGCGTAATGGCAATCGAACAGCTTCTCCGCCGTCACGCCCGGCCACGATCCCGGACCATAGCGCACGGCGAGGTCGACCGCCTCGGTAGTGAAATCGACCAGATGCTGCGAGGTCCTGACGCGCACGGCGAATTGTGGGTTCTCCATCTGGAATTGCGCCAATCGCGGCGACAGCCAGGTGATCGCCATCGTCTGCAGCGAGGAGATCGTCAGGACCGTCTGGTTCTCCTCGCAGAGATCGCGGAACACCGTCCCGATATCGGCGAGCGCCTTGCCGACCGGCCCGGCGAGCCGCTGGCCGATCGCGGTCAGCACCACCTGGCGCGGCTGGCGCACGAAAAGCGGCGCCCCGACGCGGTCCTCCAGCAAACGGATCTGATAGCTGACAGCGGCCTGCGTCATGCCGAGTTCCTCGGCGGCGCGCGTGAAGTTCTGATGGCGCGCCGCGGCCTCGAAGACGCGGACCGCGGCGAGAGGCGGAAGCTTGGGCGGCGGCGGATGCGAGGGCATGCCGAAGCATAAACCCTGTTTATGGCAGGTGACAATCTTCCGCTTTGTGAAGCGGCAGCGTCTGGCCCAGTTTCCTCCTCACAAAGCAGGCATCGGCGCCTGCCTCCGAGAGGATACCATCATGACATGCGCCTCCCACGCGGCGCCGCTGGAGAGATCCGGCGGCTCGTCCCTTCTGCACGGCCTGACCACGTTCTGGCAGCGCTACCTGGCCGCTGAACGCACGCAGCACCATCTCGCGACGCTGGATGAACGCGCACTCTGCGATCTCGGGCTTGTTCGCGACATCATCGAGCCGCGCCCGCGTGACACCGCCGATCTCTGGCTCGGCCGCATTCCCGGATGAGGCCGGCAGCGCCTTTGCCGCAAAAGCGATTTCCACTTTTCGGCCCGATGCTCTAGACGACGGCACAACGACCTCCATCAGATCGCAAGCCGCCATGACCACCTACAAGTCCGATTTCCTGCGCGTCCTCGACGAGCGCGGCCTCATCCATCAGGTCTCCGACGCGGAGGGCCTGGACGCTCTGTGCCGGCAAGGAACCCAGACGGCCTATGTCGGCTACGACGCGACGGCGACGAGCATCCATATCGGCAACCTGATCTCGCTGACGATGCTCTACTGGTTCCAGGAGACAGGCCACCGCCCGATCACGCTGATGGGCGGCGGCACCTCCATGGTCGGCGACCCCTCGTTCCGCGACGAGCAGCGCAAGCTGCTCACGGTCGAGCAGATCGCGACCAATATCGAGAGCATCAAGCGGGTCTTCGGCCGCATTCTGCGCTATGGCGACGGGCCGACCGACGCCTTCATGGTCAACAATGCCGATTGGCTGCTGAAGCTGAACTATGTCGAATTCTTGCGCGATGTCGGCCGGCATTTCTCGGTCAACCGCATGCTGTCCTTCGATTCGGTGAAGCTGAGGCTCGACCGCGAGCAGTCGCTGTCCTTCCTCGAATTCAACTACATGATCATGCAGGGCTACGACTTCACGGAGATCAACCGCCGCTATGGCTGCCGCCTGCAGATGGGCGGCTCCGACCAGTGGGGCAACATCATCAACGGCGTCGATCTCTCGCACCGGATGGGCGGCCCTCAGCTCTACTGCCTGACGACGCCGCTGCTGACGACCTCGTCGGGCGCCAAGATGGGCAAGACCGCCAATGGCGCGGTCTGGCTCAATGCCGACGTCTTCAGCCCCTATGATTTCTGGCAGTACTTCCGCAACACCGAGGACGCCGATGTCGGCCGCTTCCTCAAGGTGTTCACGCGCCTGCCGCTGGACGAGATCGCCCGGCTCGCCGCGCTCGGCGGCGCCGAGCTGAACGAGGCGAAGAAGGTCCTCGCCACCGAGATCACGGCAATCGTCCATGGCCGCGAGGCAGCCGAGGCCGCGGCCGAGACGGCGCGCAAGACCTTCGAGGAGGGGGGCCTTGCCGCCGACCTTCCGAGTGTCGGGATCGCACGAGCCGAGATCGAGCCGGGCATCGGCGTGCTCACCGCCTTCGTCAAGTCGGGGCTGGTGCCCTCGACCGGCGAGGCCCGCCGTCAGGTCAAGGCCGGGGGCTTGCGCGTCAACGATGTGGTCGTGACGGACGAGCGCGCCTCGCTCGGTCTCGGCGACCTGACATCGGAAGGCGTGATCAAGCTTTCCTTCGGCAAGAAGAAGCACATCCTGCTGCGTCCGGAATAAGGGCGCGGCAGCAGCGGCAGCGCTATAGGGCGCCTGTCATCCCGCACGCGCTGCGGCACGAAGTGCTGCTGCGCAGATGCGGGACCGTCACCCGGAAAAGGCGCCTTCTCGTCACGCGGTCCCGTGTCTGCGGCGCACCGCTGCGCGCTGCACCGCGCACGGGATGACAGGCGCCCCTCGATAACGTACGGCCAGCCTCAGCGCGGCTGTGTCTGCCGGGGCTGGACCGGCCGCTGCGCCGGCGCGCCGCCGAGCGGGTCGACAAAGCGGCGCAGGATGCCAGGCGCCAGCGCCGAAAGCGGGTTGATCGACATGGTCGGCGCGCTGGCGGCACCTGAGATCCGGAAATTCACGGCGAAAAGCCCGCCATACTGACTGCCGCCGCCAAGGATCGCCCCCACGACCGGCACCTGCGCAAAGGCATTGTTGAAGGCATAGCCGGGCACGAAGGTCCCGCCGATATCGACGCGATCACGGCCGTAATCGACATGGCCCTGCAGCGTGAACCCGACCTGCTGGCCCCAGATCACCATGTCGGAAACGTCGAGCCGGCTGGCGGAGCGGGTGAACTCCGCCTTGAGCTTGGTGAAGGCGACCTCGGTCACATCGATCCGCGGCTCGGCCGCATTGTCGCCGACAAGGGCGCTCGAGGATTGCGCGCCGACGACCCGCCGCAAGGCAGGCTCGTCGCGGACCATGAAGTTGCGGAACAGCAGGTCGCCGCTCTGGCTTTCACCCGGCCCCAGCGTCAGCATGAGATCGCCGCCATAGGCCTTGTTGTAGAGGTCGAGGAAGCGCAGCAACGAGCCCCCGTTCTCGGACTGCACGATGAGCTGCCCGCCCTCTCCCTGACGGCCTTGCCGGGCGGAGACTTCGGCCTTGCCGATCCGACCTTGGAAATTGGCGGTGCGGATATCGCCGCCGCGCTTCGTGAATTTCAGCGTGCCGCTGGTGATCGCCTCGTTGTTGAAGCCCGTCAGGATCGGGACGTCGAGATCGACGTCGTAATCGCCGCCCTTGCTTCCGCCCTTGTCGCCCTTGCCCGCTGCGCCCGGGCTTTGCAGATCCTTGATGAAGGGACGCAGGTCGGCGACCGCGCCGCGCACGACGAGCTTGACGACATTGCCGTCCCGCTTCGCATCGATCTTCAGGTTGTCGCCCGGCGACAGGCGGAACTGCGAGAAGCTCGCGGCATCCAGCCCGTTCTGCTTGTTCAGCTCGATGCGCCCCTTGATCAGGGCCGAGCCTGCCTCGAGCGAGAAATCCTCGAGATCGGGACCGTCCGCATCCAGAACATAGGTGAAGCCGACCTTGCCCGGTCGCCCGGCCGGCTTGTTCAATCCGGGCAGGACACCGTCGAGCGCGACCTTGGCGAGGTCGATCTCGACACGGGGCGGCAGTTCCGGGGTCTTGCCGAGCGGCTTCGTCACCTTCACGGGCAGCGTCCCGGAGATCCCGGTGTCGGCTCCAAAGCCGCGACGCTGCCGGGCTGCGGCATCGAGCGCAAGCTGCAAGGTCGCCTCGCCCTGCCCCTTGCCGTTCTGCTTCAGCTCGACCTGCGCCTTGTCGCCGCCGACCCGTGCGTCGCCGCGCAGCGACAACCCATTGCGGTCGACATTGAGGGCGAAACTGCCGGCGTCGAGCTTCTCCGTGCCGAGAAGCGTATCGGAGGCGACGTTCGCGAGTGACCCGGTGCCGGCCACGGCAACTTCGTCCGGCTTGAGGTCGTCGGCGAGCGGAAGCGTGATGCCGACCTTGAGATCGCTGGAGCCCTTGATCACCGCCGGATCGATCTTGCCGGGGCTGAAATCCTTCAGCGCCGGAAACGCGAACAGAGTCGCCAGCGCGTCCATCGACCCTATCGACCGGAAGCCGATGCGGGCCTGGGCGCGGTGCTGATGGTAGTCGGCCATCGCGAAGCTGCCCTCGCTCAGCTGGAGCTGACGGCCGCCGCCGAGTTCGGCCGTCGCCTTGCCGATCGCAAGCTGGACGGTGCGCCCCCCGACACGGCCCGACACGGTGGCGTCGACCAAAGGAGGCAGCCCAGGATCGGGCAAGTAGCGGACCCCGTCGGCATCGATGATCACCGAGAGCGAGGAATCGGGCATGCCTTCGCCCTTGAGCAGGCGGGCATGGTCTTCCGGTGCGAGGTCGAGATCGACCGACAAGGACTTGATGCGTCCAGCCGCGAGTTGCCGCCGCAGCGTGTCGTGCACTTGCGGCGAGGTGAAGCCGGGCCAGATCGCGAGCAGCGCGCGCGGATCGGAATTGGCAGCCTTGATCGCGAAGCGCTGCAGCGGCGAGTTGCCCACCCGCTGGACGGAGGCCCTCATGTCGACCGAGGCCGCCGGCCCGCGCAGCGAAGCCGAATCGATCGTCACGGCATTGTTGGCCGGATCGAGCTTCAGAGCGGCTTTCAGGCTGTCGATCTGGACCGGCGGATCGGAATCGAGCCCGGCGAGCTGGCCTTTGGCATCCAGCGCGATGCGCCAGCCGCCATTGTCCTCGCGCAGCGAGCCCGTTGCAGAAAACTGCGTCGCGCCGGCCTTGATCTCGCCGCGGGTGATGTTGAGCTCGGAGAGGTCCGCTCCGCTCGCCACTTCAAGCTCGGCGGAATCTACGGCGAAGGACGAGATCGGGCTTTCCGGAAAGCGCAACGTGCCGGACCGCACTCCGACCCGTGCGGTGATCGACTTCTTGCCATCCGGTGACTGCTTGAGGGTCGCATGCCCCTGCATTGGCAGGCCCTCGACCATGACGCCGGAGGTTCCGAAAGCGAGCGCGACGGCTTCCGCAGGCTCGAAGCGCAGGATGTCGATATCGGCGCGCTGCGTGCCATCGGCCTCGGTCGACATATCGACCGCCAGTTCCTTCCAGCGCTGGCCTGTCCGCCCCTTCATCGTCATGCGGGTGCCGCGGTCGCCAAGGCGGGTCAGCTTGATCTCGACATCTTCCAGGCCGGCCTTCTGGCGCCCTTCCGGGTCGACGAGCGAGAGTCGCGCGCCGTTGATCCCCGCCTCTTCGAGCGCGCCGAGAAGGCCATCGCCGCGCGCCAGCGTCGAGATCGCGCTCATGATACCGGTGAAAGCGTTCCATTGCGCCGCATCCGGCACGCTCGGCTGTGGCGGCGTCTCGGCCGGCGCCGAATCCGCGTTGACGACGAGCGCACCGTCCTTGGTGACCCCGAGACGGACGTTGACGCCGCGCAGATCAACCGAGACGAGCTTGATATCGCCGTGGAGCAAAGCCATCGGCGCGTAGCCGAGGATGGCTTCGGGCGCGCGGATCACGGCGCCGCTGGAATGCTGGAACGAGACCTGCCGGACCCTGAGTTGGGAATGCCCGTCGATACGGCCGAGCTCGGCGGAGCCGGCCGTGACCTTCCAGTCAGGGCCGAGCCGCTCTTCGATCGCGGCGGCGATGCGTCCCTCGAACCCTGAAAGCGGAATGATACCCGTGACCAGCAGCGTTGCCGCAGCACCGGCCAGTACGAGCACGGCGACCGTGACCGCGACGCAGATCGTGGCGAGGCCGGCCTTGGCACGCCGCTTCACGATCTCGACATCGCAGGCTTCGCCCGCGGGCGAAATCTCTCCTTGCCCGGCAGTCGCAGCCTTTGCTTCCTGGTCCGACAAAATCCGCGTGGTCCTTTTCGGCGCCCGTGCCGGTTCGTTTCAGGTTGCGGCCGATCGCCCCTTGCCGCAATCCCGGAAGGCAGCATGCATGTCGATGCGGTCAGGCGAAGCGATTCGGCAATCCGGAAACGGAAACGCCCGACGATTCGCCGGGTTCCTGCCGTGAGCCGGCTCGCCACGCCGGATCGCGGGCTCCATGCAGTGAGAAGGCGACGAAAGGAAGGCAGCGGCCATGGCTCTGCAGGAAGGTGACCCAGCCCCCGACTTCACGCTGCCGCGCGACGGCGGCGGCGAGATCAGCCTCGGTGCGCTCCGTGGCCGCAAGGTCGTGCTCTATGCCTACCCGAAGGACAACACTCCAGCTTGCACCGAGGAGGCGATCGCCTTCAATCGACTGCGCCGGGAATTCGCGGCCTGCGGCACTGAAATCATCGGCGTCTCACCCGATTCGGCGAAGAAGCACGTCAATTTCAAGCGCAAGTACGAGCTCGATTTCCCGCTCATGGCTGACGAGGCGCAGGACCTGGCGAACGCCTACGGCATCTGGGTCGAGAAGAGCCTGTACGGCCGCAAATATATGGGCGTCGAGCGCTCGACCTTCCTGATCGATGCGGAGGGGCGCCTCGCCCGGATCTGGCGCAAGGTGAAGGTCGCAGGCCATGCCGAGGAAGTGCTCGCGGCAGCGCAAAGCCTGTGAAGGTTTAAAGCGTTGCGCAGGCGTTGCACGGGTCGGAATTTGCGAAAGATTAACCCTAACAATGTCTGATGACGGTATCGGCAGCGTTATTTCCGGTTCCGCGTATGCATCATCAGTCCCAGACGGCCTCCGCCCTTCCGACCATCGGTCTCGTCTCCCACAAGACCTATACGCTGCGCCGCTCCACCATGCTGGCCGGGCTGGCGTGGCTGACCCTGAGCACGGCCTGCAGCGGCGTCGCCGGCTGGTACATTCTCAGCCGCGACGACCTCGCGGCCCGCCTGATCGCCCGCGAAACCACGCGCCAATATGCCTATGAGGATCGCATCTCCGCGCTCCGGGCCGATATCGATCGCTATGCCAGCCGTGCCCTCCTCGACCAGGACGGGGTGGAATCGCGGGTCGACGAACTCGCCAGCCGGCAGGCCGAACTCGAATCGCGCCAGTCGCTGGTCGCGGCCCTTACCGACACCATGCAATCGAATGGCCTGATGTCGGCAGCGAAGCTGCCGCTGCGCTCCCAGGTCATCAAGCCCGGCGAACCGATCCGCGCCTCCGGCGTGACCAGCTTCGCCCCGATCATGCCGAATAAGCCGACGCCGGCCCCCGAGGCGCCGTCGCTGCGGGGCGCCGATGGCGGCGGCTGGCAGTCCGGCGAGACGCCGCCCGAGCCACCGGCCAAGCGCGTCGATGCAGCCCTGACCAAGCTCGACGGCGCCATGGCCCGGACGTCCGACGCCCAGCTCGCGGCGCTGAAGGACATGGACGAAACCCTGGCAGCGACCCAGAAGCGGCTGCGCAGCGCGCTCGCCGAAACCGGGCTCGATGCCGAGCGCCTGGCCGCACCGGCGACCTCCGCCGGCGGCATGGGCGGCCCCTTGGTGCCGGTGAAGCTCGATCCGTCGGAAGGCGCCTTCGCCGCGACCCTCAACGCCCTCCAGCCGCGCATGGCCTCGGTACTCCGCCTGCGCGGCGTGATCGAGCAATTGCCGCTGGCCCGGCCGATGGCTGGCGACCACGACTTCACCTCGAATTTCGGCTACCGCACCGATCCATTCACCCGTGGCCTTGCGATGCATACCGGCGTCGATTTCCGGGCCGAGGCCGGCTCCCCGATCATGGCAACAGCACCGGGCAAGGTCGTGGCGGCCGAGTACAATGGCGGCTACGGCAACATGGTCGAGGTCGAGCACGCCAACGGCCTGAGCACCCGCTACGCCCATATGTCGGCGATCCTGGTCACGACCGGGCAGATGGTGAAGGCCGGCACGGTTGTCGGCCGGGTCGGCACGACGGGCCGCTCGACCGGCCCGCACCTGCATTACGAAACCCGCATCAACGAGGAGCCGGTCGATCCGACCCGCTTCCTGCGCGCCGGCGGCAAACTGCTCGCGAACGCGCTCTAAGTAACGTCCCCAAACGAAGAAGGCCGCGCTCTGAAGCGCGGCCTTCTTATTTGCAGTTCGGTCTTGGGCTCGAGACTAGTCGATATCCTCGACCTCGACCTCGGTGCCATAGACACGCTGCGCCAGCGAAGCCTCCATGAAGGGATCGAGGGCGCCGTCGAGCACTTCGGACGGCGCCGTCGAGCTCACGCCTGTGCGCAGGTCCTTCACGAGCTGATAGGGCTGCAGCACATAGGAGCGGATCTGGTGGCCCCAGCCGATATCGGTCTTGGAGGCCTGCTCGGCATTGGCCTTTTCCTCGCGCTTCTTCAGCTCGACCTCATAGAGGCGCGCGCGCAGCATCTCCCAGGCCTTGGCCCGGTTCTTGTGCTGGGACCGTTCCTGCTGGCAGGCCACCGCGATGCCGGTCGGGATATGCGTGATGCGCACTGCCGAATCCGTCGTGTTGATGTGCTGCCCGCCGGCTCCTTGAGCGCGGTAGGTGTCGATGCGGCAGTCCGATTCCTTGACATCGATGACGATGCGGTCGTCAACGACGGGATAAACCCAGATCGAGGCAAACGAGGTCTGCCGCCGGGCATTCGAGTCGAAAGGCGAGATGCGCACCAGCCGGTGCACGCCCGATTCGGTCTTCAGCCAGCCATAGGCGTTGTGGCCCTTGAACTGTAGTGTCGCCGACTTGATCCCAGCCGTGTCACCATCCTGATACTCGAGCGTCTCGACCTTGAACTTCCGCCGCTCGCCCCAGCGCCGATACATGCGCAGCAGCATCTCGGCCCAGTCCTGGCTCTCGGTGCCGCCCGCGCCGGGGTGGATCTCGACATAGGTGTCGAGCATGTCGGCCTCACCGGAGAGCAAGGTCTCGACCTGCAGCCGGGCAGCCTCATCCTGGACGGCCTTGATCGCCTGCTCGCCCTCGGTGACGGTGGCGTCGTCGCCTTCCATCTCGCCGAGTTCGATCAGCGTCAGCGCATCGTCGAGCTCGCGCTCGAGCTTGCCGATGCCCTCGATCTGGGTCTCCAGCGAGGTGCGTTCGCGCATCAACTTCTGCGCGGCTTCGGCATCGTTCCAGAAATCTGGTCCCTCGGAGAGGGCGTTGAGTTCCGCTAGGCGGCGCTGGGCTTGATCCCAGTCAAAGATGCCTCCTCAGCAGTCCGATCGACTGCTTGGCGTTATCGAGCTGCGTCTGGATTTCGGGGCGCATGATTCAGTCTGGACGTCCTTGTGAGCTTGCGTGGTGGCTGAGATAGGGGCGAAAGGCCTGCCTGTAAACGCCCGAGACGTCGTCCCGTCGCAGGACAAATGCCCCTACCCCCGAAACGACGACGCCCGGAGCAAGCCCCGGGCGCCGAAAACCCTTACGGTTGGCTCAGTAGAGCCCGCCGGTGCCGGAACCGACGGCGCGACCGCCGCCACCGGGGCCGACATTAAGCGGCGTGCTGCCGTCGCCGGCGGCGCCGATCACCGAATAGCTGTCCGGCGGCGCGGTGCCCGGCTTGAAGGCCTCGAGGATGCCGCCCTCGCCGCCCGCACGCATGCCGGTGCGGGGATCGACACGGATCAGCTTGATGCCTGCGGGCACGCGGAACGGCGTCGCCGGCTTGTCTTTCAGCGCGACGGTCATGAAGTCGCGGAAGATGGGCGCGGCGTACTGGCCGGCGGTCGCCGAGGTGCCGAGCGATTTAGGCTTGTCGAAGCCCATATAGACGCCGACGGCGAGGTCGGGCGAGAAGCCGACGAACCAGACGTCTTTGGCGTCGTTGGTCGTGCCGGTCTTGCCGGCGAGCGGCTTGCCGACGGACTTGACCACGGTCGCCGTGCCCGCATTGACCACGCCTTCGAGGATCGAGACCATCTGGTAGGCGGTCAGCGGGTCGAGCACCTGCTCGCGGTTGTCGATCAGGCGCGGCTCCGGCTGGTTCGCCCATTTCTCGGCGTTGCAGCCTTCGCAAACGCGCTGGTCGTGCCGGAAGATCGTCGAGCCCGTGCGATCCTGGATGCGGTCGATCAGGGTCGGCCGGATGCGCTTGCCGCCATTGACCAGCATCGAATAGCCCGCGGTCATGCGCATCACGGTCGTCTCGCCGGCACCGAGCGACATCGACAGCACCGGCTGGAGATCGTCATAGACGCCGAAGCGGCGGGCATATTCCGCGATCAGCGGCATGCCGACATCCTTGGCCAACCGCACCGTCATCAGGTTCTTCGAGAACTGGATGCCGTAGCGTAGCGTGCGCGGGCCGGTCGACTTGCCGTCGAAATTCTCCGGCCGCCACATGCCGAGCCCCGGCCCCTGGTCGATCTCGATCGGGGCGTCGAGGATGATGCTGGACGGGGTGTAGCCGTTGTCGAGCGCGGTCGCGTAGACGAAGGGCTTGAACGAGGAGCCCGGCTGGCGCAGCGCCTGAGTCGCGCGGTTGAACTCCGACTGGTCGTGACTGAAGCCGCCGACCATCGCGAGCACGCGGCCCGAGAACGGATCCATCGCGACGATAGCGCCGTTGACCTCCGGCAATTGCCTGAGCCGCGCATAGCCCGGCCGGCTCTCGATCGGCTCGACATAAACGACATCGCCGACCGACACGGCCTGCGAGACGCGGGCACGACGCGTCCACTTGATGCCATCGGCTGCCAGCGTCAGCGTCTGGCGTTCCTTGTTGAGATGGCCGGCGGCATCGCGCAGCGGATGCAGGCCGAGTCTGGCGCTGTCGCCGTTGGAGTCGAGCACGACGGCGAGCCGCCACGGCGCGACGTCGCCCAGCACCGGCAATTCGCCGACGACGGCGCCCCATTCCTTGCCGGCGAGATCGAGCTTCTGGATCGCGCCGCGCCAGCCGCGCGCCTCGTCGAAGCGCACGAGACCATCGACCAGCGCCTTGCGCGCCATCAGCTGGATCTTGGGATCAACCGTGGCACGGACCGAAAGGCCGCCTTCCAGCAGCTTCTTCTCGCCGTAGCGATCCTGCAGCTCGCGCCGGATTTCCTCGGCGAAATAGCCTGCGGCGATCTGGTTCGGCGAGACCGTGCGCGGATTGACGCCGAGCGGCTGCTTCTTGGCGGCTTCGCCTTCCTCCCGCTTGACGTAACCGTTCTCGACCATGCGATCGATGACGTAGTTGCGGCGCTCGATCGCGCGGTCGCGGTTGCGGAAGGGATGAAGATCGGTCGGCGCCTTCGGCAAGGCTGCAAGATACGCAGCCTCCTGCAGGTTCAGCTCGTGCACCGACTTGCCGAAATAGTTCAGCGCAGCCGCGGCAATGCCATAGCTGCCCTGCCCGGGCGCCGGCGCGCCGAGATAGATCTCGTTCAGATAGAGCTCGAGGATCTTGTCCTTCGAGTAAGTCGATTCGAGCTTCAGCGCGACGAGCGCCTCGCGAATCTTGCGCTCGATCGACTGCTCGGGGCTCAGGAAGAAGTTCTTTGCGACCTGCTGGGTGATGGTCGAGGCGCCCTGCGGCCGGCGATTGGCGCCGCGGTTGCGGAAATTCGAGATCGCGGCGCGGACCAGGCCTTCCGGATCGACGCCCATATGCTTGTAGAAATTCTTGTCCTCGGCAGAGATATAGGCGTCGACGACGAGCTTCGGCACGGCCTGAATCGGCAGATAGAGGCGCCGTTCGCGCGCATATTCGGCGATCAGGCTGCCGTCGCCCGCATGGACGCGCGTCATCACCGGAGGCTCGTAATTCCGCAGCTGGGCGTAATCCGGCAGATCGCGCGAGTAATGCCAGATCAGTCCGCCCGCGATGGCAGCACCGACCACGAAAGCGATCGCGCCGGCGGCGAACAACCATCCGAAGATTCGCAGAATGAACCGCATCTTTGGTCCTGGACCCCGTAACTGCCACCCGGCGGGCGCCAAATCGGGGCGCTTCGCAAATCATAGCTATAACATGACGGAGATGGCGGAACCGTGGCCTCGCGACCACATTCCGCATCATCCGGCAGCCTTCGAAACGCGACGCGGGCACGACGCCGACGATTCGGCCGTTCCCCCATCCCTGCCGTCATTGCCGGCAGGGCGCAACCGGAACCGCCGGGGTTCCCTAGTTCCGGCTCTCCGCCGCCTTGCCCACCGAGGCCCGCTCGCGGGCGAAGTAATCCTCGATTGCGGCGGATACCGCCGTCACCGCCTTGCCCCGCCATTCCGGCGAATTCAGCAATTCGGCGTCCTTCGGGCTCGACATGTAGCCGAGCTCGATCAGCACGGACGGCACGTCCGGCGCGCTCAACACCCAGAATCGCGCCGAACGCAGCGGTATCTTGTGCATCTTGATCGAGCCACCGAGCTTCTCGACCAGATTGCGCGCGAAGACGCCGGTGAAGGTCCGTGTCTCGCGCCGGGCGAGGTCCATCAGGATGCCCGCGACGTCCTGGAGTTCCTCACTGGTTTCCAGGCCGGCGACGGCATCGGCCTCATTTTCCTTGGCGGCGAGCCGCGCGGCCTCGGCGTCGGTCGCGCGCTCCGAGCGAGTATAGACGGTCGCGCCGCGCACCTCCTGCGCCTGCGTCAGCGAATCGGCATGGATCGAGATGAACAGGTCCGCCTGCTCGCTGCGCCCGATCTGCACGCGGTCGCCGAGCGAGACGAAGCGGTCGTCGTCGCGGGTCATGACGATGCGATAGCGGCCACTGGCCTCGAGCTGCTCCTTGAGCGCCTTGCCGAAGGCGAGGACGACCGCCTTCTCGGCGATGGAGGCGACGGTCGCGCCCGGATCGATGCCGCCATGACCGGGATCGATCACGATCGTGCGACGAGCCTCGCCGGCCGCCTTGGTCGACGCTGGCGCTGGAACCGGCATGGCCGGCCCAGGTTTGAGCACCTTGCCGGCCTCGGCCAGGAAATCCCCCCGCGACGCCTTCTTCAATTCGATCGTCAGCTCGCCGAAGCCGCCGCGCACCGTCTTCACCTCCGCCTTGGCGATGGTGGCGGGCTGGGACAGGTCGATGATGATTCGGGCCTTGTCCGCGGTGAACAGGCCGTAGCGATAGCCGCTGACGAAGCCGGCACTGCGCTTGGCCGAGGGCTGGATCTGGAAATTGGTCGAGGGCAATTCGACGATGACCCGGTCCGGCGAGGCCTGCACCCAGGCATCGACCGCGACGTTCGCGGACAGCATCATCGAGAGGCGCACAGTTTCGCCGCTCTGTTCAATGCGGGCGTCGGTCGCGACCGGGTATTCGCTTTGCGGACGCGGCTCTGCCTTCGGCTGAGCCCAGGCCCGCAGGGAGCCCGCCACCGGAGCGGTCGCGACCAGGCAGGCGACGGCCAGCGCGCACCGCAGCGCCCGGAATCGCCACGGCGCATCGCGACGGCTCACATCAGCGCGGCGGATGCACGAGAACAGTTGAAAAATCCCGTCTCTTGTTACGAGGGTTTAACCATAACGGGGCTGAAATCCTAACAGGGCGTTACCATCCCTCCCGGGAGCCGGAAACCGCCTCTGCGCGCCCCGGCCGAAATGCGGCCGTCATGTGACTTGCAAATCACCATCACCTGTCTGTAATGGAACAGGTTGCTTGTCAGCTTGTCCGAGGGACACATCCGGATCGTGCGATCCGTCGGCGTCCGAAGCAGGCTGGGCCACCGCTCCCGAACGGGGTGGCGGCAACAAGACGACCGCAACGGATCGTCCGCAGACGGTTGGCATCGGGATTGCGTGTTTTCTGCGCCCTGCCCTGTCTTGCGAGCGTGCAAACGCGATGCGCCTGGCTATCTGGCCGGAGCATCGCAGGTCAGGACAGATGACGGGGCATAAGACGCCGCTAGCACCATCGGTGAACCGTCCGAACCTGCGGAACCGCGCCGGGCTTGTCGCCCGGGGGGCTGTTCCGAGCCGCCTTCCTGTCTCGACCGCTTCCTTCTCCCTCCTGCAACATGCCGGCTCGCTCCGGCCTTCTCGCGGCGCCCTCGCCCGCGGCGGCGGATTTGCATCCGTAGCCGTGCGGAGCCGGTCGGCAGCCGCGCCAATGGAACTGTCTTATGGCCAACAAGATGCTTATCGATGCCACCCACCCGGAGGAGACCCGGGTCGTGGTGGTCCGCGGATCCCGCGTCGAAGAGTTTGATTTCGAATCCGCCAGCCGCAAGCCGCTCCGCGGCAATATCTATCTCGCCAAGGTGACCCGCGTGGAGCCCTCGCTCCAGGCGGCCTTCGTCGAGTATGGCGGCAACCGCCACGGCTTCCTCGCCTTCTCCGAGATCCATCCAGACTACTATCAGATCCCGGTCGCCGACCGGCAGGCGCTGCTCGACGACGAGGCTCGCGCCGACCGTGACGAGGAGCGCGACGAGGAGCGCCGCGAGAAGCGTGGCCGCCGCGACCGCGGCCGCCGCGGCGATCGCGACAACCGCGCCAAGAAGGCCGCCCCCGACGAGACCGTCTCCGCCGAGGTCGAGCAGAACGGCGACGATGTCGAAGTCGTGACCGACGGCAAGGAAGCCGCCATGGTCAACGAGGGCGGCCCCGCCTTCGGCGAGTTCTTCGCTCCCGACGTCGCCGAATCGACCACCGAGGAGGCCGTCGACAATGCCGCGCCGCTGACCTTCGAGACCGTCGCCGTCGAGGCGACCGAGGTTTCGGGCGAGGCATCGGAAAGCGTGGATACCGAGGCGCGCAAGCCGTCCGAGGATGACCACGACGACGATCACGGCGACGACGATGCCGAGGAGGCACCCGAGCAGCTCGGCGGCGGCGACGCCCTCGACGACATGCCGGAGCGTCCGCACCGCCAGTCGCGCCGCCAGTACAAGATCCAGGAAGTCATCAAGCGCCGCCAGATCATCCTGGTCCAGGTCGTCAAGGAAGAGCGCGGCAACAAGGGCGCGGCGCTCACCACCTATCTCTCGCTCGCCGGCCGCTATTCGGTGCTGATGCCGAACACCGGCAAGGGCGGCGGCATCTCGCGCAAGATCACCAATGCCGAGGACCGCAAGCGCCTGAAGGAAATCGCCCAGGAGCTGGAGGTTCCGGAGGGGATGGGCCTCATCCTGCGCACGGCCGGCGCCTCGCGCACCAAGGTCGAGATCCGACGCGACTACGAATATCTGATGCGGATGTGGGAAAGCGTGCGCGAGCTGACGCTGGCCTCGGTCGCGCCCGCGCTGGTCTATGAGGAGGGCAACCTCGTCAAGCGCTCGATCCGCGACCTCTATAACAAGGATATCGACGAGGTTCACGTCGCTGGCGAGAGCGCCTATCGCGAGGCCAAGGACTTCATGCGCATGCTCATGCCGAGCCATGCCAAGAGCGTGAAGCCCTATCGCGAGCAGACCCCGCTCTTCGCCTCCTTCGGTGTCGAGAGCCAGCTCGACGCGATGTTCTCGAACACGGTCACGTTGAAGTCCGGTGGTTATCTCGTGATCAACCAGACGGAAGCGCTGGTCGCGATCGACATCAACTCGGGCCGCTCGACCCGCGAGCACAATATCGAGGACACCGCCCTCAAGACCAATCTCGAAGCGGCGGAGGAAATCTCCCGCCAGCTGCGCCTGCGCGACCTCGCCGGCCTTATCGTGATCGATTTCATCGACATGGAGGAGAACCGGAACAACCGCGCCGTCGAGAAGAAGCTGAAGGAGTGCTTGAAGGACGACCGCGCCCGCATCCAGGTCGGCCGCATCTCGGCCTTCGGCCTGCTGGAGATGTCGCGACAGCGCATCCGCACCGGCGTGCTCGAATCCTCCTCGGTGCCCTGCCCGCACTGCGCCGGCGCCGGCATGATCCGCTCGACCCCGTCGGTCGCGCTGCAGATCCTGCGCGCGCTGGAGGAGACGCTGATCAAGAGCGCCTCGCACAACCTCACCGTCCGGACCCGGCCGGAAGTCGCGCTCTACGTCCTCAACCAGAAGCGCGCCCATCTCTCCGATCTCGAGACCCGCTTCAACATCGCCATCACGGTCTCGACCGACGCGAACCTGCTCGGCACCCGCTATTTCGAGGTCGAGCGCGGCGAGTTCGTCGGCAATGAGGGCCGTGTCGTCCCGACCAGCTTCAAGGCCGAGGCGATCGCCTCCGATGTCGACGACGATGCGCTCGATGCCGCGGCGGAAGCCGCTGCCCTCGACGCCGAAACCGGCGGCAACGAGGCGACCGCCGAAGAGGCGCAGGGCCAGTCCGAGCGCGGCGAAGGCGAGAACGGTCGTCGTCGCCGCCGTCGCCGCCGCCGTCGGCGGGGTGGCGATCGTGACGAGCAGGGCCAGCAGCTCGACGGCGCGCAGGGTGATGACGAAGGCGACGAGGGCGAGGAAGACGGCGACGAGGCCGTGACCCCGGCCGCCACCGAGCCGGTCGCCGAAGCCGTTGCCGAGGTTGCTCAGGAGCCGGTGGCCGAAGAGCCTGCCGCCGAGCCCGTGAAGCCGAAGCGCAGCCGCGCCCGCAAGCCGAAGGCCGAGGCCGCCAAGGAGACGGAGGCCAAGGCCGAGACCGTCGCGGTCGAAGCCGCTCCCGCCGAGGCCGAGAAGCCCAAGCGCAGCCGCTCGCGCAAGAAGGTCGTGCCGATCACCGAGGGCGGCGAAGCCGCTGCAGAAGCAGCTCCGGCTCCAGTCGAGACGAAGGCCGAAGCTCCGGTCGCTGCTCCCGAAGTCGCTCCCGCTGCGGCCGAGCCCGCTGCGGCGCCCGAACCCGCACCTGCTCCGGCGCCTGCCGAAGAGCCCGTTGCGGTCGTGCTGACGGAGCCGGACCCGAATCGCCCCAAGCGCGGCGGCTGGTGGAACCGGCTCGCCGGCCGCTCCTGACCGCACGGCTTGAGCCCGATAAATGACGAAGCCCGCTGCATCTCGCAGCGGGCTTTTCCTTTTCACGCATCGCCAAACCGGTCAGGGGATCGGCGCCTGCAGAGCCTTCCATCCATGGGGGGCGATTGCCGCGTCCACGCAATCGCGAGTGCCGGCGCTTACCCCGCCGCGGGCGCCAATGGGCTCGGCGGCGGCACGGTCGAGATCGCCGCGGCAGCCTGGCTTTGCGAGCCACCCTCGCCGCCACGCACCGTGACGGCATTCGAGGCGAAGGGGATGTGCGCATCGTTCAAGGCGCGGTAGACCCGTTTCAGCGACTCGCGCTGCAGCGCCGAGGCCTGGTTCGGCTTGGCCGTGAATTTCAGCCTGATGACGATGGCGCTGTCGGTGATGTCGGCGACGCCCTGCATCTTGAGCGGCGCAATGAAATGCGGTCCGAACTCGGGATCCTCCATCAGCGCGATGCCGGTCTTCTTGATCGCCTTTCGAGCCTGCTCGATATCGGCGGAATGGTCGAGACGGACGTTGAACTTCACCGTCGCCCAGTCGCGACTGGCATTGGTCAGCGATTGGACCTGGCCGAAGGGCACGGTGTGGATCTGCCCGCTCTGGTGGCGCAATTGCATCGAGCGCAGCGAGATCTTCTCGACCGTGCCCTTGAGCCGGCCGGTATCGACATATTCGCCGACGCGGAACGCGTCCTCCAGCATGAAGAACAGGCCGGAGACGATGTCGCGCACCAAGGCCTGCGAGCCGAAGGAGAGAGCGAGGCCGAGAATGCCGAATCCGGCGAGCAGCGGCCCGATATCGACGCCCAGTCGCGACAGCACGATGAGGATGGTGAGGCCGAGCACCGCGCCGAGCACGACCCCACGCAGCACCGGCAGCACCGTCGCCAACCGGCTCGGCACACCCTCATCATGCGCCGCGTCCTCGTCGGCGGGACCGACGACGCGCGGCTTCGGCGTATAGCCGTCGAAGAAGGCGTGCAGGAAGACGAGCGCGACCCAGCCGACGAAGGCGAAGATCGCGACACCCGCGGTCTGCCGCATCACCATGGCGAATTGCCCTGACGTGACGCCCAGCAGCAGCCCGGCCCAGAGGCGCGCCAGAACGAAGAAGCCGACCGCCCACAGTGCCCCGACGGCAGCCGCACGCAAGGCCGCATTGCCGGCGCGCCGCATGGGCGTGGCGCCGTGCTCCGCCTCGTGCCGCATCGCATGACAACGCATCAGGCTGGAGATGCCGACGGCGAAGATCGGAATCAGGGCGATCGCTACCTGCGTCGTCGCAGCGGCCTCGGCCCAGCGGCCACCATTCGACATCATCGCAGCGGCACTGCTGACCATCCACAGCAGGACGGTCGTCGCGATGTAGAACCAGGCCGTCCCGGTGGCGATCAGCCGCCGGATCGGGCCGGGTTCGGACGAGCCGGAGAGGACCAGCGCCGCGAGATCGTACCGCGCGTCGTGGAACCACCAGACCTTGAACAGCGTGATGCCAAGCCCGGTGAGCGCGATCAGCCCCGTAACCGGCCGCGGGCCGGCACTGACATGGTGGGCGAGCAGGATGCCGGTCACGATCAGCGGTGTCAGGATCGCATAGGCGACGAGCCGCCAGAAATGCACTTCGCCGCGCGGCAGCGGCATGACCCGCCGGTCCGGCGCGCCGGGCGCGATCAGGAAACGGCCGACGGCAATATAGAGCGCACCGATCGCCGCGCCATTGGCGCCTGTCGTGAGAGCGACGTTGGCGAGATCGTTCTCCGGAAGCCAGGCGTTGCGGGCCATCCGCGCCAAGGCCAGCGCCAGGAAGATGGTCGCGACATCCTGGAGCAGCCCCCAGGACGAGGCGATAAGGCGGGGCGTGAACTCGGGTCCGGCCGGCAGCATCTTCCGCGCGAACCAGCGGGCGGTAACGACCCGGAAGGCGAAGGCAGCGGCGAGCGCGAGGCAGACGATCCCGAAGACGCGCCAACCGGCCGGCAGGCTTTCCCGACCGTTGAGATTGCGCTGCCAGGCACGGCCCCAGTCGGTCGGCAATTCGCCGATCGCAGGGATCGAGGTGCCGCCATATTCGACGCCGTCGATGAAGCGATCGACCAGGGCGTTGACCTCGGCCTGGAAACCATCCTCATCCGCCATCGACGGGGCAGGCGCGGGTTGAGTGGCGGCGGGCTTCGCCTTGCTCGCAGGCTCTGCCGGCGGAGCAGCAACAGGCGCAGCCGTGGCGCCACCAACCCGAATCTCGACCTGCCGTCCGGGAGCGGACAGGGCGTCGACCATCCGGCGGATCGTCTCGGGCGTCTCGTCGCCGCGCAGGCTCAGGACGACGGAGGATTGATCCTCGGCGACGCCGGGAGTGGCAGGCGCCAGCAACACGAAAGCAAGTGCCAGCCAGCCGAAAAGGAATGCGTTTCCGGCCGCGCTTCGCCGCGGGACCGATGTGCCCGATGCAGCGACGTTCATGGCAGGCCTCCGCGCTATCCCACGGATGCAGAATGCGGGGATTCCGCGAAATCTGGCAAGCAGTTCGCGAGACGCCGCCAGGCGCCGGTCAGCGCTTCTTCATCCAGGCGCCGATGCGCGTCACCGCCTCCTCGCATTCGGCGAGCGAACCGGCAAAGGAGAGCCTGATCGTGCGCGCGCCGCGCGCCTCGTCGAAATCGAGCCCGGGCGTGATCGCGACGCCCGCCTCTTCGAGCACGCTGCGGCAGAAGGCCATCGAGTCGTTCGAATACCGGCCGATATCGAGATAGATGTAGAAAGCACCGTCCACGGGCAGGAAATCGCCGAGCCCGATCTCCGGCAGCGCCTTCAGCAGGAAGGCACGGTTCTGCGCATAGCCGGCCTTGATCGCCTCGCATTCTTCGGTGGCGTCGAAGGCCGCCTCGCCCGCGACCTGGCTGAGATAGGGCACCGAGATCGAGAAATTCTGCTGCAATCGCTCGATCGTGCGCACCAGCCGCTGCGGCACGACAAGCCAACCGACGCGCCAGCCGGTCATGCAGTAGTACTTGGAGAAGGAGTTGACGATGATCGCATCCGGATCGGCAGCGAGCGCCGTCGTCGCCGGAGTCTCATAGGTCAGGCCGTGATAGATTTCGTCCGAGATGTACCAGAGCCCGAGCTTGCGGCAGCAGGCAGCAACATCGGCGATTGCGTCGGGCATCATCACCACGCCGGTCGGGTTGGCCGGGCTCATGGTCAGCACACCCGCGAGCGGCTTCTCGCGATGGGCGCGCTCGATCAGGTCCGGCGTCAAGGCGAAACGCGTCTCGGGGCCGACCTCGATCGCCACCGGCTCCAGCCCGAGCGCGATCAGGATGTTGCGATAGGCCGGATAGCCCGGCGCCGTGATCGCGATCCGCGAACCCGGCTGGAAGCAGGCGAGGAAGGCCAGGATGAAGCCGCCCGACGAGCCCGTCGTCACGACGACGCGCTCGGCCGCCACCTCCACGCCATAAGCGTCCCGATAATGGCGCGCGATGCGATCCCTCAGCGAATCCGTGCCGAGCGCCTGCGTGTATCCGATCCGGCCATGCTCCAACGCTCGAGCGGCGGCTGCACGGATCGAGGCCGGCGTCGGCGCCGAGGGCTGGCCGACTTCCATATGCACCACCGATCCGCCCCGGCGCTCGATCGCAGCCGCCTGGTTCATCACGTCCATAACGATGAAGGGCGCGACGCGCTCGGCTCGTTCGGCCAGGGCCGGCAAGGCGGCGGGCGCAATCAGGGGCTTCGACATCGGCTCGTCCGGTTTCACGAGAAGGCCCGCCCGCGTAGCTGACCCTGCCCTTGCCTGCAACCATCGGCCGCGCCCGCTGGCAGAGCTGTGATTTGACCTTCGCCCCCTGAACACCCACAAGCTCGCGCCAGACGCGTTGCTTCGCCTGCCGGGAATCCTGGCAGGCGGCCTTGAAAGGATGACGAGATGGCTTTCCCGATCCTGACCAGCCTGGCGCGCGCCTGCCTGCGGCCTGCCGCCGTCGCGCTCGGCCTCTGGCTCGCGGCCTCCGCCGCGCCGGCCATGGCGCAGGGCCAGCCGCTTTCGCCCGAGCAGCGCAAGGCGGTGACGGACCTGATCCGCGAGACGATCCTGAAGAATCCCGAGATCATCCAGGACGCGCTGATCGAGCTGGAGCGCCGGAACACCGTCGCCCAGGCCGATGCCCAGCGCAACGCGGTCGCCGCCGAGAAGGCTCGGATCACCGATCCCGCGACCTCGGTCATCATCGGCAATCCCGAGGGCGACATCACCCTCGTCGAGTTCATGGATTACAATTGCGGCTTCTGCAAAAGGGCGATGGAGGACGTGACCGCCCTCTCCAAGGCCGATCCGAAGCTGCGGGTCGTGCTCAAGGACTTCCCGATCCTCGGGCCTGATTCGGTGGAGGCCAGCCGCGTCGCCGTCGCCGTGAAGAACCAGCTCCAGGGCCCGAAATATTTCGAGTTTCACAACAAGCTGATGGGCGTGAAGGGCAAGGTCAATGCCGCCAAGGCGCTCGACATCGCCAAGGAAGCTGGCGCCGACATCGCGCAGGTGAAGAAGGACATCGAGGCCCCCGCCACCAAGGCCGCGATCGAGGACACCGTCGCGCTCGGTGACCGCCTCGGCCTCACCGGCACGCCCGCCTTCATCGTCGGCGACGAAATCGTCTTCGGCGCGGTAGGCCAAGCCGCCCTCAAGGCGAAGATCGATTCCGTGCGCCGCTGCGGCAAGACCGACTGCGCCGGCTGATAGGCCGTTTCAACACGATCGAACGGGCCGGCAGGGAGCTTCAGGCTTCCCCTGCCGGCCCGCAACGTTTATGAGGGCGGCTCCTGCCGCCCGCGCGCGGTGCCGGAATCAACGCCCTCGATGGTCGCCGTCCACGTCCTGAATGGACATTTCCCCCGATCTGCACGCCCCGCGCGGGTTGGTGACGGAGGGCGGGCGGCGAAGGCCATCTGAACCTGAATGAGCGGGCTCGCGGCGCTTGCCGAGGCCCATCCGAATATTCGAAGAAGACGGTGACATCCGCCATGGCGACAAAGAGCCCGATCGACCCCGAACTTGTCCGCGAGCTCGCCGAGCTGCTGAACCAGACCGATCTCACCGAGATCGAGGTCGAGAAGGGCGACCTGCGCGTCCGCGTTGCCCGCAATATCTCGACGACCGTCCAGGTTCCTGCCGCCGCGCCGATGATGGCGATGCCGGCTCCGGTCACTGCCACTGCTGCCGCCCCGACAGAGGCCAAGCCGACCGCCGCCCATCCCGGCGCCGTGCCCTCCCCGATGGTCGGCACCGCCTATCGCCGCCCCTCGCCCGATGCCAAGCCTTTCGTCGAGATCGGCAGCGTCGTGAAGCAGGGTGAGCGCATCCTGCTCGTCGAGGCGATGAAGACGTTCAACGACATCGTCGCGCCCCGCGCCGGCAAGGTAACGGCCATCCTGGTCGAGGACGGCCAGCCGGTGGAATACGGCGAACCGCTGCTGGTGATCGAGTGAGCGCGGCGCCTCGCGCCGTCGGGTCCGATTTGGGTTTCAAGATGTTCGACAAGATCCTGATCGCCAACCGTGGAGAGATCGCGCTGCGCGTGCTGCGCGCCGCCAAGGAGCTCGGCATCGCGACCGTCGCGGTGCATTCCACGGCCGACGCCAACGCCATGCATGTGCGCCTGGCCGACGAGAGCGTCTGCATCGGCCCGCCGCCGGCCCGCGAGAGCTATCTCAACATCCCCGCCCTGATCGCCGCCTGCGAGATCACCGGCGCCGATGCGGTCCATCCCGGCTACGGCTTCCTCTCCGAGAACGCCCGCTTCGCCGACATCCTCGACCGGCACAACATCGCCTTCATCGGCCCCAAGGCCGAGCATATCCGCTCGATGGGCGACAAGATCGAAGCCAAGCGCACCGCCAAACGCCTTGGCATCCCCTGCGTGCCGGGCTCCGAGGGCGGCGTCAGCGACGAAGCCGAGGCCCTGAAGATCATCCGGGAGATCGGCTTCCCGGTCATCATCAAGGCGGCCTCCGGCGGCGGCGGCAAGGGCATGAAGGTCGTGCGGAACGAGGAGGAACTCCCCGTCCTGCTCGCCACGGCCCGCAGCGAAGCCAAGGCCAATTTCGGCGACGACGCGGTCTATATCGAGAAATATCTCGAAAAGCCGCGCCATATCGAGATCCAGGTGCTCGGAGATGGTCGCGGCCACGCGATCCATCTCGGCGAGCGCGACTGCTCGCTGCAGCGTCGCCACCAGAAGGTCTGGGAGGAAGGCCCCTCGCCCGCTCTCAATGCCGGCGAGCGCGACCGGATCGGCGAGATCTGCGCCAAGGCGATGTGCGAGTTGCAGTATCGCGGCGCCGGCACGATCGAGTTTCTCTACGAGGACGGCGAGTTCTACTTCATCGAGATGAACACCCGCATCCAGGTCGAACATCCGGTCACCGAGATGATCACCGGGATCGACCTCGTCAACGAGCAGATCCGCATTGCCGCGGGCGCGCCGCTTTCGCTCAAGCAATCCGACATCGTCATCGAGGGCCATGCCATCGAGTGCCGGGTCAATGCCGAGCATCCGTCCACCTTCCGGCCCTCACCCGGCAAGATCGCCTCGTTCCATACGCCTGGCGGCCTCGGCGTGCGCGTCGATTCCGCCGCCTATCAGGGCTACACGATCCCGCCGCATTACGACTCGCTCGTCGGCAAGCTGATCGTCCACGGCCGCAACCGCGACGAATGCCTGATGCGCCTGCGCCGCTCGCTCGACGAGTTCGTCGTCGACGGCGTCGACACGACGCTGCCGCTGTTCCGCACGCTGGTGCGCAACCCGGACATCCTCAACGGCGACTACAACATCCACTGGCTCGAGAAATTCCTCGCCGCCGGCGGAATGGGCGAGCCGGAAGCCTGAGGCTTTGGGCAGTTCCCGACATGAGAAAGCCCCTCGCGACGCGAGGGGCTTTTTTCTTGCCCGCTGCCCAGAGGCGAGCGGACCAGGCTCAGATCGTCTCCAGCAAGCCCTTCATCAATGCCTGCCGTTGCGCGATCGAGGAGATCAGTCCGTATTCCTGCAAGGTATGCGCACCGTCGCCATCGATGCCGAGCCCATCGAGAGTGGGAACGCCGAGTGCGGCGGTGAAATTGCCGTCCGAGCCGCCGCCGGTCATCGGGCAATCCTGCAGGTCGAAACCGACATCGACCGCAACCTTGCGTGCCAGCTCGAACAGCTCCGCGACCGCCGCCGATTTCTCATAGGGCGGCCTGTTCATGCCGCCGGTGATGCGCAACTGGACGTCCGGATCATGCGGCTTCAGGCTGAGGATGCGGTTCTCCATCATCGTGCCGTCGGCGAGCGTGGTCACGCGGCAATCGACGCTGAACCAGGCATGCTGCGGGATGACATTCGCTGCCGTGCCACCGCCAACCAGCGCCACGCTGGTGGTGATCCCGCGCGCATAATCGGTCATGCCCTCGATCGCGAGGATCTGGTGCGCCGCCTCGCGAATCGCGCTGCGTCCGTCAGCGTGTTTCGAGCCGGCATGGGCCGGCCGGCCTTCGAGCCGGACATCGAAACGGCCGACGCCCTTGCGAGCCGTCACGATCTTGCCACCCTGCCGCGCCGGCTCGGTGACGAGCACCGCCTTCGATCCGCGCCCGATCTCCTCGATCAGCGCCCGGCTGGTCGGCGAGCCGATCTCCTCGTCCGGCGTGAACAGGAAGGTCATCGGCCGCTTGGCCGAGCCCGCTGCAGCTACCTGCTTGAAGGCCTGCAAAGCGAGCCAGGCGCCGCCCTTCATGTCGTAGACGCCGGGGCCATAGAGCCGGTCGCCCTCGATCCGCACCGGCAGTTCCTTGGCGCTGGTGCCGACCGGGTGAACAGTGTCGAGATGCGACATCACGGCTACGCCCGGCTGGCCATTGTCGAGGCCTGCACGCAGCAGGACCATGTCGCCGAGCCCGTCGCGCCCCGGAATGCGCTCGGCCGCGATCGGCAGCCCTGCGACCTCCTTCTGAACGAGGTCCATCATGCCGTTGACCCCGGCGGGATGGCTGGTGGGACTTTCGAGCGCAACCCAGACGGAGAGCGCGGCGGCGGCTTCTTGCTGATTCATGCCGCGATGTTCTCCGAAGAAGCCCTTGCCGCGCAAGGCGGTTTTCATGCGCGGAACGCAGGCCGGAGGCGCAACCCAGTTTCTCGGTCATACAAGCCGGCGGGAGCGGCCGGTCGCATCTTCGGGGGAACACAGCGCCCGCACCGCGCAGCTTCGTCGCGCAGCAGAGAACTATCTCTCTGAGAGCTCAACAATGCCTCTTCCCGCCTCGGTCTCCATCTCCGCTTACCTCCCAAATCGGAAAGACCGAGCCCTATCCAGCGCAACTGGCGAGAGGAAGCGCTGGTTGGCGACATTTCTGTGAAGCGTTTTGCACCGAGGGTGAATTCTGCTCTTGCCAAGCCGGACCGCTTTGATTAGACCCCGGCTCACCAACGCGGCGCCGCACGAAAGCGCCCTGTCGTTGGGGGATCGTCTAACGGTAGGACCCCAGACTCTGACTCTGGTTGTCTAGGTTCGAATCCTAGTCCCCCAGCCACTTCCGCGTGGCTTTCCTCTCTTCTGAAGATCTGACCGCTGCGGTTGAAATTCATGCCCTGGCTGCCTCAGCCCTGAGCATGCCGCTGCGCGCAGCTTCCTCGCATATCACGACCTGCGCTGCGAGCGCTGCATCCGACGACGGCGACGATCGGTCCGTTTCCCGCGGAACGTCGCCTCAAGCGGCAAGTCGCGAGGAGCGCGTGTCGGTTTGGGCTATTCGTTCCGGCTCAACCGTGACCGTAATCGTCCATGCTCCCCTCACCCGGATCCAGGCCGTCGCGTGGATCGTGGCAACGGAGCCAGTCCCGCAAACGAACACCAGCTCCCTGGAGCTCTTTCTGCTGACGCAAGGCGACCTTGACCGCGCTGCGCCCGAACCGGTTCGGCGGCAACGAAAAAGCATCTGGCGGCGTGTCGCTTGCCAGCAGTTCCCTTACCACGCGCTTCGCCTCCACCAGTTCTGGAGCGCCGAAGCGGACCAGAAGATCCTCGAAACGGTCGAAGGCCAGGCGGTCGAACTGACGTCTCCGCCCCATCATGTCCTTCAGCGGGTGGGCGGGCACGAGATGGGCACAGGGCACATAACCCACAGGCATAGGCTCTGTCGCGGCATGGGTGCGGCCCGCCCGCAGCAATTGCGGCAGCACATGGGTATGCGGCCCCTCGGGAGATTTGCCGTCGGCCGGTGGAATCGGCTGATAAACCTCGCAGCGCCCGATCCGGGCGATGAAAACGCGATGCGGCCCGGCCACGACGATTGCCGGCATGGACGGGTTGCCGGGCTCGAACAGGGATCGGCCGGTGGCAGCACGCAGTACCTTGATCAGCGCAGGATCGTCCGTGCGGATGCAGATATCGGACTGGAGCGTGCCGAGCCCCATGTCGAACAGGATGGCGCCGCTGTCCTCAGGCCGCAACGCATCGCTGTCGGGGCCGAGTTCAGTCAGCGCGGCGCGCCGGTTCATCGCGCAGGAGGCTTCAGGCAGGCAGAGCGCCACGCGATGGCTCCAGGCCGTGCCCACCGCAGTTTCCGAGGCGGACAAGCGCAGGCCATCGAGCCTGGCGAAGCCGATGCCGCCGCGCACGGTTGCTGCCGAAAGGCGCCCCGGCTCGTCGACGATCGCGACCGGCTCTCCGGGGTCACGCATGAATTCGGCGATGGCACCGAAGGTGCCCAGATTCCATTGGCTGGTTTCGTCCAGGAGGTGCTCACGCAGGACGGCACGGATCGCTTCGCTATCGTTCATCGTCGTCGGTTCCGTCGGGTGCGGCCCGCCAGGGCAGAAGGAAAGGCTCGCCTTCGTGGCTGCCGCGGAGGGCCGTGATGCCGAAGACCGCCGCCAGTTGCGTGTCGTCGAGAACCTCGGCCGGTGTGCCCGCCGCGATCAAGCTGCCATGGTCCAGCAGGGCTAACCGATCGCAGAAGCGGGCGGCGAGTGTGAGATCATGCAGCACGACGACGACGCCGGCCCCGCGCCGGGCGGTGCGGCGCAGGAGCTCCATCACTTCAAGTTGGTGCAGCGGATCGAGCCCTGCCAATGGTTCATCGGCGAGGAGATAAGGCGCCTCGACAGCCAGGGCCCGCGCCAGCAGCACGCGCCGCTGCTCGCCGCCGGAGAGCGTCCCGAGCGTCCGGTCGGTCAGATCGGCGACGTCGCAAACCTGCAGCGCCCGCATGATCGCCGCCGCATCGTCAGGCTTCGCTCCGGCGAGAGGCCGTCGATGCGGCAGGCGCCCGAGCCCGACCACCGCCTCGACCGAGAGCGGCCAGGCCGCCTCCCCGCCCTGCGCGAGATAGGCGATGCGCCGGGCGAGCGCCGGGCGGCCGAGCGCGGCCGCGCTCTGCCCGTCATAGCGCAGCGTGCCCGCAGCCGGTCGGGCGAGACCGGCGAGGATGCGCAGCAATGTGGTCTTGCCGGCGCCGTTGGGGCCGATCAGCCCCAGGCACTCGCCGGGTCTCAGGTCGAGGTCGACATCCTGCAAGACAGTCTTGCTGCCGAACGCGATGGAGAGGTTGCGAGCCTCGATGGTCATCGCGCCTCCCGCCGCATGCGGTCGACGAGGCTGAACAGGAAGGGCGCGCCGATCAACGCCGTCACCACGCCGAGCTTGAGTTCCGGGCGGATAGGCGCCAGCCGGAGCGCCGTGTCGGCCAGCAGCACCAGGATGGCGCCGCCGAAGCCGCTGACCAGGAGCAATCGGCCGGGCCGGTTGCCCACCAGAGGCCGCAACAGATGCGGCACGACCAGGCCGACGAAACCGATCGCGCCCGCCACCGCCACCGCGCTGCCGACCGCAAGCGCCGTGCCGCCGATCAATCGCGCACGCAGCCAGGCCAGATCGACGCCGAGGCTGGCCGCCGTGTCCTCGCCCAGCGTCAGCGCATCGAGAGCCGGCGCGGTCGAGAGCAGCAGGCCCCAGCCGACCAGCATCAGCGGCAGGGCGAGCAGGACATGGTTGAGGCTGCGGTCGGCGAGCGATCCCATCAGCCAGAACACGATTTCCAGCGCGGCATAAGGGTTGGGCGCGAGGTTCAGCGCCAGCGCGGTCGCAGCCCCCGCAAAGCTGTTGAGCGCGACGCCGGCGAGAATCAGGGTCGCGGTGCCGGCGCCGCGCCCGAGCAGGATGAAAAGCAGCAGTGTCGCCAGAATGGCCCCCGCGATGCCGCCGAGCGGCAGGGCAAGCGCAAAGCTGGCGGAGAGTCCGGAATAGAAGGTCAGCACCGCCCCGAAGGCGGCGGCGCTGGAGACGCCGATGACGCCGGGCTCGGCCAGAGGATTGCGCAGCAATCCTTGCAGCGCCGCCCCCGAGAGACCGAGGCTGAAACCGACCAGCGCTCCGAGCATGGCGCGCGGCAAACGCAATTCCCACAGGACCAGCGCCGGCAGTGTCGGCCGCCCGGCAAGCAGGTCGCCAAAAGCCGTGCCGAGATCGAGCGACGCATAGCCGATGGCGACCGACAGCGCGAAGACGGCGAGCATCGCCAGCACGAGCAGCGCAACCAGCAGCGGCGGTGTTCGGAGCGCCGCCGCTTTCATCGGACGTCCCCGGCGGCCTTGGCCAGCAGGTCGACGGCATCGAGCACGCTGGGGCCGGCGCAGGTCCAGAGCCGCGATGGCAAAGCGATCAGCTTCAGCCGGGCGCCGAGCTTCACGATCAGCGGATGATGCAGAATCTCGTTGGCGAGCGAGGGCGGCCCGTCCGGCGTATCGTTGAGGATCAGCATCTGTGCACCGCCGAGCGCGACGGTCTCCAGCGCAATCTGGCCGTAGCTCTCGATTCCCAGGCTGGCGGCGATGTTGTCGAGGCCGGCCGTCGTCAGGATCTCGTCGACCAGCGAGCCCCGCCCGACGGTGAAGCCGTTGGGCCGCAGCACGATGGCTCGGGGATGTTCTATCGGCCGCTTAGCAGCGATCGCCGCCAGGCGCGCGTCGATTTCGGCGACCAGCCTGGTGCCCCGCTCCTCCTCGCCGATGAGCGCCGCCATCTCTGTGATCTGGGCGCGCATCTCGGCGATGTTGCGCGGCACGCCGAACTCGCGCACCGGAATGCCGGTGCGCTTCAGCAGGGCGGCCGTCGTTCGGGTGGTATAGGCGCCGGCGACGACGAGATCGGGCTTTGCGGCCAAGACCTCTTCCGCGAGGCCGTGATTGACCCCGACCGCCCGTGCCGCCTCCGCCATATTGGCGTTGCGCGGATCGCGCGACAGCCAGGTAACGGAGGCGATGCGGGCGCGATCGGCGAGACGCAGCACGAGCTCGTCCGTGCACAGGTTGAGCGAGACGATGCGCGCCGGCTTCGGCGCGGCCGAAACAGCCTGCGCCGGCAGCATCCCCGCCACGGTGCCGGCAAGCACCGCAGCGAAAATCAAGCCAGGCGTCCGGTGCCGTGCGCGAAACCGTCTCATCCGCCGAAGGCCACCCTGATACCACCAAAGGCGCCGAAGCCCGGCACGAGGAAGCCGACCGGATTCTCCCAGCGCTTGTCGAAGAGGTTATCGATCCGTCCGAAAACCGTCACCTTATCGGTCGCCTTGTATTCCGCGGCGAGGTTGACCAGCGTCGCCCCCTTGGCGTTCAGGCGGCGCACCGAGAAGTCGCGATTGCCGTCGACCCAGGAGCCCACATAGATCAGCGTCGTCGAGAGGCTGAGCTTCTCGATCGGCGTCCAGGTCGCGGTCAGGCTCGCCTTATGACGCGGCCGGCGCAGCAGCTCCTGCCGGGCGATCTCGTCCCTGGCGAGGGTGAAGGTATAGTCGCCGCGGATCCGGAACTGCGGCGAGATTTCCAGTGCCGCGAAGGCCTCGGCGCCCTTGGTCCGCGCCCTGCCGACATTCGCGTAGGAATCGCCCTTGGCGTTGGTGACGATCAGGTTGTCGATGTGGTTCTGGAACCAGGTCGCGCCGACCAGCAGGCGCCTGTCGAAAAGCGGCTGCTCGAAACCGAGATCCCAGCCGCGGCTTTGCTCCGGCTTGAGGTCGGGATTGCCGTGGAAATTGAAGCCGGGGCGATAGTCGACGAAGAGCTCGCTCAGGGTCGGCGCCTTGAAGCCGGTGCCGTAGCTCGCCTTCAGCCTGGTCTCCGTACCCGGCACGATCATCGCCGGCGCGACGCGCCAGGTGGTGTGGCCGCCATAGGCGTCGTCGACGTCATGGCGAGTGTTCGCCGCCAGGAAATAGCGGTCCTGGATATTGCCCTGGTACTCGATATAGCCCGCCTTGTTGCCGTTGGAGGCGACGAAGCTCGTCGTGTCCAACCGCTCGCGCTCATATTGCAGGCCCATGATGACGTTGTGACCCTTGGCAATCTCGAGATTGCCGCGCCAGTCGAGCTTGGTGCGCTCGCCGAGATACTCGGTCGGCAATCCAAGGAGCCCGGTCATCGCCGAAGGCGCCCGCGACGACCGATCCTGGTTGGAATAGGAGACGCCGAAGGTATTGACGAAACGGCCACCGAGCGGATCCCAGACAATCTCGCCGCGCGTAAAGGCCTGGGCATAGTTCTGGCTGGAGCGATAGGCGGTCGGGCGGCTCGGAAACCCGGCATCATAGGCCGACAGGAACTTGCCATCGGTATAGCGGCCGACCCAGTTGAGGCTGAGCGTATCGGAGAGCGCGACCCCGATCCGGCTGGAATAGGTATAGGAATCATAGGCGTAGGGCCGTACGCGCACGCCCCGCGGAATCAGGCCTGGCGGAACTGAATCGGTCGAGTCCGAGCGGTTATGGGCGACATTGAAGGCGTAGTTGAAGCGATCGTCGCCACCGCTGAAGCCGGCTGACTGATTGAAGGTGCCTTGCGAGCCGGCCTCGACGCGGGCCGTCACCTTCGGCGGGCCTTCGCCGCGCTTCGTGGTGATCGAGACCACACCACCGATCGCATTGGCGCCGTAGAGGCCGCTCTGAGGTCCACGCAAAACTTCGATGCGCTCGATATCGTCGGTCACCATCGAGCCGAAATCGAAGGCGCGGTTCGGCGTCGAGGCGTCATTGGCTTCGATGCCGTCGATCAGGACTTTGACGTGGTTCGAGTTGGTGCCACGTATGAAGACCGAGGTCTGGCCGCCCGGGCCGCCGATCTGGACGATGTTGAGCCCCGGCACGGCGGCCAGCGCCTGCGGCAGGGTGCGGCGCTGCTGTTGTTCGATCTCCTTGGCGGTGATCACTGTCACGGAGCTCGCGATCTCGCGCGCCGGGGTCGGCGTGCCCGTGGCGCTGACGACGATCTCATCGAGGGCCACGGTTGCGGGCGCGCTCTGAGCGAAAGCCGGGGCAGCAGCACCGGCGATGGCAAGGCAGGAAGCGGATAGCAGAAAGCGGCCGCGTCCGGCGGCCTGGAGGAAGACGTTCACGATGGAGACCTCGGGCGTTGACGTCAGTGGCACGTCACCGCGAACGCGATCTCCCATCAGCCGCGCGAAAGACGGCGAACAGTCGAATCAGCGATCGGCGCACCCCGGCCGAACGTGTCCGCGTGTGACCACGGCTGACGGCAGGTCTCCTGGCTCGCGGGTCTGTGCCTTTCACCGCCTTCCCAGGTCCGAGGCCCCAGTGGCGTGTGGCGAAAGGCTCGCCGCTTACAGTTGCGGGGGCAGCCGCGGCATGGGGTGGCAAGGCCACCCGCACCGCGTTCCCTTTTGATCCCGTGAGGGAACCGTCCCGACGACGATTACGGCGCGAATGAGGCAACGTCAACGGACTGGAGCTGCCCCTCCATCATTGCCCCGGTCCGGCGCGCTACCCCTTCTTCCCGAGATCGACCACCTTGATCGTCCCGCTTGGTTTGCGTGTGTCCGCCGTCTTGTCTTCAAGTTCGACGGGCTCCGAGTGATGTTTCTCGGCAGCCAGCCCTTCCGGGTCATCCGGCTCATAAGGCGCATGGGGGCCGGTCGGGTGCATCGAACGCGGGTTCGGACCAGCCCGATTCTCGCCCTCCTCCCCAGGCTGTCCCGGCCGTCGAGCGGTGTTGTAGGTCGCTGGGGCGTCCGTAGCCCGATTGTGAACCTTGGTCATCGGCGCGTCCTCCTGCGAGATGAACGGACACCGGCAGCCGGCAGTTCCAAGGCCCGTCATTCGCAGGCGCATTCCGGCATCGTGCAGGAACAGCGAGACGCCTACCCAGATCAATCAGCCGTCGTCGCCGCGCCCTGCACGAACACCTCAAGGCAAAGCCTGGCATGGCTGGCCCGGTCCTCCACCGTAAGTAGCCGGTCGCCGGGAAAGCGCTTGATCAGCACCGAGAAGACCATGTCCATCAGCATGCGGGCGAGTGCATCCGCAGGAAAGGCGCGAAGCCTGCCTCGTTCCTGCTGAACGGAGAGCCAGTCCTCAAGCAGGCGTCGCGCGGGTCCTGCCCCCTCCTGCTCGATCATCTCACCGATCTCGCTGAAGCGATCGGAATCGGCGAGCACCAGCCTGATGAAGGCCAGTCGGTCGCGATTGTCGATCTCGTCGATCTCGAGCCGGAAGATCGCAGCGAGCGCCTCGGCCAACGGCAGGTCCTCATCGGGGTCGCGCGGCAGCGCCAGCATCGAGCGCCGGTGATCGGCCACCATGACGCGGAACAGGTCGGTCTTGGCTGGGAACAGCTGATAGAGCGTGCGCTTCGAAACGCCGCAGCGCGCCGCGACCGCATCCATGGTCGTCCCGCCATAGCCGACATCGAGGAACAGATCGCGGGCGGATTGCACGATCCGCTGCCGCTCGGCTTCGTCGGAGCGTGTCTTGGGTCGTCCACGCCCGCGGCCCTGCTGCCCCGTCATCTCACTGATTTTACTGCTTGTCATGATCGCGTCCGTGCTCGCGCCGCATTCTTCGGTTTGACAGGCACAGAAATCAAGAGATAAGAAACTCGTTAGTTTCCAAAAAGAGAGATTGCATGCTGGCCGAGCGCGCCCCTTCGCCATCCCGCTACGCCTTGCCCGGCGCCCTCCTGCTCGCGGCGGCACTGGCCGGCTGCAATTCCGAGAAGGCGGCGCCTCCGCCGCAGCCGCAGCTCCAGGTCAGCGTCGTCTCGCTGCACCCGCAACCCGTCGCGATCACGGCAGAGCTGCCCGGCCGGGTCTCCGCGAACCTGATCGCCGAGATTCGCCCGCAGGTCAGTGGCATCATCAAGTCCCGGCTGTTCCGCGAGGGCAGCGAGGTCAAGGCCGGCGAGGTGCTCTACGAGATCGATCCGGCGCCCTATCAGGCTGCTCTCGACAGCGCCGTCGCCGCCCAGCGCAAGGCCGAGGCCGCCGCCGTCAACGCCCAGGTCCGGGCCGACCGTTATCGCGAACTCCTTTTGCGCAATGCCGGCAGCAAACAGGATGCCGATGACGCCGCTGCCACGCTCAACCAGGCCCAGGCGGACGTCGCAGCCGCCAAGGCCAGCGTCGAGACTGCAAAGATCAACCTCGCCTATACCAAGGTCACCGCGCCGATCGACGGGCGCATCGACAAGTCGGCCCTGACCCAGGGCGCGCTCGTCACGGCGAACCAGGCGGCGATCCTGACCACGATCCGCAAGCTCGACCCGATCAATGTCGACGTCACCCAGTCCAGCACCAACCTGCTGAAGTTCCGCAATGATGTCGCCTCCGGCCGCTTGAAGTTCACCGGGCCCAATGTCGCGGTGAAGCTGAAGCTCGACACCGGCGACGCCTACCCCCAGTCCGGCAAGCTCGAATTCGCCGAGGCCAATATCGACGAGACCACCGGCACCTTCACGGTCCGGGCCGAATTCCCCAATCCGGAGCGGATCCTGCTGCCGGGGATGTTCGTCCGCGCCGTGATCCAGGAAGGCATCGCCGAGAACAATTTCCTGTTGCCGCAGCGTGCGGTCGGACGCAACACCAAGGGTGAGGCGACCGCGAAGTTCGTCTCGGCCGACGGCAAGGTCGAGGAACGCGTGCTGACCACACGCCGCAATATCGGCAACAACTGGCTGGTCGATAGCGGCGTCAAGGATGGCGAACGCGTCATCGTCGAAGGCGGGCAGCTCGTGCGCCCGGGCCAGACCGTGACGGTGAACGAGGTCAGCGTCGACGAGGCCACTGGCGAGCTCAAATCCGCCCATCGCCGGGCCGAGCTGCCGGCCGACGGCAACACGGCGAAGAACTGACGCCATGCTGTCACGCTTCTTCATCGAACGGCCGATCTTCGCGTGGGTCGTCGCCATCGTCATCATGCTGGCGGGCCTGCTCGCGCTGCGCACGCTGCCGATATCGCAATATCCCCAGATCGCCCCGACGACCGTCCAGATCAGCGCCAACTATCCCGGCGCCGACGCGCAGGCCGTCGAGAACTCGGTGACCAAGGTCATCGAGCAGGGCATGACCGGCGTCGACAACCTGCAATACATGACGGCGACCTCGACCTCGACCGGCAACGCGCAGATCACCCTGACCTTCAACAGCCAGGCCAATCCCGACGTCGCGCAGATGCAGGTGCAGAACAAGCTGCAGCTCGTCACCCGGCAATTGCCATCGGTAGTGCAGAGCACCGGCATCTCGGTCGCCAAGGCGTCCACCGGCTTCCTGATGGTCGCAGCCTTCGTCTCCAAGGACGGGCGGATGTCGACCACCGACCTCGCCGACTATGTCGACTCGACCCTCAACGACACGCTGAAGCGCGTCGAGGGTGTCGGCTCGACCCAGCTCTTCGGCGCCGGCTATGCGATGCGCATCTGGCTCGATCCCGACAAGCTGCGCAAATACGCGCTGATGCCGAGCGACATCGCCACCGCGATCGAGGCCCAGAACACGCAAGTTTCGGCCGGCCAGCTCGGCGGCCTGCCGCAGGTCGGCGGCCAGCAGCTCAACGCCACTGTGACCGCGCTGTCGCGGCTCCAGACGGTCCAGCAATTCGAGAACATCATCCTCAAGAGCGGCTCGTCGGGCTCGATCGTGCGCCTGAACGACGTCGCCCGCGTCGAGCTCGGCGCCAAGAGCTACGACACCTCCTCGCGCTATAATGGCCAGCCGACGACCGGCCTCGCCATCAGCCTCGCCACCGGTGCCAACGCGATCGACACCGCCAAGGCGGTGACCGCGACCATCGAGCGCCTGAAGCAGACCCTGCCGGAAGGCGTCGAGGTCACCTATCCCTACGACACCACGCCCTTCGTCACGCTCTCGATCGACAAGGTCGTGCACACGCTGTTCGAGGCGATCATCCTCGTCTTCATCGTGATGTTCGTCTTCCTGCAGAACCTGCGCGCGACCTTCATCCCGATGCTGGCGGTGCCCGTCGTGCTGCTCGGCACCTTCGGCGTGCTGGCACTCGCCGGCTATTCGATCAACACGCTGACGATGTTCGCGATGGTGCTGGCCATCGGCCTGCTCGTCGACGACGCGATCGTCGTGGTCGAGAATGTCGAACGCGTGATGCAGGAAGAGAAGCTCGGGCCGAAGGAAGCGACGATCAAGTCGATGGACGAGATCACCGGCGCGCTGGTCGGCATCGCCACCGTGCTTTCGGCCGTGTTCGTGCCGATGGCCTTCTTCGGCGGCTCGGTCGGCGTGATCTACCGGCAGTTTTCTGTGACGATCGTGACCGCGATGGCGCTCTCCGTCGTGGTCGCGCTGGTGCTCACCCCTGCCCTGTGCGCGACCTTGCTCAAGCCGGCCGGCGACCACGCTCACCGCAAGGGCTTCTTCGGCTGGTTCAACCGCAATTTCGAGCGCACTACCAACGGCTACCGCTCCGGCGTCGCCGGAATGATCGGCCGGCCTCTGCGCTTCCTGCTCGTCTTCCTGCTGATCAGCGGCGGCATGGCATGGCTCTTCGCCCGCATGCCCTCCTCCTTCCTCCCCGACGAGGACCAGGGCATCCTGCTCACCAGCGTGCAGTTGCCTGTTGGCGCGACGCAGGACCGGACGCTACGCGTGCTCGATCAGGTGCAGAAGCACTATCTCGAGAAGGAGAAGGACCTCGTCGAGGGCGTGCTCACCGTCGCCGGCTTCGGCTTCGGCGGCCAGGGGCAGAATGTCGGCCTTGCCTTCGTGCGCCTCAAGCCCTTCGCCGACCGCGTCGGCAAACAGGCGACGGCCCAGGCCATCGCGGCGCGTGCCATGGGGGCCTTCCGCTCGATCAAGGACGGCACGGTCTACGCGCTGGCTCCCCCGGCGATCCAGGGCTTCGGCAACACGGCAGGTTTCGACTTCTACCTGCAGGATATCGCAGGCGCCGGGCACACCCGCCTGATGGAGGTGCGTAACCAGCTTCTCGGGCTCGCAGCGCAAAGCAAGCAGCTCACGGGCACGCGCCCGAACGGCCAGGAGGACACCCCGCAATACGCCGTCGAGGTCGATCAGGAGAAGGCAAGCGCCCTCACCTTGCCGCTCGCCGCGATCAACAACACGCTGTCGACGGCCTGGGGCTCGGCCTATGTCAATGACTTCATCGACCGTGGCCGGGTGAAATCGGTCTATGTCCAGGCCGATGCGCCCTTCCGCATGCAGCCAAACGATATCGGGCGCTGGTATGTCCGCAATCAAGGCGGCGAGATGGTCCCGTTCTCGGCCTTCTCCAGCGGGCGCTGGACCTACGGCTCGCCGCGGCTCGAGCGCTATAACGGCGCGGCTGCCGTCGAGATCCAGGGCGCGGCTGCCGCGGGTGTCAGCTCCGGCGCGGCGATGGAGGAAATCGATAAGCTGATGACGCAGCTCCCGCCGGGCTTCGGCCATGAATGGACCGGCCTCTCCTTCCAGGAGAAGCTCTCGGGCAGCCAGGCGGTCGCGCTTTACGCGATCTCGATGCTGGTCGTCTTCCTCTGCCTCGCGGCGCTCTACGAGAGCTGGGCGATCCCCTTCGCGGTCATGCTCTCGGTGCCGATCGGCATCTTCGGCGCCCTGCTCGCGGCGACGCTCTTCGGCCAGACCAACGACGTCTATTTCAAGGTCGGCCTGCTCACCACGATCGGCCTCGCGGCCAAGAACGCGATCCTGATCGTCGAGTTCGCGATCGAGCAGGAAGCCAAGGGTAAGGGCCTCGTCGAGGCGACTTTGGAGGCGGCACGCCAGCGCCTGCGGCCGATCCTGATGACCTCGCTCGCCTTCGTGCTGGGCGTGACGCCTTTGGCCGTTGCCACGGGCGCTGGATCGGGAAGCCAGAACTCGATCGGCATCGGCGTGATGGGCGGCATGATCGCCGCGACCGTGATCGGCGTCTTCTTCGTGCCGCTGCTCTATGTCGGCGTCGTGCGCCTCGTCCGGCGCTGGCGCCGCACCGAGCCGGCCGCGGCAACCGCCGTTGAATGAATGACGGGGCGCCGCTGGCGACGGCTGCGCCCCGCTTTCGAAGGTGCTAGACTGCGGCGATGACTGAATTCCCCGACATCATCCGCTCGCCCCTGTCACAGACCTTCACCCATGACGGAGTCACCGTGCGGGTGGAGATCTACAAGATCGAAGGCACCGACGGCTGGACCCTCGAGCTCGTCGACGAGGAAGGCGGCTCGACCGTCTGGCAGGACGCCTTCGCCACCGATGCCGATGCCTTCGCCGAGTTCGCCGACGGGGTCGAGCAGCTCGGCCTCGATCGCCTGATCGACCCGGACGACGACGACCTCGCCACCGTCCACTGAGCGACGCGCAGCATCCATGCGCTATACCGACGAACTCGACGCGCTCCGTGCCGCCCGCGACGCGTTGCGCCATCGCATTGCTGAGCGCCTTGCGCTGGAAGCCGGCAGCCCGACTGAAGGCGCATTGCAGGAAGCCTGGCTAACAGCCGCCGACGAGGCGATTGAGGCATGGGAAAACGAGGGCGAGGAAGCGCAGGATTCGCGCGCCTTCCGCCCGATCGGCCCGTTGCAGGACATGCTGGCCGACCACGCCGCGCTCGTCGCGCGGATCGCCGAAACGCTCGACCGGCGCCTGTCTTAACTCAGCCCCAGCATCTGCCGCGCCAGCCCCGGATCGCCGCCGCCGGCGAAATCGTCGAAGGCCGTTTCCGTCACGCGGATGATGTGATCGGCGATGAAGCGGGCGCCCTCGCGCGCGCCGTCCTCGGGGTGCTTCAGCGCGCATTCCCATTCCAGCACGGCCCAGCCGTCGAAGCCGTATTGCGCGAGCTTCGAGAAGATCGCCTTGAAATCGACCTGCCCGTCGCCGAGCGAGCGGAAGCGCCCGGCTCTTCCGATCCAGGGCGAGAAGCCGGAATAGACGCCCTGCCGGCCATCGGGCCGGAACTCGGCATCCTTCACATGGAAGGCGCTGATGCGCTCGTGATAGATATCGATGAAGGCGAGATAGTCGAGCTGCTGCAGCAGGAAATGCGAGGGATCGTAATTGATCCGGCAGCGCCTGTGCCCGCCGAGCCGGTCGAGGAAGAGTTCGAAGGTCGCACCATCGAAGACATCCTCGCCCGGATGGATCTCGAATCCGACATCGACACCCTCCTCCTCATAAATATCGAGGATCGGCCGCCAGCGCCGCGCAAGCTCCCCGAAGGCCTCATCGACGAGCCCGGCCGGCCGCTGCGGCCAGGGGTAGAGGAAAGGCCAGGCCAGCGCGCCGGTGAAGCTGACCGAGCCGGACAGCCCGAGCCGCCGCGAGGCCTTGGCGGCAAGCTTCATCTGCTCGACCGCCCAGGCCTGCCTCTCCTTCGGCTTGCCGCGCAATTCCGCCGGGGCAAAGATGTCGAAAGCCGCGTCATAGGCTGAGTGAACCGCGACGAGCTGGCCTTGCAGATGAGTCGAAAGCTCGGTGATCGCGATGCCGTGCTCACGCGCGACGCCGGTGATCTCGTCGCAGTAATCCTGAGAAGCTGCCGCCTTTTCCAGATCGAAGAAGCGCCTGTCGCCGCTGGGCAACTGCACGCCGCGATAACCGAGGCCAGCGGCCCAGGCTGTGATGCCGGACCAGCTGTCGAACGGCGCCTTGTCGCCGGCGAACTGGGCAAGAAAGATCGCAGGGCCCTGCATCGTCGCCGGCATCGGCTATTCCTCCATCGTTGCGCACAGCTTCGCCCAAGGATCGGCCGGGCGTCCAGATCGCGGGCGCCCGATCTCCGTCTCGCTTTCAATTTAACTTCTGCCTGAATTAGGCTGAAGTTCGGTCTTGAGCACTTTCGAGACCGTCCCATAGCCTGCATTGCAACGGCCGCCAAAAGGCCGAGCGGGAAACGACAGGAGGCTGCGATCGCCCTGCCCTGGCACAGGCTGAGCCCGGATGAGCTCGCGCTGCTCGAGGCCACTTTCTGGTCCGGGGGCGCCGCCCGCCATGCGCTCGCCGATGCCTTGCAGTTCTCGCGCAGCAAGACCAATGCGATCGCCGCCGGGTTGATCGAGGAAGGCCTGCTCGACGAGGCCGGCGTCCAGCATTCCACAGGCGGCCGGCGTCCCGAAACCCTCTGCGTCCATCGTCGCATCGGCGTGCTCGTCGGCGTCGACATCGGCGCGACCAGCCTCGATATCGCGCTGCTCCGCCCCGATCTCGGCATCATCGCCCGCCATGCGCAGGAGGCCGATGTCCAGGCCGGCCCCGGCCCGATCATGGCCCGCCTGCGCACCCTCCTGCCGGCGATGCTGGCCCAGAACGGTATCGCGCCGGACCGCGTCTTGGCCGTCGGCATCGGCGTGCCCGGCCCGGTGAATTTCGCCGCCGGCCAGCTCGTCAATCCGCCGCTGATGCCGGGCTGGGACAGCTATGCCATCCGCGAGGACCTGCGCGAGATCACCGACGCGCCGATCTTCGTCGACAACGACGTGAACCTGATGGCGCTCGGCGTGCTCTGGCGCCAGCGCAAGCAGATCGAAAACTTCCTCGTCATCAAGGTCGGTACCGGCATCGGCTGCGGCATCGTCTGCCATGGCGAGCTCTATCGCGGCTCCACTGGCTCGGCCGGCGATATCGGCCATATCTGCGCCGATCCCGAAGGCCCGCTCTGCCGCTGCGGCAATCGCGGCTGCGTCGAGGCCATGGCCGCCGCGCCTGCTATCGTCGCGATGGGAATGGAGGCCGCGCAATCCGGGCTCAGCCCCGCCCTGGTGGAGCGCCTCGCGGCGAAAGGCCAGCTCGAAGCAGCCGATATCGGCGCCGCCAGCCGGGCCGGCGATGCCGAGGCCGATGCGATCGTGCGCCGCTCCGGCCGATTGATCGGGCAGGTGCTGGCGGCGCTCGTCAACTTCTACAACCCCTCTCATATCTTCATCGGCGGCGGCGTCTCGGCGATCGGCCCGATGTTCCTCGCCGCGATCCGCCAGAGCGTGAACCAGCGCTCGCTCGCCCTTTCGACGCGCCATCTCGAAATCACCTCCGCCCCACTCGGCCCCGAGACCGGACTGATCGGCGCCGGCGTGCTCGCCATGCGCGAGGCGTTGCGCAGCGGAGGCCCGGCATGAGCCAGACCGTAGGCCTCACCATCACCTTCGATGGCATCGTCAAGCGCTTCGGCCCGGTCGAGGTACTGCATGGCGTCTCCTTCGACCTCGAACCCGGCAAGGTCTACGGGGTGCTCGGCGAGAACGGCGCCGGCAAATCGACGCTGATGAAGATCCTCTCGGGCTACGAGCAGCCGAGCGAGGGCCGCGTCCTGATCGACGGCGAGCCAATTGCCTTCGCCGGCTCGCGCGCGGCCGAGGCCAAGGGCATCGTCCTGATTCACCAGGAATTCAACCTGGCCGAGGATCTGACCATCGCCGGCAACATCTTCCTCGGCCATGAGCACCGCAAGGGCTGGCTGCTCGACGAGGAAGCCATGCGCCGTGAAGCCGAGGCCGCGCTCGCGCAGGTCGGGTTGGCTCGGGCGTCGGACACGCCGGTGCGCCGGCTGATTGTCGCCGAGAAGCAGCTCGTCGAGATCGCCAAGGCCTTGTCGCGAAAAGCGCGCCTGCTGATCATGGACGAGCCGACCGCGACGCTGACGCCCTCCGAGGCCGGAAGGCTCTTCGCCCTCATCGAGCGAATGCGGGCCGAGGGCATCACCGTCGTCTACATCTCGCACAAGCTCGACGAGGTCGAACGCATCACCGACGAGGTCATCGTCATGCGCGACGGCCGCTTCGTTGGCCGCGCTCCGACCGCCTCGCTCACCCGCCACGCGATGGCGACGATGATGGTCGGGCGCGAGATCGCCGACCTCTTTCCGGAGAAGATTTTCGCTGATCCAGCTCTGCCGCCGGCCTTGTCGGTCAAGGATTTCTCCGTGCCGGGCTGGGCTAGCGACATCTCGTTCGCGGTGCGGTCGGGGGAGATTCTGGGGTTCGCCGGGCTGGTCGGCGCCGGGCGCACCGAGCTGTTCGAGGGCATTCTCGGCTTGCGGCCAGCCAGCGGCACGATCAAGCGTGACGGCAAGGCCGTCCAGCTCCGTTCACCGCGCGACGCCACCCGCCACGGACTCGCCTATCTGAGCGAGGACCGTAAGGGCAAAGGCCTGCATGTCGACTTCCCGCTACGCCCCAACCTGACGCTGATGGCGCTTGAGCGTTATGCCAGGCCGCTGCTCGACCACGCGGCCGAGCAGCGAGCGCTGGAAGCAGCGGTCACCGAATTTGGCATCCGTGCGGGCTCGCTCGGCATGAAGGCGGCCTCGCTCTCGGGCGGCAACCAGCAGAAGCTCGCGCTCGCCAAGGTGTTGCACCCCGCGCCGCGAGTGCTGGTGCTCGACGAGCCGACACGCGGCGTCGATGTGGGCGCCAAGCGCGAGATCTACTTCCTGATCCAGAAGCTCGCGGCCCAGGGCCTCGCCCTGATCGTCATCTCCTCGGAACTGATCGAGCTGATCGGCCTCGCCCATCGCGTGGCGGTGATGCGCGAGGGCCGGCTCGTCGCCTCGGTCGAGGGCGACGAGATGACCGAAGCGACGATGATCGCCCATGCCACGGGGACCCGCCATGTCGCAGCCTGAAGCCGTTCAGCGTACCAAAGGCCGCGCCCGCGAGGCAACCACGCCGCTTGGCGATCGCATCGCCGCCTTCGGACCCATCATCGGCCTCGTGCTGCTCTGCGCGGCGGGCGCGGTGCTCAACGGCGATTTCGCCACGCTCGACAACGCGCTGAACGTGCTCACTCGCACGGCCTTCATCGGCATCATCGCCGTCGGCATGTGCTTCGTCATCATCCTCGGCGGCATCGACCTCTCGGTCGGCTCGATGGCAGCGCTGATCGCGGGCTGCGTCATCCTCTTCATCAACTGGGCGGCCGGCGTCTTCGGCTCGCCAATCATGGCGGTGATCGGCGGGGCCGCGCTGGCAGTCGTGCTCGGCGGCGTCTTCGGCCTGCTGCACGGCATCCTGATTGCGAAGGGGCGGATCGAGCCCTTCATCGTCACCTTAGGAACGCTCGGCATCTACCGGGCATACCTCACCTATTTCGCCGATGGCGGGGCGCTGACGCTCGACAACGCGTTGGCCGATCTCTACGCGCCGGTCTATTACGGCAGCGTCCTCGGCGTGCCGATCCCGGTCTGGGTCTTCCTGCTGGTCGCGCTGCTCGGCGCGCTGATCCTGAACCGCACGATCTTCGGCCGGCATGTCCAGGCGATCGGCTCGAACGAAACCGTGGCGCGCTATGCCGCCGTCGATGTCGAGCGCGTCAAGATTCTCACCTATATGCTGCTCGGCCTCTGTGTGGGCGTTGCCACGCTGCTCTACGTGCCGCGTCTGGGCTCGGCCTCGCCGACGACCGGCCTGCTCTGGGAGCTCGAAGCCATCGCCGCGGTCATCGTCGGCGGGGCGGCGCTGAAAGGTGGCCATGGCAGCATCACCGGCACGGTCATCGGCGCGATCCTGCTCTCGGTGATCAGCAACATCCTCAACCTGACGAGCCTGATCAGCGTCTATCTCAACGCTGCCGTGCAGGGCTTCGTCATCATCACCGTCGCGTTTTTGCAGAAAGGCCGCCGCTAGAGCCGGATCCGATCAGGCCATCCTGGCCTGATCGGTGAATCCGTCTCTCGCTCAGAAAGAGAGAACGCGTGATCCGATCCGATTGCGCAGCAATCTGATCGGCGCGTGCTCTAGGCGGTCCACCAGGGAGAGAAGCGATGTCCAAGCAGACCAGACGCAGCCTCATGCTCGCCACCGCCGCGGGCCTCGCCTTCGCAGCGACGAGCGCCGCGGCCGAACCCGTCAATCTCGGTGTCTCCATTCCCGCCGCGACGCACAGCTTCATGGGCGGCATCAACTACTGGGCGAACCAGGCGAAGAAGGATCTCGAGGCCAAGCACAAGGACCTCAAGATCACCATCCGCACCGCCGCCAACGCGACCGAGCAGGCCAACCAGCTCCAGGACCTGAGCGCGGTCACCAAGATCAACGCGCTCGTCGTCTTCCCCTTCGAATCGGCGGCGCTGACCCGGCCGGTCGCCAATGTGAAGGCCAAGGGCGCCTATGTGACGGTCGTTGACCGCGGCCTGACCGACACCTCGGCGCAGGATGCCTATGTCGCCGGCGACAACACCGCCTTCGGCAAGATCCCGGCCGAGTACATCGCCAAGACGCTGAACGGCAAAGGCAATGTCGTAGCGCTCCGCGGCATTCCGACCACGCTCGACAACGAGCGCATGGACGCGTTCAGCGGCGTGCTGAAGGGCCATCCCGATATCAAGCTGCTCGATGCCAAATACGCCAACTGGAACCGCGACGACGCCTACAAGGTCACGCAGGACTTCCTGACGCGCTTCAAGGATATCGACGCCTTCTGGGCGGCCGATGACGACATGGCCTTCGGCGCGATCCGCGCCATCGACCAGGCCGGACGCAAGGATATCAAGGTAATTTTCGGCGGCGCCGGGGCCAAGGACATGATCAAGATCATCCTCGATGGCAAGGACCCGCGCATCCAGGCCAATGTCAGCTATTCCCCGAAATTCATCTATGAATCGATCAAGCTGACGGCGGAAGCTCGCCTGAAAGGCGAGAAACTGCCGGCGACCACGATCATCCCCTCGGTGCTGATCGACAAGAGCAACGCCAAGGAGTTCTACCATCCCGACTCGCCGTTCTGAGCGGATAATACCCATCGGCCGCCGCTACGGCGGCGGCCGCATCTCCGAGAGCATCAGGTCACGCGATGAACGACGAACCCGCGCCCAAGCTGCGCTATGCCATGATCGGCGGCGGCCGCGATGCCTTCATCGGCGCCGTGCACCGCCATGCCATCGCGCTCGACGGGCAAGCGGAATTGGTCGCAGGCGCGCTCTCCTCGACCCCCGAGCGCGCCCGCGAATCCGGGCGTGCTCTTGGGCTGGCCGACGAGCATAATCACGCGAGCTGGCAGGCCTTGCTCGAAGCCGAGCTCGCCCGCTCGGCGGCGGAGCGCGTCGATCTCGTGGTCATCGTCACGCCGACCGACACGCATTTTCCGATCGCGCAGGCTTTTGCGGAAGCCGGCTTCCATGTCGTCTGCGACAAGCCGCTGACCCATACCGGCCAGCAGGCCACGACGCTGGTCGAGACGGTCGCCAAACGCGGCACGGTCTTCGGCGTTACCTACAACTACACCGGCTACCCGATGGTCCGGCAGGCGCGCGAGATGGTGCGCTCGGGCGCGCTCGGCCGCATCCGCAAGGTCGTGGTCGAGTATAATCAGGGCTGGCTCGCGACAGCGCTGGAGACGACCGGCAACAAGCAGGCGAGCTGGCGCACCGACCCGGCCCGCAGTGGTATCGCCGGCGCGCTCGGCGATATCGGCTCCCATGCCGAGAATCTCGTCTCGACCGTAACCGGACTTCAGATCGAGGAATTGGTCGCCGATCTTGGCGCCTTGGTGCCCGGCCGTGCGCTCGATGACGACACCAGCATGCTGCTGCGCTTCAAGGGCGGCGCGCGCGGCGTGCTCGTCGCCTCGCAGGTCAATGCCGGGCTGGAGAACGATCTGCGCCTGCGCGTCTCCGGCGAGAACGGCACGCTGGAATGGCGGCAAGAGGAGCCGAATCGGCTCGTCCATCACCGCCGCGAGGGGCCGACCGAGATTTTCACGCGCGCCTCGCCCTGGCTCTGCGAATCGGCGCGGCGCGCCGGCCGCATCCCGGCGGGACATCCCGAAGGCTTCATCGAGGCCTTCGCCAATATCTATCGCGGCGTCTTCGCCGATATCCGCACCCGCAAGGCCGGCACGACGGCCGATCCGCTCGACGCCGATTATCCGACGGTGAGCGACGGCGCGCGCGGCGTGCGCTTCATCGAATGCGCCGTGGCGTCCTCGGCTGAGCGGCGCTGGCTGCCCTTCTCAGGTTGAGCTCAGAGTCCGCCTGACGCTGTCGCGCCAGCCCGTGACCTTGCGCTTGCGCTCGCTCGCCGCCATGGCCGGCGAGAAGCGCCGCTCCAGCCGCCACATGTCGGCGAAGCGATCGGGTTCCGGCAGCAAGCCGGCGTCGAGCCCGGCGAGATAAGCCGCGCCCAAAGCCGTTGTCTCCAGCACGGTCGGCCGGTCGACCGGCAGGTCGAGGATGTCGGCGAGGCGCTGCATCGTCCAGTCGGAGGCGACCATGCCGCCATCGACCCGCAGCACCGATTGCTTGCCGGCGCCTGCATCGGGCCAGTCGGCCCGCATCGCCTCGACGAGGTCGAGCGTCTGGTAGCAGACGCTTTCCAGCGCAGCCCGTGCGAATTCGCGCGGGCCCGAATTGCGGGTCAGGCCGAACATCGCCCCGCGCGCATGTGCGTCCCAATGCGGCGCGCCCAAGCCCACGAAGGCCGGCACCAGATAGACATCCTGTTCGGGATCGGCGGCTTCCGCCAGCGGCCCGGTATCGCTCGCGGTCTCGATGATGCCGAGACCGTCGCGCAGCCATTGCACCGCTGCGCCGGCGATGAAGATCGAGCCCTCCAGCGCATAGATTCGCTTGCCGCCGAGCTGATAGGCGACGGTGCTGAGCAGGCGATGTTTCGAGCGAACCGGCGTGTCGCCGGTGTTCAGCAGCGCGAAGCAGCCGGTGCCATAGGTCGATTTGACCATGCCGGGCGAGAAACAGGCCTGCCCGATCGTCGCCGCCTGCTGGTCGCCGGCCATGCCGCGCACAGCGATAGAGGCGCCGAACAGCTCCGGCGCGGTATCGCCGAAATGCGCGGCGCAATCGCGCACCTGCGGCAACAGCGCGGCCGGGATGTCGAACAGGTCGAGCAGGTCCGAATCCCAGACGCCGCGGCTGATATCGAACAGCATGGTGCGCGCCGCGTTGGTCGCGTCGGTCGCATGCACGGACCCGCCGGTCAGGCGCCAGAGCAGGAAACAGTCGATCGTGCCGAAGGCGAGCTCGCCAGCTTCCGCCCGGCGCCGCGCTCCCGGCACGTTGTCGAGCAGCCAGGCGATCTTGGTGGCCGAGAAATAGGGATCGATGCGCAGGCCCGTCCGTTCGGCGACCAGCGCCTCATGGCCGGCCGCAACGAGATTCGCACAAGCCTTCGCCGTCCGCCGGTCCTGCCAGACGATGGCGCGGTGGATTGCCCGACCGGTCCGGCGGTCCCAGATCAGCGTCGTCTCGCGCTGGTTGGTGATGCCGATGCCGGCGATATCCTTGGCGCTCAGGCCGCCCTTGGCGATGGCCTCCCTTGCGGTCGCCAGCACGCTCTCCCAGATATCCTCCGGCTCGTGCTCGACCCAGCCCGAGGCCGGGAAATGCTGCGGAAACTCGCGCTGGGCACTGGCCACCACGCCAAGCGACGCATCGAACAGGATCGCCCGGGAGGAGGTCGTGCCCTGGTCGATGGCGAGAATATGTCTGGCGGCCATGTCGGTTCCCTGCCCGGTCTCTCAAGTCGGCGGAGACTGGCCGATCAGCCGGTCCTCGCGCAAGCGTGTAGCCACCCGGGTATCGAGCAAGCCTCCTGCCGGGCAAGGTTCTGCTTGGCATGACGCTTGCCCTGTAGTTAGCTCATGAAGAAGCAGGGTCGTGCGGGGCCGCGACCCCTGCCCGCGCCATTGGCATCGGGCAGGTCAAGGGATTGGATCGGTGGCGGTCAAGGACCGGCAACAACGGGAAGTCGCGCCTGCCGCGCGGCCGCAGCGGTATGACGCCGATCCGCAGCGGACCGGCGCCGTTCCGTCTGGCACGCCGGCGCCCTTCAAGAGCTTCGTTCAGCCCGCCCCGCGCCCGCCGGGCGCGACCTATGCCGCGCTCGATCTCGGCACCAATAATTGCCGCCTCCTGATTGCCCGCCCAGCGCAGCACGGCTTCCGCGTCGTCGATGCCTTCTCCCGTATCGTCCGCCTCGGCGAAGGCCTGGCCGCGAGCAGCCGCCTCGCCGACGCCGCCATGGACCGCGCCGTCGAGGCGCTGAAGATCTGCCGCGGCAAGATGGCGAATCGCGGTGTCACCCGCGCCCGGCTGGTGACGACGGAAGCCTGCCGCGCCGCCACCAACGGGCTCGACTTCATCCGCCGCGTCGCAGCCGAGGCTGAATTGTCGCTGGAGGTCATCGATCAGCGCACGGAAGCCGCGCTCGCCGTCTCCGGCTGCGCGGCTCTGGCCGATCCCGCGGCCGAAAGCGTCATCGTCTTCGACATTGGCGGCGGCTCGACCGAGATCATCTGGCTTGGCGGCCGCAGCGAGGCGCGTGACCCTGCCGCCCGTATTCGCGAGTGGGCCTCGCTGCCGATCGGCGTCGTCACGGTTGCCGAACGCTATGGCGGCATCGAGGTCAGCCGCGAACTCTTCGAGCGCATGGTCGAGGATTGCACGCAGGCACTCGCCCCCTTCGCGAAGAAGGCCGCGGGAGCCCGCGACGCCCGCAGCTTCCATCTGCTCGGCACCTCCGGCACGGTCACAACCGTCGCCGGCATCCATCTCGACCTGCCGCGCTATGACCGGCGGGAGGTCGACGGGCTGTGGATGCATCAGCGTGATATCCTCACGGTCATCGACCGCCTGATCGAGATGGACTATGCCGCCCGGGCGGCGAATGCCTGCATCGGCCGCGAGCGTGCCGATCTGGTTCTGGCGGGCTGCGCGATCTTCGAGGCGATCCGTCGCGCATTCCCGAGCGAGCGCGTCCGCATCGCCGATCGCGGCCTGCGCGAGGGCATCCTGCTGCGCATGATGCATGAGGACCGCGCCTGGTGGCGGCGGAAATAGGTTCGACACAATGAGTACCGGAAAATCGGGCGGCAACACCGGCGGCAAGCCTGCCGGCGCGCGCGACATGCGCGTCAAGGTCAAGAAGGCCGGCAAGCTCAAGCATTCCTCGCAGCTCTGGCTCGAGCGCCAGCTCAACGACCCCTATGTGAAGCGGGCCCGGGAGATGGGCTATCGCTCGCGTGCTGCCTTCAAGCTCGAGGAGATGGACGACCGCTACAAGTTCCTCAAGCCCGGGCAGCGGCTGGTCGATCTCGGCTGCGCGCCGGGCGGCTGGTGCCAGATCGCCGCCAAGCGCATCGGTCTGGAGCAGGGCAAGGGCCATATCGTCGGTATCGACCTGCTGGCCGTCGACCCGATCCCCGGTGTCGACCTGATCCAGATGGATTTCATGGCCGAGGAAGCGCCTGCCCTGCTGACCGAGCGTCTTGGCGGCCGCGCTGACGGCGTGATGTCGGACATGGCCGCCAACACCACTGGCCACAAGAAGACCGACCATCTCAAGATCATCGCGTTGGCCGAAGCCGCCGTCGAATTCGCCCATGGCGTGCTGGCGCCGGGCGGCTTCTTTCTGGCCAAGCTGTTCCAGGGCGGGGACAGCGCCGAGCTTCTCACCGGGCTGAAGCGCGACTTCACCACCGTCCGTAACGTCAAGCCGGCGGCAAGCCGCGCGGATTCATCGGAGCTCTACGTGCTGGCGACGGGGTATCGTCGTAAGCGCGACACCGAGGGCGCCACCGACTGAGCAGTAGCGGAACGGCAGCCGTCCCGAACATCCGGGCGGTTGCTCTCGCGCAATGCGGCCCCGATGTTGACCGTCAGCGGCACGCATATCAGCCCGCAGAGGCAGGCCACCATGGCCGAGCGACGGCGCCGGAACCGACGCGCGTTGAGGATCCCGCCGGCCGCATAGATCAGGATGGCAGGGACCGAGAAGAGAAGCACGCCGAGCGGCCCGTCGCAGTCGAGCGCGTCGACGCCCATCGCGCGGTATTCGTTCGCTTCGGAGACGGCTCCCAGCATGGCCAGCGGCAATGCCGCGATCAGGACGCAATAGCCGAGCCAGGAAAGCCAGCCCTTTCGCATCGTTCCTCCGCGCCGCTGCATGGAACCTGATCCATGCAGACGCTTTTCGGCCGTGACGAGCGAGAGCTCAATCCAGCGGCTTCTGCTCCGCGATCGCTTCGGCCGTGATCTTGCGCGCGCTGACCGGCACATGGCCCGAGACTTCGGCACCGGCATTCGGGTCGAGCTGCATCATCCATAGCGCCGATGAGGCCGAGACGAGGCCCACGATCAGGAAGGCCGGCCAGAAATCGCCGGCAGCAAGCGTCTTGCCGCCGTGAAGCATATGGGTGGTCTCCAGCGCGAAAGCGCCGATCGTGACGCCGATGCTCAACGAGAGCTGTTGCGCGACGCTCGACAGGCTGGTGGCGCTCGACATCTCGCGGTTGGAGACGTCGGCATAGCTCAGCGCGTTGATGCCGGTGAATTGCAGCGAGCGGAAGCAGCCGCCGACCAGCAGCATGGACAGCATGATCGCGTGCGGCGTCGCCGGCGTGAACAGGCCGGAGGCGGCCAGGAAGGCGGCGCCGATCACGGCGTTGACGGTCAGCACTCCACGGAAGCCGAAGCGCGCCAGGATCGTCTTCGCCAGCGTCTTCATGATCAGTGCCCCGGCCGCCGAGGCGAAGGTGATCAATCCGGACTGCAGCGCATCCAGGCCGAAGCCGAGTTGCAGCATCAGCGGTAGCAGGAAGGGGATGGCGCCGATGCCTGTCCGGAAGATCGAGCCGCCGATCACGCCGATCCGGAAGGTCGGAATGCGGAACAGCGACAGGTTGAGCACCGGGTAAGGCACGCGTTGCGCATGGAACCAATAGGCCAGTAGCGCAGCCGCGCCGCCCAATACGCAGCCATAGGACACCGCCTCCGGCACGAGATGTCGCCCGCCGGTATTGAGCCCGAGCATCAGGGCGGCGAAGCCGAAGGAGGACAGCAGGAAACCGCGGATATCGAGGGGCGGCACATCCTCCTCGCGGATATCCTCGAAGAACAGGCTCGCCAGCACGATGCCGACGAGACCGATCGGGATGTTGATGAAGAAGATCCAGCGCCAGTCGAAATAGGTCGTGATGAAGCCGCCGAGCGGCGGTCCGACGACCGGGCCGACCAGGGCTGGAATCGTCAGATAGGCGAGCGCGCCGACGATTTCCGACTTGCTGACGCTGCGCAGGATGACGAGGCGCCCGACCGGCACCATCATCGCCCCGCCCATGCCCTGGATGAAGCGCGCGCCGACGAAGGCGCCGAGCGAATTCGACACCGCGCACAGGATCGAGCCGGCCAGGAAGACGACAAGCGCCGAGCGGAAGATCGTCCGGGCACCGAAACGATCCGCCATCCAGCCGGAGATCGGGATGAAGACGGCGAGGCTGACGAGATAGGAGGTCAGCGCCAGCTTCAGCGCGATCGGGTCCTCGCCGAGGGATTTCGCGATCACCGGTAGCGAGGTCGCGATCACCGTCGAATCGGTATTCTCCATGAACAGCGCGCAAGCGACGATCAGGGGGAGGAGTTTGGCGCGCTGCACGGGTCGAACCTTCCACGCCTGGACAAATTAGGCGCGCTTGAAATCATAAGCTCGGCTATTAATCGCATGCACGGCAGGTGACGAGAGCGAAATCACGCTCCGACCCCCGATTTGCCCGCCGCCTGCGCGCTTCCGCTATGCATGAGACTGATGGCTCGGCAACAAGCACAATGCCGCCATGCGTTTGTCTCACTGCTGCGGCCCTCGCAGCAGCACCATTTTTGGGGTGTCCGGTTGCGCCGGGCCGTCGCGAGGGGCGCGCGCCGCCAACTGCGGAGAAGCACTATGACGCATATTTCAGATGTTTTGACCGGTCCTCGCCGGCTTTCGCTCGGCACGCGCATCGCAGCCCTGGCGGTGCTGGCTGGGCTCTCCTATGGAGCGGCGGCGACTGCCCCCGCAGCAGCAGCCCCAGCCGTCTGGCGCTCCGCCTGCCCGTTCAAGGCCGACCCGGGCGGGGCCGCCGCCAGCATCCAGTACGACGCCTGCATCCACCTGCAGAGCTGCCAGAATCTGGCCAATGCTGCCGGTCGCGAATTCTTCGATTGGGGCTGCTTCGGGGTAAAGCCGGAGAGCGTGATGCAGCCCGCAATCGGGCGCTGATCGCTGGCGGAATAGGCTGATCCGATCAGGGCGGTTCACCGCAGCCGCTGGGCGGCCTTGGCTGACAGGGGCGCTGGGGCACGGTCCGCTTCATATGCCGGACGGGCGGTTATGCGCGCCCGGCCGTTTTGCACTGCAAAAGAATCCTGACCGCGCACTAGCGGTCTCAGCCCGCGCATGCTAACGGGCCTCGTCAACTCGGCATTGGGCCTCTCGCCCTGCCCCCCTTGAAAAGCCGGTCTCACCCGGCGGTCGGAGTTGACGATGACGCTTTCCCTCGACGGTCTGATTCGCGACGGCCTCACCTTCGACGACGTGCTGCTCGAGCCCGGCCCGTCCGAGGTCATGCCGGCGGATGTCGACATCCGCACCAAACTCACCCGGACCATCTCGCTGAACCTGCCGATCATCGCTTCGGCCATGGATACGGTCACCGAGGCCCGCATGGCGATCGCCATGGCTCAGGCCGGCGGCCTCGGCGTCATCCATCGCAATCTCGAAGCGGACCAGCAGGCCGCCCAGGTCCGCCTCGTCAAGAAATTCGAATCGGGGATGATCGCCAACCCGATCACCATCCATCCCGACGAGACGCTGGCCGACGCGCTGGCGCTGATGAAGAACAACGGCATCTCCGGCATCCCGGTCGTCGAGCGCGGCCCGCAGGGCCATAACGGCAAGCTCGTCGGCATCCTGACCAACCGCGACGTGCGCTTCGCCCAGAACCCGGCCCAGCCGGTCTCCGAGCTGATGACCAGGGAGCGGCTGATCACGGTGCGCGAGGGCGTCAGCCCCGACGAGGCGCGCCGCCTGCTCCATCAGTTCCGCATCGAGAAGCTGCTCGTCGTCGACGATCACTACCGCTGCATCGGCCTGATCACCGTGAAGGACATGGAGAAGCAGGTCGCCCATCCGAACGCCGCCAAGGACGTTCACGGCAGGCTCCTCGCCGCTGCCGCCACCACGACCGGCGATCAAGGCTTCGAGCGCTCGGAGATGCTGATCGATGCCGGCGTCGACCTGATCGTCGTCGACACCGCCCATGGCCACTCGGCCAAGGTGCTGGAGGCCGTCAGCCGGGTGAAGAAGCTGTCGAACTCGGTCCAGGTCATCGCCGGCAACGTCGCGACCGCCGGCGGCGCTCAGGCCCTGGTCGACGCTGGCGCCGACGCCATCAAGGTCGGCATCGGCCCGGGCTCGATCTGCACGACCCGCATCGTCGCCGGTGTCGGCGTGCCGCAGCTCACCGCCATCATGGACGCGGCCTCCGCCGCCTCGAAGGCCGGTGTGCCGGTCATCGCCGATGGCGGCATCAAGTATTCGGGCGACCTCGCCAAGGCGCTGGCCGGCGGCGCGTCCTGCGCCATGGTCGGTTCACTGCTCGCCGGCACGGACGAGACCCCCGGCGAAACCTTCCTGTACCAGGGCCGCTCCTACAAGGCCTATCGCGGCATGGGTTCGGTCGGCGCGATGGCACGCGGCTCGGCCGACCGCTATTTCCAGCAGGACATCAAGGATTCGCTGAAGCTCGTGCCGGAGGGCATCGAGGGCCAGGTCGCCTATAAGGGCCCGGTCTCGAACGTGCTCCACCAGCTCGCCGGCGGCCTGCGCGCCGCGATGGGCTATGTCGGCGGCAAGGACCTCGCCGACTACCAGACCAAGGCGCGCTTCATCCGCATCACCAGCGCCGGCCTGCGCGAGAGCCATGTCCATGACGTGACCATCGTGCGGGAAAGCCCGAACTATCCGACCCGCTCTTGAGTCCACGCAAGCTTCGTGCAGCACTGACCCGGCTTAACTCAGGCAGTGCTGCAAGAGGCGACGCGCGACCATGACTCTCAAGCTGATCTATCCGACGCTGGCGATGATTTTCTGGATCTTCGTCGTCGGCGTCATCCTGGCGCTGCGCCGCAAGACCGCCTTCACCAGCGGCGCCGTCCGCCCCGACGAGGTCACGGTCTCGACCGAGCGCTACCCCGTCCCGGCCCGGCTCGCCTCGGCGAACTTCACCAACCAATTCGAAACGCCGGTCGTCTTCTTCGCGCTGATCATGCTGGCGATGGCGACGGGCGCCACCGGCTATGTCATGGCGGTTCTCGCCTGGCTCTACGTGGCGACCCGCGTCGTCCACACGCTGATCCATATCGGCCCCAACAAGCTGCGCCTGCGCGGCGCGGTCTACGGCATCGGCGTGCTCGCGCTGTTCTGCATGTGGCTCGGCATCCTCGTCGCCGTGCTCTGAGCAGCCGCTTCAGGCTGCGCTCCCGTTAAGCATTCCGTCTCTTTCCGCCGGCGGCGGACCCGAAGCCGTTGAAGCTTAACGAAAAGTAAACTACACCCCGAATGGCGGCGGACGGTGGACAAGCGTAGTTTGGAGTGACGCGATGTTGCGTGTCCGTGAAGTCCCGGCGCGGGTTTTTGCCCGCGACGGCGAGGTTCTGGCTGCCGTTTCCGGCAAGACGAAGATTGCAAGGCGCAACCCTGCGGGCCGCCTGCTGGCGCTTGCCGCGCTCGGTGTCGTGCTCGGCTCCGGCGGCATGGTGCTGACGGCATCGATGGTCCTGGCCGAGAACGACGACGCGCGCGAAGCCAACATCCGGGAAATCGCACGCCAGACCGAGCAGGCCCGTCTGCGAAACGCGGCCTACACCTCGACCCACGCCGCCCCACAAGCCAGTGCCTACGCGCCTGCCGGCAATGGCTGGCGCCTGCCGCTGATGCAGATGCTGCCCGACGGACGACTCGTGCAGCCGCAGATTGAGCTCAACCCCTTCCGCAAATCGGCCCGGAAATCCGCCGACCGGCAACCCAGGATTGCTGGCACCGCCACCGCATCGTTCGACGCGGTGACGGGCGCAGCAGACCGCGCCCAGACCTTCTGCGTGCGCCTCTGCGACGGCTTCCATGCGCCGATCGGCTATGTCCGCACGGCCAGTGATCTGAAGGCTCACGAAGCGATCTGCAAGGCGATGAATCCGGGCGTTCCGGTCAAGGTCTTCAGGGCCGCCGCTGGCTCGACCGGCATCGCCGATGCCGTCGCCGCTGACGGCAAGCGCTACAGCGCCCTGCCGATGGCCTTCAGCCATGAGAAATCTGCCGATCCCGCCTGCCGCCCCGCGATCGTGCAGGCCGGCGAGCGCCGCGTCTCGCTGCTTCGCGACATCACCTTGCGCCCGGGCGACAGCGTCGTGCTCGACGGCAAGGTCTCGACCTTCACCGGCGGTTCGAGCTGGCCCTATAGCCGGCGCGACTTCCGCGACTTCCGCACCGCCGCGGAACTGAGCAAGGCCCAGCGCAAGCAGATCGACGAGCAGGTCGGCATTTCCCGGATGGAGGCGCAGGTGCGCAGCGTCCGCCGTCAATTGCGTGTTCGCGAAGCGCAGTTGCAGGACGACGCCTTCACCAGCGACGCGGTCCTGCGCGGCACGGTCGAGCCGACGCCGCGCGAACCGGTGCGCCTGATCCCGCTGCCGGTGCGCTAAAGCTCGAGACATCCGATCGTGCCGGGTTCGCGCCTTCGGCACGCCCCGGAATGACGACATCTTGCGCATCGCGCGACCCGATATTGCGCTCACGTTCGACAAGAAACTGCGAGCCCCAGCCGCGACAGGTCGTCTCACCCTAAAGACGTACGACCTAGTCTCGCCAGAAATCTCTCCGTCTTTCCAAGGCAATGCCTGATTTATTAGAATCCATCAAAATACAAACTGGCTTGAAATTACTATAAGCCATTGATATCAAAAGATTACTTCATTGACGCTCCGAGAGCTGCGCTCTATCGCTCGTCCATCGCGCTGACCGCACGCTTCGACGGAGCAGAAGAATGATCGCAAAGACCTATCTCCACGCCCTGGCGCTGTCCTCCTGCCTTCTGGCCGCCCCGGCCTTCGCGCAAGGCGTGAACCTCTACACCACCCGCGAACCCGCCCTGCTCAACCCGGTCCTGGAAGCCTTCACCAGGGATACCGGCATCAAGGTCAACGCGGTCTTCCTGAAGGATGGCCTGCAGGAGCGCATCCGCGCCGAGGGCGCCAACAGCCCGGCCGACGTCATGCTGATGGTCGATGTCGGCGAGATCAACGCCGCGGTCGATGCCGGCATCACCCAGCCGATCAAGTCCGAGCTCGTCGACAAGACCGTCCCCGCGCAGCTTCGCCCGGACAACAACTGGGTCACGCTGACCAAGCGCGCCCGCGTCGTCGTGGTCTCGAAGGAGCGCATCAAGCAGGACGCGATCACCTATGAGGACCTCGCCGACCCCAAATGGAAAGGCAAGTTCTGCATCCGCGCCGGCCAGCACCCCTATAACAACGCGCTCTTCGCGGCGTATCTCGCGCATCACGGCGCCGAGAAGACCGAGACCTGGCTCAAGGCCCTGCGCGCCAATGCCGCCCGCAAGCCCGGCGGCGGCGACCGCGACGTCGCCCGCGACATTCAGTCCGGCCTCTGCGACATCGCCATCATCAACACCTACTATATCGGCCTGATGAGCGAGGCGAAGAACGAGCAGAAGGGCTGGTTCGACGCGATCAAGCCGCTCAAGACCACCTTCGCCGGCGGCGGAACGCATGTGAACGTCTCGGCCGCTGCGCTCGCCAAGAACGCTCCGAACAAGGAGAACGCGGTCAAGCTGGTCGAGTACATGCTCGGCGACAAGGCACAGGCGCTCTACGCGAACGGCAATTTCGAGTTCCCGGTCAACGCGGCTGTGACCGACTCCGCAGCCGTCAAGCTGCTCGGCACCGTGACGCCGGACAAGCTGCCGCTCTCCGAGGTCGCCAAGCAGCGCAAGGCCGCCGCGAATCTCGTCGACAAGGTCGGCTTCGACAATTGAGCCTGAGCCAACCGCTCAAGCCAGCACGACGGTCGCCATTCCCATGGCGGCCGTCGACCCGTTTTGCCTATGCCGTGATCGGGGGAGCCGCACTCGCGGCACTGCCGCTGCTCGCGCTCGTCGCGACCGCGTTCTCGTCGCGACAAGCGGCTGAGATCTGGCCCCATCTCGCAGCCAATGTCCTGCCCACCGCCCTCGTCCAGACCACGCTGCTCCTCGCCGGCGTGGGCACGGCCTGCGCCGTCATCGGCGTCGGCACGGCCTGGCTGGTGACGCAATACGATTTCGCGGGACGGCGCTCGTTCGAATGGCTGCTGGTGCTGCCGCTGGCGCTGCCGACCTATCTGACCGCCTATATCTACGTTGAATTCCTGGGCTTCCAGGGACCGCTCCAGAGCGCATTGCGCACCGCCACCGGCTGGCGCTCCTTGCGAGACTACTGGTTCCCCGACCCGCGCAACCTGCCGGGCGCGATCGCGATCATGGCGATCGTCCTCTACCCTTACGTCTATCTCAGCACGCGCGCGCTGTTCAGTGTGCAGGGCGCCAGCGTCGTCGAGGCGGCGCGCAATCTCGGAGCCGCCCCCGGCCGGCTGTTCTGGCGCATCGGCCTGCCGCTCGCCCGCCCGGCTCTTGCCGCCGGCCTGACGCTCGTCCTGCTGGAGACCCTGAACGACATCGGCGCCACCGAGTATCTCGGCGTGAGGTCGCTGACGCTCTCGATCTACACGACCTGGGTCAATCGCGGCTCATTGCCCGGCGCCGCCCAGATCGCCTGCGTCATGCTGGTCATCGTCTTCGCCCTGATCCTCATCGAAGTGAAACTGCGCGGGCAACGCCGCTTCGCCCTGCCCGTCCGCCAGCCCCGACCGGTGACGCGCAGGCCGTTGCGGGGGCGCCGCGCGGCGCTGGCCACCTTCGCCTGCGCCGTGCCCGTCGTGTTCGGCGCCGCCATGCCGATCGGCTATCTCGTCACCGAGATCCTGCAGCGCGGCCTCCTCGCACAGCTCGACGCAACGTTGCTCAAGCTTCTCGGCACTGCCCTTTTGCTGTCCGGGCTCGCCTCGGTTCTGGTCGTGACGCTGGGGCTCGCGATCGCGACCGCTTGCCGCATCGGCCGCGAGGCCTGGCTGAAGCCCCTCGCCCGCATCGCCAGCCTCGGCTATGCCGTGCCTGGCACCGTGCTGGCGCTCGGCCTGCTGATCCCACTTGCCGCCTTCGACAATCTGCTGGCCGATGCCGCATCGGCCCTGTTCGGCCTCAAGCCCGGCCTGATCCTGATCGGTTCAGGAGCGGCACTCGTCATCGCCTATACCGTGCGCTTCCTCGCCATCGGGGTCTCCGGCGTAGACAGCGGGTTGTCGCGTGTCTCGCCCCGGATCGACGACGCCGCCCGCGCGCTCGGGGCGGCCGGGCCGGAGGTGCTGCGGCGCATCCACTGGCCGCTGGCCCGGCCGGCCATCGCCGCAGCGGCGCTCCTCGTCTTCGTCGACTGCCTCAAGGAATTGCCGGCGACGCTGCTGCTGCGCCCGCTCAATGTCGATACGCTGGCGACCGTAGTCTACGGTCATGCGTCGCGCGGCGTTTTCGAGGACGGCGCGCTGGCGGCGCTCCTGATCATCCTCGCCGGCCTCTATCCCGCCTTCATTCTGGCCAAAACCGGCACAGATCGGGCGGGATAGCCGGCTTTCCAGCCTCGACAAGCCCTCCGCATCGGCCTAAACCCTGTCCCGCCAGGGGGCTGGCTGACTTTCGGCCCGGTGCCGATTCGGAAGTCCATGACCAGACGCGCTGCGATTCTCGCTTTCGGCTTCGTCGTCGCCATCGGCTTGCTCGGGTTGCAGTCGTGGGACGTCGCGCTCGGTCGCGTCCAGCGCGCGGCTGTCCGCGCGATCGAGGAGCGGACCGGCTTCGTCGTCAAGACGCTCGATCGCGCCGAGATCGCCTTCCTGCCACTACCCCGGATCAGCCTGTCTCAGGTCGTCTTCGCCCAGCGCGACAGTGCGCTCGCGGGAGAGGCTGTGAGGGTCAAGGCGCAATTGCGCCTTCTGCCGCTCCTGGGCGGACGCATCAGCTTCGACCGGGTCGATCTCATCGCGCCGCGGATCGATGTTGCCGTTCCCGCCGGAAGCGACGGTCTCACCGACTGGCTTGCGACGCCGCTCGCCGAATTCGAGCGCCTGCAGAGCCAGAGCAAGGTCGTCATCCGCGCGGGCTCGGTCTTCTTGCGGGCGAACGGCGCGATCCAGAGCGTCGTGCGCGATCTCGACCTCGTCGTCGACGAGCGCGAGCGAAACGACCCGCTGGCCCTGTCCGGCTCTCTGAACTGGCGGGGAACACCGACCGAGATCAGCCTGCTCTGGCCGATGGTCGGTGGCAGCGCGAAGGCGGCGCTCTCGGCAACCTCTTCCTTGCTGAAGCTGCGTTTCGAAGGCACCCGCTCAGGCCCGGGCGACCCGGTGATCAGCGGCCTTCTCGCGCTCTCCACGCCGGCACTTCCGCAGTTGCTCGGTTGGTTCGGCGAGGAATCGCGATTGGCGTCGGCTCTCGGAGCCGTTGCCATTTCCGCGGATATCCAGGTGAAGCCGCGCGAGGTGTCGTTCAACAATGCCGTCGTCAATCTCGACGGCGAGCGCCTCGACGGCGTCATGAAGCTCGCGGAAGCCGGCGGCCGCTTTGCGCTGTCGGGTACGCTGGCCGGCGCAACGCTCGATCTCGGCCGCCTCGTCGATCGCCTGCCGATCCCGACAGTCGATGCCGCAGACGCCACGCCTCTGGACCTGGATGCCTGGACCGCCCGCGACATCGACCTGCGCATCTCGGTCGATGCCGCTCGCCTGAAAGGAGCGCGCCTAGCGGATGTCGCGACCTATCTGCTGGTCAAGAAGGGCCGTTTCGAGACCGGGCTGCTCCGTGCGAGTGCTTATGGCGGCAACGTCAAGAGCCGTTTTCTCGCCGTCGCCGCTCCAGCCGGCGTCGATGTCAAGGTTCAGGCCGGCCTCGACAAGGTCAATATCGGGCAAGCTGCGTCCGACCTGCCGCAACTGGCACGCCTGAGCGGCACGGGCGCTGCGCAGCTCACCCTCGACGGTGTCGGCCGCACCTTCGACGAGCTGATCGGCTCGCTCACCGGCCGCGTCAATCTCGCAGCCCGGCAAGGTGAAATCGACGGCATGGCTTTCAGCGAAATGCTCCGCCGCGCCGAGCGCAGCCCGGCCCTGGCCCTGCGCGACTGGCGGCAGGGCAAGACGCCCTTCGAGACCATCACCGCCAACGCCGGCATCGCCGGCGGCCTGCTCGCCCTGACCGAGGCGCAGATGAACGGCTCGAACTACCGCTTCAACCTCGCCGGCAGCGCCTCGTTGCGCACCCGCATCCTCGACATGACCGCGCTGCTCGCCTCCGCGAACGGCGCCCTGAAGCTGCCCTTCGTGCTCAAGGGGCCGGTCGACGCTCCAGCCTTCGACATCGAGCCCGAAACTCTCCTCAGCCCGGCCGGCGCCTCCCTCGTGCCGACGCAGTTCACGCGCTGATCCCCAGCCCTTTCGCGATCGTCGGAAATCCGCTCTGATGCGGCCGGACGTATTGCGGCAGCGGGAAGGATGCGGCGATGAAGATGTGGATCATGGGTGCTTTGGCGCTCGCAGGATGGATGACGGCAGGCATGGCCGAAGCGCAGGATCTGGCAGTCGAGAAGAAGGTCTTCGAACTCCCGAGCTTCACCACCCAGAGCGGACGCACGCTGAAGAATGTCCGCGTCGGCTGGGAGAGTTACGGCGCGCTCAACGCCGACAAGTCCAACGCCGTGCTGATCTGCCATTTCTTCTCCGGCAACTCGCATGCCGCCGGCAAATATGCCGCGGCCGATGCAGCGCCCGGCTATTGGGATGCGATCATCGGCCCAGGCAAGGCGATCGACACCAACAAATATTTCGTCCTCTCCTCGGACACGCTGGTGAACCTGAGCACCGGCGACCCCAAGACCATCACGACCGGCCCGGCCTCGACCAATCCTGACACCGGCAAGCCCTATGGGCTCGACTTCCCCGTCGTCACGGTCCGCGACTTCGTCGAGGTCCAGAAAGCGCTGGTCGAGAACCTCGGGATCAAGAAGCTCGCGCTCGTCGCCGGCCCCTCGATGGGCTCGCTCCAGACTTTCGAATGGGCGGCGAGCCATCCCGAGATGGTCGCGAAAGCCATGCCGGTGATCGGCGCCGGCGAGGCCGACGCGATGCTGATAGCCTGGCTCGACATCTGGGCCGCTCCCATCCTCGTCGATCCCAATTGGAACAATGGCGATTACTACGGCAAGACCCCGCCGCTGGCTGGCCTCGCCAAGGCGCTGACCGCGGTGACGCTGCAGGCGAACCACCAGGACTGGGCCAACGCCACCTTCGGCCGTCGCCCGGCCAAGGAGGGCGAGGAGCCCGGCAAGGCGCTCGCCAACAAGTTCCAGGTCCAGAGCGTGCTCGACAATGCCGGCATGGCTCGCGCCAAGGTCTCGGACGCCAACCATTTCCTCTATCTGGTCAAGGCGAACCAGCTCTTCACGGCCGGCGGCACCTCGCTTGCTGACGGCATGGCGAAGATCAAGGCGCCGATGCTTTACATCACCCAGCCGAAGGATCTGGTCTTCACGCCGGACGCGGTCGAACGCACGCTGAAGGCAGCGAAAGATGCCGGGCGCGATATTACCCATGTCACGATCGACGGCAGCCGCGGCCATCTCGACGGCGTGATGTCGATGAAGCAGGCCGAAGGCGCGATCCGGGCTTTCCTGGAAAAATAGGCGACAGCAGCCGGCCGCTCACGCGGCGGCCGGTTCCTCCATTCGGTGGACGATCCGGTCGATCAGGCCCCACTCCAGGGCTTCCTCCGCCGTCATGAAGCGGTCGCGGTCGAGCGTACGCTCGACCTCCTCGTAGCTGCGCCCGCAATGCTCGGCATAGAGCCGGGTCAGGCGATGCTTGGTCTGCCGCATCTCCTCGGCATGGATGAAGATGTCGGAAGCCTGCCCCTGGAAGCCGCCAAGCGGCTGATGGACATGCAGGCTCGCATTGGGCAGCGCCCCGCGCTCGCCCGGCTCCCCCGCCATCAGCAGGAACGAGCCCATCGAGCGCGCCGTGCCCATGCACAGCGTATGCACGGGCGAGCGGATGTAGCGCATCGTGTCGTACATGGCGAAGCCGCTGGTCACCACGCCGCCCGGCGAGTTGATGTAGAGATGGATCGGCTTCTTCGGATTCTCTGCCTCCAGGAACAGGAGCTGCGCGCAGACCAGCGCGCTCATCGCGTCATTGACCTCACCGTTGAGGAAGATGATCCGCTCGCGCAGCAGCCGCGAGTAGATGTCGAACGAGCGTTCTCCGCGGCTCGACTGCTCGACGACCATAGGGACGAGTTGCATCGCTTCGCGCATCGGCGACCTCCAAATCTAGGGAATGGATAGGCTTGTGGTTCGCGCCGCCTCAGGCAGCGCGCATCAGCGGCGGCGCATTGCTGTTCGCCGGGATCAGCTCCAGGCCGACATGGCGATCGGTCAGTTCATGGATCACATGCAGGCTGCTTCCGCCGGCCTCGCTGGCGTCGATCCGGAACGTGACCACGCTTTCCAGAAAGGGCGGCTCGCTGTCGCGCATCCGGTAGCGGAGCGCCTCCCCCGGGGTGACGATGCTCGGCTCTGGATCAGCAAGCTCCGCGTCGGGCAGCCAATGCTCGCGCAGGCCAGGCGTAGTGATGGCGCGCCAGAGCTTCTCGGGCGGTTCATCGAACTGGAACGCGAAAACGAGAGGGTCAATCGCCGCTTCGCTGTCGTCACCGCTCATTGATCCATCTCCTTGAGCAAGGTCCTGAGATCGCCGATCCGCTCCGGCCAGAAGGCGCGGTATTTCGTCAGCCATCGCGCGACCAGAGCGAGCCCCTCCGGATCGACCCGGTAGTTCACGAAGCGCCCTTTCCGCTCCTCGCGGACGAGGCCGGCGCCGCGCAACACGGCGAGATGCTGCGACATCGCCGGCTGGCTGATCACCATGCCCTCGCGCAGCGCGCTCGCGTTCATGCTGCTCGCAGCCAGCTTGTCGAGGATGGTGCGGCGGGTCGGGTCGGCCAGCGCCTTGAAGATCTCGTTCTCGATCATGGCATCACATAAGCATTTACTTATGCGATGTGCAATAGCCCGATCCCGCGACCGAAAGGCCGCCTGGCTGCGGCAGTCGCGACCTGCCCTGCCTGTCCCGAGGACGTTGGAAAGCGGATGACTCTCCGGGCTGGAACCGTCCAAGCCCGGAGGGTCGCGCTTAAGCGTGGCGCCGGAACGCCAGCACGGCATTCAGGCCGCCGAACGCGAACGAGTTCGACAATGCATGCCTGACGGCGACCTGCCGCGGCCCTTCGGGCACGACGTCAAGCCCGCATTCCTCGTCCGGCTCGGTGCAGTTCGCCGTCGGCGGCACGACCTGGTGATGCAGCGCGAGCGTCGTGACCAGCGCCTCGAACGCCCCGGCAGCGCCCAGGCTATGGCCGAGCACCCCCTTCGTCGACGAGACCAACGGCAGGCGCTCCCCTGGGAAGATCGCGCGGATCGCCCTGCTTTCGATGGCGTCGTTCATCAAGGTCCCCGTGCCATGGGCATTGATGTAATCGATATCTTCAGGCGCGATGCCGGCACTGGCCATGGCGCGCCGCATCGCCATCTCCGCGCCGTGCTGGTCGGGAGAGGTCAGATCGCCCGCATCGGCATTCCCGGCGAAGCCAACGATCTCGGCATAGATGCGCGCGCCGCGCGCCACGGCCCGTTCCCATTCCTCGAGGACCAGGATCGCACTGCCCTCCCCCAGCACCAGGCCGCTGCGGTTGCGCGAGAACGGCCGGCAAGTGTCGCGCGACAGGATCCGCAGCGCATTCCAGGCGACCAGCGTGCCGTGCGTGATGCAGGCTTCGGCGCCTCCAGCAAGGGCGACGTCGCAATCGCCGTGCAGGATGGATCGGAAGGCCAGGCCCAGCGCATGGGTTCCCGAAGCGCAGGCGCTCGCCACCGCGAACGTGTTGCCGCGCAGGCCGAGATCCATCGAGATCTGGCTCGCGGACGCATTGGCCATCAGCTTGGGTACCGTGAGCGGGTGGACCCCGCGCGCCTGCTCGGCATAGATCCGGTAAAAGCTGTCATCCACCGTGTTCATACCGCCGACGCCGACGCCGATGATCACATCCGCCTGCGTGAGCGCCGGATCACCGCGTTCGAACCCCGCATCCGCGACCGCCTCCCGCGCGGCGACGACCGCGAACTGCGCGATGCGATCGAGCGCCCCGAGCTGCTTGGCCGTGAAATGAGCATTGGCATCGAAATCCAGAACCTGCGCGGCGATCGGACAGGGAGGATTATCCGTGCGCGGCAGCACCAGCGGCCCGATCGCTGTCTCCCCGGCAGCGACGCGCTGCCAGGTCGCCGCCATGGTCAATCCCGCCGGGGATACGGCGCCAAGGCCCGTAACGGCAATGCGCCTCACGCCGGCGCCCGCTGGCCGATCGCCTCTTCGACGATGCGCGCGATATCGCCGACGGTCTTCATTTCCTTGAGTTTGGGATCGTTGGCATCGAAGGGGACGCGGACCTTGAAGCGCTCCTCGATGGCGAAGATCGTCTCCAGCACATCCAGCGAATCGTAGCCGGCTTCCTCGAGATTGGTCTGTTCCGTGACCTCGGAAGGGTCGCGGCTGATCTGACCCGCAACGATTTCTCGTACGATATCAAGACTTTGCATTGTAAACCTGCATAGCGACGCCGCGGGCGGCGATGTCCTCGATCAAACGGGCCGTCTTTGCCGGGGCAAGGCACGCGCCATCGATCGACGCCCCTGTCGCTTCCTGCACGACCTGTTCCGTGTGCGGCGGCATTGGCAGGTTTCGTGCCAATCCGGTCATCGGTCCGGTGGCTGTCGGAAAATGCGCAGGACTGCAGAAAATGCGAGCATTATCAGACAGAAGGCCTTGGCAGCGTCACTGTTGTCATCGACGATGGAAAGCGCACCGCAAAGCGCGCCCCGACATTCCGTGTCGCAAGCATCATAATTTGATGGAAACACGCCGGGATACCGAAACCATCGGATCGCTGCACTGCATCCGGCGCGAACTGCGTCGGTCTACCCGCCCTGCGCCGCAGCCTTGATCCCGTCGATCACGAACTGCACGGCCAGTGCTGCTAGCACCACGCCCAGCAGGCGGGTGAGCACGATATTGCCGGTGACGCCGAGCAGCTTCGCGATCGGCGTCGCCGTCAGGAACACCAGCAGGCAGGAAAACACCACCAGGCCGCAGATCACCGCGAGAGTCGCCAGCAGCAGCGGGTCGCCATGAGCTCGGCCCGCGAGCAGGATCATCGCGGTGAGCGCGCCCGGCCCCGCCATCAGCGGGATCGCCAGCGGAAAGGCCGCGACATTGCGGATATGGTCCTGGGTGATCGCGGTCTCGGCCGTCTGCTGCTTGCGCTCGGTGCGGCGCTCGAACACCATTTCGAAGGCGATCCAGAACAGCAGGAGGCCGCCCGCGATGCGGAAGGCCGGCAGCGACACGCCGAGCGCCTTCAACACGATATCGCCCGCCACTGCGAAGAAGGCCATGATGCAGAAGGCGATGATCGAGGCGCGGATCGCGACCTGCTTCCGCTCGCTTTCCGACATCCCGCGCGTGAGCGACAGGAAGATCGGCGCGAGGCCCGGCGGGTCGAGCGTCACCAGCATGGTGACGAGCGCAGCAGTGGCGAATTCGACGAACATGGCGCCACATCAGCACGCCGGAAGGCCGCCGTCACGCACCAAGAAAGGCTGGAATATGGCAGTACTTCGCGACGCAATCGAAAACGTCACGTAAACTATTGAATTCACTAACATAATTTTTGCTTGGACAGCGCCCGCTTTCGCTGGCGTCTGCAGCCGGAATCGGATAGCCAGAAGGCTGAAAAACCAGCAGGAATCGGGACATTTCCCCTTGAGCGACGATACCGACGACAAGCGCGACGGAGCCCCGGACTTCGGCGGCGACATCAAGCCGATCGCGATCACCGACGAGATGAAGAAGAGCTATCTCGATTACGCCATGAGCGTGATCGTGAGCCGCGCTCTGCCCGATGTCCGCGACGGCCTGAAGCCGGTCCACCGCCGCATCCTGTTCTCGATGCACGAGAACAAGAACCTGCCCGAGCGGCCCTATACAAAATGCGCCCGCATCGTCGGCGACACGATGGGTAAGTACCATCCGCACGGCAATCTCGCGGTCTATGACGCGCTGGTGCGCATGGCGCAGGATTTCTCGCTGCGCCTGCCGCTGATCGACGGCCAGGGCAATTTCGGCTCGATGGACGGCGACAGCCCAGCCGCCGACCGTTATACCGAGGCCCGCCTCGACAAGGCGGCGATGCCGCTGCTCGAAGACCTCGACCTCGAGACCGTCGACTTCCAGCCGAACTATGACGGCAAGGAGCATGAGCCGACGGTCTTGCCGGCGCGCTATCCGAACCTCCTGGTCAACGGCGCCGGCGGCATCGCGGTCGGCATGGCCACCAACATCCCGCCGCATAATCTCGGCGAGGTCATCGACGCCTGCGTCGCCTATATCGACGATCCCGAGATCTCGATCGACGACCTGATCGAGATCGTCCCCGGACCGGATTTCCCGACCGGCGCCTCGATCATGGGCCGCAGCGGTATCCACTCCGCCTATCACACCGGCCGCGGCTCGATCGTGATGCGCTCGAAGACGCATATCGAGGAGATGCGCAAGGAGCGCGAGGCGATCGTCGTCACCGAGATTCCCTATCAGGTGAACAAGGCGACGATGGTCGAGAAGATCGCCGATCTCGTGCGCGAGAAGCGCATCGAGGGCATCTCCGACCTGCGCGACGAATCCAGCCGCGAGGGCGTGCGCGTCGTCATCGAGATCAAGCGCGACGCCGTCGCCGATGTCGTGCTGAACCAGCTCTACCGCTTCACGCCACTGCAGACCTCCTTCGGCGCCAATATGGTGGCGCTGAACGGCGGCCGCCCTGAGGTTCTGAACCTCAAGGACTTCATCACTGCCTTCGTCGAGTTCCGCGAACAGGTCGTCTCGCGGCGCACGCGCTACCTGCTCAACAAGGCCCGCGAGCGCGCCCATGTGCTCTGCGGCCTCGCCACGGCGGTTGCCAATATCGATGAGGTCATCCGCCTGATCCGCACGGCGCCGACGCCGGCCGCCGCGCATGAATCGCTGATGGCGCGCGACTGGCCGGCCGACGATATCGCCCCGCTGATCGCGCTGGTCGACGATCCGCGCCACCCGATGAACCCGGACGGCACCTACAGGCTCTCGGACGCGCAGGCCAAGGCGATCCTCGAGCTGCGCCTGTCCCGCCTGACCGCTCTCGGCCGCGACGAGATCGGCGAGGAACTGGAGAAGCTCGCCAAGGAGATCGCGGACTACCTCGACATCTTGCGCTCGCGCGCCCGCATCCAATCGATCGTCAAGGCCGAGCTCGCGGAGGTCAAGACTGCCTTCGCCACGCCGCGCCGCACCGAGATCCAGGACTGGGGCTCCGATCTCGACGACGAGGACCTGATCGCCCGCGAGGACATGGTCGTCACCGTCAGCCATGGCGGCTACATCAAGCGCGTGCCGCTCTCGACCTATCGGGCGCAGCGCCGCGGCGGCAAGGGCCGCTCCGGCATGGCGACCAAGGACGAGGATTTCGTCGCCCGCCTCTTCGTCGCCTCGACCCATACGCCGGTGCTGTTCTTCTCCTCGGAAGGCCAGGTCTACAAGGAGAAGGTCTGGCGCCTGCCGCTCTCGGCGCCGAACGCGCGCGGCAAGGCGCTGGTCAACATGCTGCCGATCGAGGCCGGCGAGCGCATCACCACGATCATGCCGCTGCCGGAGGACGAGGCGAGCTGGGAGACGCTCGACGTAATGTTCGCCACCGCCTCGGGCGGGGTGCGCCGCAACAAGCTCTCCGACTTCGTCAACGTCAACCGCGCCGGCAAGATCGCGATGAAGCTCGACGACGGCGACCATATCGTCGACGTGCAGATCTGCACCGAGAATGACGACGTGCTGCTGACCACCGCCGACGGTCAGTGCATCCGCTTCGCGGTGCCCGAGGTGCGCGTCTTCAAAGGCCGTGACTCGACCGGCGTGCGCGGCATCAACCTCGCCAAGGACGACACGGTCATCTCGCTGGCGATCCTGCGCCATCTCGACGCCACGCCCGACGAGCGCGCCGCCTATCTCAAGCGCGCGGCAGCCGCCCGCAGAGCGCTGACCGGCGAGGCCGAGGAAGGTGCAGAGGTCACGACGACGGTCGAGGCCGATGCCGAGGAGAGCGCCGGCGATATCGAGCTCGGGCTCGAGAAGTACACCGCCATGGGCGCGGCCGAGCAGTTCATCCTGACGATCTCGGAACGCGGCTACGGTAAGCGCACCTCGTCCTTCGAGTACCGGGTCACCGGGCGCGGCGGCAAGGGCATCGTTGCCATGGTCGTCAACGACCGCAACGGCAAGCTCGTCGCCTCCTTCCCGGCCCTCGACTCGGACCAGCTCATGCTCGTCACCGATGGCGGCCAGCTCATCCGCGTGCCGGTCGATGCCGGCCCGGACAACCGCATCCGCATCGCCGGGCGTTCGACGCAGGGCGTGACGGTGTTCAACACCGCCAAGGACGAGAAGGTCGTCTCGGTCGAGTGCATCAACGACGATGGCGAGGGCGGCGAGGACGGCGAAGCTGGAGATGAGGCACCGGGCGGCGAAGCCACGGAAGGCTGATCTGTCAGCCTCTTGCGGCCATGGCTTCAGGCTATGTCTGAAACCATGGCCGTCCCTCATGCGAGGCTGTATGAGTGCGCGTCATTCTCGGGCGAAGCGAAGAACAGACCCGAGAGTCGCAGGCTGGAACAGGCGCCTCTCCGTCACGAGGCGCTCGGGTCAGGCCCGAGCATGACGGACCCTCCTGAAGCGCTTGCCTATATTTGACTCGCGACGCGGCTCACGCTCCCATCATCTCATGAAGGCTCGTTCCGTGCCCGTCCGCACCCCCGCGATCACGCCGGAGATCATGCTGCGCGCCTATGCGGCCGGCATCTTCCCGATGGCGGAGAGCGCCGACGATCCCAGCCTGTTCTGGGTCGAGCCGGAACTGCGCGGCATCATCCCGCTCGACCGCTTCCATCTCTCGTCGCGGCTCGCCCGGACCGTGCGCGCGGATCGGTTCGAGATCCGGGTCGACAGCGCCTTCGACGCGGTCATCGCGGCCTGCGCCGAGGCCAAGCCGGACCGTACCGAGACCTGGATCAACGCACGCATCCGCGAGATCTTCGGCGCGCTGTTCGCACTCGGCCATGTCCACACGGTCGAGTGCTGGCGCGAGAGCCGGCTCGTCGGCGGCCTCTACGGGCTTTCGCTGGGGGGAGCCTTCTTCGGCGAAAGCATGTTCCACCGCGAGACCGACGCGTCGAAGGTCGCGCTGGTCCATCTCGTCGCCCGATTGAAACGCGGCGGCTATCGCCTGCTGGATACGCAGTTCCAGACCGGCCATCTCGCGCAGTTCGGCACGATGGAGATTCCCCGCGACGCCTATCGCCACCTGCTCGACGAAGCGCTACGCCATCAGGGCAACTGGCACGCCCTGCCCACCTCGGCGCCGATCAGCGGTCGGGAGGCTCTCGCTCAGCTCTGAGCGCGGGCGGCCGGCTCGCGAGGATCAGGCGCCGCCGCTTGCCGCCGGATCGCGGCCGGGCATCGGATTGGTCGGGAAGAAGCGCTGGCTCGGCCGCTGCGGCTGCACCGGCACGCCGCGCGGCGGCTCGACATCGATGCGCCCGCCGGGTGGCGGCGGAGGCGGCTGCTGCCCGGGCGGCGGCAGGTTGGGGTCACGCGGCGGCGTGCGCGGCTTGCGCTGATCCTCCGGCGGGGGCGGCGCCTCCGGCTCCTTGGGATCGACGACAAGCTCGGTCCCGCCTTTGCAGTCGGTCAGCCAGGCGTCGTAGATCGCATGCTCGACGCCGTGCAGGCCGGGGCTCGCCGCATACATCCAGCCGGTGAAGATGCGTCGGTACTCGTTCTTGACCGTGACTTCGTCGACCTCGACGAAGGCATCGGTCTGCGGCGCCTCGGTCGGCGGCCGCGTCCAGCAGACGCGCGGCGTGAGCTGCAGCGCGCCGAACTGCACGGTCTCGTCGATCGCGACTTCGAAGGAGATGATGCGCCCGGTGATCTTGTCGAGCCCGGCGAAGACCGCGGTCGGATTGCGGATGCGATCCGCCTGCGCCGGCCCTGTAGCCGTCAGCGTCGCCAGCGCGCTCGCGGCGAGGCCTGCCAGGATCGGGAAACGAAAGAACGACGGCATGCGTGCGCGAATCTCTTCGACGGCGCGGAAGGACCGCGATGGCGCGCAGTAACACGGCAATCGCAGCGGAAAAAGGGCGTTCCCCTTGAAACCCTTGGAGTACGGCCGCGGATGTTCCGTCCAGCAACAAAAAAGCCGCTCCGAAAGAAGCGGCTCGGTATCGATCGGCGGGGCCTTGCCGGCCTCGCTCAGCGACCGGGCGTCCAGGCCTCGTAGTCGCCGGTCGCGGCCGGGCGCTCGCCCTCGGCCAGCGTCGAGCCCTGCGGGCGATAGGCCAGAGCGGTGCCGGTCCAGTTCTGCTGATGCGGCTGCTGCCACTCGCGCGGCTGGTAGCTCTCCTCGGAGGGCGCAACATCGACGGTGTGATGCAGCCAGCCGTTCCAGCCCGGAGGCACCTTGGAGGCCTCCGCGTCACCCTTGTAGATCACCCAGCGGCGCTGGAAGCCGAGCGCCTTGTCCTTCACCCCACCCTTGGTGCGGTAATAGACATTGCCGAACTCGTCCTCGCCCACCCGCTCGCCGAAGCGCCAGGTGTGGAAGCGGGTGCCGATCGTCTGGCCATTCCACCAGGTGAAGATCTGCAGCAGCCAGTCCTTCATCGTATTCAAGTCCATGCGCTCGCGCGCACGCAAATGCGTGCATGTCTCGGGGCGACTTATGGCGGTCCCGCCCCGCCCTGTCCAGTCCGCCCATATCGAACCGATCCGCGTAGCCCTTCCGCTGCGGGCTGGCCTATCGGTCCACCGACGATCGCTGATTCCCCTCGGGTGCCCTAGCCACAACACCGCCCCGATTCGGCCGACTTCCCGCCACGATAGGACGGCGAAGCGCCCGCGCTTCAAGCACTTGCGCAAGGGCCTGCAGACAGCGCTTGCGAGCCGATGCGGCGACACCCTCATTAACATCGTGTCAACCATGAATAGTGGGGATTTTAAGGACTGCGCTTCCTCCCGCACTGTGGCAATCTTGCCGACGCGCGTCCGATTCTCCGGTGATTTCCGGGGCTTAGCCGGGACCTTGCAACTTATCCCCATAACCCACATATCCCTACCAGATGTCGTGTCCACAGGGATCACGGGACACTATTCCTTGACGTCAGACCGGTACCTGCACTAGATTTTGACCATCGCATGACGGCCGGCGGCACCCCCTCTGGATGACTGCGAAACCCTAGTTTCCCAGTGTGTTCCGGGCCTGCCGCCGCATCCGCCGACATCAGCGGAAGCGAACGGATTTGCGCGGGCATTTTGGGCGCGTCCGGGGCCATCGGCGGGGCTACACCGCCGGGTCCCCAAAGCATCGGACCAAAAAGTGGAAGCCACTTTTTGGATGAATCCGATGCTCCAACATGGAGTGGGATCATCGTAACCGCGTCCGGAAGGACGCGCGATGATCCCGGGCATCGAACCGAGTTTGGGCTGACATCAGGAGCCGGTGATCAACCGGCCGCGCGTGGCTTCGCAAAGCGGGCCCGCGGCAGATCAAGGGACGAAGATCATGCGCATCGAGCGCCGCTACACCACCGCCGGACAGTCGCCCTATTCCGCGATCCCGTTCCGATCGGCCGTCAGCGAGATCAAGAACCCGGACGGCTCCGTCGTCTTCCGGCTGGAAGGCATCGAGGTTCCCGAGACCTGGTCGCAGGTCGCGAGCGACGTGCTCGCGCAGAAGTATTTCCGCAAGGCCGGCGTGCCCGCGCGCCTGAAGAAGTTCGAAGAGAACGACGTTCCCTCGTTCCTCTGGCGTTCGGTCGCCGACGAGGCCGCCCTTGCCGAGTTGCCCGAGGGCGAACGCTATGGCTCCGAGATCTCGTCCAAGCAGGTCTTCGACCGCCTCGCCGGCTGCTGGACATACTGGGGCTGGAAGGGCGGCTATTTCTCCTCCGAGGAGGATGCCGCCGCCTTCCATGACGAACTGCGCTTCATGCTCGCCACCCAGCGCGTCGCGCCGAACTCGCCGCAATGGTTCAACACCGGCCTGCACTGGGCCTATGGCATCGACGGCCCCAGCCAGGGCCATTTCTACGTCGACTTCAAGACCGGCAAGCTCGTGAAGTCGAAGTCGAGCTACGAGCACCCGCAGCCGCATGCCTGCTTCATCCAGGGCGTGCAGGACGACCTCGTCAACGAGGGCGGCATCATGGATCTCTGGGTCCGTGAGGCCCGCCTGTTCAAGTACGGCTCGGGCACCGGCTCGAACTTCTCGATGCTGCGCGGCGAAGGCGAGAAGCTCGCCGGCGGCGGCAAGTCCTCGGGCCTGATGTCCTTCCTCAAGATCGGCGATCGCGCCGCAGGCGCGATCAAGTCGGGCGGCACCACCCGCCGCGCCGCGAAGATGGTCGTGGTCGATGCCGACCATCCGGATATCGAGGCCTATATCGACTGGAAGGTGAAGGAAGAGCAGAAGGTCGCCGCCCTCGTCACCGGCTCCAAGACCGTCAAGAAGCACATGAAGGCCGTGCTCAAGGCCTGCGTGAACTGCGAAGGCGATGCCGATTCCTGCTTCGACCCCGAGAAGAACCCGGCGCTCAAGCGCGAGATCAAGCTCGCCCGCAAGGCGCTGGTGCCGGACAACTACATCAAGCGCGTCATCCAGTTCGCCAAGCAGGGTTACAAGGACATCTCCTTCGACACCTATGACACCGACTGGGATTCCGACGCCTATCTCACCGTCTCCGGCCAGAACTCGAACAACTCGGTCTCGCTGACCGACGATTTCCTGCGCGCCGTCGAGAACGACAATGACTGGAACCTGACCGCCCGCACCACCGGCAAGGTCCACAAGACGCTGAAGGCCCGCGACCTCTGGGAGAAGATCGGCTACGCCGCCTGGGCCTCGGCCGATCCCGGCCTGCACTTCAACTCGACGATGAACGACTGGCACACCTGCCCGGCTTCCGGCC